>NZ_CABFKH010000004.1 GCF_901764975.1 Actinobacillus indolicus | reverse complement strand
CGAAGAAAAAGCAAAAGCAGACGCTGAAGCAAAAAGAAAGGCAGAAGAAGCGAAAAAATTAGCTGAAGAAAAAGCAAAAGCAGACGCTGAAGCAAAAAGAAAGGCAGAAGAAGCGAAAAAATTAGCGGAAGAAAAAGCAAAAGCAGATGCTGAAGCAAAAAGAAAAGCAGAGGAAGCAAAACGCTTAGAAGAAGAGCGTAAGAGAAAAGAAGCTGAAGCCGCTGAGAAAAATAAACCAGTAAATCTGTTAGATAAAAATGGGGTTGAATGGCGAATTATTAATATCCAGAGTAATGGTCCAAGAAATAATACAACGGAATATAGGTATAATGGCTATTTGAATTCCCTTCGAACAAATTTTCATCCTGGTGAAAAGAGTTTTTTTGATTATTATGGTGTAAATGGGGAAACAGATCTTAATTTCAATGAATTAAGTGCTCAAGATGGCAAGCCATTCCTTGGAGTTCATCAAGGGAAAAAAGAAGATCCTGATTTCAGCGGAAAAATTGTAACTAAAGTTAAACGTAATAATCGGGCTGTAGACTTCGGAATTATTGAAAAAGAAGATGCTAAAGCGTTTAATTATCTCTATGTAAATCAACCTTATTCGACTTATGGCGCTCTCTTTACCAACGGACACGATGTGAAATTCTTCTCAGTGGCACAAAAAGCAGAAGAAAATAGATCCGCTGGATATAACTCTACTTATCCTGTATGGAAAGAAGAAGTTGTAGAGCGTAATGGTCAATCTATCAAAACCGGTAAAATTATTTGGAATGATGCGGTAGCTGGCGAAGCAACTTATAAAGGGCAAGTAATTGCTAGCGTAACAAAAGCAGATATAGATGGCGATGTACGCTTTGGGGTGCGTTCTGAACCTGTCCTTGATGGTACGGTAACATTAAAAGCCAAATTTGATAAAGATCCTGAGCGTAACTCTATTGAGGGTGAAATCAATAGTAACCTAATTGGTAAAATCGTTTTAGAGAAAAATCTTGATCAATCGAAGACTTATCGTCGAGGTATGGCGACAAATGAAACGATGAACATCAAAGAAGCATCTTGGAGCAACGACTACGAAGTTAATTTCTACGGTAAAGATTTAAATGATGCCGTAGGAAAAGTAGATTTAATTAACCGTTCATATAAAGAAATTGGCGATGTAATTGAATACAACGCTGTCTTCGGCGCAACCAAACAACCTAAATAATATTGTGATTTAGCAAATCAAAAGCCACTACGCCACAGGTGTGGTGGCTTTGTTTATTTTCCATTTTGTAGGGACACACTGCGTGTGTCCGTGTTGGTTTTAGATATCAATTTTGTATGATGGACACACGCAGTGTGTCCCTACAAAAATTATTACGGTAATTAAAAAAATGAAAAAATCTGCCCTGATCTTACCGCTTGTGTTGTGTAGTTTACCCAGTTTGGCAAATGCAAATACAGCCGACGATACCGAGCAAAAACTGCAACACGTAGCTAAACCTGAAATACCACAAAAAGCACTACCTGATATTTCCCATGAGTCTGCCCAAAAAGTGGTCGATATTACCGAAGCGGAATTACTGCAAAATTATGCGTTGACACAACATCTACTTTCTGAAGCCATTTATAGCAGACAAGCGGATATTTTAAGCCAACTTCTTGCAATTTATCGGAAATTCTCTGAACGAGATCGGATTTTAGAGAAATTTGCTCAAGCAAAATGGTATGGCTTAAATGAACAGTATTCGCCAGCCATTGCACTTTATCGTGACATTTTGGCTGAAAAACCTGATTTGAATGCGGTACGGATTGAGTTAGCGATTTTGTTATTCCAAACTAAGCAAGATACCGCCGCCCTTGACCAGTTCAACAAAGCAAAAAGTGTCGAAAATCTCCCTGCCCCTGTAGCGAGTTTGATTGAGGTATATTCCGATGCAATCAATGAGCGAGATAGCTGGCAGTTTGGGGCTTCGGCTTACTATGTGAGTACAAAAAATGTGAATAACACATCGGATGCCCTTGAAATTGAAAATACAGGCTATGTTAAAGGGGATTCAATGAAGCCTCGCTCTGCACAGGGTTTTGGTTTTAGTGCCGATATTTCAAGGGATTTTAACTTATTTAATAGCCATTATTTAAGTCTTGAAAATAATACTTACGGTAAAATCTATTGGAATAGTCACCCCGATGACGATATTAGTAATCGAACCTTGTTGGGCTATAGCTATAAAACAGCAAGCGGACAGTTCCGCCTGCTCCCTTTCTTTGAAAAGCGTTGGGTAGGCAATCAATCTTACCGTCGTACAAGAGGGATTCGTACAGAGTGGAATTATTGGTTTAATCCAAACTGGCAGCTTTCAACGGCATTGGAATATGGAAAACAGAATAATTATGATGGCACGGCACAAGACGGTATCACAAAATTAGCATCTGCAACATTGCTTTGGCTACGTAATCCGCAACAGTTTTTCTATATAGGTAGCGATTTTAATCGTGAAGATGTTCGCGTTAAACAATATAGTTCAGATACTAAAAGGGTGCGTTTCGGTTGGGGACAAGAATGGAATTTATGGGGTTTATCTACCCGCTTGAACTTGTCGTTTACAAAGCGAGATTATAAAGATATTGCCAAACTAGGCTTTTTATCTTTAGGGAAAGTGAGAGAAGATAAAGTCTATTCCACAAGTTTGACCCTTTGGAAACGAGATTGGCATCTGTTTAACATCACACCGAAGTTGCAATTTAGTTGGAAAAAACATGATAGCAACTTACCAACACTCTATTCTTACACTGATAAAAATGTGAACTTAGTGTTTGAAACACGGTTCTAGTATTGGAAATCTAATTGTATGTTTGGGACACCAAGCTTGGTGTCCCTACTTTTTATCTTTGAAACAACACCAACTCTCTCATCTGGAAACTTACCGATACTTTTGCTTGTAGCGACAAATCTGCCGTTTGGTAAGCGGTGACATTTGTGCCGTTTATTGCAATTTGGTAACGGTAAAATTGTCCTAAGAACAGTTTTTCAATCACTACACCTTGTCCGCTTTCGTCAGCTTTTAGGGTAATCTGCTCTGGGCGGAGCAACCAATGATAATCGCCAAGCGGATACTCGATTTCAGGGAATTGATAAGCACCAATCGGGCTTTCAAGGAAGTGATTTTCTAACACTTTGCACGGCAGGTAGTTTGTGCCACCTAAAAAATCGGCAACGAAAGCGTTCACTGGGGAGTGATAAAGTTCAGTTGGCGTACCGAATTGTACGATCTTACCCTGATCCATCACGGCAATTTTATCCGCAAAGGCAAAGGCTTCTTCTTTGCTGTGAGTAACGAAAATCGCAGGGACTTTTTGGCTTTTTAAGATCTGCTTAATCTCTTGGATCATCGCATAACGGGTCTGGCTGTCGATGTTGGAAAAGGGTTCATCGAGTAGTAATAACTCAGGTTCACAAGCTAAAGCTCGGGCAATGGCAACACGCTGTTGCTGTCCGCCAGACAGTTCGTGTGGGAAGCGTCCTTCAAAGCCTTGTAGCTTCACCACTGACAACATCTGTTGGGTGCAGCAATGTTGGTCGGATTTACACATTTTGCATAAGCCGAATTGAATATTTTGTGCTACCGTTAAATGCGGAAAGAGGGCGTAATCTTGGAAAATCAGCCCGATTTGACGCTGTTCAATCGGTTTTTTCTGCAAATCTTCCCCTGCAAGAAAGATTTTACCTTCACTAATCGGAAGTAAACCTGCAATCGCTTTGAGTAGCGTCGTTTTGCCACAACCACTTGCCCCTAATAGACAGACGATCTCATTTTCGCCTACGGCAAGATCGAGGGATTTTAGTACCACATTGTCGTCAAATTGACAGCTCAAATTTTGAATATCAAGTAATTTCATATTAACGTTCTTTTTGCGATTGAGAGATTAACGAACGGGTCAGCCAAATAACAGGGATTAATCCAACCAACACTAACACAATGGCTGGCAAGGCGGCACGCTCTAATTGTTCATCTGAAGTAAAGGTGAAAACGTGGGTCGCTAAGGTATCAAAGTTGAACGGTCGCAATAACAGTGACGCATTTAACTCTTTCATACTTTCAATAAAGACCATTAAGCCTGCGGTAATAATTCCCTTGGTAATCAAAGGGATATGCACACTTCTAAACATTGATAAGCCTGTTTTTCCCATTGTTTGACTTGCCATATCTAGCGACGGCGAAATTTTGCCGAGAGAGGTTTCAAGACTGCCGATTGCCATTGCGGAAAAGCGGATTACATAGGCAAGGACTAAGGCAAACAGTGAACCGGAAAAAATCAAGCCGACAGGGGAAAGATCTAAAGATTTCAGTAGCGCGTGTAATTGGTGATCGGCAAAAGTCAATGGCGACAACAAGCCGATTGCCAGTACAGTCCCTGGAATGGCATAGCCCAATGAGGAAAATTGTAACGACAAGCGGGTCGATTTCGCCCAAAATCTGCGATTGACCGACAGTCGATGAGCAAAATGCAGTAACATAGCAAGGGCAACGGTAATGATCGAGGCAATAATAGATACCTTCAAGCTATTCAAGGCAAATTGCACAAAATCTAAATTCCACGACTGTTCAAAATAGTGGAAAGACCAATAGATTAATCGCCCAAATGGAATAAAGAACGCCAATGCCAGCAAGCCCCAGCACCAGCCTTGTGCAAGCCACAGTTTCCAGCCTGTGAGCTGTTTGAACGAGGTTTTCTTTTCATAGCCACGCTGATAGCTTTTTTGTTTGCGACGGCTATATTGCTCAAGGCTGATAAACAGAAAAATCATCAGCAACATAAAAATGGAAATACGGCTTGCCGTGCCGAGATCTTGAAAGCCGAGCCACGAGTCGTAGATGGCAGTCGTCAAAGTTGGCACTGCAAAATAGGACACTGTGCCGAAATCGCCTAAGGTTTCCATTGCGACTAACGCCATACCGACAGCAATAGCAGGGCGAATTAAAGGGAAAGTGATTTTACGGAAAATATCCGCCGGCGATGAGCCTAACATTCTGGCACTGTGAGTGAGGTTTTCGGATTGTTCTAATAATGCCACTCGAGCCAGTAAGAAAATATAAGGGTAGAGTACAAGGGCAAGCACAAAGCAAGCACCGTAAAGGGTGCGGATTTTCGGAAACCAATAATCGTGCGGTGTTTGCCAACCGAAAATACCACGCAACATTTCCTGAAATGCCCCAGAATAGTCGAGTAAATCGGTATAAAGATAAGCGATTAAATAAGCAGGCATTGCTAACGGCAAGCAAAGCAACCATTGAAGCGTTTTTTGCCCACAGAATTGATAATTCGCAACGATCCAAGCGGACGGTAATGCAAAAAAAAGTGCAAGGACGACAGTGCCTAAGACTAACAGGCTTGAGTTAAGCAGATAAGTGCCTAGCATTGTATCCCAAAGATGAACGAGATTTTCCATTTCACCTTCAAAAGCGTGATAGCCAATGGCAAGCAACGGAAGAAGGATTAACAGCGTAGTTGCAAGGGCAGAAAGTTGCCAAGGTAAATAGGAATTTTTCATTGAGATCTCTATAAACGTTGTAGGGGCGAAATACTTTTCGCCCCTGTTAATTTGAGGCAAATATCATTTGCCCCTATGACTATTTTTTATAAATTATTTTGCAAAATCGTCAAATTTAACTTCATCAACAAGTTTTAACGCTTGTTCGTAGTTTTTCGCAATCGCTTCAAGTTTGATCGCATCGGCAGAGTATTCACCCCAACCTTTCACTAATGCAGAACGCTCAACCCCAGGTTTTACTGGATATTCATGGTTAAGTTCCGCATATAAGCTTTGTGCTTTATCACCACTTAAAAACTCAATTAACTTAACAGCATTTGCTTTATTTGGTGAATGTTTAGCAAGCGCTACTGCACTGATGTTTACGTGAGTGCCGTATTGACCATCAGGGAAGTTAATGATTGCAGACTCTGCCCAAGATTTTTGTTTTTCATCTTCAAGCATTTTACCATAGTAATAGCTATTTCCTAAAGCGTAATCACAGATACCTTCTTTGATTGCTTTCACTTGATCACGGTCGCCACCTTGTGGTTTTTGTGCAAGATTTGCTTTTAAGCCTTCTAAGAACGCTTTGGTTTTTTCTACACCATAATGTTCAATCATTGATGCAAAGAGGGAGACATTGTATGAGTTTTTGCCTGAACGAACGCATACTTTGCCTTTGTATTCAGGTTTGGCTAAATCTAAGTAGTCAAAGCCCGCTGGTAATTTGCCAACACGATCTTTTGAGGTATAGATCACACGTGCACGTGATGTTAAACCGAACCATTCACCGTTTGAATCACGGAATTGTGCTGGGATATTTTTTTCTAATGTTTTTGAGTCAACTTTTTGTGCGAGTCCTGCTTTTACAATTTCCATTACACGACTAATATCAACGGTTAAAAGCACATCAGCAGGGCTTAATTCCCCTTCTTTTTTAACACGCTCAACTAAGCCTTTATCTGCAAAGATCACGTTTACTTTGATACCTGTTTGTTTTTCAAAGTCTTTTAACATCGGCTCAATTAAGTACGGCTGACGGTAAGAGTAAACATTGACTTCGTTTGATGCTAATGCAGAAGTTGAAATGACAGATGATAATGCTAACGCAAGGAAAGAAAGTGATTTTTTCATAAAATATCCTCAAAGAGAGAAAATAATAACCTACTGAAATAGTAAGCGTTTACAAAACGCAGACAGTTTAAGATGTTCATTATTTTATGTCAATAAGAACTATTTTTATTTACAAAATAATAAGTGCTGATATTTTATGTATCAGCACTTAGATTTAAATTATTTTTTGCACTTGCTTGTACCATGCTTACTCCCTCCTGGTAAACATTCACAAGCTTCCCCATCTTTATCTCTATCTAGCCAGTAAGCGCCATTTTGTTCCATATATGCTTGGGCTTCAGCCTGTGTTGTAAAATCAGAGCATTTGACTTTTCGGGCATAAACATTAGGGGAGGATAAAAGAAAGCATAGAGTCAAAATAGATATTTTTCTAAGCATATTTCACCTCTTCATATTAGTACATTCCATAGCAGAGAAATTCAAAAATCACTTCACCAACAGTATCAGGAATTACTTTAGAATCAAAATTTCCTATATTAGAACGGTTTAATACTTTTCCTTTAAGATCTCGTTTTTGATAAAAAACCACATTACTTGAACTGATGCTGTTGTTTGAACAGTTTGCTCGATATCTTTCAATCTTAGATTGTCCGTTAGAAAAGTTTGTTACTATCCAAGCTTGGCTATTTATGTAATTATCTTCAATATTTCCATAGACAACGCCATCATCATAATACGCTATCTTTACATATTTTTTGGGTAAAGACGATTGAGATGAAAGAGAAATTGCGAGTAAAAAGACACCGATTAGTATTTTTTTCATATAAAGCTCCTTATAAACCTAAGGTGTTAATTAACCATTCATCGCTATCAACTGAATCAAAACCTTTTTGTTTTGCAGCCTCAAACCATTTTGTAGCTTCTGCGTTTTGCCCTTTCTGTTGTGCGATTATGCCTAAATTGTATTCATCATCGCCATTTTCCGATTTAGCTTGAATTGCTGTAAGAAAATAATTTTCTGCGGTATTTAAGTTTGGTTTTACACCATAGCCATAAAGATAGGCTATACCTAACCCAGTTAAACCACAGTGATTTTTTTCTTTTGTGAATGTTGCTTTATGGTGGTAATCAAATGCAATTCGATAAGTCTTAATATCGTTTAGGTAGGTTCTTGCCAAGTTACAGTATCCTGAACCATATCCCATATCACCTGCTTTTTTCCATAATTCTTTTGCTTTATTGATATTTTGAGGAACTCCAAATCCAACTTCATACATCAAACCTAATCCATTAATACTTTTGGCATCACCAGAAAATTCGGCATTACCAAATTTTTCTAGTGCTTTTTGTTGGTAATTTTTTGAATAGGTAGTATTAAATTGTGGGTATTCTGTAGAATTTGATGAACAACCAGCTAAAATGCAAGTAGCTAAGATAATATAACGTTTCATTAAATAACCTTTTCCATTGATGAGTAAATTTTTATAAATAATACTCTCCAAAGACTGTTCATTCAAGTGTGAAAATCACAAAAAATAGCCATAGATGAGTAATATCAAATTAGGTTAAGAATGGTTCAGCTAATTTCGACAGAAATAGACAAAATGATTGGTAAGAGAATACAGATTAAACGAAGAGAGTATGGATATTCAGCAGAAGTGCTTTCTGAGTTAATTGGTATTTCTCAGCAGCAGCTTTCTCGCTATGAAAGAGGAACAAATAAGATCAATGTTGCTCATCTTGTAGGGATTGCGAATTTTCTTAAAACCCCAATTAGTTGGTTCTTTTTGGACTGTATAGATGAAAAAGAAGCTTCAAATATGAGTGAATTAGATCAGCGATGGAATAAATTATCTGATGAACAGAAACAAGCGATTATTGTTCTTGTAGAAAAATTGGTGGCGAAATAAAACAGATTAGTTATGAATAATATCAAAATTATTAAACACGTTATTTCCTTCATATTTGATCTCAATCACCCGTTCCACCCTTGCTGAACGTGGTCCGTGCTGTAACCATTCACGCAATTTTGTGATTTGTTCTTCCGTACCTTGTGCAATCACTTCAACACTGCCGTCACTGCAATTTCGTACCGAACCGACCACACCGATTTTATTTGCCGTTTGCCAAGTGAAAAAACGAAAGCCGACACCTTGTACTAAGCCGTAAATGTAAAAAAGTTTAGATTGCATAAGCCTTCCTTCTTATCTTTTTGCAAATTTTTAGGAAAATCCGACCGCTTGTAACCTATGTTAACGAAATTCGGTTGTTCATTACAGCAAAAAAGCCGATAATACACGACATTTTTTAGGTTTCTAGATGATAAATTCGTGGGTGAAATGGTTGAGTATATTCTATTAATTATCAGTACGGCGTTAATCAATAACTTCGTACTGGTGAAGTTCTTAGGGCTTTGTCCGTTTATGGGCGTGTCGAAAAAGGTCGAAACGGCTATCGGTATGGGTATGGCAACGACGTTCGTTTTAACCGTTGCCTCTCTTTCTGCGTATTTAGTAGAAAATTATTTGTTGGCACCATTAGAAGCACAGTTTTTACGTACCTTGGTCTTTATTTTAGTGATTGCGGTGATTGTGCAATTAACTGAGATGATCGTACATAAAACCAGCCCGACCCTTTATCGCTTACTCGGCATCTATTTGCCTTTAATTACCACCAACTGTGCTGTATTAGGGGTGGCGTTGTTGAACGTGAATTTATCCAATAATCTTGTTGAATCGGTGCTTTACGGCTTCGGTGCGGCGGCAGGGTTTTCATTAGTTTTAGTGCTTTTTTCTGCTTTGCGTGAGCGGTTGGTGGCGGCAGATGTGCCAAAAGCCTTTCAAGGTGCATCCGTTGCGTTAATTACCGCAGGCTTGATGTCGTTAGCCTTTATGGGCTTTACAGGTTTGGTGAAAATCTAATGTTCGATCATTCCATTATTCTCTATATTTTACTTGCTATTGCGGTGGTAGCCTTGATTTTTGGGGCGATGTTGGGCTATTCGTCGGTTAAGTTGAAAGTTGAAGCCGATCCGATTGTTGAGCAGATCGATGCCTTGTTGCCACAAAGTCAATGTGGACAATGTGGCTACCCTGGTTGTAAGCCTTATGCGGAAGCGGTGGCGAACGGCGATGAAATTACGAAATGTATCCCAGGTGGGCAAGCGACAGTGGTGAAAATCGCTGAATTGCTTGGGGTTGATGTGCCTGAAACATCAGGCGAAGAGCCTGTGGCAAAGGTGGCGTATATTCACGAAGAGCTATGTATCGGCTGTACCAAATGTATCGCCGCTTGCCCTGTTGATGCGATTATCGGAACAAACAAAGCGATGCACACGGTGATTGCCGATTTTTGTACAGGGTGTGAACTCTGTGTTGCCCCTTGCCCGACTGATTGTATTGAAATGATAAAAGTGAAACAAACGACACAAAACTGGAACTGGAAATTTGATGCGAATTTGGTGATCCCGATTGTGAATACCACTGAAGTTGAAAAGAAAATTGTGGTTGGGGGAAGTAATGCAAGCTGATGTATTAAGCCGTATTCGTGAAGGGAAATTATGGGATTTCCCCGGTGGTATTCACCCGCCTGAAATGAAAAAGCAGTCGAACCAAAAGCCGATCCGGTCGTTACATCTGCCGAAATTTTTCTATGTTCCCGTATTGCAACATTCGGGAACGGCAGGGGACGTGATTGTTCAGCAAGGGGATTTGGTGCTGAAAGGGCAAGTCTTGACGAAAGGGGATAACTATCGCCAACTGCCTGTTCACAGCCCAACTTCGGGAAAAGTGGTCGCTATTCAGCCCCACGTTTCGTCACACCCATCGGGCTTACCCGAATTAACCATTGTGATTGAAACGGACGGCGAAGATAAGTGGATCGAACGTCAGCCGATTGATGATTTTTTAAGCCTAACAAGCGATCAGATTATTCAAAAAGTTTATCAAGCCGGGATCGCAGGCTTAGGCAGTGCGGTATTCCCGACATCACATAAATTACATTTTGCCGATAAACGCTGTAAGTTATTGATTATTAACGGTGCAGAGTGCGAACCTTATATCACTTGTGATGATCGTTTAATGCAAGATTATGCTGATGAGATGATCGAAGGTGTGCGGATTTTACGCTATGTGCTTCGCCCTGAAGAAGTGGTGATCGCCATTGAAGACAACAAACCGAAAGCGATACAAGCGGTAGAAAAGGCGTTAAAAGGTGCAAATGATATTAGCGTACGAGTGATCCCGACTAAATATCCGTCGGGAGCAAGCGATCAGTTGGTGCAAGTGCTGACAGGGCTAGAAATTCCGCAAGGCAAACGGACTATCGAGATGGGTATTGTGATGCACAATGTCGGCACAGCCTTTGCCGTAAAACGTGCGGTAATGGATGATGAGCCGTTAATTGAGCGAGTGGTGACGCTGACGGGTGATAAAATTCGTAACAAAGGTAATGTGTGGGCAAGGCTCGGTACGCCGATTTTGCATTTGCTTGAACAGGTGGATTATCAAGCAGACGAACGTTTCCCTGTCTTTTTGGGCGGGCCGATGATGGGCTTTATTCTGCCGTCACTACAATCACCGATCACTAAAACGGCAAACTGTATTATCGCCCCTGATCACTTTGAATATGCACCGCCAGAACCAGAGCGGAGCTGTATTCGCTGTTCAAGCTGTTCTGATGCTTGCCCTGTGGGTTTGTTACCGCAACAACTTTATTGGTTTGCCCGTGCGGAAGATCATGATAAATCAAAGGAATACCATTTAGATGCTTGTATAGAATGCGGTGTGTGTGCCTATGTTTGCCCGAGTTATATTCCGCTGATCCAATATTTCCGCCAAGAAAAAGCCAAGATCCAAGAAGTTGATCAAAAAGCGAAACAGGCAGAAGAAGCGAAGATCCGTTTTGAAGCGCGTGAAGCGCGTTTAAATAAAGAGAAAGAAGCTCGCACGGCACGTATTCAACAAGCTGCAGAAAAACGCCGTGAAGAAGTAGCAAATAGTCAAGGTGAAGACCCAGTTAAAGCGGCACTTGAACGCTTGAAAGCGAAAAAAGCAGAAACGGCTACCCCTGTTCAAACCAAAGCCAACGGTGAGCCAGATAACAGCGAATTGATGGCACAACGTAAGGCAAGACGCTTGGCGAAACAGGCGGAAGTTAGCCCTCTCCCTGATTCTCGCGACATTGCGTCGCTCGAGTCTGTCCCTCTCCCGCAAGCGGGCGAGGGAAACGATCCACGCAAAGCGGCAGTTGCAGCAGCCTTAGCCAGAGCAAAAGCGAAGAAAGAAGCACAACAAGCGGCGGTTTCTGATGAAAATGTTGCAAAAACTGAAGTTGCAGAAGACCCAAGAAAAGCGGCAGTTGCAGCAGCCTTAGCCAGAGTAAAAGCGAAGAAAGAAGCACAACAAGCGGTGATTTCCGATGAAAATGGTGCAAAAACTGAAGTCGCAGAAGATCCGAGAAAAGCAGCAGTTGCAGCAGCGATTGCAAGAGCAAAGGCGAAGAAAGAAGTACAACAAGCGGTGACGTCTGACGAAAATTCTGCAGAATCCAAAGTTGCAGAAGATCCAAAAAAAGCGGCAGTTGCGGCAGCCTTAGCCAGAGCAAAAGCGAAAAAAGAAGCACAACAAGCGGTGGTTTCCGATGAAAATGTTGCAAAAACTGAAGTTGCAGAAGAACCACGCAAAGCGGCAGTTGCAGCAGCGATTGCAAGGGCGAAGGCGAAAAAAGAGGCTCAACAACAAAATCTATAATCATAAAAGGAACACAAATGAACGAATTATTCCCCCCATTTCCGTGGTCGTTTTTGTTTATTCAAGACTTGATTGGTACTATTGTTTTTGCTATTTCAGGGGCGATTGCGGCTCGTCAGCACAAGATGGATATTTTTGGTATGTTTGTGTTAGCTTTTGTGACAGGCGTTGGCGGTGGAACTTTGCGTGATGTGATGATTGGCAGTACCCCTGTGTTTTGGATGAAACAGCCGATTTATGTGTTGATGATTTCGGTGGCGGTGGTGATTGTGGCGATTTTGAAAAATCAGATCGACCGTGATTATTGGAAAAAAGGCTTGTTGATTTTTGATGCGATTGGCTTGGGCGTATTTACCGTAATTGGTGTGCAAAAAGGGCTGGATTTTGGCTTGCACCCGTTAATTTGTGTTGCCTTAGGTGGCGTGACAGGCTGTTTTGGTGGGCTTATTCGGGATATTTTACGCAACGAAGTGCCGATTATTTTACAAAAAGAAGTGTATGTAACCGCAAGTCTTGTCGGCGGTATTATTTTTATTTTGTTCCGTGATGCTGGGTTTGAAAGTAATTGGATTGATGTGGCAACGGTAACGACGGTAATTGCAATCCGAATGCTCACAATTAAATTTAATATGCATTTGCCGAAGATTTAGCAAATTTAGACGATATAAAGGAAACATTTGATGTTTAAAATGATCAGTTCCCCCCATACACACTCCAACAACCTGACGGCAAATTTTATGCTGTGGGTGATTGGGGCGATGTTGCCTGCGTTGGTTGTGCAGTGGTATTTCTTTGGTTATGGGGTGTTAATTCAGGCGATTTTGGCGATTGGCTTGGCGGTGGTGATTGAAATTGCCGTTGCAAAATTGCGTGGTAAAGCGACCGCTTTCTATTTGGCGGATTTGTCGGGGATTTTGACCGCATTGATTTTGGCGATGGCTATTCCGCCCTATGCACCTTATTGGGTGATTGTGATTGGCGTGATCGTGGCGTTGTTGCTGGCAAAGCACGTTTATGGCGGTTTGGGGCAGAATTTATTTAACCCTGCGATGATTGGCTATGCGTTGTTGTTGGTTTCATTCCCTGTGCAGATGACGGCATGGTTGCCACCGTTGGCGTTGTTGAACGAACCGCCAACGTTAGCGGATAGTTTTTCGCTGATTTTTGCGAATGTCACCACGGACGGTTTTAGTGTTCATCAACTTATTCAAAGTGTCGATGGCGTGTCGTCTGCGACAGTGTTAGACGGCTCAAAACAGGCGATGAATAGCATTAAAGATAATGTGACCTTAGGTATTCAGTTAGAGAAACTCTTTGCTGATGTGCTGATCGGCGGTTGGGGGCAAGTGAATTTAGCCTTTTTGCTTGGCGGTTTGTTATTGATTTATAAGCGAATTATTCATTGGCAAATTCCTATGGCAATGTTAGGGACTTTTGCTGTATTGAGCTTTGCGACAGATTTTGTGTCGGAAATGGCTCGCTGGACGGCTCAAGCTCAGTTATTTAGTGGGGCGATGATGTTCGGGGCGTTCTTTATTGCAACCGATCCTGTCACCGCTTCAATTACGCCAAAAGGCAAACTGATTTTCGGGGCGTTGGTCGGTTTGTTGGTTTATTTAATCCGTTATTATGGCAATTATCCTGACGGCGTGGCGTTTGCGGTCTTGTTGGCAAACATCTGTGTGCCGTTAATCGACCACTATACTCAACCCCGTTTATACGGTACAAAATTAGGACGGAAACAATGAAAACATCAGTGATTACCACACGTTACGCCCTGATTTTAGGGGCAATAGCGTTACTCTGTACGGCGGTTTCAACGGGTGTTTATCTGCTGACTAAAAGTCGAATTGATGCGGTTACGGCAGAACAGCAACGGCAATTATTGGTAGAAGTTGTGCCACAAGTGCATTTTGATAATGATTTATTGGCAACCTGCAAAGTGGTTAAACTTCCTGAAGCCCCGTTTTTAAATAAAATCTATATGGCAAAAAAAGGCTCGGATCTAACCGCTTACGCTATTCAAGCCACCGCCCCAGACGGCTATTCGGGCAATATCGTGCTGTTGATGGGTATTCAGCCTGACGGCACTGTACTAGGTGTGCGAACCCTTGCCCATAAAGAAACCCCTGGGCTGGGCGATAAGATCGAAACTCGAATTGATGATTGGATTTACAGCTTTACCAACCGCAAATTTAGCTTAGAGAATGAAGGCGAATGGGCGGTAAAAAAAGACGGCGGTACCTTCGATCAATTTACCGGTGCGACCATTACGCCTAGAGCGGTGGTGAATAATGTTCGCCAAAGTGCAAAATGGGTGATTACTCAGTTAAAGCAAAAGCCAGAGATGGTGGAAGGTTTTGTGAGTTGTAAATAATGAACAAATTCAGAGATAAAATATGCAAGAAACCCAAATCCCGATTACTCAAATAGATGAAACACCAAAAGCGGTTGAGCCGTCTGTTTGGAAAAATTTATTTACACAAGGCGTGTGGACAAATAACTCGACTTTAGTCCAGCTACTTGGATTGTGTCCGTTGTTAGCTGTGTCGAATAATGTCACAAATGCCTTAGGGTTAGGATTAGCGACCTTATTGGTTTTGACCATTACAAATACGATCATTTCCCTGTTTCGTAAGGTGATTCCGCATGATATTCGTATTCCGATTTATGTGATGATTATTGCCACAGCGGTAACGGCTATTCAGTTGTTAATGAATGCTTTTGCCTTTCCTGTGTATCAATCCTTGGGTATTTTTGTGCCGTTGATTGTGACAAACTGTATCGTCATTGGTCGAGCGGAAGCTTTTGCCTCAAAAAATAGTGTGGCTCATTCGGCTTTTGACGGTTTTGCAATGGGGCTGGGGATGACGTTAAGCCTTGTAGTGCTTGGAGCAATACGAGAAATTATCGGTAACGGTACGCTGTTTGACGGTTTGGATTTATTGCTAGGCAGTTGGGCAAAATCGTTAAGAATGGATCTGTTGCATTTAGATTCAGGCTTGCTATTAGCTGTTTTACCGCCAGGGGCGTTTATTGGCTTGGGATTGATTTTGTCGGTGAAAAATATCATTGACCGTAAAAAATAGGGCAAAAGAATGTCAGAGCGTGAAACATATCGAGTAGGTTATCAACATCAGTTCCAAAAAGCCTTTTTACACCCAAAATATTGGGGAATTTGGCTAGGCATTTTGGGATTAGTGATTTTGGCTTATGTGCCATTTCGTTGGCGTGATAAGTTGGCGACTTGGGTAGGAAAAATCGTTGCCAAAAAACTGAAAGGGAAAAAGCAATATCATCGAGCGGATACTAATTTACGCTACTGTTTCCCTGATTGGTCGGAAGAAAAGCGGTCAGATGTGATTGAAAAAATGTTTATTACTGTGGCTCAAACGATGTTAGGCATTGGAGAAATTGCATTACGTTCTGTGGAGCATCTTCAAAAACGTAGCGAGTTTTCGGGCTTAGATATTGTTCGAGATGCAAGAGCAAATGGTAAAAATGTTATTTTGCTTGTGCCACATACTTGGTCGATTGATGCGTCAGGGATCATGATGCATACGCATGGTATGCCAATGACTTCAATGTATAATCCACATCATAATCCTCTTGTCGATTGGCTTTGGAACCGTACTCGCGAACGTTTTGGCGGTAAAATGCATACTCGTCAAAATGGGATTAAACCGTTTTTAGCAGATGTCCGTAAAGGTGAATTAGGGTATTTTTTACCTGATGAAGATTATGGTGCTGAATTAAGTGTATATGCGCCCTTTTTTGCGACTGAAAAAGCGACATTACCTGGGTTAGCAAAAATGGCTCGTGTGGCAAATGCGGTGGTGATCCCAATGTTCCCGATTTACAACGCAGAAAAAGGCGTTTATCAAATTGAAATTCTGCCACCCCTTGAATTTGCAGGGGACGAGCAACAATCAGCACGTCAAATGAACGAAGTGATTGAGTACTTTGTGCCAAAAAATCCGGAGCAATATGTCTGGATCTTGCGTATCTTGAAAACTCGCCGTGATGGTGAAGATATTTACAAGCGGTAGGATTTGAGAGATTTTTTGCAAATGAAAACCAGCATCTACGACAACCCGATTTTCTTTGAACGCTATCTTAAACTGCGTGAAAACCCGATAAGCCTAAATGAAGTGGTGGAAAAGCCCACGATGTTTTCGCTTTTGCCTGATCTAAACGGAAAAAAAGTGTTGGATTTAGGCTGTGGAGCTGGTGGGCATTTGTTGCATTATATGGCTCTAGGGGCGAAACAGGTTGTAGGCTTAGATTTATCTCAATCAATGCTTGAACAAGCCGAAAAAGATTTTGCAAAAAATGGCGTAGATCCGACCGCTTACCGCTTTTATTGCTTGCCAATGGAAGCTTTATCTAGCATAGCAGAAAGCGATTTTGACATAGTTACCAGCTCTTTTGCTTTTCATTACATAAAAGATTTATCCGCCTTATTAACGCAGATTTCTGCCAAATTGAAACCACAAGGACAACTGATTTTCTCGCAAGAACACCCGATTGTGACCTGCTTTAAAGAAGGTGAGCGTTGGGAAAAAATCAATAAACAACAAGTCGCATATCGCTTAAATTATTACCGTGATGAAGGTGAGCGTGATCGTAATTGGTTTCAGCAATCCTTTAAAACTTACCACCGCACTACCGCCACGATTTTAAATACCCTTATTCAAGGCAATTTCAGCATTGAACAAGTGGAAGAGCCTATGCTTGCCGATCAAGTTGAATGGCACAATGAATTTAAAGATCTCCAACATCGTCCCCCATTACTGTTCATAAAATCAGTGAAAAAATAAGGCTTTTTCTATCCACACAGCCTGTGGATAACTTTGTGGATTACTTTTTTAAAACACGTCAAACCCTTGATAATTCATAGGGTTTTTATTCCCTCTTTACGATTGCTCATAAAATAACTTTTTCTTTTAAATCAATATGTTATATTTTGACTAGAGGTTGAATGTAAAAAAAATAAGATTTTTTCATCTTTTTTGACTTGACATCATTTGCCTGTGCAAAACTGATCAAATGTCTATTTATTTCTTATACTGAAATAATTTGTAAATCCAGCTAGATCATTCCAGAACGAAGGTTTAGAATGTTTTCTAGTTTTTTTTAATATTTATTAATTTCGGAGCAAATGATGGAAACGATCGTTATCGTTGGTGGTGGAGCAGGTGGATTGGAGCTTGCAACTTATCTTGGCAATAAGCTAGGAAAAAAGAAAAAAGCGAATATTATTTTAGTGGATAAAAATATTAGCCATTTATGGAAACCACTATTGCATGAAGTAGCAACAGGCTCTTTAGATGATGGCACAGACGCTTTAAGTTATCGTGCTCATGCGAAAAATCATGGGTTTGAGTTTCGCCAAGGGACGTTAACTCAGGTTAAAGCAGATGAAAAAACGATTGTCTTAGCTCCCATTTATGATGAAGAAGGGGAGTTATTAGTCGCTGAAAGAGCCATTATTTATGATAAGTTGGTTCTTGCAATCGGAAGTCGCTCAAATGATTTTAATACACCAGGTGTTGCAGAACATTGTATTTTCTTAGACAGTTCAGAACAGGCAAAAGTATTCCATAAACGTATGATGGAATTATTCTTAAAATTCTCAAATAACAATGAAAAAGAGGTTCATATTGCCGTGGTTGGTGGTGGTGCAACAGGGATTGAGCTTTCAGCTGAGCTTTATAATGCGGTAAAACACCTTAATTCTTATGGTTTTGGTAAATTGAATAATACAAGCTTAAAGGTTACCTTAATTGAAGCTGGAAACCGTTTATTGCCTGCATTATCTGAGCGAATATCGGCTTCTGCAATTAAAGAATTACGCGATTTAGGCGTGGATGTTCGTACGAATACCGCTGTAGTTGAAGCGACAGCAGAAGGTTTAGTCACTAAAGATGGTGAAAAAATTAATGCTGATTTAATGGTTTGGGCAGCTGGTGTTAAAGCTCCTGAAATGACTAAAACATTTGGCTTTGAAACCAATCGTATTAACCAAATTGCAATTAAAGATACCTTACAAACATTAACTGATGAGAATGTCTATGTGATTGGTGACTGTGCATTTTTATTACAAGCCGATGGAAAAGCTGTTCCACCAAGAGCGCAAGCAGCACATCAAATGGCGACTGTTTGTGGTAAGAATATCGTGGCACAATTAGAAAATAAACCACTTAAGCCGTTTATCTTTAATGATAAAGGCTCATTAGTTTCATTCTCTCGTTTTGGTACTATTGGTAGCTTAATGGGGAATTTAACCAAAGGCTCAATGTTTATTGAAGGAAAGATCGCTCGTATGGCATACCTTTCACTTTATCGTATGCACCAAGTGGCTCTACACGGCTGTGTCAAAACTGGGTTGATTATGTTGGTAGGCAGAATTAATCGTTTCTTAAGACCAACAATGAAATTGCATTAATCAGTTTTAGGGCGGGTAATATACCCGCCCTTCGTTTATTTAGAAGGAACTGCAGTCAGTTCCACCATCGGCCAACGTGGTTTGACACTCACGGATAAATCCGTCTGTTCGCCATTTTTTAAACGTAAGAAACCTGCATAGGCAATCATTGCACCGTTATCGGTACAAAATTGTGGACGAGGATAAAAGACTTCACCGCCGATCTGCTTCATTAATTCAGCTAAATCATGACGAAGTTGTTTATTGGCACTTACACCTCCTGCGATCACTAAACGTTTATAGCCTGTTTGTTGCAACGCCCTACGGCATTTGATAATCAGCGTTTCAATCACCGCTTGTTGGAACGCATAGGCAATATCACAACGGGTTTGTTGATCTAATTCGCCTTTCTCGTTCAAATTCGCATTAATCGTATTTGCCGCAAAGGTTTTCAAGCCAGAAAAGCTGAAATCTAAGCCTGGGCGGTCTGTCATTGGACGTGGAAAGATAAAACGATTTGGCGTACCACTTTCAGCGAGTTTAGCTAACGCAGCCCCTCCAGGGTAATCTAAACCAAGCAATTTCGCCGTTTTATCAAAGGCTTCTCCAGCAGCATCATCAATAGATTCGCCTAACAACTCATATTCGCCCACATTTTTTACATCGACTAGCTGGGTGTGTCCCCCCGAAACCAGTAAGGCGACAAAAGGAAATTCAGGAGCGTTTTCTTCTAACATGGGGGCGAGCAAATGTCCTTCCATATGGTGAATGCCTAAAGCAGGGACATTCCACGCATAAGCTAAAGATCGTGCAATGGTTGAGCCAACCAGCAACGCCCCAACAAGTCCAGGACCTGCCGTATAAGCAACACCATCAATGTCAGAGGCGGTAAGATTCGCTTCTTTTAATGCTTCTTGAATAAGTGGCAATGTTTTACGGATATGATCACGAGAAGCCAGCTCTGGCACAACGCCACCGTAGTCAGCGTGCATTTCAATTTGGCTGTAAAGTTGGTTTGCGACTAATCCCTTGGCTTCATCATAAATCGCCACACCCGTTTCATCGCAAGAAGTTTCAATACCGAGAATTTTCATTATTGTTATTAATTTAAGTAATCAAGATAGTGCTTATTATAATGGAATATCTACGATTTTGCTGAGAATGTAATGAAATGATTTTGGCTATTGCATAATCAGACGAATTTCTGTAAAATTTCGCCCGTTTTGCTCTCTTTAGAGCCTATAAAAAGAAATCATATCTTCTGCAAGCGGTATGATCGTAGCTTAAACTTACTAGAGGAATAGTACTATTAAACCTGTAAAACGTGTTCAGACAAATCGCGCGCATCGTCTTAACGAAGAAATTCGCGTGAAAGAAGTTCGCTTAACCGATCAAGATGGTGAACAACTTGGTATCGTATCAATTCAAGAAGCATTAGCAAAAGCTGAAGAAGCTGAGTTAGACTTAGTTGAAATTAGCCCAAATGCTGAACCGCCGGTTTGCCGTATTATGAACTACGGTAAGTTCATCTATGAAAAAGAGAAAGCTGCAAAAGAGCAGAAGAAAAAGCAAAAAGTTGTACAAGTGAAGGAAATTAAATTCCGTCCTGGTACAGACGAAGGTGACTACCAAGTTAAACTACGTAGTATCGTACGTTTCTTAGAAGATGGTGATAAAGTCAAAATTACTGTACGCTATCGTGGTCGTGAAATGGCTCACCAAGAAATCGGTTTAGACGTATTAGAGCGTGTGAAACAAGATACTGCAGAAATTGCTATGGTGGAATCTGCACCAGGTAAGTTGGAAGGTCGCCAAGTGGTGATGGTTATTGCACCGAAGAAAAAATAGTAGAACATAAACAAAAGCAACCTATTGGTTGCTTTTGTTTTTTTACTTTAATACTTTCTGCTTATTTTACTCAATATACTTACTACCTTGATACTTTTCCATAAATTTATTTCCCGATAAGATAAGAACTCGCAGTATTATGTTGAAAAAAAAAATGAATACAGTAAAATAGCGAAGTTTTTTTCATTTATGAAAAAACAAAGCAATCAACAGGCATACTCAGCAGCCTGAAATTGCTTTAGCTTAAAATTAAGCTTATCGCGCAAGCGATTTAAGAGATAAACAGAGCATCCCAAGTAGAAATGAAGTTAAACACTTTATTTTTCGCCTGATTATCAGTGTATTAACAAAACAATGCGGAGTTATTTTAACAATGCCTAAAATTAAAACAGTACGTGGTGCTGCGAAGCGTTTCAAAAAAACAGCTTCTGGCGGTTTCAAACGTAAACAATCTCACTTACGTCACATTTTGACTAAGAAAACAACTAAACGTAAACGTCACTTACGTCACAAATCGATGGTAGCGAAAGCAGACCAAGTTTTAGTAGTAGCGTGCTTACCATACGCATAAGCGTAAATTAAGTACAACGTACGATTAGTTAATTTTTAGTTTAATAATGTCAAAGCGTTAATTTACGCTTAAATAGTAGGAGATTTAATAATGGCTCGTGTAAAACGTGGTGTTATTGCAAGAGCACGCCATAAGAAAGTTCTTAAGGCTGCTAAAGGTTATTATGGTGCACGTTCACGCGTGTATCGCGTTGCTTTCCAAGCAGTAGTTAAAGCTGCACAATATGCTTACCGTGACCGTCGTCAACGTAAACGTCAATTCCGTCAATTATGGATTGCACGTATCAATGCGGCAGCTCGTCAAAACGGTTTATCATACAGCAAATTCATCAACGGCTTGAAAAAAGCATCTGTTGAAATCGATCGTAAGATCCTTGCTGATATCGCAGTATTTGACAAAGTAGCTTTCGCAGCATTAGTTGCTAAAGCAAAATCTGCTCTTTAATTTTAAAGAATAGATAAATGAGGACGCTTTCGGGCGTCCTTTTTTATTACAAATTTTATGGCTAAAGTTTAGTGAATTCTTTCTCTTTTTCGTTGTCCAAATTACGCTTTTAATTAGGGAGAGCATTTTATGAAAAAACTAATGTTATGTATGATTCCTTTGGCTATTACGGCTTGTTCAACGCCAGTTCAGCAAAGTTCTGTGCCGATGGATATGAAAGCAGTACAAGAGTATCAACAGCGTGTTGCAACAGGAAATACGGTAACATCATCAAATCAATCTGATGATTGGGAACTAAATCAAAGCGATAGAGAGCCTAAAGTTAAAGTATATCGAGCTTATCCACGTGTGCATCCAACAATTGGTTATCATCATGGATGGGGGAGAGGACATTATCGTGGTTTAGGTGTCGGATTAGGTGGATTTTATTATTAAGAAAAATGGTGGGAAAATCCCACCATTTTGCTTTATTTTTTAGGTGCTCGTTCTAAAATCTTCGTGAGCAATTCCCAATAAATTTGTACTGCAGGAATATGCACTTTTTCATCTGGTGAGTGAGCATTAAGAATAGTTGGTCCAATAGAAACTACATCAATAGTTGGATAGACTTTCTTAATCAATCCACACTCTAACCCTGCGTGAATCACCTTAATTTGTGATTCATAGCCTAGCACTTCATCGTAAATAGCTTTGGTTAGTGGTGTAATCACTGATTTTGGATCGGGTTCCCAACCTGGATAGCCAGTAGAGAAGGAAACTGTTGCGCCTACAAGTTCGCAAAGCGATCTTAAGCGAGAGCGTACATCTGCTTTTCCATTTTCAATAAGTGAACGTACTAAAATTTTTGCACGAACCACATCATTTTCAGTCGCTAAAATACCGATACTTAATGAAGTTTCCACAACATTTTCCACCACATCACTATTGCGGATAACACCGTTTGGCAACACGTTTAAGAATTGAATGACTTTTGCCGTTGTTTCTGGTGAGAAAATGTGAGCAGGTTGTTCTACATCTTCAACAATAAAGTGCAGTTTTGGCTCAGCTAAAGAGAGTTCACGTTGTAAATCTTTCTCAAATTGAGCTAAACAAGCGGTCAGATCTGCTCTGTTTTTTGCATCAAGAGCAAGAATTACCACGGATTCACGTGGGATCGCATTACGAACCGAGCCCCCACGAATTGTGGCAATTTGGAAGCTAAACTTGGCTTTTAATTCAGCCAATGTTCTTGCCATTAATTTAATTGCATTGGCTCTTGTTGTATGAATATCACAGCCTGAGTGACCTCCATTTAAGCCTTTTAAGCTAATCTGTAAAGCAGTATCAAACTGGTTGTTTTCATAGACAATCGGTAATTCAATGCCTGCATCTTCGCCACCCGCACAGCCGATATAAATTTCACCATTTTCTTCGGTATCCGTATTAATCAGAATTTCTGCTTTCATCCAATTTGGTTGTAAGCCTAAAACCCCTTCCATACCTGCTTCTTCTGTCATGGTTAATAGTGCTTCGATTTCAGGGTGAGCTAAATCATCAGAATCTAACACAGCCAAGCAAGATGCCAAGCCAATACCATTGTCAGCCCCTAATGTTGTCCCTTTAGCTTTGACCCATTCGCCATCAATATAAGGTTGAATCGGATCTTTCGTAAAGTCATGTTGAGAGCCTTCATTGGCTTGTGGCACCATATCTAAATGCGCTTGTAGAGCGACGGTTTTACGATCTTCCATGCCTTTTGTTGCAGGCTTACGGATAAGTACATTGCCGACAGCATCACGTTCTACAAAAAATTGTTTTTCTTTTGCCCATTTCACAATAAATTGAGCAATTTCTTCTTCGTGATAAGAGGGATGGGGAATAGCACAAATTTGGTCAAACCATTTCCATAATAAGTTTGGTTTAAGTGTTTGAATTTCTGACATATTTACCTCCTTTATTCGATCAAGCGGTCAGTTTCATGTAAAATTTTGCAAAATTCATTCGGATAAATGCGTTTATTGTAAAATTTGCTTTGAAATGATAGCACGAAAGTGGTTTTCAGGTTATCATTTCGCAATTTTTTTATTCGGTGGCATCGCCACCGCTTTTTTAGGTGAACTTATGAGTGAGAAATACACAAACGAAAAATATGTCGTAACGTGGGATATGTTCCATATGCACGCACGCAAATTAGCTGAACGTCTTTTACCTGCATCACAATGGAAAGGAATTATTGCCGTTAGTCGCGGTGGTTTATTCCCTGCTGCAGTATTGGCTCGTGAATTAAGTATTCGCCACGTCGAAACAGTGTGTATCGCAAGCTATGATCATGATAGCCAAGGTGAATTAAATGTATTACATGCAGCACAAGTGGCAAATGGTGGCGAAGGCTTTATCGTGGTAGATGATTTAGTTGATACTGGGAATACTGCTCGTGCTATTCGTGAAATGTATCCAAATGCAAAATTTGTCACTGTGTTTGCTAAACCAATGGGCGCAAGCTTGGTGGATGATTATGTGGTTGATATTCCACAAGAAACGTGGATTGAACAACCTTGGGATTTAGGTATTACCTTTGTTCCGCCACTCGCGAAAAAATAAAATTCAGTGTTAGGGACGCTTTTGCGTCCTTAATTTTTTACTCTATTATTTACATTGATGAATAATCAAATGTAGCAATGTTCTGTCGTAAATGTGTAAGCCTTTGACTTAGTAGGGACGCCATGCTTGGCGTCCATTAAATATAGGTTTTACGTAAAGGCAGGGAATGGACGCCAAGCGTGGCGTCCCTACCATACCCATTTTATTCAGGTGCTACATTCATAAAAGATTATGGTATAAACAATATAAACTATGAGCTTAGGAAATTTATATATTATCTCAGCCCCAAGCGGTGCAGGGAAATCATCATTAATCAATGCGTTGCTTGCTGACCTTCCCCGTTCACAAGTACAACTTTCCATTTCCCACACTACACGCAATCCACGCCCAGCAGAAGAAGACGGTGTACATTATTACTTCACGCAACACGAAGAATTTAAACGTCTGATTGAACAGGGACACTTCTTAGAATGGGCGGAAGTTTTTGGTAACTATTACGGCACATCATTGCCAATGATTGAACGTAGCCTTGAACAAGGAATTGATGTATTCCTCGATATTGACTGGCAAGGGGCAAGACAAATTCGTGAAAAAGTGTCGAATGTTAAGACCATTTTTATTCTGCCGCCGTCTAAAGCGGAGTTGGAAAAGCGTTTGATCGGTCGTGGGCAAGATTCAGCGGAAACCATCGCAAAACGCATGAGTGAAGCCGTTTCTGAAATGAGCCACTACAATGAATTTGATTATGTGATTGTGAATGATGATTTCCAAGTTGCATTATCTGAATTAAAAAGCATTTTAACCGCAGAGCGTTTAAAACAGTCAGCTCAAGCAGAACGCCATCAAGGATTAATTTCACAATTATTAAGTGTTTAAGACAAGCGGTCAGTTTTCTGTAAATTTTTGCAAAAGATGAATGATCGTTCAGTGTAGAGCTAGTCGAAAAGGGGCGTTTTCTTTAAAATACGCCCATTATTTTTCACAGGGATAACAAGCATGAAAGTATCTAAATTAGCCTTAACGTTGATGGCAGCGATTGCGTTAAGTGCATGTTCAACGACAAAAATGAGCCAAGACGGTACACTTGAGCAGGCTCAAGCACAATATCAACAATATCAAGATATTACAAAACAATATCACATTAATGATCAATGGTGGTTAGGTTATAACGATAGCCAATTAAACCGCTTAATTGAAATGGCATTAGCGAATAATATTGATTTAGCTAAAGCTACTATTGCAGTAAATAGAGCACTCTATAATGCGAATCTAGTCGGTGCAAATTTAGTACCAACTTTTAGTGGTTCGGGTTCATCATCGGCATCAAAAGGTGTGGGTTCAACGAGTAATTTAAATTCGACGGGTGTTTCTACCATTGCAAGCCAAGTGGGCTTTAGTCTGAGCTATACCATTGATTTATGGGGACGTTTAAGAGATAGCGCAAGTGCAGCGGAGTGGGAACACAAAGCAACTCAGGAAGATTTACAAGCTACACGTTTATCACTGATTAATGCAGTGGTAAGTAGCTACTATAATTTGGCTTATTACAAAGATGCAATTCGTGTGACCCAACAAAGCATCAAAAACTACGAGCAAATCAGCCAAATTTTAAATAATAAATTATCTGCAGGTGCGATTGATAGATTAAGTGTAGATCAGGCAACTCAAGCTGTATTATCAGCGAAAAACACCTTGATCAGTTTACAATCTGTACAGACTGTTGCAGAACAAACCTTACGTGATTTACTTAATTTAAAACCCAATGAACCACTTTCAGTGAAATACCCAAGTATTTTAAAGGTGAAATTACAAGGGGTTGATATGAATGTGCCTGTATCAACGATTGCGAATCGTCCTGATGTTATTGCAAGCTTGCAGCGTTTACAGGGTTTATTTAAAAGTTTAACGGCGACAGAAAATAGCTGGTTCCCAACTGTGACCTTAGGCGGCTCTTTATCAAGTGGTGCATCAAAAGTGCGTGATACTGTGGATAATCCTGTTGCAGGTGGCACAATTTCCTTTGATTTACCGTTCTTAGATTGGAATCGTGTACAAAATAATATCAAAATTTCAGAAGAGAGTTACAAACTTGCGAAATTAAATTATGAGCAAACAGTAACATCAGCATTAAATGAAATTGACACCTATTATTCAACTTATCGTTTATCAAGAAATAGCTACGCCAATTTACAGAAAAAATATGAGTACGATAAACGTATCAGTGGCTACTACAAAAATCGTTACGATCAAGGCGTATCAGAATTGCGTGAGTGGTTAAGTGCAATCAACACCGAACGTAGCTCAGAACTTTCGTTATTAGAAACGAAATACACCATTCTCAAAAATGAAAATGCGGTGTATCAAGCGATGGCGGGTAAATACAGAAGATAATTCTGTCTAGCTTTACAAGCGGTAAGATCTTAGGAATATTTTGCAAAATATGCTAGGATCTTGCCGTTTTTTCTTTTTATTTATTGAAACCCATTTTATGAAATTTATTATCAAACTTTTCCCTGAAATTATGATTAAAAGCGATTCCGTGCGTAAACGCTTTATCAAAATTTTAACCTCCAATATCCGTAATGTGCTACTGCGTGAAACAGAAAATGTTGCCGTGATTCGTAACTGGGACTTTATTGAAGTGCGAGCAAAAGTCGCTGAAGAAGCTCCACTCGTGCTGGATTTACTCAAACGCACCCCTGGTATTCATCATATTCTTGAAGTGGAAGAAATGCCGTTTACCACAATGCACGATATTTTTGAGCATACCCTCGCAAAAGTGAAAGAGGAATTGGAAGGTAAAACCTTCTGCGTGCGTGTTCGTCGTAAAGGTAAGCACGATTTCCGCTCCCTTGATGTGGAACGCTATGTGGGCGGTGGCTTAAATCAGCATATCGAATCGGCAAGTGTGAAATTGACTAACCCTGATGTGACGGTGCGTATTGATATTGACCACGATAAGATGTTGTTAATCAAAGCTCGTCACGAAGGGTTAGGCGGTTATCCGATTGGTACTCAAGAAGATGTGTTATCGCTGATTTCAGGTGGTTTTGACTCCGGCGTATCAAGTTATATGCTGATTCGCCGTGGTTCTCGTGTGCATTACTGCTTCTTCAATCTTGGCGGTGCGGCTCACGAAATCGGTGTGAAACAGATGGCGTATCATATCTGGAGCCGTTACAGCTCGTCCCATAAAGTCCGTTTTGTGGCGATCAATTTTGAAAATGTGGTCGGCGAGATTTTAGAAAAAGTCGATAACGGACAGATGGGCGTGGTTCTTAAACGAATGATGGTACGTGCTGCCAGCAAAATTGCCGAACGTTTTGATATTCAAGCCATTGTGACAGGTGAAGCATTAGGGCAAGTATCTAGCCAAACCTTAACCAACTTACGCTTGATCGACAAGGCTTCCGATACCTTAGTGTTACGTCCGTTGATTACCCACGATAAAGAGCAAATTATCGCAATGGCGAAAGAGATTGGCACAGACGATATTGCCAAATCTATGCCGGAATTTTGTGGTGTGATTTCAAAAAATCCAACGGTGAAAGCGATTGAAAGCAAAATTATCGAAGAAGAAGGCAACTTCAACTTTGAGGTTCTCGAACAAGCGGTACAAAACGCCCATTATTTAGATATTCGTGAGATCGCTCAACAGACGGAAAAAGAAGTGGTATCCGTTGAAACCACTTCGGAATTAGGCGAAAACGATGTGATTTTGGATATTCGTAGCCCTGAAGAAGTGGACGAAAAACCGTTCAGCTTTGAAGGTGTTGAAGTCAAAGAGCTACCGTTCTATAAACTTTCTAATCATTTCGGCAACTTAGATCAATCGAAAACCTATTTGCTCTATTGCCAGCGTGGCGTGATGAGCAAGTTGCAAGCGCTTTATTTGAAAGAGAATGGCTTTAGTAATGTGAAAGTGTTTCGTCAGTAGAGAGATAAAAGGGAATTCAGTTTGAATTCCCTTTTATCATTTTGCAAAATATAAGACAAATCTTACCGCTTGTCAGACGCTTTTTCTTTCCAATAGCCAATCCACTCTTTAAGCCCTTGCATATTTAAGGCAAGTGCTCCAGCCTGTGGGATAAAATGCATCATATTTAAGCCGTAATAGTCAGGTGTAATTCCACCGCCAACATTGGCTGGTAACACTTCAAACCCTTGTTTTTCAAAAAGATGTTTAGCACGTTGCATATGCCATTCGTTTGTCACGAGTATAATTTTGTTGATGTTCTCTTTGGCTAACATCGCTTTGGTAAATTGAGCGTTTTGAATGGTTGTCAGGGACTTATCTTCTTGCCATTTGGTTGGCGTGTTAAAAAACTCGGCTAATTCATTTGCCATAATTTTAGCTTCTGAATTGCCATTTGGGCTACTGCCACTAATGAGAATCGGCAATCCTGTTTGTTTGTGGAGATAAGCCGTATAACGTAAACGCTCCAAGCCGACTTGTGGCACAGCTAGCTTTCCATATAGCTCTTTACTGTCACGTAAGCCTGCACCTAACAACACAATAGCTTGCGCTTGTTTATAATCTTCTAAACTTAAATTGCTTTCTTCAATTAAGCTGTCTTGCAGTTTTTGGGCTGTATAAGGAATACTAAAGACATAAAGAATCCCAATGCCGAGAAAAGCACAAAAATAGCCTAATTTTTTCGATTGAAATGACAGTAGCAGTAGCGCAAGTAAAAAGAGAATAATCACGTTAAATGGCGGTAAAATCATCGCTGTGATCAGTTTAGTTAATTCATACATCATAGAAATCGCCGTAAGAAAAAGAGTCGTGGTATTATAAGAGAGTGACTGGAAAAAATCTTAGCTTTTAAGAACTATTTTCTGCTTGGATGACTCTAATGCTCACTTTTTTTCTATTTTTATTTTTTGGAAAGCCGTAAATGAATGCTGTATTAACGAATTTAAAACAACAACTTGAACAGATTAATCAGTTGATTGTAGATAAAAATGATGTGCTCTATTTTGATTATCCTCTTCATTTAAATGTCGGGGATTTGTTAATTTATGCAGGCACAGAAGCCTTTTTTAGTGATTATGGCATTCAAATTCGCCTACGTCGTTGTTTACAAAGTTTTGATATTCAAGAAGTCAAAAAATTTGTAAATCCGAATACGACCTTAATTTGCCATGGTGGTGGTAATTTTGGCGACTTATATCCCTCGATTCAAAAGATGCGTGAAGATATTGTTCAGGCATTTCCAAATAATCGTGTCATTGTGATGCCTCAAACCGCTCATTTTTCTAATCAAGTTGCGATGGAAAAATCAGCGCGTATCTTTTCAGCACATAAAGATTGCCATTTATTTGCACGTGATATGGCAACCTTTAATTTGTTGAAAACACATTTTTCGCCTTATGTGAAATTATCGCCAGATATGGCACATCAATTATATGGTCGATTAACAACGAAAAAATCGACGGATGCTGTCACTTCAATGTCCAATACGCTCTATTTTTTACGAAAAGATATTGAAAAAAGCCAGTTAGAGCAGTCAATTCGTGCAACATTATCGGCAGATGCTCATATTAAAGATTGGGAAGATTTGCTAACAGAAAAAGATCATCAATTTGAAAAGCTTTGCGGACGCTTAGCGCGTATAGCGAATACATTGAATTTAGGCTTTTTGAAAAATAAAGTAAATGATATGTGGTATAAACACAGCCTTGATGTGATAGAGCGAATGCGTCAAATTTTTGTAAGTTATGATGTGGTCGTGACAAGCCGTTTACATGGGCATATTTTTTCTTGTTTATTAGAGATCCCAAATGAAGTCTGTGATAACTCCTATGGAAAAAATTTAGGATATTACAACCAATGGACAAACGAAATTGCCTTTGCAAAACCCTATGAATTAAAAGTGAAAGCAGAGTAGTGTCAAACTACGTAAAATCGTTGTTTATTTGTTCTTCTTATTTATGCGCTATATTGTTTAGCTTTTGGATTAAATTTAAAATAGCGACGTTTATTTTTAATGATACAAGCGGTCAGATTTATGAAAAAAATTGCAATTATTCCGGCCAGAGCAGGCTCAAAGGGAATTAAAGATAAAAACTTACAGTTAGTCGGTGGTGTTTCGCTTGTTGGGCGTGCGGTGTTAGCCGCAAAAGAGTCAGGGATGTTTGATCTGATTGTGGTGACATCTGATGGCGATCGTATTTTACAGGAAGGCGAGAAATATGGTGCAACTGCTGTTCATCGCCCTGTAGAACTCGCACAAAGCAATACAAGAACTATTGATGCCGTTGTACATTGCTTGGAAACGTTAAATATCCGTGAAGGCGTTGTGGCGCTGTTCCAACCAACTAGCCCGCTTCGCAATGCGTTAGATATTCGCAATGCGATGGAAATCTTTTTAGGTGGAAAAAGTAAGTCTGTGGTATCGGCTTGTGAATGTGAACATCACCCTTATAAATCTTTCACATTAAATGGCGATGATATTAGCCCAATTAATGAAATTAAGGATTTTGAAGCACCTCGTCAGCAACTACCGAAAGCATATCGTGCTAACGGTGCAATTTATATCAACGATATTGCAAGTTTACTGCAAGAAAAATATTTCTTTATTCCGCCTGTGCGCTTTTATTTAATGCCAACGTATCGTTCTGTCGATATTGATACGACATTAGATTTACAACTGGCAGACAGTCTGATTGAGAAAGAGATGTCATGAAAGCGCTCAAAGATAGTGCCATTTATTTAATCGGAGAACTGACTTCAAGGGCAATGCCATTTTTGTTATTGCCCTATCTATCTCGGAAATTAGGTCCAGAAGGATTTGGTGAATTAGCTTACTACCAAACCTTTCTGGTTTTGTTTTTTCTGATTGTGGGATTAAGTCAGGAAGGGGCTGTTACGCGCTATTTTTATGTATATGGTAAACGTTCACTAAATTTAGTCGTGAATACAGGATATGCCTATACGTTATTTATGGGGGGGCTGATTTTAATCGGTTGTTGGTTGGCACAATCAGAAATTTTGGTTTATTTGGCATTATCTGCCATATTCCAATCTTTTTTTACAGTACAATTAAGTATTAGGCAATGCCAAAAACAAGCAATTCCTTATGCGATTATTCAGTTTATTTCAAGTTTAAGCTCGGTCGTGTTTACTATTTTAATGCTTGAAATATATCAAACGGATTTAGTTGAAAAAAGAATTATTGCGATTTTATTAGGTTATATTACCGTGTTTCTTGTTTCTTATGCTTTATATAGTAGAAAGATTCGTCGTAAGAAATTTAAGTTTGAGCAATATAAATTAGCATTGCTCTATTTGTTGGCGTTTGGTGTTCCATTGATATTTCATAATGCCAGTTTATTTTTAAAAGGTCAGTTAGATAGAATCTTTATTTTCCATCAATTTAGTGAAGCAGAATTAGGTATTTATGCGATGGGAGCACAAATCGCATCGATTTTTATGATTGTATTGCAAGCCTTAAATAAAGCGATGGTTCCTCATTTTTTTGATGGTTTAAAACAGAAAAGAATTACAATAAAACACGTACATAAATGGGCTTTTTATGCCCTTTGTTTTGTGCCTGTTCCTGCATTGATTATGTGGCTAATTCCTGAGGCTCTCGTTGTTTGGGTATTAGGAGCACAATTTATGGGGACAAAATATTATATTGTATTATTCCTGATTTCAACGACGTTAATTATTCCTTATTTTATTTTGGTAAATTACTTGTTCTATCATGGAAAAAATAAATTTATTGCGTTTTGTTCGGTCTTATCTACCATTATTTATGTAATAAGCCTGATAGGATTAACCTATACGCATATACAATATATTCCTTATGCGTCTATCTTGGGATCTATCGCCATTATCCCAATTTTATATTTGATCACTAAACGAGTTAGTAAAAGCGTATGAATTTAATTATTTGTTATACACCTTTGCAAGTTTTATTGGCTGAAAAAATTATTGATTTATATCCTAATGAGAAGTTTTATGGGATTATGCTTTGTTCAGTACAAAATGCCAAGTTTGATTATTATGCAAAAAGACTTACTCAAAAATGTAGCCAGTCTTTTGTGATGAAACAGAGTACAGATCGCTTTAATTTATTAAAAGAAATCGCCTATTTAAGAATTAAATTTTTAGGTAAATCCTTTGATAAAGTCTTTGTAGCCAGTATCAATGATATTCAAATTCAATTTATCTTAAGCTCAACAAAGTTTAATGAGTTTTATACCTTTGATGATGGTACAGCGAATATTGCAAGTAATAGTGTTTATTATGTTGATGAGCCTAAAACAGCAATTCGTCGCTTAATTAATACCTTATTTTGTAATAAGTATAGTGTAGCAAAATTAAAAGAATTATCTCAAAAACATTATACGATTTATCAAGGTTTACCGAATATTATTCAGAATACAGAATATGTAGATTTATTCGGTAGCCGAGAGGCAAAAGAAGCCGATGGTGAAGTAATTAATATTTTACTTGGACAACCTGTTTATTTAGATAAACAAAAAAATATTGATCTGGCAGAGAGAGTCATTAAGCAATTCAATATACATGCTTATTTACCTCATCCTAGAGAGCAATATACGTTAGATAATGTGCAATATATTGATACTCCACTTATTTTAGAAGATTATTTAGCGCAAGAGTTTAAAGATAAAAAATGTTGTATTTATACTTATTTTAGTAGTGCAGCATTAAATATTAAAGATAAAAGTCCTAATATTGATGTCGTTTCGTTAAGAATTCATGTGGAAAATCCTGATTTTATTCAGGTTTACGATCTCTTAGCGAATGCAGGTATTCAAGTGATAGATATTCGAGAATAACATGAAAAAATATTTAATCTCTTTAGATAAAGATAGCCATAGAAGAGAGCTCTTTTTTGCTCAACCGAATACTATTGATTTTACGGTATTTTCTGCATTTAATACCATGAATGAAGATGAGCAAAGTTTATCTACACGCTTTAATTTATCAGATTTTACTGAAAAATATGGCAGAAAAGTGACAAAAGGGGAAGTGGGTTGTACTTTAAGCCACTTAGGTGTTTATCAACAAATTTGCGATGATGAAAAAATTCATGATGATGAATATAGTTTAATCTGTGAAGATGATGCGCTTTTTAATCAAGATTTTCAGGCAAATCTTGAGAAAATTTTAGCGACTCAGCCATCTGCAGATATATTACTGGTTGGTCAATCTAAAATTGCGACGTTTGATGATACAGAACTCGAAATTAATTATCCAACCACATTTGCATTTTTACAGAAGAAAGTGACCGCTTGTCCATTTGTTGTCGTTTATCCTTATAAAAATTATTTTGCAGGAACAGTTGCTTATTTAATCAAAAAATCAGTTGCAAAAGCATTTTTAGCACAAGTTAAAAAAAATGGATTACCTTATTGGTTAGCGGATGATTTTATTTTATTTGGCAATCATTTTGGATTTGATATTCAGGTAGTTCGTCCGTTAATGGTGATAGAAAATCCAAACTTAAATAGTAATTTAGAAGCTATTCGAGGATCCATTTCACATGGTTTTATGACTAAATTAGCAAAATATCCATTAAAAAAATTATTAGCAATTAAGCGTAATTTAGGAAAATAAAATGTCAGCGTTGATTAATTTATTTTATATTTACGACCCATGGCTATTTCATTTTTTCCGCATGGCATTTTTTTGTGGGGTTATTTCTTTATTTTTTTTAGCGTATAAAGTTTATAAAAAAGAGATAAATTATGGGATTTCATTACCCATAGATAGTTTTATCGCGTTGATTTTATTGATTGCAGTCAGTGCAATACCGATGCTCGCTCATGGTACTTATGAAGTTTATGCGGTTGGAATGTATATCAAAGCCTTAATTCTATTTACTTTTGGGGTGGGGATCTACAATCTATTTTATCGTAGGGAAAATGGACAAGGATTAGTTATTCGAGATCTTAAAATTGGTATTATTATTCAGGCGATTGTGGGTTTTCTGGCTTTAGCTGGAATTCCTTTTATTATTGAAGGTGTACTCAAAACGCATGCTTTTTTACCACGTTTCTATGGTTCAGAGCAGGAATATCGTTTATATAATATAACTTCAATGGCGTTCTTCCAATTAAGTTTATTTTATGTATTTTTATTGCATTTCTTGCTTGCGTATAATGCAAAACATAATAATATCCATAGCATTTTTATTTTCTTGATGCTATTTATTGGATTAATTTCAGGTAGAACATTTCTATTTATCTCATTATTAAGTATTTTACTTTATTTTAAATGGCGATATTTACCCTCACTCATCTTATTTGGGGTAATCTGTCTCTTTTTAGCCTTTAATTTTGCGGATAATAAATATGTAGAACATGCTTTAGAACCTTTAATTAATCTTATTCATGGAAAGGGAACTGTTAGTTCATCTACTGATACCTTGGTTCAAAAACACCTGTATATCCCAGAATTAAAACAAATTCTTGTAGGAGATGGGCGTTATTTTTATCCAGAAGGTGGATACTACGGAAAAACAGACTCTGGTTTTTTACGCCAAACATTATATGGTGGGTTTATTTATCTTTCTGTGTGCTTCTTATTTATGTGTTACTTTATACGAAAAGTAGCAATAAATTGGTTTGATGGTAGCTGGAAGTTTATTTTATCTACATTATTTATTCTTTCAGTATTGAATGTGAAAGCAGATACCTATGCTTTCCCTGGGATTATGTTAGTATTATTAATGTTTTTATCTTTATTTGGTAATGAAGGTAAGAATAAAATTCTATTTTTAAATAAAAAGACAGAAAATGTTTAGTATTATTGTTCCTTCTTATAATCGAAAAAATGAAATTCCTGCTTTACTGGCTAGCTTGGAATATCAAACAGAATATAATTTTGAAGTGGTTATTGTTGATGATCACTCTACTGAGCCAGTAGAAATTAAACATCTCTATCCATTTCCTGTAAATGTGATTAGGAATGATCAGAATTTAGGGGCGGCAGAAAGCCGTAATGTTGGGGCAAGAGTCGCTAAAAATGATTGGTTACTCTTTTTAGATGATGATGATCGTTTTGCTCATCAAAAATGTGAGATGTTGGCAAAAGCTATTAATGACAATCCTAATATTAATTTTATTTATCATCCTGCCGAATGTATCATGGTGAATGAAGGTTTTACTTATTTTACTCACCCCTATGAAAGTGAAAAAGACATAACGCTGGATAATATTTTATTAGGAAATAAAGTAGGCGGAATGCCGATGATCGCGATTAAAAAATCATTTTTCTTTGAAGTCAATGGATTATCGACAGATTTGAAATCTTTAGAAGATTATGATTTTATTTTGAAAGTCATTTCTCATAACGAATTTAAACCAAAATATGTTTCTGAAGCCTTAACAATCTGTACTTTCCATACTAAACGAGCAAGTGTATCGACAAATACACAAAATACTGAATTGGCAATTGAAGCTATTAAACAAAAATATGTAAAAACAGATATTCAACAAAAAAACTTTGCTTTTAATTCATTATATATGCTTTCTTACCCACATATCATGAATTTATCTCGAAAAGCAGCTAATTATTATTGGAAGATGTTTTTAAAAAGTAAAAATGTAAAATATATTTTGATTGCAGTAATTACATTTATTTCTCCTAAACTTGCAATCAATATGAAAAGGTTTATCTAATGAAGTTTTCCGTATTAATGTCCTTATATTTTAAGGAAAAACCAGAATATTTAACCGAATGTTTTGAAAGTTTAAAAAATCAAACCGTTCAAGCTGACGAAATTGTTGTTGTATTTGACGGCGTAATTACCCCTGAATTAGAACAAGTTGTGCAAAATTTTGTGGAAATCTTACCGCTTAATATTGTTAGACTTGCTCAAAATCAAGGGCTAGGAAAAGCACTCAATCACGGCTTAGCCCATTGTAGAAATGAATGGGTATTCCGTATGGATACGGACGATATTTGTATTCCAGAACGTTTTGAAAAACAGGTGGCGTTTATTGAACAAAACCCTGATACCATTATTTTTGGCGGGCAAATTGCTGAATTTGGCTCAGATATTAATGATATTGTCAGCTACCGCCGTGTACCAACGGAAACCAAAGCTATTGTGGAATTTACGCAGAAACGTTGCCCATTTAATCATATGACCGTTGCATACCAAAAAAGTGCCGTGCTTGAATGTGGTGGCTATCAAGACTTACAAGAAGATTACTATCTCTGGATTAAATTGGTCGCATTGGGCAAAAAAGTGGCGAATTTACCGGAAGTTTTGGTTTATGCCCGTGTTGGAAATGGTATGGTCGGTCGTCGCCGTGGTATCGCTCAAGCTAAGGCAGAATGGCGTTTGTTTAAATTGAAGCGTCAAGTAGGAGTGCAAGGTATGGTTTCAGGGTTTATTACTTTTATTATGCGCGTTTTACCAAGATTGTTACCAGCATCATTATTGAGCCATTTGTATAAGTTGTTAAGGAAGTAGTCGAATTCAATAGGCTCATAACGTATATAAAATTCCACTTATATGGATTAATCTAATAATTTGGCACACGCTCAAAACGTGTGCCACTTTTTAAGTATCTTTGATAGCTGATTTTTACGCCAACCCAATAAAAAACGCCAATAAAATCGGTACGACTAAATTGATAATAAAACCAAAGCTAATCGCCAATGGCACAATTTGAATTCCCCCTGATTTTTGAATGATTGGCAATGTCGCATCTAATGCCGTTGCTCCGCCTAATCCTACTGCGGTGGATGGGAAGTGTCGCATAAAAAAGGGAATGGCAAATAGGCAGAAAATCTCACGAGACAGATCGTTAAAAAAGGCAATACTGCCATACATAGGCCCCCAAGCGTCATTGACTAAAACACTTGAAAGCGAATACCAACCAAAGCCAGAAGCAAAGGCAAGGGCTTTAATCACAGGTAAATCCAACACATAAGCGCAAAAAAAACCACCAATCAGACCGCTTGCGATAAATACGATAGACGTCAAAATCCCCCGTTTATTTAAGAAAACATCTCGCAGTGGAATACCGCTATTTCGTAACTGAATACCTACACAGAAAATCATTACCACTAAAACATAAGTACTTGAATGTAATGGAAAATCAATAATGCCTTTTGTCGTTAAGCCAAAAATCACCCCAACAAATACCGTCGCACAGAGTTGCGCTGATTCAAGCAATACTTTCCAACGGGAAGGCAGTTCTTCAAGGTTATGGGATTGGCGTTTAATTGGGTAGAGTTTGTCAAAAATCACTAAGCCAATAATATTGCACAAATGTAAGATTGCACTTAATCCAAAAGCAATCGCCCCAATTTGTGGGAGTTTGGTTGTGAGTTCATCAAGTTGCCCTAAGGAAATCCCCATAATGAGTAAGATCAGGTAAAGGCAATAAAGTGTAATGCGATTGACCCAGCTCAGTATCTTTTGATTTGTGCTTTTAAATAGATACCCTAAAAAGAGCGGAACAAAGGCAATCATCAGTCCGTATAGCATAAGTTCTCCTTTTAAATATGAAGTAGAGAATGTAATAGATAATTTAATGAAGATAAACTGTTTTTATTTACAGTATTTTATTGTATCATTTATCCTAATACAAGCGGTCAGATATGTCGAATTTTTTGCAAATGTAGGTGGATGATGAATTACAACAAAAAAATTATTCATATAGATATGGATTGTTTTTATGCATCTATTGAAATTCGTAATAATCCAGCCTTGCAAGGCAAACCCGTTGCAGTGGGTGGAAAAGCTAACCAACGTGGTGTATTGACGACTTGCAATTATGAAGCCCGCAAGTTTGGCTTACATAGCGCAATGTCTACGTCTCAAGCGTTAAAACGTTGCCCTAATTTGATTTTGTTGCCTGTAAATATGCCGTTGTATAAGGAAGTATCGGGGCAGATCCATCAAATTTTTCGCCGTTATACGCAGATCATTGAACAATTATCTTTAGATGAAGCTTATTTGGATGTGACGGACTGTGAACTACATTCAGGCTCTGCCACTTGGATTGCACAAGCGATTCGCCAAGCGATTTGGCAAGAGTTGCAACTGACCGCATCGGCAGGGATTGCGCCTTTGAAATTTTTAGCCAAGATAGCATCAGATCAAAATAAACCTAATGGGCAATTTGTGATTCGCCCTGAAGATGTGGCGGATTTTGTGAAAAATTTGCCTTTAAAGAAAATTTCAGGGGTTGGGAAAGTTACGCAAGAAAAACTGGCTCATTTAGGATTTATAACGTGTGGCGATATTCAACAAGCCGAACAAACCTTGATTTATCAACAATTTGGCAAATTTGGACAACGGCTGTGGGATTTTTGTCACGGCATTGACCCAAGAGAAGTTGAAACGGATCGCCCACGAAAATCCTTAGCGGTAGAAAATACGTTATTGGAAGATATTAGTGAGTTAAATGAAGCTCAAGATGTGGTAAAGGATCACTATCAAAAATTACTCTTTCGCTTACAACGAAATTGGGGGGATAAGCCGTTGAGTGATTTGAAAAAAATTGGCATTAAACTGAAATTTGATGATTTTACCCAAACCACCTTAGAACGAACTACCGATGGCATTGCCGAGTCACACTTTTTGCAGCTGTTAGCGCAGATTTGGGAGCGTAGAAAAGGAAGAAAAGTGCGTTTGATCGGGCTAAATGTACATTTCCCTGAAGAAAAAATTACAAAACAGTTAAATTTATGGGAATAATTTTTGTCTAATCCTTGATTTTTGTTAAATAATCACTATTTTAGGCATTCGGCATTGCCGAATATAAAACAACAATTCATTCATTAACTTTGGAGAATTATCTATATGATGCGTATCGCACTTTTCCTTGCCACAAACTTCGCTGTGATGATTGTGTTAGGAATTATTTTAAGCGTAACAGGAATTGCAGGTAACAGTACGGGTGGTATTTTAATTATGTCTGTGCTTTTTGGTTTTGCAGGCTCATTAATTTCACTGTTCCTTTCAAAAACTATGGCGCTTAAATCTGTGGGAGCAGAAATTATTACAGAACCACGTAACAATGCAGAACGTTGGTTAGTGGAAACAGTAAAACGTCAATCACAACAAGCGGGTATTCCAATGCCAGATGTTGCGATTTATCATTCAGCAGATGTGAATGCATTTGCAACAGGTGCAACAAAAAGCAACTCATTAGTCGCAGTGAGTACAGGGTTACTCAATACCATGACGCAAGATGAAGCGGAGGCAGTTGTTGCTCACGAAGTTGCACATATTGCAAATGGTGATATGGTGACGATGACCTTATTACAAGGTGTATTAAATACATTCGTGATTTTCTTATCTCGTATGATTGCGACGGCAGTATCAAGTACACGTAATGACAACGGCGAAGAAAGCCAAAGCTCAGGAACTTATTTCTTAGTATCTATGGTGCTTGAAGTGTTATTCGGTGTATTAGCAACTATGATCGCAATGTGGTTCTCTCGTTATCGTGAGTTCCGTGCGGATGCAGGTTCTGCTCAATTAGTTGGCAAAGAGAAAATGATTGCAGCGTTAGAGCGTTTACAACGTGTTCATGCACCAGAAGAATTACCAGGTTCATTAAATGCAATGATGATCAACGGTAAAGCAAAAGAGTTCTTTATGAGCCACCCACCGTTAGAAAAACGTATTGCAGCGTTGAAGAGTTTATAATATTGAAATCGGTAGAAGGGTAACCTTCTACCGATTTTTCTTAATAGGCTTGTGCTAACACCGCTTTTTGTAGGACTTTAATGCCTGCTTCAATATCATCCCACGCTGTAAATTCCAATGGATTATGGCTAATACCTTTATGAGATGGAACAAAAATCATCCCTGTAGGACAGTAAGTTGCCATATGCATCGCATCATGTCCTGCGCCACTTGGCATAATTTCGTAGCTATATCCTAGTTCTTGAGTCACTTCGACAAGTCCATCAATGATGTCTGATGAAAGTAAAATCGGTTTATCTTTAGCGATCAGTTCAAGCTCAATAATTAAGCCCCTTTGCTTTGCAATATGCTCAATTTTGTTTTGTAAGGCAATGAATACGGATTCTCTTGCTTCTACATGAATTCCACGAATATCGACAAGCAATTCACAGTAACCAGGCACGACATTCATTACACCAGGTTTAGCTGATAAATTACCAACTGTTGCGACGGTTGAATGCCCTGCATCAATAGCAGCTTGCTCTATAGCTAATGCTAATTCTGCTCCGCCAAGTAACGCATCATGGCGATAATGCATAGCAGTTGCACCAGAATGATCTGCTTGACCTGTAATTTTAACAATACAGCGAATTGGAGCTGCAATACCTGACACAATACCAATTGTTTTTTGTTCATTTTCAAGTCTAGGACCTTGTTCAATATGCAATTCATAGAAACATTTAAAATCGCTAGGCTTTCTTTGCGCTTTTTCGACCAAAGAGAAATCTAAACCAACATCTGTCATTGCATCAGCTATACCTTTCCCTTGTTTATCTTTTAATTGGCTTAGTTTTTCTTTTCCTGCTATACCACACATCACTTTACTTCCAAGGGTTGCAAAGTTAAAGCGACTAGATTCTTCACAATTAAAGATAATGAGTTCTAAAGGATAACGGGTTTGGATATTTTGCTCACAAAGTTGCAAAAGAATTTCTAATCCACCAATACTTCCAAGTGGACCATCATATTTTCCCGCATTGACGACGGTATCAATATGAGAGCCAAAAGCAACTACTGGCAAATGATCTTCTGTTCCTGATTTTCGAATAAAAAGATTGCCAATTTCATCATAACGAACCTGTAAATCGTAGGGTTTACATATGTTGATAATATACTCATGGGCTTTTACATCATCAGATGTAAATGCAAGCCGAGTAAGGGCATTAGGTTCGGACGAAATAGTTGCAAGGTGCTCAATGATAGATTGAATTCGGGGCATATTAATAGACATAAAGTTCTCCTACTTGAGTATTGGATGTGATCTAGATCACGAAACAAGCATATACATCGTAAATGCAGTAGACCTTTTTTATTTTAGACCCATAATAACTTTTGTATAGTTTTAAACGATAAAAGGAGAAATATAATGAAAAAGATGTTGTTAATGAGTGGTTCAAAATATAAAAATACGGATTATTTAGTCCATACGATCCCTTGGTTACAACAATTCTTAGCAGATTATCAAGGCAAAAAAGTCGCATTTGTCCCTTATGCAGGTGTACGGCAATCCTTTGATGAATATGAAGCAAAAGTTCAACAAGCATTGGCTGAAGTAAATGTGGAAATTGTTTCAGTTCATCGTGGAACAAAACATACGGATATTATTGAGCAAGCAGATGCGATAGCTGTTGGTGGCGGCAATACATTTTGTTTATTAAAACAGATGTATGAACATGATTTAATTAATGCAATCAGAGAAAAAGTGAATGCAGGAACACCTTATTTTGGTTGGAGTGCAGGGGCAAATGTGGCTGGCGCATCTATTATGACAACCAACGATATGCCGATTGTTTATCCTCCTTCTTTTACTGCATTGAATCTCTTTCCTTATCAAATTAATCCACACTTTATTTCAGGCAAAATGCAAGGTCATAATGGCGAAAGTAGGGAAGAGCGTTTGGCTGAATTTTTAATTGCAAATCCGACCGCTTGCGTTTACGCTTTACCTGAGGGAACAGCGCTTAAAATTGAAGGTGAAAAAGCAACAATTCTTGGAGAGCATGCCGTTCTCACTTTTGAAAAAGAAATGAAACAAACCACTTTAGATATAGGAACAACATTTAGCTATTAGGGGGTAACATGGCTGAATTAAAATCAATCGTTGCAATTTTAGGGATTATTGCAACAATTTATTTTTTAATTAAAAAATATGAAACGCGTACTGTACTTATTGGTGTCGGTTTATTGATGTCGATATTGACATTAAATCCTATGGAGGCATTAGATGCCTTTGCCAAAAGTATGACTTCTGGCGGTTTAATCATGGCAATCTGTTCGAGTATGGGTTTTGCTTATGTGATGAAGTACACACAATGCGATACACATTTGGTTCATTTACTTACCAAACCATTGAGCGGATTAAAATTCTTCTTAATTCCGATTGCGACCATTATTACGTTCTTTATTAATATCGCCATTCCATCTGCTGCTGGTTGTGCGGCAGCTGTAGGTGCGACATTAATCCCTGTATTAAAAAGCTCAGGTGTTCGTCCATCTATGGCGGGGGCAGCGATTCTTGCAGGGACTTTTGGTTCAATGATGAGTCCAGGCTCTTCACATTCGGCGATGATAAGCGAAATGTCAGGGTTAACTATTACACAAGTTAACTTATCTCATGCGCCTTATACCATTATCGCTGGAGCGATTGGTGCTGTGGTGTTGACTTTATTGGCATTGGTGTTTAAAGACTATGGTCAGGAACATCGCGACGCATATATTGCAGAGAATAAAGCGTCTGAAAACACCTTTCAAAAAGTGAACGTTTTATACGCTTTTGCACCGCTTGTGCCGCTCATTATTTTAATTGTTGGTGGTACCTCATTACAACAAGTGCCTGGTTTAGAATGGACGAAAATGGGTGTTCCACAAGCGATGCTAATTGGTGCGATTTACGGTATTTTAGTTACACGTAAATCTCCAGTAAAAATTACCGAAGAATTCTTTAATGGTATGGGAAGTTCCTATGCAAATGTGCTTGGTATCATCATTGCAGCCAGCGTTTTTGTTGCAGGGTTGAAATCTACAGGTGCGATTGATTCTGCGATTGAATTTTTAAAACACTCAAACGAATTTGTTCGTTGGGGTGCTACAATCGGTCCATTCTTAATGGGGGTTATTACAGGTTCTGGAGATGCAGCTGCGATTGCCTTTAATACCGCTGTGACACCTCATGCTGTTGAACTAGGATATACCCATGTGAATCTTGGAATGGGGGCTGCGATTGCAGGGGCGATTGGTCGTACTGCATCACCTATTGCGGGGGTAACGATTGTCTGTGCTGGTCTTGCGATGGTAAATCCTATCGAAATGGTTAAACGCACCGCGCCAGGTATGATTTTAGCCGTATTATTCCTTGCATTATTTATGCTCTAATGTTTAAAGCCACACTTTAGTGTGGCTTTTTTCTTTGTTAAATAAGGAGTTTATGATGAGTATTGAATTAGAAAAATTAGTGAGTTGGCGTAGAGAGTTCCATCGATTTCCTGAAATTGGTTGGTCTGAATTTTGGACAACAAGTCGTATTGCCGATTATTTGGAAGAGATGGGATTTGAGATTTTACTAGGTAAACAAATTATCAATGAAGAATTTGTACGAGGTCGCCAGAAGAGTGTTGTTGAAAAAGGATTGAGCAAAGCTAAAGCCTATGGGGCAAATCCAAAATGGTTAGAAAAAATGGATGGGTATACGGGTTGTGTTGCGGTGTTTGATTCAGGTAAACCTGGTAAAACGGTCGCCTTACGTTTTGATATTGATTGTGTCAATGTGACTGAAACAAAAGATCCGAATCATATTCCAAATAAACTGGGTTTTTGTTCATTAAATGATGGCTTTATGCATGCCTGTGGGCATGACGCTCATATTACGATTGGTTTAGGCACAGCTCTTTGGATTTCTCAAAACAAAGAAAAACTCACAGGTAAAGTCAAAATCGTATTTCAACCTGCGGAAGAAGGCGTTCGCGGAGCTGCTGCCATTGCTGCAAGCGGTGTGATTGATGATGCAAATTACTTTGCCAGTTCACATATCAGTTTCTGTGCGAATTCAGGTACTGTAATTTCCGATCTGCAGAATTTCCTTTCTACCACGAAAATAGATATTCGCTATCAAGGTAAACCAGCACACGCAGGAGCTGCACCCCATTTAGGGCGAAATGCATTATTAGCCGCAGCACATGCGGTGACACAGTTACATGGCATTTCTCGTCACGGAGAAGGCATGACAAGAATTAATGTCGGTGTACTAAATGCTGGCGAGGGGCGCAATGTTATTCCATCTAAAGCCACTATTCAGCTTGAAGTTCGTGGAGAAAATAAAGCGATTAATCAATATATGGTTGATCAAGTGATGCAGATTGCTCAAGGTGTCGCAATCAGTTTTGATGTTGAGTATGAAACTGAAATTGTAGGTGAAGCAGTTGATATGGTGAATGATAAAGAGCTGATTCAGTTAATTGAACAGATTGCCAGCCAACAGCCACAAATCAAACATGTTGAGCCTACTTATGCATTTAATGCGAGTGAGGATGCCACGATTTTAGGTCGCCGTGTACAAGATAATGGTGGAAAAGCTATCTACTTTATCATTGGTGCAGATAGAACTGCTGGGCATCATGAGGCTGAGTTTGATATCGATGAAGCGCAGTTACTTACGGGCGTTAATATTTATACTTCGTTACTAAATAATTTACTAAGATAGAGAATAAACACCTAGAGATTTTCTAGGTGTTTATTAATTATCGTTAATTGAGAACTATCGTAGCTAAGTAGAGAAACCCTTATCTAGTATCTTGGATTACATTCAAAATCCGCTTATCCGAAATTGGATATTTGGTGCCAAGCTGTTGGGCGAACAGGCTGACACGCAACTCTTCAATCATATAACGAATTTCCAAGACTTCATCTGAAATCGGTTTGGATTTTGGCAGTTTTGCCAACAGTTGTTGATAGGCGTTTTGCACCTGTTCTACTCGCAACATTTTGGCGCGGTCGGCGTTGCTATCCACCACTAACTTATCTAACCGCTTGTCGATAGCGGTGAGATAGCGGTGTAAATCTGCAAGGCGTTTGTGGCCCGTTTTAGTGACAAAATCAGGGTAAATCAAACCGTCGATTTGGGCTTTAATGTCTGACAGGGCAAATGCCATCGTGAAATCCAGCTTACCTTTTAGACGTTTGTTGATTTCATAGGCAAGGGTGAGATTTTTCTCAACCTGTTTAGCAATTTCGACCGTGGTGTCGTTTAAATTCGCCCTAACGTAGTCGTGCAGGGCGTTAAATTTTTCTTCCGACCAAACAAAGCCACCAAACTCTTCCATCAACTTATCCACCGCACAGGTGATACAGTCGTCAATCAGCTCTAACACCTTGCCGAACGGAGCAAAATATAAACCCAGTTTAGCTTTATTCGGCAATTTTTCGTGCAGATATTTAATCGGCGAAGGCACGTTTAGCAATAGCAATCGGCGTAAGCCTGCTTGCATTGCTTTGGCTTGCTCAAATTCCGTTTCAAACAGCTTGATCCCAACGGCATCTTTTTCATCGACAATCGCAGGGTAGGCTTTTACGCTAAAATGCTGTTTTTTCTGCTCGTAGCATTGTGGCAAATCCGCAAAATTCCACAAATGTACACCGCTTTGTTCAATGCCGTCATCGGCAATGTTAGACAGGGTATTTTGAACTTCGTCTTTCAAATTGAATTTCAGTTCATCAAGATTTTCACTTTCTGCAAGGCTTTTACCTTTTTCATCAATCACACGGAAGCTGATCCGCAAATGCGGTGGCAGTTGGCTTAAATCCCATTGTTCAGGCTCAACTAAAACCCCTGTCATTCGGCGAAGTTCATAACTTAGGCTTTCTAATAACGGCTTTTTAAACGGCTCTGCACGAGATAAAAAGGCTTCCGCATAGTTTGGTGCTGGCACAAAACTACGGCGAGTGGCTTTCGGTAGCGATTTAATCAATGCAATGATGAGCTCTTGACGTAGCCCCGGAACGTGCCAATCAAAGCCGTGTGTTTCCACTTGGTTTAGCAACGGCAACGGAATATGTACCGTCACCCCGTCCGCTTGTGAGCCGATTTCAAACTGATAGCTCAACTTCAATTTGAGCGAACCTTGATACCAGAAATTCGGGAAATCCAACTCGCTGACTTTGTTGGCGTTATCATTTATCAAGAACGATTTTTCAAAGTTCAGTAGTTCAGGATCTTTCTGGGAGGCTTTTTTCCACCAACTGTCAAAATGTTTGCTGGAAACGACATCTGTGCCGATCCGCTGATCGTAAAATTCAAACAGTACTTGCTCGTCCACCAAAATATCTCGACGGCGAGATTTATGCTCTAACTCTTCGATCTCTTTGATCAGCCGGGTATTTTCTTTGAAAAATTTGTAATTATTGTGCCATTCGCCTTCCACCAATGCCGAGCGGATAAAAATTTCACGGCTGACAACAGGATCGATTGCCCCATACATCACAGGACGGCTGGCGACAATCGGAATGCCGTAGAGCGACACTTTTTCATCGGCAACCACCGCCCCTTTTGATTTCGCCCAGCGTGGTTCGCTATAACTGGATTTAGTTAAATGTTTAGCAAGTGGCTCAACCCATTCAGGCTCAATCCGAGCGACCATTCGCCCCCACAATTTGGTGGTTTCGACCAATTCCGTCGCCATTACCCATTTCGGCTGTTTTTTGAAAAGCACAGAATTAGGGAATAGGTAGAAATGGGCATTTCTCGCCCCTAAATAGTGCATTTTTTCGTTATCTTTCAAGCCGATATGCGACAATAGCCCAGCTAATAAAGCGGTGTGAATTTGCTGATAATTTGCAGGTTCGCTGTTAATCGGCAAGCCCATTTCACGCACCGCAAGGCGAAGCTGATGATAAATATCCTGCCACTCACGCACTCGCAGATAGTTGAGATAATCTTTCTGGCAGAGCTTGCGGAACTGATTTTTGGTGAGTTCCTTTTGTTGCTCTTGAATAAAATGCCACAGGTTCACAAAGGCTAAAAAATCGCTCTCTTTATCAGCAAAACGGCGATGTTTATCATCTGCCGACTGCTGTTTTTCCTGCGGTCGCTCACGAGGATCTTGAATAGATAATGCCGATACGATCATCATCACTTCGTGCAAACTACCATTCTTCGTCGCTTCGATCACCATACGCCCCAGACGGGGGTCGATAGGTAGTTGGGCGAGTTGGCGACCGATTTGGGTCAATTCACGTATTTCAGCATTTTTTGTTTTTTTGAATTCAAATGCCTGTAATTCTTCTAATAAACGAATACCATCTTGAATATGCCGCTGATCCGGTGCATCAACAAACGGAAACGAAGCAATATCCGTCAAACCCAACGCCGTCATCTGCAAGATAACCGAAGCCAAATTTGTCCGCAAAATTTCAGGATCAGTAAACTGCGGACGGGCGTTAAAATCCTCTTCCGAATACAAGCGGATACATATCCCTTCCGAAATACGTCCGCAACGCCCTTTACGCTGGTTGGCGGAGGCTTGAGAAATCGGCTCAATCGGTAAACGCTGAACTTTGGTGCGATAGCTATAACGTGAAATGCGAGCCGTTCCCGTATCAATTACATACTTGATATTCGGGATAGTCAGCGAGGTTTCTGCCACGTTAGTAGCAAGAATAATGCGGTTCAGGTTACTTGGATTAAAAATGCGTTGCTGTTCTGTGGCAGATAAACGGGCATATAACGGCAAAATTTCCGTATGGCGAAGTTCCTGCTTCTGCAAGGCTTCGGCGGTATCACGAATTTCTCGCTCACCGTTCATAAAAATCAAAATATCGCCCCGACCTTCTGCTTGCAGTTCGTCCACCGCATTGAGAATGCCTTGCAGTTGGTCTTGATCCTCTTCTTCTACAATCGGGCGATAACGCACTTCCACAGGATAAGTTCTGCCTGATACTTCTATGATCGGTGCATTGTTGAAATGTTTGGAAAAACGTTCCACGTCAATGGTTGCTGATGTGATGATCACCTTCAAATCAGGGCGTTTTGCTAAAATTTGTTTGAGATAGCCGAGAATAAAATCATTGTTAAGCGAACGTTCGTGGGCTTCGTCAATAATTAGCGTATCGTATTGATTGAGATAGCGGTCGTTTTGGATTTCAGCAAGCAGAATACCGTCCGTCATCAATTTGACAAGAGTGTTATCGCTAATCTGATCGTTAAAGCGGACTTTATATCCGATAGTTGAACCCAGTTCCGATTTCAGCTCTTCGGCAATGCGTGTCGCCACAGAGCGAGCCGCGATACGTCTAGGTTGCGTATGCCCGATTAGCCCTTTCACCCCACGCCCTAGTTCCAAACACATTTTTGGCAACTGCGTAGTTTTACCCGACCCCGTTTCCCCAGCAATCACCACCACTTGATGTTCGGCAATCAGTTTTAAGATCTCGTCACGGCGAGCAGAAACAGGCAGATCGGGATACTCAATTTTCAGTTGTTCGGCTTGTTGTTTACGCGTGAGATAGCGACTTTTACAAGCGGTCAAATCCACCTCAATTTCTGCAATGATGGCTTGTTTAGCGTTTTCATTTTTGATATTCGCCAACCCACGAATACGCCCAGCTAAACGGCGAGCATCAATTAAAGTGGTATCTTGCAGTTGGTTAAGTAAGTTTTTTTGTTCTGCTGTAAGCGGTTGGTTTTTATGGTTTTTTTGCATATTTCAATGGTAAATTACGATTTTCCTATAATGAGCGACAAAATCCCTGCCGCAATTAACGGACCGACAGGTACGCCTTTTAAGAACGCGACACCAATAATAGTGCCGATTAATAACCCCGTAACCAATACAGGTTGGTTGCCCATTAAGCTGACACCACGCCCGCCGAGCCATGCAACGATCACACCAGCTACGATTGCGATAATCATCTTCCAATTAAGTAGTTGAGCGATTTCAGGGAAAGCAATTCGTCCTGATACAAGCGGGGCGAGTACTCCGATAGTTAGAATGATAATGCCGATTTTAATACCGTATTGATCGAGATAAGGCACATATTTTGCCAATAATGTTTGCTGCATAATCAATAGGACAGCGGCGGAAATGGTTACAGCACTATTTTGGCTGAAAATGCCAAGTAAGATAAGTGCAACAAGCAGTAGGGCAACAGAATTAAATTGTAGTGACATAGGTTTATTTAAGGTGAAAATCCCTTACTTGCTAAACAAATAAGGGATTGAGTTTTTCTTTGGTTAGTTGATAAATCGCATTAGTCCCATTAATACACCAAGACCGGCAAACATAAATCCAGCCATTTTATACATTGATGTAGTCAAACGTACTTCAAGCTGGGCGATTTCTTGTTTTAATTCAGATTTTAGTTCGTTAATACTCTCTTTTAAATCTGACTTATTGACTAATCCACTTTGACTTTGCTCAAGTGCTTCGTCTAATGCTGTTGCAAACGCCTCTGCAACCTCAGGTGGTTGATTAGCTTCTTGTAGCTTTTTTACAAAGCGAAGTTTATCAAATCGAATCATGGCAGTTTCCATCTTTTTTCCTTTTAGCTATTGATGTTATGTTCAGATTAACACAATGCAAAAGGTGGTTTAGGGCTAATTTTGTGATCGCCGTCGAAAAACAGAAAATTAACTAGCGACCATTACCATTGCTGGACGGATAACACGTCCGTGTAGGGTGTAACCTTTTTGTAAGACCACACTAATATGGTTAGCTTCAATGCCTTCGGCTGGTTGCATTGAAATTGCTTGGTGTAACTCTGGGTTAAATGCTTCTCCTACTACGCCTACGGCTTCAATACCAAAGTTATTTAAGGTTGAAACTAAGCCTTTATGGGTTAATTCAACGCCTGATTTGACGCTTTCGTCAGCCCCTTCAAGTGCCTGTAATCCACGTTCTAGGTTATCAACAACATTTAACATCTCTTTAGAGAATTTTTCTAAAGCAAATTTATGGGCTTTTTCCACATCTTGTTCTGCACGACGGCGAATATTTTCAACTTCCGCTCTTGCACGCAGTTGAATATCTTGTTCACGTTTATCCGCTTCAGCAATATAGGCTTCTAGCTCTTGTACACGAGCAATCGCTTCTTCAAGCGGATCGATTTCATCATTTTGTTGTAACTCAGGTTCAACGTTTTGTGTTTGAGCTTCCTGAGCCTCTTGTGCTAATTCAGTTGCTTGGCTAACGTCTTGTTCTACTTGTTCTTTTTCAGTTTGGTTTGTCATTGTGTATCCTCAAATTTTGACTTCGCAAATTTTTGCACTAAAACGACCGCTAATATAGCGACAAATTAAGGGATTTCAAGGCTTAAATGATTATTTTCCACGGTAATCTGTTTTCTTTGACTGGTTTTCGCTATAATCGCCACAATTTTTTCCAAATTTTATAAGAAGGATAACTAGATATGATGCGTTCTCATTATTGCGGTGTGTTAAACCGTACTCACGTTGGTGAGCAAGTAACATTAAGCGGTTGGGTACACCGTGTGCGTAACCTTGGTCGTTTTATTTTTATGCAAATTCGTGACCGTGAAGGGATCGTGCAGGTTTTCTTTGATGAGAAAGATGAAGCCTTATTCAAACAAGCCTCTGCGTTGCGTGCGGAAGCCTGTGTGCAAATTAAAGGTGAAGTGATTGCACGTGATGCATCGCAAATCAATAAAGAGATGGCAACGGGTGAAATTGAAGTGTTAGTGAAAGATCTGTTGGTCTATAACAATTCAGACGTATTACCGCTCGATTTTAATCAAAACAATACTGAAGAACAGCGTTTAAAATACCGTTACTTAGATTTACGCCGTCCTGAAATGGCGGAACGTTTGAAAACCCGTGCCAAAATTACCAGCTTTGTGCGTCGTTATATGGACGACAACGGTTTTCTGGATATTGAAACTCCAATGCTCACCAAAGCAACCCCTGAAGGTGCACGTGACTATTTAGTGCCAAGCCGTGTACATAAGGGCAAATTCTATGCGTTACCGCAATCACCGCAATTATTTAAACAGTTGCTGATGATGTCAGGTTTTGACCGTTACTACCAAATCGTAAAATGTTTCCGTGATGAAGATTTGCGTGCGGATCGTCAACCTGAATTTACCCAAATCGATGTGGAAACCACCTTTATGACCGCCCCTGAAGTGCGTGCGATGATGGAAAAAATGATCCGTGGGTTGTGGTTAGATCGCTTAAATGTCGATTTAGGCGAGTTCCCACAAATGACCTTTGCCGAAGCAATGCGTCGTTATGGTTCAGACAAACCCGATCTGCGTAACCCGTTAGAGTTGGTTGATGTGGCGGATATTCTAAAAGATGTCGAATTTAAAGTATTTAGCGGTCCTGCAAACGATCCTGAAGGACGTGTTGCGGTCATTCGTGTGCCGAATGGTGCGGAAATTACCCGTAAACAGATTGATGAATATACCCAATTTGTCGGAATTTATGGCGCAAAAGGCTTAGCGTGGGCAAAAGTGAATGACGTAAACGCTGGCTTAGAAGGTTTGCAAAGCCCGATTGCTAAGTTCTTAACTGATGATGTGGTTAAAGCATTATTAGCTCGTGTCAATGCACAAAATGGCGATATTATCTTCTTTGGTGCGGATAGTGAAAAAGTGGTTACTGATGCGATGGGTGCGTTACGTTTGAAAGTGGGACGTGATTTAGGTTTAACGGATCTCACCGCTTGGAAACCGCTTTGGGTTGTTGATTTCCCAATGTTTGAAAAAGATGATGAAGGCAACTGGTCAGCAATGCACCACCCATTCACTGCACCAAAAGATTTAAGCCCTGAAGAGCTGGTTCAAAATCCAAAAGGTGCTGTGGCGAATGCTTACGATATGGTAATTAACGGCTATGAAGTGGGCGGTGGCTCTGTGCGTATTTTCGACCCGAAAATGCAACAGACGGTGTTTGGTATTTTAGGCATTAACGAAGAAGAACAAAAAGAGAAATTCGGCTTCTTGTTAGACGCATTAAAATTTGGTACACCACCACACGCAGGCTTGGCGTTCGGTTTAGACCGTTTAACGATGTTAATTACTGGCACAGAAAATATCCGTGATGTGATTGCCTTCCCGAAAACAACGGCGGCTGCTTGCTTGATGACCGATGCACCAAGTTTCGGTAATCCGAAAGCCTTGGCGGAGTTGGCGATTCAGACTATTAATATGGATAAATAGTAGCAATATTTTTGTAGGGGCAGATAATATCTGCCCCTTTGTTGTATTATGATATTGAATTAAATGTTGTTTATTTTTACTTTAAAGCATTATGCTAAAAACACGATTATTTCTATTACTCTCTTATCTACTATTTTCTACTCCAATTCTTGCTAAAGAAAACATTCCTTTTTCAAGTGAAACTAAAAAATTAATTTATCAACAAAAGTGTTTGCCTGATGAGTTAATTGCTAATCGGGAGAAAAGATGGGATACCCAATATTGTGTAACCGTTGATGCAAATATTGTACAAACCAATCAAAAGTGGATTGATCAACGCTTATATCAACAGGCATTTAATCTTATTTATCTCCATTTTTTTGATCCATTAGATGAACTATCTATGGAAGAAAGGATGAAGTATATAAATGAGAGTGAAGATCAACCATTTAGTATTCAAGAACATAATGCGGAACATAATAGAATTTATAAAAAGTTAGAAAATCTCGCACAATTAACAGAGCTGATTCAGCGTTTTTTTGATGAAGAATACCAAGATAAATTACACCGTATTAAAAATGATATGGGGATTATGGAGTCAGCTTATCGATTAGATATTCGTTATCTAGGGCAATTTAAGCAACTAGTTATGTTTGAATATGAGAGCGAAATCGAAATTGGTTCAATAGGCGGCTTTAGTCGTTATTTTGTGTTTGATTTAGAAAAACAACAAGAAATTAAATTAGATGATGTTTTATTACCAACTGGTAAACAAAAATTATATCAATTAGTTAATGAAGCTTATGATGAATATACGATAAAAAAGTTCAAAGAACATTATTCGCATTCTGATCGTTATACCAATATTACAGAACCTAAGGATATTTTAGAGCATCATAAACAAACTTATTCAGCTAATGCAGAAACAGACAATTTTGTTTTGGTGAAAAAAGGTATTAAGCTAGGATATCCTGCTCCACAATTAAGCTCTTTTGTTACAGGAACGGTTGAAATTACGATTGATGAAGAAGATATTCATGAGATTTTAAAACCTGAATATATTTGGTCAGAATAATATTTAATTACATGATAAAATGAACAATATAACAAATTATAAAAATCCTAATTCGGTTTTAATTGTCATTTATGCTGAAAAAACTCGGCGAGTACTAATGCTCCAACGCCAAGACGATCTAACCTTTTGGCAATCGGTGACAGGGACGATTGAAACAGGGGAAACACCTTATCAAACGGCATTGCGTGAAGTGAGGGAAGAAGTGGGAATTGATATTATTGCTCAAAATTTAGCACTTTATGATTGCAAAACGAGTGTGAAATTTGAGATTTTTCCTCAATTCCGCTATAAATACGCCCCTGACGTAACGCATAATACGGAGCATTGGTTTTTATTGGCATTGCCCGATGAGATCGAACCGATATTGACGGAACATTTAGCGTATCAATGGCTTTCGGTAGATGATGCGGTGGTTTTAACCAAGTCACCCAATAATGCCGAAGCGATTGCAAAATATTTGGCGGAACCGACCGCTTGTATTAAAAAATGATGCTGGGGACAGCTCGTGGACACACGCAGTGTGTCCCTACCTTTTTATATTGAAACATAAATTAAAAAGAAGGAAACAAGAGAATGGCAGGTCATAGTAAGTGGGCTAACATTAAACACCGCAAAGCAGCACAAGATGCTCAACGCGGTAAAATTTTTACTAAATTAATTCGTGAATTGGTTACTGCAGCAAAATTAGGTGGTGGTGACGTGAGTTCAAACCCGCGTTTGCGTGCGGCGGTAGATAAAGCATTATCTAGCAACATGACTCGTGACACTATCAACCGTGCAATCGATCGTGGTGTAGGTGGTGGCGATGATACCAATATGGAAACCAAAATTTATGAAGGTTACGGTCCAGGTGGCACAGCAGTCATGGTTGAGTGTTTAAGTGACAACGCTAACCGTACTATTTCGCAAGTGCGTCCAAGTTTTACTAAATGTGGCGGTAACTTAGGGACTGAAGGTTCAGTGGGTTATTTATTTAGCAAAAAAGGACTAATTTTAATCGCAAGTGCAGACGAAGATGCATTAACTGAAGCTGCAATTGAAGCAGGTGCCGATGATATTCAGCCACAAGAAGATGGTTCATTTGAAATCTATACTGCTTGGGAAGATTTAGGTTCTGTACGTGATGGTATTGAGGCTGCAGGTTTCAAAGTTGAAAATGCAGAAGTGACGATGATCCCATCAACAACGGTAGATTTAGATGCAGAAACTGCACCAAAATTATTAAAATTAATCGATATGTTGGAAGATTGTGATGATGTACAAAACGTTTATCACAACGGTGAAATCAGCGACGAAGTAGCAGCATTACTTTAATTAAATGAATAAAAAATAATCTCAAGTATTTTACTTGAGATTATTTTTTTGAACTTTTCTGTTTTTTCCTTTTCTAAAGGAGTGATTTTTTTAATCAACACAAAAGGAAAAACAATGAAATTAGTTAAATTACTTCCAACATTTGCAGCAGCTGCGGTACTTGCAGCTTGTTCAACGGTATCAGATGTTGCATCTTCAACTGTAGATGCTGTGGGTAATGCGGGTAGCGCTGTTGTAGATGGTGCTAAAGCTGCTGGCGGAGCGGTTGTTGACGGTGCAAAAGCGGCTGGCGGAGCAGTAGCTAACGGTGCATCAGCAGTAGGAACTGCGGTGTCTGATGGTGCAACAGCAGCAAAAGATATGGTAACAGGCTCAAAAACGATTGCTTATACTTGTAGCGTAAACGGTAAAACAAACCAACCTGTTTCAGCAGTTTATACTTTCAACAATGGTGAGCCATCAACTGCAACTGTAACTATTAACAAAAAAGTGGTAGGTAAAAATCTGAAAGTAGATGCGACCTATAAAGACGGTGTGAAATTTGTTTCAGGCACAAATGTATGGAGCTTAGATACAGGCTTTAATGCGAAAACAGCAGAAACAACAGTGCCTGTAATGTTTACAGCGAACAATCAAATTCTTGCGAAAAACTGTGCAGTATCAACAAAATAATATGATTAGTCGATAGAGATTGAATAAAGTGGATTTGTGAAGAGCAAATCCACTTTTTTTATGAAAATTTCTATCAGTTATGGTATCTCATTAATTTTAATTGAACTTTTATAAAAAATGTTACTCCTAATTATAGCACCAGTAGGTAGTATGTCTGGTCACACTTTTACTACAACAAACTAAGGAGCTAATAATGAAATTAAATTTAATGAAGTTCTTACCTTCTCTTGCGGCAGTTACTGTGTTAGCAGCGTGTTCTTCAAATACCTCTATGGTTCAAGAGCAATCTGTAGTCGAACAAGCTCAACAAACTGCAACGCAGCAAGCAAATCGAGTAGCAGAAGTTGGTGGCGGAAAAAGTGCGGTATCTGTTGAGAAAGTGACAGATCGTACAAAATCTGTAGTATATCGTTGCCTAAATAACCAACAAGTAACAGCGAGTTATGCTTTTAGTGGTGATGATGTTAGAGCAGTAAATTTGGTATTAGGTAGTGGTAAAAAGGCAACTACGTTACCAACCTTGATGCGTGATAGTGCAAACCGAGATTTCATCTCTTTTTCTTCAGATAAATATGTTTGGAGTGTAGAAAATGGCTTCACATTTGATAATGCCACGACGAAAGTTGGTGGAATATTGACGGAAAAAGGCAGTGAAGTCGATGTGATTTTAGCTAAATTATGTGATATTAATAAATCAGTAACAGCTAGACTTAATAAGTAATCACATTATACTAGCGGGCAGATTTGCAAATTTTTTTACAAATCTGCCCGCTTGTTTTATGGAGAAGAAATGGCAATTATTTTAGGCATCGACCCTGGCTCTCGTGTGACGGGATATGGTGTTATTCGTCAAACGGGGCGACATTTAGAATACCTAGGTAGTGGAGCGATTCGCACCTCTGTTGAAGATCTTCCAACCCGACTAAAACGTATTTACGCTGGAGTCACGGAAATTATCACCCAGTTTCAACCCGATATGTTTGCAATTGAGCAAGTCTTTATGGCAAAAAATGCAGATTCAGCATTGAAATTAGGGCAAGCTAGGGGAACGGCGATTGTTGCTGCGGTTAATCATGATTTACCTGTGTTTGAATATGCTGCACGTTTAGTAAAACAAACGGTTGTGGGGATCGGCTCGGCAGATAAAGTACAAGTACAAGATATGGTGACTCGTATTTTGCAGCTTTCCGCTAAACCCCAAGCGGATGCCGCAGACGCATTGGCGATTGCCATTACTCATGCGCATTCTATTCAACATTCATTAACGGTGGCAAAGCAGAGTAGCCAGGCGGTGTCGAGCGAAAAAGAGCAGATCCTTGCTTTGATGAAAACACGTTATAGTCGTGGGAGATTTAGATTAAAGGGGTAGCGATAAAGATTAGATAAGTTATACAAGTGATTTTAAAGAGAATAATATAGGCACAACCGAGATTGTGCCTTAACACTTAAATAGCAGCAGTCACCACAATTTCAATTTTCCAATTTGGATTGGCTAATTTTGCTTCAATAGAGGCTCTTGGTGGGGCATTACCTTCAGAAACCCATTCATCCCACGCACGATTCATTTCATCAAACTCAATCATGTTTGCCACAAAGACTTGTGCCATCAGAATACGGCTTTTGTCTGTCCCTGCTTCTGCTAACCATTTGTCAATTTCAGCTAACACTTGCTTAGTTTGACCGTACATATCTAGGGTATCATCTTCCGGTACTTGACCTGCAAGATAGGCTATCCCGTTATAAACTGCCATTTCAGATAGGCGTTTACCGACTTGAAAACGTTGAATCATCGTTGTTCTCCTATAACAAGCGGTCAGATTTCTATAAAAATTTGCAAAATTTATGTGAAAAGTCACCGCTTGTATGATGGTTATTCGACTTTAACAATCCAGCCTTCAGGGGCTTCTACATCACCAAATTGAATCCCCGTTAATTCTGCATATAGGCGTTTGGTTACAGGGCCAACTTCTTTTTCTGAATAGAATACATGGAAATTGTCGCCATTTTGAATTCCACCGATTGGGGTAATCACAGCTGCTGTACCACAAGCACCAGCTTCAGCGAATTGATCAAGCTGATCAATATAAACATCGCCTTCAATGGCTTCCATTCCTAAACGTTCTTTTGCTAAGTGGAGTAACGAGTATTTGGTGATACTCGGTAAAATAGACGCTGATGCAGGCGTGATAAATTTATTGTCTTTGGTAATACCAAAGAAGTTTGCCGCACCCACTTCTTCAATTTTGGTATGCGTTTTCGGATCAAGGTAGATTGCATCCGCAAATTTACGCTCAACGGCTAATTCATGAGGTAATAAACTTGCAGCATAGTTGCCACCCACTTTTACGCCACCCGTGCCATTTGGTGCTGCACGGTCGTAGTCAGACACAAGGAAGTTTGCAGGCGCTAAGCCACCTTTGAAGTAAGCGCCAACAGGTACACAGAACACAGAGAAAATATATTCTGGCGCTGCACGTACACCAATATTTTCACCGACACCAATTACAAATGGGCGTAAATAAAGTGTTGCGCCTGTACCATAAGGTGCAAGCCATTCTTGGTTTGCTTTAACCACTTCTTTACAAGCACGAATAAACATATCAACGGGCACTTGTGGCATGAGTAAGCGATTGCACGTTACTTGCATACGTTTTGCATTTTGATCTGGGCGGAATAAGTTAATTGATCCGTCTTTGCAACGGTATGCTTTTAAACCTTCAAAGCATTGTTGACCGTAATGTAAGGCTGTTGAACCTTCATGGATATGAAGTGTGTTGTCAGTCGTTAATTCACCTTCATTCCATTGACCGTCTTTCCAACGGGCAATAAAGCGGAAATCGGTTTTGATATAAGAGAAGCCAAGGTTTTGCCAATCAATATTTTTTGTTGTCATGCTGTTGTGTCCTTTTTCATAAGTTTAGAAAAATAAATTTACGCTATTCTAGAACAAAATGAACAAGTTAGAATCAAAAAAATAAGAAAATCTGAATAAAAATTCGCTTTTTGTAGCAGTATTTGTAGATTCTGGTAGAATATGGAAGGTTTTAGACATAAAAAAACCGCCCAAAGAGGGCGGTAGCTAAACCAAAAAGGGTTCAAAATATACAGGAAGTGAAATGAGTAACTTTCATTACTCTAGTCTAGTTACCTAGACCAATATGCAAACACAACATCATACTTAAAATTCAAAAATAGCTAAAGACAGCTATCACTATCCATCTAAGTACGGAATGAATTCTAAAGATGTTCGACCAGTTAGACAAACGAGATTTTTTAATTTTATTTATCAAAAAAAATAATGGATATCGAAAGCCAATTAACGTAATAAACATTTATGAATAACAAAAAATTACCCCCACTTAATGCACTCAAAGCGTTCGAATCAGCCGCTCGTCATTTGAATTTTACAAAGGCGGCCGAAGAACTGTTTGTCACACAAGCCGCAGTGAGTCATCAAATTAAACTCTTAGAAGATTTTCTCGACATTCAGTTATTCCATCGCCGTAACCGATTGTTAGAACTGACAGAGTTGGGTTTGCAATATTTTGATGAAATCCGACCGCTTTTAGAGCAAATTGCAAAGGCGACAGATAAAATCCGCTCTAAAAATAAGCGTCAAATTCTGACGATTAGCGTACCGCAAACCTTTGGTATGCATTGGCTTGTTCCGCGTTTAAATGATTTCCATGAGAAGTTCCCTGATGTTGAAGTGCGAATTAAAGGCGTAGATCAAGATGAAGGACAGCTTGGTAAAGAGATTGATGTAGCGATCTATTATGGTTCAGGAAAATGGGAAAATGTGGAGTTTATTCGCTTAACGGAAGCGCCATTAGTGCTACTAGCTTCTCCAAAATTTTTAGAAGAGAATCCATTGAAGAAACCGGAAGATTTAGTCGGCAAAACCTTATTACACGTATTCAGCCGTAATAAGTGGAAGCGAACGATCGAACATTTTGGCTTAACGGATAAAATCGATGTAGAAGAAACCGGTTCTATGTTTAGCCATACCTTTATGGCGTTACAAGCGGCGATGCATCAACAAGGTGTTGCGATTGCAAATAAAACCATCGCTCAACATGAATTAGACCAAGGTAATTTAGTTGAGCCATTTTCAACGGGTTTAAATGATGAAAAATCCTTTTATGTTGTCTATCCACCACAAATGGCTGAAGTTGAAAAAGTACAACATTTTGTCGAATGGATTACCGCTGAAATTCGTTCAGAATCTTAATTAATCAAAAATAAGCGAGGGCAGTGACATATTGCCCTCGCTTTTTTATATCCAAAAATTAGAACATAGAGTAGAATTTCGAAAAAAAGTTATATATAAAATGAGGAAGCAATGAAGTATCAATGGATTTTATTTGATGCCGATGAAACATTATTTTCATTTAATTCATATTTGGGACTTAAAGCGATGTTGGCTCGTTATGGCATTGAATTTAGTGAAGCAGATTATGATGCATTTCAAGCGATAAATAAGCCATTATGGGTCGCTTATCAAAATAAAGAGATCACGATTCAGGAGTTACAAACAACACGTTTCGCAAAATTGGCAGAACAAACAGGTAAAGATCCGTTAGCTTTAAACAAAGAGTTAATGGCAGAAATGGCGATTGTTAGTAAACCGCTCCCCAATGTGATGGAAATGCTGAATGCGTTATATGGTAAAGTCAAAATGGGCATTATTACTAATGGTTTAGAAGCTCTTCAACAAAAGCGTTTGGAAAATACAGGAATCACGAAGTTTTTTGAAATCATTGTCGTATCTGAAGTCGTTGGCGTGGCTAAACCAAATGCTAAAATCTTTGAATATGCTTTTGAGCAGATTGGAGATATCGATAAATCCCAAATTTTAATGGTGGGTGACACGCTTTCTTCAGATATTCTAGGGGCAAATGGTGTCGGTATTGACTCTTGTTGGTTTAATCATACAGGGGAAAATAATACAACAGAGATCAAACCAACCTATGAAATTACAGATATAAAACAATTAATTGCGATTGCAAGCGGTCAGATTTAATAAAAACTTTGCAAACAGGAAGAGCATCATGAAATTACAACAACTTCGTTATATTGTTGAAATCGTTAATCAAAATATGAACATTACAGAAGCTGCAGAGGTGCTTTATACCTCTCAGCCAGGTATCAGCAAACAAGTGCGTTTATTGGAAAGTGAATTGGGGATTAATATTTTTGAGCGTAATGGTAAACATATTCGAGGTTTAACGCCAGCAGGTGAAAAAATTGTCGCGATAGCGCGTGAATTGTTAGTGAAAGCACAGAGTATTAAATCCGTTGCAGAAGAACAAACCCGTCCAAATAAAGGGGTATTGCGTATTGCCACGACAAATACTCAAGCGAGATATATGTTGCCATCGGTGATTGAAAAATTTAAAGAACGCTATCCTGAAGTCAGTTTGCATCTTCATCAAGGTTCTCCGAACCAAATTTATGATGCACTAATGGCGGGAGATGTGGATTTAGCGATTACGACAGAAGCACAATATCTATTTGAAAATGCGATTTTATTGCCTTGTTATATGTGGAATCGTTCAGTTATTGTTAAACCTGATCATCCTTTGGTTGAATTTGCGAAACAAAATCGTAAATTAACTGTCGAAGAGCTTGGAAAATACGATTTAATTACGTACACCTTTGGTTTTACAGGGCGTTCTGATTTAGACCATGCGTTCAATAAAGTGGGTATTTTGCCAAATATTGTGTTTACTGCCACAGATGCTGATGTGATTAAAACCTATGTCCGTTTAGGACTTGGCGTAGGCATTATGGCAACGATGGCACATACCAAAGAAGATTCGGATTTAGTGGCGATTGATGCAAGCCATTTATTCCAATCGAGCATGACACAGATTGCCTTTAAGCGTGGCATGTTCTTACGTAATTATATGTATGATTTTATTCAATATTTTTCACCACATTTAACTAAAATGCAGGTGGAAACAGCGGAGCAATTACGGGATAACAATGCCATATTGCGTCTGTTTGAAACAACAAAATTAGAGGAAAAATAATGAAATTATTTAAAAAAGCGTTATTACTAGCGGTCACTTCTGTCGGTCTTTTTACAAATGCCATGGCGGAAGAGTTTAACATCAAATATAGCTCAAATTATTTAATGCCGGCTTATGTTCATTTTAAAAATAATGGGCAAAGTTATTCGATTGTCTCTAAAATCAATGTGCCTTTATATAACATTGTTTTTACTGCAAAAGGGCAAGAGCGCAATAATCAATTTAATATGTTGAGCTATCGAGATACCCGTAATGGTAAGGCTTATGCAATGGCAGAGATTGATTCAAAGACGATTCAATACGGTAAGGTAAAAGATCCTTTAAAAAAAGAAGCACTGACAATGCCAACCTTTGATCTCTTTTCTGTGGCATTTCAGCTCAGTTATTACGGTAAATTGCCTAATAGCTTCCAAACAACCAATGGTAAAAAACTATATCCAACAGAAAATGTGGTGTTAAACCAAGCTAAAAAAACGGTAAAAGTGAAAGGGCAGAGCTACGAAGAGATAACATATCGTTTTAAAACGGGCGATAAATATATTACTGTAAAAAAATTCGAAGGGGAGAAATTCCCACGCTATATTTCTTATAGCCGAGATGGCGATAATTACGAACTGACTTTTGATGATTTTGTGAAGTAGTTTATTGCATTGATATAACAAAGGGACTGAGTTATTCAGTCCCTTTGTTTTTAGACAATTTCTATTGAATAGAAAATTTAACTGGCACAGTGAGCGATGTTGGGAATCCCGCAGGTGGTGGTGAGCTCATTTTCGTACTTTGAGCTGCTTTCATTGCGGCAGCATCTAAGTTACTGTTTCCTGAAGAATTTATCACTTGTACATTGACGACTTGTCCTGACGAAGATAATTGGAAAGACAGGGTAACTGTTCCTGTTTTTCTCATCATTTTTTCTCTTTGCGGATAAGCATTATTCGCTCTTTGCTGTAAAGTCCGTTGTAATTGGGCTTTATAGGCATTGATTTCTCCTGCACTAGATGCACTATTTGTCGAAGCAAATCCAGTATTTTGTGCTTGTGCATTTGCTGGACCTACCTGATTTTTTGTGCCTTGGAACGCATTTGGTACAGCTTTTGCTACAATACCTTGTTTGACTTCTTTACCTTTTTCTAGCGCTTTTATCGGTGCTTTTTCTGGTTTAGCCTTTTCTACGGGTTTCTCTTTTGGTTTAGGTTTCTCTTTAGGGATTGGTTTTGGTTTTTCTTTTGGTGTTTCTTTCGGCTTCTCTTTAGGTTTTTCTTTTGGTTTTGGCTCAGGCTTAGGTTGTGGCTTTGGCTCAATTTTAGGCTCAGGGATAGGTTCTGGCTCAATAATTGGCTCAGGCTCTTTAGGCTCTTCTATTTGTTCAACCTTTTCTACCACTTCTTCAGTCGTGACAGCGACTTGCTCCTGTTCTAAACGCGCAGTGAGCATTTCAATCGAAATACTGTTTACTTGCTCAACAGGTGGTAGTGGCTTTTCAATGTTCATTGCAGTGAGAATACCTGCAAATACGGAGCCATGTAGCGCAAGAGAACTGATTAATCCAATACGAGAGTGACGTTTTTTCATAATTCGACCTATTTGGCATTCTCTTTTTTCGTCACAATCGCTACATTTTTGATTTCATTTGCTGCGAGCATATCTGTTAATTCAACAAATTTTTCAAAAGCAACAGCTGCATCGACTTTTAAGGTGACTTTTTGGCTTTTATCCCAAGTGGCTATCTCTGTGTTTAGCATTTCTTTGGTGATCGGTTTGTCATTGTAGAAGAATTCATTGTTTTCTGTGATAGTAAGCAATTTCGCTAATTCATCCGCTTTTATCGCCTGTGTTGTTGATGCTTTAGGTACGTTCACTTGAATCTTTCCTTGAGAGATAAAAGACGCTGTGACTAATACGATCGCTAAAAGTACCAACATAATGTCGATAAAAGGGATAATATTAATTTCATCAAATTTTTTCATCGCAACCTCATCTGCAAATTTTTCGATTAAAGTGACCGCTTACGCTTTTTCTTTGCGAGCTTGCAGAGCTTGCCATTTCAATTTATTTTCTTCGACTTTACGCCCAAAGCCGTTATAGAACATCATCGCTGGAATAGCAACGAGAATACCAACAGCAGTCGCTTTTAATGCTAAAGAAAGATGTACCATGATGGATGCGGCATCAATATCGCCACCAGAATGTCCTAATTCATAGAAGGTTAATAAAATACCAATAACCGTACCTAATAATCCAATATAAGGGGCATTTGAGCCAATCGTTGAAATTGTTGTAAGGTTAGAGGTGAGATCAATTTCTAATTCTTGAATGGTTTCATATTGCTTGACATCCACTTTACGATAAAACAGGATGCGTTCAATGATTTTTGCAAACAGGATAATACTCATTAAGCCGAGTAAACCGAGGATGATATAGTCAATGTAACTTTGTAAAAATTGGAAAAGCTGTTCCATAAAATTGCCTTATATTTGAATGTTAAAATGCGTCGCATTTGATAATAGTTCTTATTATATAAGAAAGAGCAGTTTTTTCAACACTACTTATTTAAGTGATAGCTTTACTTTAGGTAATTTAGTGACTATATTCTTTAAATTTTCAGCAATAGGAAAACCAAAATGGAAGAGACATTTACAGAAATTACGCCGCAGCAAGCATGGGATATGATGCAAAATGAAGGCGCAGTATTAGTGGATATTCGGGATATGATGCGCTTTAGTTATAGCCGTCCTCAAGGTGCATTTCATTTAACCAATCAAAGTTATGGTAAATTTTTAGATGAATATGATTTTGATGAGCCGATTATTGTGAGTTGTTATCATGGCGTAAGTAGCCGTAGTACAGCGCAATTCTTGGTAGAACAAGGTTTTGAGCGTGTTTATAGTGTAAAGGGCGGTTTTGAAGGCTGGGTGAAGTCTGAATTGCCTATCGAAACGGCTTATTAATTTAGGAAAATAGTATGTGGAAAGAAGTTTTACTTAACTATGGCATCTTTTTATTAGAATTATTAACGGTCTTTGGGATTGTTGTCGTTGTCGTTATGTTGATCTTAGATGCGCGTAAACATCCTGAAAATGGTGCGATTACTGTAACGAATTTGACCGAAAAATATCAAGATCAAGAAAAAGAGTTAAATGCGTTCTTTCTAAGTGAAGAAGAACAAAAGCACCAAGAAAAACTAGAGAAAAAAGCACTTAAAGAAAAAGCAAAAGCGGAAAAAAAACGTTTAAAAGAAGGGGGAGAACCTTCGGATGAAACTAAAAAATCTCGCTTATTTGTGGTGAATTTCCATGGTGATATTCAAGCAAGTCATGTTTCTAGCTTGCGTAAAGAGATAGATGCGATTTTATCCTTAGCAGATCCAGAGAAAGATGAAGTGCTAGTTAAATTAGAAAGTCCTGGCGGTGTCGTACATGGTTATGGATTAGCGGCTTCTCAATTACAGCGTTTAAAAGATCGACAAATTCCTTTAACTGTTGCGGTAGATAAGGTGGCGGCAAGTGGCGGATATATGATGGCATGTGTCGCAAATAAAATTGTCTCTGCACCCTTTGCAGTGATTGGCTCTATTGGTGTCGTTGCTCAAGTACCTAACATTCATCGTTTATTGAAAAAATATGATATTGATGTAGATGTGATGACTGCAGGAGAGTATAAACGCACAGTTACTTTAGTGGGTGAAAATACGGAAAAAGGTAAAGAAAAATTCCAACAAGAATTAGAAGAGACCCATAAATTATTTAAACAGTTTGTCGCACTTCACCGCCCGATTGTAGATATAGAAAAAATTGCAACGGGCGAGCACTGGTTTGGCCAGCAAGCGATTGAATTTAAATTAGTGGATGAGCTTTCTACGAGCGATGATTTGATTTTAAATGCGGTAAAAGATAAGAACGTAATTGAAGTCAAATATCGCCAGAAGAAAAAGCTTTCTCAACGTGTCGGTGAGCAACTTGAAACAAGTTTTGAAAATTTGGTTGCAAAATTACTCCATAAAAATCGCTCTTCGATGTTATAAATTTTGACAAGTTGAGTAAATTTTGATTTTTGTCGAATAATTAGACTTCCAAAATTGGAAAAAAATGCGTATTATACGCCCCCTTACTAAGAGCAATTGCTCCTTGAGTATAGAAAGAGAAGTACGGTTTATGCCGTACTTTTTATTTGGAAATCACTCTTGTTAAATTTGTTCTAAAAATAATCAAAGGATGAGTCGATGCGAATTGGCCAGTATGAAATTAAAAATCGTATTTTCCTCGCACCGATGGCAGGGATTACCGATCAGCCGTTTAGACGATTATGTAGCCAATTAGGTGCAGGTTTAACATTTTCAGAGATGATGTCCACAAATCCTGATGTATGGCATACCGAAAAATCACGTTTGCGTTTAGCACACCATGATGACATTGGTATTAATGCCGTACAAATTGCGGGATCTGATCCCACAGAGATGGCAATCGCAGCAAAAATAAATGTAGAGTATGGTGCAGATATTATTGATATCAATATGGGCTGCCCAGCTAAGAAGGTAAACAAAAAGATGGCAGGCTCTGCACTTCTACGTGAACCTGATTTAGTTGCTCGCATTTTGGATGCCGTTATAAATGCTGTTGATGTGCCTGTGACTTTAAAAATTAGAACGGGTTGGGATCCTGAGAACCGAAATTGCTTGGATATTGCGAAAATTGCTGAACAGGCAGGTATTTCAGCATTGACGATACATGGAAGAACTCGAAGTTGCTTATTTGAAGGCGAAGCAGAGTATGACAGTATCAAAGCAGTAAAACAGGCGGTTTCGATTCCTATTGTTGCCAATGGTGATATCACCTCTGCTGAAAAAGCAAAACAAGTTCTTGACTACACACAAGCGGATGCAGTGATGATTGGTCGAGGCAGTTTGGGGCGTCCATGGCTATTTTCGGAAATCGGAAAGTTTTTCGAGAAAGGAGATCTCGTTTCGACATTATCGTTAGAGCAAAAATGTCAATTTATGTTAGAGCATATCGAAAACCTACATCATTTCTATGGTGAAGAAAAAGGATATCGAATTGCACGTAAACATGTTGGCTGGTATGTCGAACAATTAAAACCAAATTCAAATTTTAGACGTACTTTTAATGCATTTGATTCAACGACCGAGCAATTAAACGCATTAGAAGATTTTGTGAAATCGATTCATTTAGAATCCTAATAAGTTGGATAGAAGTACATGTTAGAACAACAACCTACACAAAACCCATTAACAGTATCAATGTTAAACGCACAATCTCAACAAGTGAATAAACCACTTCGTGATAATGTGAAACAAGCCGTAAGAAATTACTTACATCAATTAGGTGGTGAAGATCCAACAGAATTATATGAGTTGGTCTTGTCAGAAATTGAACACCCAATGTTAGATATCGTAATGCAATATACTCGTGGTAACCAAACACGAGCTGCAACTATGCTTGGTATTAACCGTGGTACTTTACGTAAAAAATTAAAAAAATACGGTATGGGTTAATGTCTATTAGTTTATAAATAGACAAGGAGTTAATCCATTATTGAATAATGAGATTATGATCGCATTATTAAATAAATAAAAAGAGTTACTAACAATGTTTATTTGGTTAGTAACTTTTTTATTTTATTTCTATTAAATTAAAGTAGATGCAAAAGGTTTTTTAGATAATAAAAAAGCTTAAAACCTTGCATACAAAGCTTTAAGCTAAATTAAAATTTTAAGTACTACTTAACGATACTAAATTTTTGAGTCGGAAAAATAATATCATTTATTCTGAGATCTAATGTGTAGTTACCAATAGGATCTGTTTTATCAAATTTCCAACATTTTCTAATAAATTCATTATTAACACTTGGTATATGACTTACAATAGTATGTGTTTTATCTTCGTTACTTGTTGTTACCGAAGCATCTGGGTGAGTGAATTTAGATTTAGCTGGAGTAGTAAATACTTCCGTTACTTTATTTTTAGCCGTAAATGGAATGTTGATTACTTCCCAACATAATTGTGTTGTATTCGCTTTACTCAATGAATAAACGGTACTATTTAACGATTTAGCAACTTTTCCACCTACATCAATCGTGGTTAATCCCATCATTGGTTGTTTTGCTTCTTTAGTGGTTGTGGCATTTGTATTTGCCTGAGTATTGGCTAGGGCAGTAGTTGATGCAAATGCCATAGCGAGTAAAAGATACTTTTTCATCATTTTTCCTCTAATTTTTGATGGGCATCTCGCAGTTGTTGAGCGACAATTGCAATTGCCTCGCCACTGCTGATACCTTGTTGCATAAGCTGTTGAATTTGTTCAACGGCTTGTTGTTGCTGTTCATGAGTTAAACTTAACAACGCATTATCCATTTTGAATTCCTTTAAGTCCAATAAAATTCAGTAAAGTTCCTATTAAATTTTATGAAAAATTTAGAAGCACTAAGCAGTGCGGTCGGCTTTTACTAAAATTTTGCAAATTAAATAACAAATATTGGGAACTCTGATCAGTTTATCATAGGATTGGGTAAAATACTTTCTTGTTGACTAGAATAATTTGTTTGTATTATAGTCCACAAGAATTTACAAATTAATTAAGAGGTAAATATGAAATTGGTTAAATTTTTATTGTTAAGTTTAAGCACAATCCTTTTATCGGGATGTTTTACTATGCTGAATTGGGCAGAGCGTGATCCTATTTCTTCCGGTAATGAAATGGTGGAAGTTGATAGTGATAAACTCACTGCATTTGGTATGCTGAAATCCACACAACAGCTTGTGATGATAGGGGAAAAATATTGGTTTGTCGCGGATGCCGAAAGTTCGAAACAAATCAAAGCATTGATTGATGCAAAATTACCGGAAACTTTTAATACCTATGGGTTACAAGTCGAATTAGATAAAGAGGCAAAAAACTGGAAAATCAACGCAAGTATATCATACACTACCGCAGATACTCAGACTGAAATTGCCAAATTAAAACAATTAGGCTTTGAGTCTCGTTGTCCTGAATGCTCAAAAAACACTCAATATGTTCATCAATATCCATTACAAGGACAACTCTACAAAAAAGCGGATATACAAATTGCAGAGTCAGGTAAGTTAAGAAAAGCCATTCCCGTAAAATTAGTGACGGAAAAATACCAAATAAATGGCGTTGGATCTACGCTTGCAGCCATAGCACTAACGCCAATCACTTTAGCATCTGATATTGTGACTTTACCGTTTCAAATATGGTTCCTATCTCTAGATAGCGGTGATATATTCAAACCTTAACCAATTCATGTTTTGATAAGGCGTTCAGAAGTTTGAACGCCTTATTTCTTATTTAAAGTCCCACCCAAACTGTTCAAACAAACTTAACCACTGCTGATCAAGCGGTGCGTTTATCTCAATTTTTTGCAAATGTTTCGGATGAATAAATTGCAAGCAGTTGGAATGTAAGAATAAACGATCACAGCCCGTATTAGCGATTAACGCACGGTTTTGATGTAAATCACCATAGTTTGTATCGCCCATAATTGGGTGAAACAGATGCTTCATATGACGGCGAAGCTGATGTTTTCTGCCCGTTTGTGGAAACAGTTGTACAAGGCTATAACGTGCCGTTTGGAATTTACCTGCGGGATAAGGCATTTCCACCGTTGCCAAACCTTTATAATCGGTAATCGCATCCTGTGCTTCTTTTTCTTGAGAAAATTTATCGGCAATTTTATCCAGCTGAACTTTCAAGGGATAGTCAATTCGTCCTTCCCCTTCCAAATAACCACGAACGACTGCCAAATAACTTTTTTGGATCTGATGTTGTTCAAACAACTGGCTCATGGTGCGAGCCATGTCGCTGTTCAGGGCAAAAAGCAACACGCCGGATGTCGGGCGGTCTAAGCGGTGAATTGGGAAAACGTGTTGCCCGATTTGATCACGCAACGTCTGCATGGCAAATACGGTTTCATGTTTGTCCAGCCAACTGCGATGCACCAACATACCCGCAGGTTTGTTAATCGCAATCAGCTCATCATCACGGTAAAGAATCTCAAGTTCCATTAGCTTTTCAACAAGGTTTCAAGTTTTACTAACGGGGCGTGAAGTGCGTGTAGATAATCCAAATCTTTTAACGCTTCTTCTAAATAAGGCGATACCGCAAAATTACGGGGCAATTCTGCATTGGCCTCTAACAGAGCGTGCATTCTCGGTAAGAAAATCCATTGTAGCCACTGGGTTGCAGACAGTGTGCTGACACAAAACGGCTCGTCATTGGCTAAGGCTTCTTCAGACGGTGGCGTGGCTTCCCACAGATTATGTACTCGCAAGGCGATTTCGAGATCGTTTAAGTGTTGTTTTACTTGAGTTTTCATTGGTTGTCCTTTATTGTTCTGTTCATAAAAACGAATTGCCCATATATAAGGACAAAATATGCAAAATCAACCCACTATCCTTCAGAAGATTGTTCAAGACAAAGCCCTTTGGGTCGAGCAAAAAGAACAAACCTTTCCGTTATCTCAATTTCAACATCAATTAACCCAAAGTGATCGCAGTTTTTATCAGGCTCTTGCAAAAGGTTCGCATGATCTGCCCGCTTACATTTTAGAATGTAAAAAAGCATCACCGTCAAAAGGGCTGATTCGAGCCGATTTTGATTTGGATGCGATTGCTCAAGTCTATAAACATTATGCTTCGGCAATTTCGGTGCTGACGGACGAACAGTATTTCCAAGGGGATTTTGCGTATATTAACCAAGTTCGCCAGCAAGTCGAACAGCCTGTGCTGTGCAAAGATTTTATGATCTCACCTTACCAAGTTTATTTGGCACGTTTTCATCAAGCAGATGCGATTTTATTAATGCTCTCGGTGGTGGATGATGACACCTATCGTGAATTAAGCGAGTTGGCACATTCACTCGGTATGGGTGTACTGACTGAAACCAGCAATGAAGCGGAATTTGAACGGGCTTTAGCCTTAGAGGCGAAGATTATCGGCGTGAATAACCGCAACTTGCACGATTTATCCATTGATATGAATCGCATTGTGCATTTGGTGCAAAAATATCAAGATCGCATTCCGAAAGAGACCCGTTTAATCAGCGAGTCGGGCATTTACAACCATAAACAAGTCCAAGAGATCAAACCGTTTGCCCACGGCTTTTTAATTGGCAGTAGCTTAATGGGCAATGCGGATCTGAATAATGCTATGCGTGCGGTAGTGTATGGAGAAAATAAAGTTTGTGGTTTAACTCGTCCGCAAGATGTACAAGCAGTGTATCAGAACGGTGCATTATACGGCGGATTGATTTTCGCCGAAAAATCGCCACGAGCCTTATCACTCCGTCAAGCACAAGAGCTTGTAGTGCAAGCACCATTGCGCTTTGTCGGTGTATTCCAAGATCAAGCGGTTGGATTTGTCGAAAAAATTGCAAAACAGCTTGAACTGTTTGCCGTGCAACTTCACGGCTCGGAAAATGAAGCCTACATTGCAGAATTGGCGGAAGCCTTTGACGGAAAAATTCAAATTTGGAAAGCCATTTCCATGAATGCCCAGACTCAATTTCAACAAAATCCGTTAGTTCAGCGCTATGTGTTAGACAGTAAGCAAGGCGGATCGGGCGAAGTGTTTGATTGGTCTTTGATTCCAGATGAGATTAAAACCAAAGCGTTATTGGCGGGTGGAATTGGTTTGGACAATATCGATCAAGCGTTAAAACAAGGCTGTTTAGGCGTTGATCTGAATTCAGGTGTGGAGTCTGCAAAAGGGGTGAAAGATTCGGAGAAGATTAAATTAGCGTTTGAGAAGATCATTACATTTTAAATTGGTATAACAATGGGCGGATACATCGGTCCGCCCATACGAATATCACATTAGATTACTTGTCAGCTAATTTTACACCATAAAATGCAGTATAACCAAACGGGTTTTGTACAAAACCTTGCACGCGTTTACTCAATGGCACATAGTTAATTGAGTGAGCGAATGGAATAATTGGGCTATTCTGTTGAAAAATCTCAACAGCTTGTTGATAAAGTTTAGCTCGCTCTGCCGTGTCTTGAGTCTGTACTGCTTGAGCAAGTAAAGCTTCAAACTTGTCATTTGTCCAACGTGAGTAGTTTGTTCCAGGGATATTGGCTTTACTGAATAGTGGGAATAAGAAGTTGTCAGGATCACCATTTCGACTTGTCCAGCCATAAGTTCCTGCAGAAAATTCACCTTCACGGGTCCGTTTATTAAAATCTGCCCATTCGTGGGTCACCAGCTTAGCTTTTACCCCAATTTTAGCCCAGTCTGCTTGAATAATTTCAGCAGTACGGCGTGGATTTGGATTAGAAGGGCGAACCACTGGTTGAACCCAAATTTCAGTTTCAAAACCATTTGGATATCCAGCTTCTACAAGTAATGCTTTGGCTTTTTCTAAATTAAATTCATATTGTGGCAGATTAGGGTTATAGCCTAGTACTGCATCAGGGAATGGATTAGTCGCCACACTTCCGCCACCTTGATAGACCGCATCGACAATCGCTTTTTTATCCGTAGCATAGTGAAGTGCTTGTCGTACTTTCACATTGTTTAATTCAGGTTTTGTCGTATTTAAACCAAGATAAGCTAGATTTAAGCCTTCACGTTCCAGTAAGTTAATCTGCGGATCTTTTTTCATCTGCTCAATATCTGAAATATTAGGGAAATCAATAACATCACATTCTCCAGCTTTTAATTTGGCGTAGCGTGTACCTGCATCTGGGGTAATACTGAAAATTAAGCGATCAATGTTGGCTTTGCCTTTCCAGTATTCATTATTTGCGACATAGCGAACGGCATGGTCAGTTTGGTAGGTTTGGAAAACAAATGGTCCAGTTCCTATCGGTTGTTGGTCGAGCAGTTCAGGCTTGCCTTGAGCTAGAAGTTGATCTGCATATTCTTTGGAATAAATAGATAAGAAATCCATTGCGACCGTTGTAATAAATGGCGTATTCGGTTTATTTAGGGTGATTTTTACTGTGTAATCATCTACTTTTTCAACAGATTTCAAAATGTTTGGTAAATTCATCCAGTTGAAATAGAAGTAAGTTCCAGCAGAAACATTGTGGTAAGGGTGATTTTTATCTGCTTGGCGTTGGAATGAAAAGATCACATCGTCAGCATTGAGTGGGCGTGTTGGCGTAAAGGTTTTATTACTGTGGAATTTTACATTTTGACGTAAATGGAAAGTATAGGTTAATCCATCTTGGCTGACTTCCCAACGTTCAGCTAAACCAGGCTCAACTTCAATTTTACCTGCTTTAAATTCAACAAGGCGATTGTAAATCTGCTGAGAGCTTGCGTTGAAATCATTCGCATCATTAGTGATAGCTGGGCTAAGTTTCATTGGCGGAGTTGCAATACAGTTTACCAAAGTATTATTAGGTGCTGCGAATGCAGAATAGGATGAAGCGAAAGCGCTTAATCCAATAAATAATGTAGATAGACGCATAGAATTTTCCTTATAAATTAATTTGCATCACTTTATAGGCGCCTAAGAGATGTGTGAAATAACAAATCGTACTAACTTATAGCATAAAAAGATAGTTTTCTACTATGATTAGGTATTTTGTATGAGATATGAAGATAATTAATAGTGTTATGCAATTTTTGCATAAAAAATTTCATTTTCTTAATTGACATAGCAATCTAGACGTCTAAAATAACCGAGATTTTTATTTTTAGTAAAGTGTGGATAAATAGCTATGATTCAGCTGAAAAACATCAGCAAACAGTTTGATGTCAAGGGTAAAAAAATTACCGCCCTTGATAATGTCAATCTTGAAGTACCCAAAGGCACAATCTATGGGGTTATTGGTGCTTCTGGCGCAGGTAAAAGTACATTAATTCGTTGCGTAAACTTATTAGAACGCCCAACGATCGGGCAAGTGATTGTGGACGGTAAAGATTTAACCACACTCTCAGAAAAAGAGTTAAATCTTGCTCGCCGTAAAATCAGTATGATTTTCCAACATTTTAATTTGCTCTCTTCTCGTACTGTGTTTGAGAATGTGGCGTTGTCATTAGAGCTTAACCATACGCCAAAAGAGCAGATTCATCAAAAAGTAAATGAATTACTTGAACTGGTTGGCTTATCGGATAAACACGATGTGTATCCGAGCAATCTTTCAGGCGGTCAAAAACAACGTGTGGCGATCGCTCGTGCGTTGGCGAACGATCCGCAAGTGTTACTTTGCGATGAAGCAACCAGTGCGTTAGATCCAGCGACAACACAATCGATCTTACAATTACTTAAAGATATTAATAAACGTTTAGGCTTAACGATCTTATTAATTACGCACGAAATGGAAGTGGTAAAACGTATTTGTGATCGTGTTGCAGTCATTGATAAAGGGCAATTAGTTGAAAGCGGTTCGGTCAGTGAAATTTTCTCTAATCCGAAAACGGAATTAGCACAACGCTTTATTCAATCGACTTTCCATATTGAATTACCGCAAGAGTATATGGATCAGCTTTCTCCAAACCAAACGCCAACCAGTAAGCCGATTATTAAATTCGAGTTTACAGGGCGTTCGGTAGATGCACCGCTGTTATCTCATGCTTCTAAGAAATTCGGGATTGATTTTAGTATTTTAATGTCGCAAATCGACTACGCTGGTGGTGTGAAATTTGGCTTTGTAATTGCAGAAGTAGAAGGTAATCACGATGCCATTTCAGAAGCGAGATTTTATTTGATTGATAATAATGTAAAAGTTGAGGTATTAGGCTATGTGGAATGATTTTATCAATGAACTCACACCGAAGATGTGGGAATTGGTGGCGATGTCCACATTAGAAACCTTATACATGGGCTTTGTGGCAACAGCTTTGGCGGTTTTAATCGGTATGCCAATTGGCTTTGTTGCGTTCTTAACTGGCAAAGGCGAGATTTTAGAGCACAAAGGCTTACATCAAGTGCTTGATGTCATTATCAATATCGGTCGTTCAGTGCCGTTTATCATTTTGCTTGTCGTGTTATTGCCATTTACTCGTTTATTGGTGGGAACCACACTTGGAACAACAGCGGCGATTGTGCCATTAAGTGTTTCTGCGATTCCGTTTTTTGCTCGTTTAACCTCAAATGCACTCTTAGAAATTCCAAGTGGTTTGACGGAAGCGGCAAAATCTATGGGAGCAACAAATTGGCAAGTGGTTTCTAAATTCTATTTGCCTGAATCTTTACCTATTTTAATCAATGGCATTACGCTGACCCTTGTTGCCCTTATCGGCTACTCGGCAATGGCGGGCGCTGTTGGTGGCGGTGGCTTGGGGAACCTTGCTATCAGTTACGGTGAACATCGTAACATGGTCTATGTAAAATGGATCGCAACTATCATTATCGTGGCGATTGTCATGATTAGCCAAAAAATTGGCGATAATCTCGCAAAACGTTACGATCATCGTTAATTTTTAATTTGTAAACACAACTTTATTAGAGGACTTCCTATGAATTTCAAAAAACTACTTGGATTAGCTCTTGTTTCTGCACTTGCATTAACAGGCTGTAAAGAAGAAAAAGCGGCAACGACAGCACCAGCTGAGCCAGCAAAACCAGCAGCACCATTAAAAGTGGGTGTAATGACTGGGCCTGAAGCGCAGATGACTGAAGTGGCAGTTAAAATTGCCAAAGAAAAATATGGCTTAGATGTGGAATTAGTTCAATTTACGGAATACACACAGCCAAATGCGGCGTTACATGCGAAAGATTTAGATGCAAACGCATTCCAAACCGTGCCTTATTTAGAGCAAGAGAGCAAAGATCGTGGCTATAAAATGGCAATCATCGGCAATACTTTCGTATGGCCAATTGCAGCATACTCTAAGAAAATCAAAAATATCTCTGAGTTAGCTGACGGTGCAACAATTGCGATTCCAAACAATGCAAGTAATACTGCTCGTGCATTATTATTACTTCAAGCACACGGCGTGATTAAATTAAAAGATCCGAAAAACGTATTCTCAACGGAAAATGACATCATCGAGAACCCGAAAAACATCAAAATCACACAAGTTGAAACATCATTGTTAACTCGTGCATTGGACGATGTGGATTTAGCGATCATCAATAACACCTATGCAGGTCAAGCAGGTTTAAGCCCAGACAAAGACGGTGTTATCGTTGAATCAAAAGATTCTCCGTATGTAAACTTAATCGTTAGCCGTGAAGACAACAAAGGCGACGAGCGTTTACAAACTTTTGTAAAAGCATTCCAAACGGAAGAAGTTTACCAAGAAGCGTTAAAATTATTTAACGGCGGCGTGGTAAAAGGCTGGTAATCAGAGAGGCGGTTAGTAATAACCGCCTTTTTTATCGTTATAAGATATAGCAAGGAGTTATTATGAGTTTAAAAAAATTATTGAGTGCAACTGTTGTGGCAACCGTATTTGCTTTATCTGCTTGTGGAGATAAGTCTGAAAAAATCAAAGTCGGGGTGATGTCTGGCCCTGAACACCAAATTGCAGAGTTAGCTGCTAAAATTGCGAAAGAAAAATATAATCGTGATGTCGAGTTAGTTTCTTTTACTGATTACGGTTCACCAAATGAAGCGGTTCATAAAGGCGATTTAGATGCCAACGCTTTCCAACATAAACCTTACTTAGATAAGGATTCCGCAGATAATGGTTTTAAATTATCTATTGTTGGAAATACCTTTGTTTATCCTATCGCCGCTTATTCTAAAAAAATTAAATCCCTTGATGAACTTAAAGAGGGTTCAAGTATTGCGATCCCAAATAACCCAACTAATTTAGGTCGTTCATTATTATTGCTTGAAAAACAAGGTTTAATTAAATTGAAAGATTCTACGAATTTACTTTCAACTAAGTTAGATATTGTTGACAACCCTCGTAACTTAGATATTCGTGAGGTAGATGGTGAATTGCTAACACGTGTATTAGATGATGTCGAATTTGCTATTATTAATAATACATTCGCAGGGCAAATTGGGTTAAGTCCAGATAAAGATGGCTTATTCGTTGAATCTAAAGAATCGCCTTATGTGAATTTAATCGTGACCCGTCAAGGTAACGAAAATAACGAAGCGATTAAAGATTTTGTTAAATCTTATCAAACAGAAGAAGTCTATCAAGAAGCCTTAAAACTCTTCCAAGGTGGTGTAGTTAAAGGTTGGTAATTTACTTTTACTTAACTTTTAGAGACAATAACAAGCGGTTAGATTTTGTAAAAATTTTGCAAAAAAATCACAGAATCAGACCGTTTGTCAGTAATTTTATTGATTAACAAAAAGAGAAACATGATGAATTTAAAAAAAGCATTTGGTTTAGCCGTTGTATCTGCATTGGTATTAGCTGGCTGTAACGAGAAAAAAGAAGTATTAAAAGTCGGTGTGATTTCAGGCCCAGAGCATGAAGTTATGGAAGTGGCGGCTAAAGTTGCTAAAGAGAAATATAACCGTGATTTAGAGCTTGTGATTTTCACCGATTACGCAACGCCAAACGAAGCTTTAAACAAAGGCGATTTAGATGTTAATGCGTTCCAACATAAACCGTATTTAGACAAACAAATCGCAGATAAAGGCTATAAATTAACACCAGTAGGTAACACTTTCGTTTATCCGATTGCAGCCTATTCTAAAAAAATCAAGTCAATTGACGAGCTTAAAGATGGCGATAAAATTGCAGTACCAAATGACCCTACAAACTTAGGTCGTTCATTAATCTTGCTTGAAAAACAAGGTTTAATTAAGTTAAAAGACAATACTAACTTACTTTCAACCCGTGTAGATATTGTTGAAAACCCGAAAAATCTTGATATTCAAGAAATTGAAGCGCCATTACTTCCTCGTACCTTAGATGATGTAGCATTCTCTATTATCAACACGACTTATGCAGGTCAAATCGGTTTAACACCAACTAAAGACGGTATTTTCGTTGAAGATAAAAACTCACCTTATGTGAACCTGATTGTGTCACGTGAAGACAATAAAGATAAAGAAATCGTGAAAGATTTCGTCAAAGCATATCAATCTGAAGAAGTGTTCAATAAAGCGAACGAAGTGTTCAAAGGTGCGATGGTGAAAGGCTGGTAATCTAGCTTTAGTTTAGATAAAAATAAGAGAGTGAACCGTGATAAGCGGTTCACTCTTTTCTTTTAGTTGGTATAGCCTTGAATGAGTGCTTGCCAATCTGCTGGTTCAAAGCGAATTTGCAATCTCCCTTTCTCTTTATTAAAAGAGCGCAATAGTCGATCCAAATTGCCTTGCTTCCAATCATTCCCTTGCTGAATTTGGCATTTATCAAAATCAATCAGCCAAAATTTTCCTTGAGAATCGATCAAAATATTATGAATGTTGAGATCGGAGTGATGAACTTGATGATCGTGTAGCTGGCGGATCAGCTGCCCGATCTGCTGATATTGTGCTGGTGTTAAGCGCTGTGTTTGTAGATATTGGCTCAGATCTCGAGTATCTGCAATTTTTTCTAACAAAATATCCGCTTGATAGAAACAACATTGATGTTTTATTTTAAGTGCAATCGGGCGAGGCACAGGAAGATTCCATTGGTAAAGCTGTTCTAATAAACGCAACTCTTGCATTGCCCGAGTTTTCTCATTGCTTTGAAAAAAATAACGATCTTTGACGAATTTACCAAACAAGCCACCACGATAATAATGACGAAGTACGCTATTTACACCGAGTTCTTGCTCAGTATTGAGAAACCATGTTGTGCCACGCCCTTTTGATGAGCCTAACAAGCGGTCAGATTGACTGAAATCTTTGCAATCCAGTAATTGTTGTACGAAAGCTTGTTGTTTAGGGTCAACCAGCTGAGCATTAAAATGGTAATACATATTTTATTATTCTCTTTTTGATGTAATTGCGAATGATTCTACACGATTTTTCTCGATTGCGTTGTATTTTTAAGGCAATTTGGTAGAATCTTTCGCTTAAATTTTTAGAGGAAACCCCATGAGCAAAATCTCTCCAGAAGCACAAAGTGTACGTGATGCCCTTCTTGCTAAAGGCATAGAAACCCCGACGGTCGCCCATCAAAAAGATAAAGATTCTCGTCGTAGTGAAATTCAGCAACATATGCGTGCCGTATTAGAACTTCTTGGCTTAGATTTGCGTGATGACAGCCTCGAAGAAACGCCACACCGTTTAGCGAAAATGTATGTGGACGAAATCTTTAGCGGTTTAGATTATGAAACCTTCCCAAAAATCACCAAAATCAAAAACCAGATGAAAGTGAGCGAGATGGTTTTAGTGGACGATATTACCTTAACCAGTACCTGTGAACACCACTTTGTGACGATTGACGGTAAAGTCGCCGTGGCATATTATCCGAAAGATTGGGTGATTGGATTATCAAAAATTAACCGTGTTGTGCAGTTTTTTGCTCAACGCCCACAGGTTCAAGAACGCTTTACCGAGCAGATTTTAACGGCGTTTCAAACTATTTTAGAAACGGAAGATGTGGCGGTTTATGTGAAAGCAACCCATTTCTGTGTGAAATGTCGTGGAGTGAAAGATACGCATAGCCAAACAATGACATCTGCATTCGGCGGTGTATTCTTGCAAGACAGAGAGACTCGCAAAGAATTCTTATCGTTAATTAACAAATAAGCGGTAAGATTAAGGGAATTTTTTGCAATGAAAATCGCCTTAGGGATTGAATACGACGGCAGTCGCTATTTTGGTTGGCAACGCCAGCAAAATGTCGATTCGGTACAACAGAAGCTCGAAGAAGCCTTATCCATAATTGCGAATGCACCGTGCGAAGTCTTTTGTGCAGGGAGAACCGATGCAGGTGTACACGGTACAGGACAAGTTGTCCATTTTGAAACCGAAGTGAATCGCCCATTACAAAGTTGGTGCTTTGGCACAAATACCCATTTGCCAGCAGATATTGCAGTGAAATGGGCAGTTGAAGTGGGCGAAGATTTTCACGCCCGTTTTAGTGCGACTGCTCGCCGTTATCGCTACATTATTTATAACCATAAATTGCGTTCAGCGATTTTGCCTAAAGGCGTTTCACACTATTATCACCCACTTGACCACGAGAAAATGCACCAAGCAGGGCAGTTTTTGTTAGGCGAAAATGATTTTAGCTCATTCCGAGCCGCACAATGTCAATCTCATACCCCTTGGCGAAACGTTCATCATCTTCAGGTGAGTCGCCAGCAAGACTATATTGTTGTCGATATTCAAGCCAATGCTTTTGTACATCATATGGTAAGAAATATTGTGGGTAGTTTGATTGAAGTTGGGCAGGGCAGACAGCCAGTAGAGTGGATAAAGTGGCTACTAGAACAACGGGATAGAACCCTTGCAGCACCTACGGCGAAAGCAGAAGGCTTGTATTTAGTAGATGTGACTTATCCTGAGCATTTTGGGATTCCGAAAGGTAGACTGGGACCATTATTTTTAGAAGATTAGGGTAACCTTTATTTTCATTTTGAGAAATCGCATGACAAGAATAGATAACTATGAACAACGTTTTGGCGGAATTGGTCGCCTTTATACGCCTGAAGGGTTAGCAAAACTACGTCAATCACATGTGTGTGTGATTGGTATCGGAGGCGTTGGATCTTGGGCGGTAGAAGCTTTAGCTCGTTCGGGAGTGGGGAAACTCACTTTGATTGATATGGATGATATTTGTGTCACTAATATCAACCGTCAAATTCATGCAATGTCAGGCGAAATCGGAAAACTGAAAACCGAAGTAATGCAAGAGCGTATTGCCAAAATCAACCCTGAATGTGAAGTGACGATCATTGATGATTTCTTAACGCAAGATAATTTGGGCGATTATTTACTACGTGGTTATGATTATGTGATTGATGCGATTGATAGCGTTAAAGTGAAAGCGGCACTCATCGCTTTTTGTAAGCGTAATAAAATCAAAATCATCACGACAGGTGGAGCTGGAGGGCAAACGGATCCAACCCGAATTCAGATCACTGATTTAAGCAAAACTATTCAAGATCCGTTGGCTTCAAAGGTGAGAAGTTTATTGCGTAAAGAGTATAACTTCAGCCAAAACCCAAAGCGGAAATTTGGTATTGATTGCGTGTTTTCAACCCAGCCATTGATTTTTCCAAAAATGAGTGAGGGCTGCGAAGTGTCTGCTACGATGAACTGTGCCAATGGCTTTGGCGCAGCAACGATGGTGACCGCAACTTTCGGCTTTTTTGCCGTGAGCAGAGTAATTGAAAAATTATTGAAAAATCCTACCGCTTGAATAAAGCAAACGTTTGCATTTGTGTCTGAAAAAATCTATACTACACGCCTAGTGCCAAAAAGGAACTAGAAATGCAAACGTACCAAACATTATCCAACACATATTTCTTAAAGCTAAACCTTACCGTTAAACGAGGTTTAGCTATTTTTTTATTTTCAAATCAAGATCTCTCATTTTAGAGATCTTTTTTTTGCCCAAAATTTGAGTCAAGAGGATAAGCAATGAGCCAGTTAATTCGTACACTAAAAAGCCATATTCGTGATGAAGTGATTAAAAAAGGCGGTTGGGTAAACTCCCATGCCCACGCAGATAGGGCTTTTACGATGACCCCTGAAAAAATCAAAATTTATCAAAATGCGAATTTACAGCAAAAATGGGACTTGGTAGATGAAGTAAAACGTAATTCAAGTGTTGATGATTACTATCGTCGCTTTAGCCAAGCGATTGAATTGATGATTTCGCAAGGGGTAACGGCATTTGGCACCTTTGTTGATATTGACCAAGTTTGTGAAGACAGAGCGATTTTAGCGGCCCATAAAGCGCGTGAAGTTTATAAAAATGATATTATTTTAAAATTTGCCAATCAGACGTTAAAAGGCGTGATTGAACCAAATGCTCGCAAGTGGTTCGATATTGGTTCAGAAATGGTGGATATGATTGGTGGCTTGCCATATCGTGATGAATTAGATTATGGCAAGGGATTAGAAGCTATGGACATTTTAATGGAGACGGCAAAATCTCAAGGCAAAATGTTGCATGTCCACGTCGACCAATTTAACAGCCAGAAAGAGAAAGAAACAGAACAACTTTGCGATAAATCCTTAGAACATGGCATGCAAGGTCGAGTAGTGGCAATCCATGGTATCTCAATCGGCGCACATCCAAGAGAGTATCGTCAGATGCTATATAAGAAAATGAAATCCGTAGATATGATGATGATCGCTTGCCCAATGGCATGGATTGACAGCCCACGTAAAGATGAAGTATTGCCTTTCCACAATGCTTTAACCCCAGCAGATGAAATGATCCCAGAAGGTATTACGGTGGCAATCGGAACGGACAATATCTGTGACTACATGGTTCCACTCTGTGAAGGTGATATGTGGCAAGAGCTGAGCTTACTTTCAGCAGGTTGCCGTTTTACCAACTTAGAGGAAATGGCAAATATTGCAAGTATTAACGGACGTAAAGTATTAGGATTACTTTAGAGACAAGCGGTTAGATTCGGGGAAGATTTTGCAAATTTTCCAGCCTATCTAACCGCTTGTGATTAAAGCAATGAACGATAATATTCCCAATCAAAATACTGTCCCGGGTCGATTTTTCGTTCTGGGGCAATTTGATTGTGACCTGCAATACGCTCTGGTGTGATTTGTGGATAGGCTTGCATAATCACTTGCGTAAGGTGAGCTAAGGTTTGATATTGCGCTTCTGTAAAAGGTTGATTGTTACTACCTTCCAGTTCAATTCCGATAGAAAACTCATTGCATTTTTCACGTCTTTCAAAGCAAGAAACGCCAGCGTGCCAAGCCATATCGTTAAAATTGACATATTGGGTAATCTGACCTTCTCGATTAATTAAACAATGGGCGGAAACCCGTAAATCTTTAATCTCTTCAAAATAGGGGTGAAGGCTTGGGTCTAACGTGCCTTCAAAAAAACGGTCAATAAAATTACCGCCAAATTCGTCAGGAGGCAGACTAATATAATGAATCACCAAAAGAGAAATATCATCTTGATAGGGTCTCGGGTTAAAGTGTGGAGAGATTACTTGCTTGGTATTTAACAACCAACCTTTTTCAATCTTTAATGTTTTCTGCATAGTTTAAAACGGCTAAATAAGCTAAAATGCCGTCATTTTACAAGAAAGAGAATCAAAATGCTGAGTTATCGTCACAGTTTTCACGCAGGCAACCACGCCGATGTCCTTAAACATATCGTTTTAACCCTAATCTTGCAGGCTTTAAAGCAAAAAGAAAAAGGCTTTTTCTACCTTGATACCCATTCGGGCGTAGGGCGTTATAGCTTGCAAAGTAGCGAAGCGGAAAAAACAGGGGAATATATTGAAGGCATCGCTCGTCTTTGGGAGAGAACTGATCTACCCGAAGAAGTTGCGTTGTACCTAAATGAAATCAAAAAAATTAACAAAGATAAATTGCGTTTTTATGCAGGTTCGCCGTTGCTTGCCGTGCAACAATTACGCCCTCAGGACAGAGCTTTGCTCACGGAGTTACACCCTAATGACTTCCCACTACTTCGCAATGAATTTGCCAAAACGCCTAATGTGGTAACAAAACGGGAAAATGGTTTCCAACAACTAAAAGCTGCATTACCACCAAAAGAAAAGCGTGGTTTAGTGCTGATCGATCCGCCTTATGAATTAAAAGAAGATTATGAACTGGTGGTAAAAGCCATTGAAGAAGGCTACAAACGCTTTGCCACAGGTGTTTATGCGATTTGGTATCCGGTGGTGCTTCGCCAACATACTAAACGTATCGTACGAGGCTTAGCTGAAACGGGAATTCGTAAAATTTTACAGATTGAATTAGCTGTTCGCCCTGATTCAGACCAACGGGGTATGACGGCAAGCGGTATGATTGTGATTAATCCACCGTGGCAGTTAGAAAGCCAAATGAAAAAGATTTTACCCTATTTAACCGATGTGCTTGTACCGGAAGGGACGGGCAGTTGGACGGTTGAGTGGATTACGCTCGAGTAAATATATCGAATAAATATAAGGAAAATAACAATGCAACAATACAAACACGACTTTATCGAATTTGCCTTAAGCCGAAATGTACTTAAATTCGGCGAATTTACCTTAAAATCAGGCAGACAAAGCCCTTACTTCTTTAATGCAGGATTATTTAATACTGGCAGAGATCTCGCCAAATTGGGCGAATATTACGCCAAAGCAATCCAAGCCAGCCAAATTGACTACGATGTACTATTCGGACCTGCTTACAAAGGTATTCCGATTGCCACGACTGTGGCGGTGGCGTTAGCAAATCAATTTGATGTCGATAAGCCTTGTTGCTTTAACCGTAAAGAAGTGAAAGATCACGGCGAAGGCGGAAATCTTATCGGTAGTCCGTTAAAAGGCAGAATTTTATTGGTGGATGATGTAATTACCGCAGGCACGGCAATTCGTGAATCCATGGAAATCATTCAAGCCAATCATGCAACCTTAGCGGGTGTGATGATCGCATTAAACCGTAAAGAAAAAGGCAAAGGAGAACTTTCGGCGATTCAAGAAGTAGAACGTGATTACGGCTGTCAGGTTTTCTCGATTATTGATTTTGATGATTTACTGCAATTTATTGAACAATCGGAACAATATGCGCCTTATTTGGCGAAAATGAGAGCATATCGAGAGATGTATGGTGTGTAAATAGATGACAATAACCACCTTCTAAAAAGGTGGTTTTTTTTATCAACATTTTTTGTCTTTAACGTATTGAATAGCTTGTTTACGCCTTTTATCCAATTCTGTCTTAATTCCAGCCTTTTCAAAGCCATCATGAATCACTGCTTGAATATCGACTTCACAGGCTGCTTGATAGAGCTGTTTTGCATAATCTGCTTGTGAATATTCCCGATTTTCAAAGCCCAAACGCCCTTTGGTATCTGCTTCGCAAACTAATAAAAAATCAAAAAAACGTTCAGGTTTACGCCATACATCAAGTTTATTAAACAATTTCACCACGGTTTCAGGGCGTAGCTCTATGATTTTATGGCTATGGGTGTGAAACTCCGTGACTAACTTGGCAAATGCCTTAGTGTGTGCAGGTACTTTCAAGCGATTTGCCAGTTGTTCTGTTGGAGCAACGCCTTTCTGTTCGTGTCCGTAATGGTGGGGCAGAATATCCTTTGGGGTTAGAGCTTTACCAAGATCGTGACAGAGTGCGGCAAATAACACACTTTCAGGATCATTTGCCCGATCCGCTAATTTTTTCGCTTGTTCCAAAACCATCAAGGTATGAACGCCACTATCAATTTCAGGGTGATGTTTTTCAGGTTGTGGAACGCCAAAGAGTGCCTCCACTTCCGGAAATAGCACTTTCAATGCCCCGACTTCTCGTAGCACTTGGAAATAGATGTGTGGCGTGTCGGTGGCGAAAGCTTTTTGGGTTTCCAGCCAAACACGTTCTGTCGTTAAATGAGCCAGCTCACCGCAAGCGGTCATTTCTTGCATTAATTTTACCGTTTCAGGGGCAATCCGAAATCCGAGAGAATGGAAACGTGCGGCAAAGCGAGCCACACGCAACACCCGTAGCGGATCCTCAGCAAAGGCAGGGGAAACGTGACGAAGTGTGCGATGTTTAAGATCGGCAATGCCCCCGTAAAAATCGTGATAGTTGCCGTCAAGATCTTGAGCAATCGCATTAATCGTGAGATCACGGCGGATTAAATCTTGTTCAAGGGTAACATCAGGGGTAAAGTCGCAGATAAAACCGTTATAGCCATTGCCGTTTTTGCGTTCGGTACGGGCAAGGGCGTATTCTTCTTTGGTTTTAGGGTGTAAAAAAACGGGGAAATCGTTGCCCACTTGTTGATAGCCTTGAGCTAAAAGCTGTTCGGGCGTTGCCCCAACAATCAGCCAATCACGATCTTTGACTGCTAAGCCGAGCAGTTGATCTCGCACCGCCCCACCGACAAGGTAAATTTGCATAGGTTGTTGTCCTAATTATGTGATTAATTCCCCCCTTTGAAAAAGGGGGCTAGGGGGATTTAAATCCTTTCCTGTATCCCCCCAAACTCTTCCGTCAATTTTTCTGTAAACAGACGTAATTCTTCCGTCATTAACAGAAAATCCGCATCGAAACGTTGGGCTTTATCTTCTTTCAAAATATCATCGTTCTTTTCACGCACGTCATCTGCGAATTTGACACGGGCAAGGGTCGCATCTTCATTCAATACAAAAGAAAAATGATTTTCCCAATCTAACGCAAGTTTTGTGACAAATTTACCCGCTTGTAAATGTTGGCTGATTTCGTCGCTTTCCAAATCTTGACGTTTACAACGGATTACGCTGTCGGTATCAAAGGATTTCAATTCCGCTTCTTCCAACAGTGTCAGCCAGCTTGGTGTATGCCCTTTTGCCACCCAATTTGTCATCACTTCACTTGGTTGTAGCGTGAAGGAAATCGGCACCACAGGCAGAGAACCAAGGGATTTGCGTAACAAAGCAAGGGTGTCTTCAGCACGTTTTGCCGAACCACTATCTACATAAACGAGCTGTTTATCTAAGTCTAACCAAATCGCCGTAAATTGATGTTTACTAAACGCACGGGGCAGTAACATTGCCACCACATCATCTTTAATCGCCTGCTTTTCCGTTTTTTTCAGCTTACGTTGTTCCTTTTGTTCTAAGATTTCAATGCGGTTTTCTGTTTCTTTTTTGACAACGTGGGCTGGCAACAATTTTTCTTCTTTATGAGAAACCAGCAGGAACTGCTGACCCTGTGCAAAATGCAACAGTTCGCTTCCTGCAAGCGGTGACGACCAGCCAAATTTTTGCATATCGCTTTGTTGGCAAGGGGTGAATTTTGTTTGTTGTAATTGTGCGTCTAATTCACTGCTGGTGAAGCGTAATTCACTGGTTAAACGGTAAATCATGACATTTTTGAACCAAAACATTTAGAAATCCTTAGATCGTGGGGTAGAATAGGGGGAATTATAACGTATTTCGCTCTAAAGGAACTTGTTATGCAACACAAAAAAATCGCCTTTATCGGTGCTGGTAATATGGCGTTTGCGATCATTTCAGGATTAATCAAAAGCGGTTATCCTGCCGATCAGATTATCGCTCGTAATAAAAGCAATGAAACTCGCCGCTCACAGTTAAGAGCAATGGGCGTTCAGGTGGATTTGTCTAACCTTGATGCCGTGACCCAAGCCGATGTGGTGATTTTGGCGGTTAAACCACAGATGATGGCGGAAGTATGCAGTGAGTTTGCACAAGTGGATTTTAGTGCAAAATGGGTGATTTCCGTTGCGGCTGGGATTTCTGTTGCCCGTCTTGAACAACTGTTACCAACAGCAACCAACATTGTTCGAACAATGCCGAATACGCCATCGCTCATCGGTGAAGGCATAGCAGGATTATTTGCAAAAAAATCGGTAGATCCGACCGCTTGTCAATTTGCGGAACAACTACTGTCTGCGGTAGGCAAATGTTATTGGGTGGAGACGGAAGCGGAGATCAACCAAATTATTGCCATCACAGGCTCTAGCCCTGCTTACTTCTTTAAGTTTATGGAAGCAATGCAAGAAGCTGCGGTTAAAATGGGCTTTAGTGAACAGAATGCCCGTTATTTAGTGCAATCGGCGGCTTTAGGGGCGGCAAAAATGGTGGTAGAAAACCCAGAAGTCACCTTAGCAACCTTACGCGAAAATGTTACTTCAAAAGGCGGTACAACGGCTCAGGCATTGGCGGTATTTGAACAACGAGAGCTGAATGCAACCGTTGAGCAAGCGATGAATGCGGCAATTAAACGTGCGGAAGAGATGGAAAAATCCCTATGATAAAATTTACCCCCTTTCAATGGTCGTCCTTTAACTTCTTCGGCTTTTACTGTGCCTATGGCGTGCTGTTGCCGTTTCTGCCTGTTTGGTTGAACCATCACGGCTACGATTCGGGAATGATTGGCTTATTAATCGCTTCAGGTTATCTGTTTCGTTTTTTAGGGGCAATGACCTTTTCTAAACGCATTAGCCACCCCAACCAGTTACTTTCTCTTGCCCGTTGGCTAACGTGGCTCGCCATTGTCACCCTGTTTTTAGTTGCCTTTGGGGTTCAAACTATCTGGATTTTATTTCCAGCAATCGCACTGTTCCATATCTTCAACGGCGGTGCAATGCCGATTGCCGATACCATTGCTTCCACTTGGCAACAGCAAGTCGGGATTGATTATGGCAGAACACGTTTGTTCGGTTCGATTGCCTTTGTGGTCGGCTCAGTTAGCACAGGCTATTTAGTCGGCTGGTTAGGGGAAAGTGCGATTATCGGCATTTTGATCGGCTGGCTAGTCTTTTTAGGCACTGGCTTAACGGTCAAACCAACCCAAGCCTTTGTACAAACGGAAGAAAAAGCCCAATCAGACTTAAGCTATCTGCAATTAATGAAAGTGCCTACCACATTCAAAATGTTGATTGCCGTTTCCTTAATTCAATCTTCTCACGCCGCTTATTATGCTTATAGTACGATTTATTGGGCATCGGCAGGCATTTCGACCCAAAGTGCGAGTTTGTTATGGGGATTGGCAGTGGTTTCAGAAATTCTGTTTTTCTTCTTTGCCAACCGTTTATTTAAAACGTGGAAAATCAGCCATTTAATGATCTTATCTGCCGTTGGCTCAATGGTGCGTTGGATCTTACTGGCTTCCACCACCAATATGGCGATCTTAATGGCAATGCAGATGTTCCATTCTATCTCTTATGGAGCAGGGCATTATGCAATGATCCGCTACCTTTCAACCCAACCCACGGAACAAATGGCAAAACTACAAGCACTTTATTTTAGCTTTGCAAGTTGTATTTTTATGGCGTTGTTTACCTTTATCGCAGGCTTGGTCTATCAAGTTTCGCCAACAGGTAGCTTCTGGCTAATGGTGCTGTTTGCATTGCCTGCGGTTTTTATTGTGCCGAAGAGATTTAATGTAAAACTATAAGCATATTTGCAAATAATGGGTGGGATCTGACCGCTTGTAAGGCATAATGGCGTATCTTTTTTAAACTTAAGCATTTTTTAAGATTTTTTCATTATAGTATTTGATATTCAGTTTTATTTTAGGAACGGAAAGTTAATGACAAATCCAACATCTTTATTTTCTAGTGACTGCCCAATGAGTGTTGTGATTATTACACTCAATGAAGAAAAAAATATTGGCAATCTTCTTGATGACCTTGTTGCGCAGCAATATAAAAATTTCGAAGTTTTAGTGGTAGATAGCAACAGTGATGATAATACTGTCAATATTGCCAACTCTTATCAAGACAGACTTGATTTACGTACGATTGTGATGTCGCAACGTGGACACAGTCTTGGGCGTAATACAGGGGCAGAAAATGCGAAATATGAACGCATTGTCTTTTTTGATGCGGATGTACGCATTGCCCCTGATTTTCTTGGTAATGCGTTGAATGCCTTAATCAAACGACGCTTATTAGTCGGTGCAGGGAGAATGAAAAGTTCGGGAACATCACGTCTGAATCGCATAGGGGTAAGTTTGTTTGATCTTGGTATGGTCGTAACACAATATACCTTCCCAACCTGTACTGGTGCTTGTATTTTCTCTACAAAATCTGTTCACCAAATGCTATGCGGTTTTGATACGCAAATCACATTGTGTGAAGATTGTGATTATGTGAATCGTGCATCAAAAACAGTGAAGTTCCGTATGTTGCCTGTCTTTTTTGAGTTTAATACACGCCGTTTAGACCAAGATGGAATCTTCAAAATGGGCTATACCTATTTAAAAGCCAATGTACTGAGAATGTATCGCGGTGAGCTACGCAACAACGAGATTCACTATCCTTTTGGTCATTACGATAAAACCGAATGAGTACACTTCCTGATTGGCTACTGGCGTGGTTTAACTCGCCTTGGTTACCTGTAATTCTCTGTTTAGGGGCATTTTCAGATGCGTTTATCGGGGTAAGCCTTTTTGTTTTAGGTGAGTTTTTCTTCGTTGCAGGCGGATATTTAGTCGCTCAATCTGCACAATGGTGGATAGTACCGCTTATTTGGGCATCGGCATTACTCGGCGATGTACTTAGCTATTTTGTCGGAAAACGTTACGGCAAGCAGATTGTTCACAAATATATCCGTCCTAAAGCCAAACGCCGTTTACATTACCGCCGAGCCTACCGATTAATGCTCAAACGTGGCGGTACAGCTATTTTTATTGCCCGTATTACAGGACCTTTATCAAAATTTATGCCATTACTAGCAGGCTCGATGAAATTACCGTTTCATTCGGTATTTTGGGCGAGTTTGTGGGGGATTATCATTGGTACGGCACAATTCTTTATTATCGGCTATGCCCTAGCCAAAGGTAGCGACTATTGGGATCGTCTTTGGAATCTGTTTTTTGGGTAATTGCAAAAAATAAACCGAATCTGACCGCTTGCAAAAGGATATGGATTTTATAGCAGATTGAATTTTATATGGGGTAATTTCAATCTGTTATAGTTTTCTTCCTTGAATTTGTATCTTTATTCCTTTCTATTAAGAAGATAAATAAGGCTCACCTTGGTGAGCCTTATTACGTTATAGATTAAAGTGCTTTCAAAATATCGTCCACACGTTCTTTCGCATCACCAAATAACATTTGGGTGTTTTCTTTGAAGAATAGTGGGTTTTGTACGCCGGCATAGCCTACTGCCATTGAGCGTTTGAACACGATAACGTTTTGGGCTTTCCATACTTCAAGTACAGGCATACCTGCAATTGGGCTGTTTGGATCATCCATTGCTGCTGGGTTTACCGTGTCGTTTGCACCGATAACCAACACTACATCAGTATCAGCAAAATCATCGTTGATTTCGTCCATTTCTAATACTACGTCGTAAGGCACTTTCGCTTCAGCAAGTAATACGTTCATATGACCCGGTAAACGCCCTGCAACCGGGTGAATACCAAAGCGAACATTGACGCCACGATCACGTAATTTCTGTGTGATTTCAGCAACAGGATATTGTGCTTGTGCCACTGCCATACCGTATCCAGGGGTGATGATGACAGAGCTTGCATTTTTAAGTAATTCTGCCACTTCTTCTGCGGTAGTTTCACGGTGTTCGCCTTGTTCTTCATCTGAGCTGACTTGAACATCGTTACCAAAGCCACCTGCGATAACGCTGATGAACGAACGGTTCATTGCTTTACACATAATGTAAGAAAGGATTGCACCCGAAGAACCTACTAATGCACCGGTTACGATAAGCAAATCGTTGCTTAACATAAAGCCTGCTGCCGCTGCTGCCCAACCTGAATAAGAGTTAAGCATAGAAACAACAACCGGCATATCCGCACCACCGATAGAAGCCACTAAGTGCCAACCGAAGGCTAAAGCAATTGCAGTCATCACTAATACAGGGAAAATATTCTCTGGATTATTTAAGAAAGCAACCATTAATAGTGCAGAAACCACAAGTGCTGCAAGGTTTAATTTGTGGCGGTGTGGCAACATTAATGCTTTTGAATTGATAATGCCGCGTAATTTACCGAAAGCAACCACTGAACCTGTGAAAGTGACTGCACCGATGAAGATACCAAGGAATACTTCAACATTGTGGATATTTTGTAGCACTGGATCTGTTTCGTGTGCAAGACCGTAGCTGTTAAAGCCGACTAATACCGCTGCTAAACCTACGAAGCTGTGAAGAATTGCTACAAGTTCAGGCATTTCGGTCATTTCCACTTTTAATGCTTGACGAATACCAATAGCACCACCGATTGCCATTGCGATTAAAATCCAAATGGTTCCTTGTGATTGTGGTCCAAAAATGGTTGCGATAAGGGCAATAGTCATACCCACAATACCGTACCAACAACCTGCTTTTGCCGTTTCGTGTTTAGAAAGCCCTGCAAGGCTCATAATAAAGAGAACGGCTGCGACAATATATGCCGCTTGTACTAAACCTAAAGACATACTCTTTCTCCTTAACCTTTTCTAAACATTGCTAACATTCTTTGGGTAACTTTGAAGCCACCGAAGATGTTGATACTTGCCACTAAAATCGCAATAAAGGCAAGTACGCTGATAAAGAAGCTGCCTTGAGAGATTTGTAGTAACGCACCGACAATGATAATACCTGAAATCGCATTGGTTACTGCCATTAATGGTGTATGTAATGCGTGGCTGACGTTCCAAACCACATAGTAGCCTACTACGCAAGAGAGAACGAAGACGGTGAAGTGAGATAAGAATGCCGCAGGTGCAACAGAGGCTAACCACAAGAATGCGATCACCGCTAAAGCTAATAAGCCATATTTAATGCGAGGATCGGCTGGTTTTTCTTCTTTTTTCTCAGCAGGTTTTGCTGCTGTTTTTTGTTGTGGTTGTGCAGATACCTGAATTGGTGGGGCTGGCCAAGTGACTTCTCCATCACGAATAACCGTTACGCCACGGAGTACCACATCTTCAAAGTTAATATCAATAACACCATCTTTATTTGGTGCTAATAATTTTAATAAATTAACTAAGTTTGTACCGTAAAGTTGTGAGGATTGTGTTGGTAAACGTGCTGGGAAGTCGGTATAACCAATGACTTTCACTTGATTTTCTGTAACCACGACTTCGCCTGCTTTGGTGTATTCGCAGTTACCGCCTGTTGCTGCCGCTAAATCTACAATCACAGAGCCTGGTTTCATTGAGTCTACCATCTCTTTTGTGATTAAGCGAGGGGCTGGCTTGCCAGGGATTGCTGCTGTGGTAATAATAATGTCCACTTCCTTCGCTTGTTCTGCATAAAGTGCCATTGCTCTGCGGTTGAATTCTTCCGACATGACTTTAGCATAACCATCGCCTGAGCCACCTTCTTCCTGAAAGTTAATTTCTAAGAAGTCTGCACCCATAGATTTTACTTGTTCTTTTACTTCAGGACGAGAGTCAAAAGCACGAACAATCGCACCTAAACTATTTGCAGCGCCAATTGCCGCTAAACCTGCCACGCCTGCACCAATCACAAGCACTTTTGCTGGTGGTACTTTACCAGCCGCAGTAATTTGCCCTGTAAAGAAACTACCGAAAGCATTCGCTGCTTCAATGACTGCACGATAACCAGAAATGTTTGCCATAGAACTTAATGCGTCTAAGGCTTGGGCGCGAGAAATACGCGGCACAGCGTCCATCGCTAACACATTGATTTTCTTTGCAGAAAGTTTTTGCATTAACTCAGGATTCTGTGCAGGCCAAATGAAGCTCACAAGCGTTGCCCCTTCCTTGATTAACGCAATTTCCGCATCTGTTGGTGCATTGACTTTAAAAATAATGTCTGCATTCCAAACCGCTTTTGCGTTTCCAATCGTCGCACCTGCTTGTGCAAATGCGTTATCTTCAAAACTTGCTTTAAAACCAGCATCTTTTTCGATGATGACTTCAAAACCAAGTTTTTTGATCTGTTCAACGGTTTTCGGTGTTGCTGCCACACGAGTTTCACCGTCTAACAGCTCTCTTGGTACACCAATAAGCATAAAGACTCCTGTTGGGTTGAGGTTAAAATAAAGTTGTTTTTTCAAAGTGAAAACGCGTTAAATGTACCATTTATTTGTATAATTTGGTAAAAAATTTCTAATGATAGGCATAAATAAAGCTATTTTTTGACTAGAAGAGGTACAAGCGGTCAGTTCCTTATAAAAACTTGCAAAAAATTAAATTATTCGTTGGTGTATGAGGGCTTTTTTTGCTATATTTACGCCCAATTTTTGTCTCCCTATTTGGAGAGGCGTGACTTTAATAAATAATTTCTGTTCAATGGATTTCCTATATGTTTAAAAAATTTCTTGGATTATTTTCTAACGATCTTTCTATCGACCTTGGTACTGCAAACACCTTAATTTATGTCAAAGGTCAAGGTATTGTACTTGATGAGCCTTCTGTTGTTGCTGTACGCCAAGATCGTATTGGTTCATTAAAAAGTATCGCAGCGGTGGGCAGTAATGCAAAATCCATGTTAGGCCGTACTCCAAAAAGTATCTTAGCAATTCGTCCGATGAAAGATGGTGTAATTGCAGACTTCTATGTAACAGAAAAAATGTTGCAACACTTTATCAAACAAGTACATAGCAACAATTTCATGCGCCCAAGCCCGCGTGTGTTAGTTTGTGTTCCTGCTGGTGCAACGCAAGTAGAACGTAAAGCAATTAAAGAATCTGCGATTGGTGCAGGCGCTCGTGAAGTCTATCTAATTGAAGAGCCAATGGCTGCAGCGATTGGTGCGGGCTTACCTGTGGCAGAAGCGGCGGGTTCAATGGTAATTGATATTGGTGGTGGTACAACAGAAGTTGCGGTACTTTCATTAAATGGTATCGTACATTCAGCCTCTGTACGTATTGGTGGGGATAAATTTGATGAAGCAATTATTGCTTATGTTCGTCGCCACTACGGTTCAGCGATTGGTGAAACAACAGCTGAACGTATCAAGAAAGAAATTGCAACAGCTTATATTCAAAGTGAAGATGAAATTCGTACTATTGAAGTTCATGGTCATAATTTAGCAGAAGGTGCGCCTCGTACCTTTGAATTAAGTTCGAAAGAAGTTTTAGAAGCGATCGAGCAACCATTAAATGGCATTGTTGAAGCGGTTAAAGGTGTTTTAGAGCAATGTCCACCAGAGTTAGCTGCAGATATTTTTGCTCGCGGAATGGTATTAACAGGTGGCGGTGCATTATTACAAAATCTTGATGTATTACTTTCTGAAGCAACAGGTGTTCCTGTTATTGTTGCCGAAGATCCTCTCACTTGTGTAGCTCGTGGTGGTGGTAAAGCACTTGAAATGATCGATATGCATGGCGGCGATCTTTTTAGTGATGATAACTAATCGAGATTAGTGAATTAAAAGGTAAAATGGACAATAACAAACGCTATTGTCCATTTTGCGTTTAAACAGAAGAGTTAAATTTTAATCAAATTATGAAACCTATTTTTGCGAAAGCACCTTCCATTGGCGTGCGCCTATTTTTTGCAGTAAGTATTTCTATCGCATTAATTTTATTAGACGGTAGAAGTAGTGCAATAATACAAATGCGTAGTGTATTAGAGACAGCAGTCAGCGGGCTCTATTATTTTGCCAATACACCGAGAACAGTATTAGATGGTGTGAGCAACAATTTTATTGATAGCCAAAAATTGCAACTAGAAAATCGTGTTTTAAAAGATCAGTTACGAGAAAAAAATGCAGATTTATTGTTATTGGATCAGTTAAAGGTTGAAAATCAGCGATTACGTTTATTGCTCAGTTCTCCACTACGTCAAGATGAATATAAAAAAGTCGCAGAAGTATTAACTACAGAAATGGATGTTTATCGTCAACAAGTTGTTATCAATCAAGGACATGGTGATGGTGCTTTTGTTGGTCAGCCTGTTATTGATGAACGAGGTGTTGTCGGGCAGGTTATATCCGTAGGTGAGAAAACAAGCCGAGTTTTATTATTAACCGATGTGACCCATGCCATTCCAGTTCAAATTTTGCGTAATGATGTTCGAGCCATAGCCAATGGTAATGGACATAGCAATGAATTGATTTTGGATAATTTACCAAGAACCGTAGATATTGCCAAAGGAGATGTGCTTGTTACTTCTGGATTAGGAGGACGTTTCCCCGAAGGCTATCCTGTTGCGGTAATTGAAACCGTACAAAATGATGGTTCAAACCATTTTGCAAGAGCCACAGCACGCCCACTTGCTTCCCTTGATCGTTTACGTTACTTGCTTTTATTGTGGCCAACGAGTGAAGAAATTCGTAAGTCTGAGTCTTTATCTCCGCAAGATGTGAGAGATGCCGTTGAAGAACGACGTAATAGCTTAAACCCATTAGATCGTTTAAAAAACAGTAAAAAAACGCAAGTAAATGGCGATGAGCCAAAAGAAGAAAATATCGATCCTACAGATGAAACTGAAAATCCAGCTAGCCAGCCTGAAGTAGAGAGTGATATTAACCACAGTACAGAACAAGGAGCGGAGTAATGCGTGAGAATATAATTTTCCAACTTTTAGTTCTGACCTTTATTTTTGTCATCGCTTTTGTTTTAGAGATTATGCCTTGGCCTGTGGATTTACAAGGATTACGTCCAAGTTGGGTTATACTTGTCCTTATTTATTGGGCATTAGCGTTACCTGATAAAATTAGTGTCGGCACAGCCTTTTTAGCGGGCATTGTTTGGGATTTGATTTTAGGCTCAATTTTAGGCATTCACGCTTTGGTGTTGTCGATTGCGATTTATTTTGTTGCCAAATATCATCTCATTTTGCGTAATCTCTCGTTATGGTTACAGAGTTTACTTGTCATGGCATATATCGCACTTATTCGTTGCTTTATTTTCTTTATCGAACTGGTGCTACATAGTGCAGAATTTAACACCCAAGAAATTATCGGGGCGATCATAAGCGGTATCTTATGGCCGTGGATTTTCTTACTGATGCGACACATACGCCGAGGACTGCATTTACGCTAATGAACAGCTTATCTTTCGATTTTTCTGCGGATTTTCGCCCCCTTTCCGCTCGAATGCGACCACGCACTTTAGCTGAATATGTCGGACAATCACACTTGATCGGCGAAGGCAAGCCCCTACGCCGAGCGATTGAAGCAGGGTATAGCCACTCAATGATTTTTTGGGGGCCTCCAGGAACAGGCAAAACCACCCTTGCTGAAATTATTGCAAACGAGCTTGATGCCGAAGTTGAACGCTTATCCGCCGTCACCAGCGGTATCAAAGAGATCCGAGAAGCGATCGAAAAAGCCAAACTCAACAGACAATCCGGCAGACGTACCTTACTCTTTGTTGATGAAGTTCACCGTTTTAACAAAAGCCAACAAGATGCTTTTTTACCTCACATTGAAGATGGCACTATTATTTTTATCGGTGCAACCACTGAAAACCCGTCCTTTGAACTGAATAACGCCTTGCTGTCACGGGCAAGAATTTACATTCTCAAGCCATTACAAGCGGTCGATATTTTAAAAATTTTGCAAAATGCCATTGCAGACAAAGAGCGTGGACTCGGCAATGAAAAACTCATTATTCAAGATGATGTGCTTCAACTGCTGGCGGATTATGTCAATGGCGACGGACGTTTTTCTCTTAACTGCCTTGAATTAATGTGCGATATGGCAGAGCAATTACCACAAGGAAAATTACTGGATAAAGCCTTACTCACCGAAGTGTTAGGCGAACGCCAAGCTCGTTTCGACAAAGGTGGCGACCGCTATTACGACCTGATTTCTGCCTTACATAAATCTATCCGAGGCTCTTCCCCTGACGGTGCATTGTACTGGTATGCTCGTATTTTAACCGCTGGAGGCGATCCACTGTATGTTGCTCGCCGATTACTAGCAATAGCATCAGAAGATGTGGGGAATGCCGACCCAAGGGCAATGCAAGTCGCTCTTGCTGCATGGGATTGTTATACCAGAGTGGGAGCTTACGAAGGTGAACGAGCTATCGCCCAAGCGGTGATTTACCTTGCCGTTGCTCCAAAAAGCAATGCCGTTTACACCGCATTCAAACAAGCCAAACGTCTAGCCCAAGAAGGCAAAGATTACGATGTTCCCGAACATCTGCGTAACGCACCGACTAACTTAATGAAATCCCTAGGCTACGGCGAAGAATACCGCTATGCTCACGACGAGCCTAACGCCTACGCCGCAGGGGAAAACTACTTCCCTCCTGAACTAAAAGACACTCAATTCTACTTCCCAACCGAACGTGGAATGGAAAAGCAGATCAAAGAAAAAATGGCGTGGTTGAAAGGGCTGGATTTGCAGAGTGATATGCAGAGGTATAAGTAATTCTTCTTTCTAATACTATCCCTAAAATGATGCCCCTTATATTCTAGATTTTCTCTATTATTACGTAAAAATTTACAAAAAAATCATTGAAAATGACCGCTTAGTGTTTTATGTTTCAGACATAAGTTAAGGGGGTAAATATGATTGATAAAGTATTTTCTACATTAGGAATTATATTATTAACAGTCTTATTATTTGTATTTATTCCTCAGCCATACGGCTTAATTACTGTTATTGCATTTCCTGTCATATTCTCTATTTGTATTAATTTTTATGCTTATTTAAGTGTAAAAAATAAGATTATAGTGACTAAAGATGAACATCTCTATAATGAGTATTGGAATAATGTAAAAGTCAATATCCCAAAATAATCTAACTAAAAAATGAAAGAAAGCTCGCTTTATGCGAGCTTTTTATATTGGAAAAAACAATAAGTGGTTAAGAAATTAACCGTTACCTTAGAATTGTAGCTCCCTTTCTCATTTCTCAGGGCTACCAATTATCGGGTAGCAGAAGATTTATGGCTAATGGTTGTAGTTACAGCTAGTAGAACGTAACGTTCACATAAACATATCCTATCACTATCATTTATATGTAGAGATAATATTGATAAATACAATCAGCATGTTCTTGTAAATTTCTTTCAATAACCGACCGCTTGTATCATTTTTTCCTTGTAATTCTTGCAAATTTTGCTACATTCCACAGGTTATTTTTCTTGTTTAGAAGGTCAAAAAATGAGCCAACAACTTGAGTTAATCAAATCTTCAATTAAATCTATTCCTGACTATCCAAAAGCAGGCATTATCTTCCGTGATATTACCTCTTTATTAGAAGTGCCAGCCGCATTCCAAGCCTCTGTTGATGCGATTGTGGCTGAGTTTAAAGACAAAGGGATCACCAAAATTGTAGGGACAGAATCTCGTGGGTTTATCTTTGGTGCGCCAGTGGCATTAGCCTTAGGTGTGCCTTTCGTACTTGTGCGTAAACCTAAAAAATTACCGCGTGCGGTAATTTCACAATCTTATGCTCTTGAGTACGGTGAAGATACGTTAGAGATTCACACCGACTCGGTGAAAGACGGTGATAATGTATTGGTGATTGATGATTTACTGGCTACTGGCGGTACTGTGGAAGCTACGGTACAACTCATTCGCCGTTTAGGTGGTACAGTTGAAAATGCAGCTTTTGTGATTTGGTTGCCTGATCTTGGTGGTAAAGAACGCTTAGAGAAAATCGGTGTCAATTCTTATACCTTAGTGAGTTTTGAAGGTCACTAATTGACATCTTATAAAATTCAAATGGTGGGTTAAAACCCATCCTACATTTTTATTTAGGTAAAAAATGTCCTATCAAGTTCTAGCACGCAAATGGCGACCACAGCGATTTAGCGAAGTGGTTGGGCAACAACACGTTTTATCCGCTCTCGAAAATGGTTTACGAGAAGGGCGGTTACATCACGCTTATCTTTTTTCAGGAACGCGTGGCGTAGGGAAAACGTCGATTGCTCGTCTTTTTGCGAAAGGCTTGAACTGTGAAACAGGGATCAGTGCTGATCCCTGTGGTCAATGTGCGAACTGTAAAGCCATTGAAGAAGGGCGATTTATCGATCTGATCGAAATCGACGCTGCTTCACGCACAAAAGTCGAAGATACCCGTGAATTGCTCGATAATGTGCAATACAAACCAACCGTTGGACGTTTTAAGGTCTATTTGATTGACGAAGTGCATATGCTCTCTCGTCACAGCTTCAATGCGTTATTAAAAACCCTTGAAGAACCGCCTGAATATGTCAAATTCTTACTTGCGACCACCGATCCGCAAAAACTGCCGATTACCATTCTTTCTCGTTGTATGCAGTTCCATTTGCGTGCGTTGGAACAATCGCAAATTCAGCAACACCTTGAATTTATCTTAACCCAAGAGCAAATTCCCTACGAATTGTCAGCACTTGCTAAACTAGCAAAAGCGGCACAAGGCAGTATTCGTGATGCGTTGAGCTTAACCGATCAGGCGATTGCCGTCAGCAATGCGAATATCACCTTACCGATTGTCAGTCAAATGCTCGGCTTAATTGACGATCATCAACCGCTAGAATTGGTGCAAGCCCTTGCAAATGCGGACGGTGAAAAAGCAATGGCAGTAATTCAGTCCGTGGCGGAAAAAGGTGTCGATTGGCAACAACTGTTAAGCGATACCGCAGAAACCTTACACCAAATTGCGATGTTGCAGTTGTTGAAATACGCTCATCAAGAAGAAACCCCACTGCATTTTTTAGCGAAACAGATCTCGCCAGAAGATGTGCAGTTTTTCTATCAAGTGATGCTTACAGGTAAAAAAGAGTTACCTTTTGCTCCCGAGCAACGTTCTGGCGTGGAAATGACCATCTTAAGAGCGTTGGCTTTCCACCCTAAAAATATGGAAAGCACGACAACGGTTGCTACACCTACACCAACAACGCCCGTTGCACCGGTACAATCGCCAAATAGCATTAGCCAGTTAAGAGAACGCTTAGCACAACAGCAAAATTCAGCTCAAACTGTGACAACACAAGCGGTCAGTTCTGAACAATATTTTGCAAAAAATCTTGCTGAACCAACCGCTTCCCGAACTGAAGTGAGTGCAGAAGGCATATCGCCAGCCTTGAAAGCAATGCAGGCTCGCCAGCAATTAAAAGCGAAACAAGAGCAACAAGACGAAAAAAAAAAGTCTGATTTAACCCCCATTCAACCACCTAAGCTTGTGAAGAACAATGTTCAGCAAGGTTTTGCGAATTTACTTGTGACCCAAGAGCAGAAGGCACAACAGCCAACTCAAGCCCCTTCGACACCAAAGATTGAAGAAAAAAAGAACAGTGATGAAGATTACCGTTGGACGTGGCTAAATCCTGAGCTTGAAAATCAAGAAGATGCCCCGAAACCCTCTGAAATTAAACAGGCGATTTTGCAGGATAAAACCCCTGAGCTCGTCAAGAAAACTATTGAATTAGCTTGTGAGAAAGATGAATGGAGTCGTCTTGTTCAATCATTAAAACTCGGAGGGGTAACTCGCCAGTTAGTTTTAAATAGCTATTTGGCTGAGAAACAAGATAATCATCTGAAATTAGTATTAAAACCTTCAATGGCACATTTTAATAATAATGAAGTTAGACAGAGTTTAACCACGGCATTTGAACAAATCGGCTTAACTTATGAAATGCAATTAGGGGAGAGTAGCGAACATCAAACCCCCTTAGAGCTTCGCCGAACCATTTTTGAAAACCTAACACTCGAAGCCAAAAAAGCCTTACAAGCAGACGAAAAATTAAAATTATTACAACAAGCCTTTGACGCCCAGATGGATGAAGCAACTATTCGGGCAGTGGCAGGGTAGAAAATATGTACGCACTCGAAATAAAAAATTTGATTAAACAATATCCGACGGGTGTTCAAGCGGTCAAAGGCATTGATCTTTGCGTAGAACAAGGGGATTTTTATGCACTGCTTGGACATAACGGGGCAGGGAAGTCTACGACGATTGGGATTATTAGCTCGCTCGTAAATAAAACCAGTGGATCGGTAAAAGTCTTTGGCTACGATTTAGATACCCAAAAAATTCAATTAAAACAACAGCTTGGCTTAGTACCCCAAGAATTCAATTTTAACCAGTTTGAGAAAGTCATTGATGTATTAGTCAATCAAGCAGGTTTTTACGGGGTAAAACGTGATCAAGCGTTACAACAAGCGGAAATTTGGTTAAAAAAATTAGACTTGTGGGAAAAACGCGATCATTTTACCCGTGAATTGTCAGGCGGTATGAAACGCCGAGTGATGATTGCCCGAGCGTTAATGCACAACCCTAAACTGCTCATTTTAGATGAACCGACAGCAGGGGTAGATATTGAACTTCGCCGTAGTTTATGGGATTTTTTACGAGAGCTTAACCAGCAAGGTACAACCATTATTTTGACTACGCACTATTTAGAAGAAGCGGAAACTTTGTGCCGTAATATTGGGATTATTCAGCAGGGGCAGATCATTGAAAATACCTCAATGAAAGCGTTATTGGCAAAACTTGAAACGGAAATCTTTTTGCTAGATTTAAGTGAAAACCGACCGCTTGTGATAGATGATTATCCGTTTAAATGGGTAGACGAAACGACGATTGAAGTCGAAGTAAAACGCCAACAAGGTTTGAATAAGTTATTCCAACAGCTTAGTACACAGAATATCGAAGTGTTAAGTATGCGTAATAAATCCAACCGCTTGGAAGAACTCTTTATGAGATTAAAATAGGATTAAGAATGCAAAATATGACAGGATTTTATACGCTTACTCTGAAGGAAACGAAGCGAGTTTTGCGTATTTGGCGACAAACGTTAGTTCCGCCGATCATTACAACGACACTCTACTTTTTGATTTTCGGTAAATTAATCGGGCATCGCATTGGGGATATGGGTGGGGTTAGCTATATGCAATTTATTGCCCCAGGTTTAATTATGATGTCAGCGATTACGGCATCTTATACTAATACGGCATCTTCCTTTTTTTTGGGTAAATTTGTGCGTAATATTGAAGAGCTACTTGTCTCGCCCATGTCTACTCATATGATTCTTTGGGGATATGTGGCAGGTAGTGTTATTCGAGGTGGCATGGTTGGCATTTTGGTCACCGTGGTGACACTCTGTTTTGTGTCCTTTGATATTTACTCATGGCTCATCATTATTTTAACCATGCTGATGACTACAATCGCCTTTGCGTTAGGGGGACTGATTAATGCTGTCTTTGCAAAAACCTTTGATGACATTGGTATTATTCCTACCTTTGTATTAACGCCATTGACTTATCTTGGCGGGGTGTTTTATTCAATCAGCTTACTCCCTGAATTTTGGCAAAAGGTTTCCCAATTTAACCCGATCGTGTATATGATCAGCGGTTTTCGCTATGGTTTTTTAGGGATTAGCGATGTGTCGATCTACTACACTTTTGCGGTATTAATACTTTTTATTGTGATTTTATATGCTTGGGCATATTCATTGGTTGAGCGTGGTGTGGGATTGAGATCTTAAATATATAAAAAAACCCGATACCAATAATTAGTATCGGGGGAGGTCTTACCTAAGGAAATGAAAAAAATAAACTAGCACATTATGCTATTCGTAAGACCCCCCCTTTTTCAGTTAGTTCAAAAAAATTGAAATTTTTTTAAATTTATTTTCTTCATGCAAAGAGCAGGGATACAACGAGATGAATCAACCGACCTTTTTTATTTATGACTACGAAAGTTTTGGTATTGATCCCGCATCGGATCGCCCTGCTCAGTTTGCAGGTATCAGGACGGATAGTGATTTTAATATCATTGGCGAACCTGTGATGTTTTATTGCAAACAGACCAATGATTATTTGCCCTCTCCTGAAGCGGTGATGGTGACAGGGATTACACCACAACTGTGTAACCAACAAGGGCTATCTGAACCTGAGTTTTCCGCGCGTATCCATGCAGAATTTAGTGAGCCTAATACCTGTGTTATGGGCTATAACAATATTCGTTATGATGATGAAATGACGCGCTATACTTTTTTCCGTAACTTTTTTGATCCCTATGAATACAGTTGGAAAAATGGAAATTCTCGTTGGGATTTACTTGATGTTGTGCGTGCCTGTTATGCCTTACGTCCTGAAGGTATTGAATGGGCTTATGACGATGACGGTATGCCGAGTTTTAAATTAGAAAATTTAACAAAGGCAAATGGCATTGCCCATGAAAATGCCCACGATGCGATGTCTGATGTTTACGCGACTATCGCTATGGCAAAACTCATAAAACAAAAGCAACCTAAATTGTTTGATTTTTTCTTACAACATCGTCATAAAAAAACGCTGGAAGAGATGATTGATGTGGGAGAAATGACACCTTTGGTTCATGTTTCAGGTATGCTTGGCAATTACCGTGGCAATACCGCTTGGGTTGTGCCGTTAGCATGGCATCCAACCAATAAAAATGCTGTGATTGTGTGTGATTTGTCGGGAGATGTTTCTACCTTACTTAACGAGTCGGCACAAACGCTACGTGAACGTCTTTATACAAAGAAAGTGGATTTAGAAGCTGAAGGGCTTTCATCTATTCCATTAAAATTAGTGCACATCAATAAATGTCCGATTTTAGCACCAGCGAAAACCTTACTTCCTGAAAATGCCACTCGCTTAGGTATTGACCGCCAAGCCTGTTTGGATAATCTGAAAGTATTAAAATCACAAAAAAGTGTGGTACGTGAAAAAGTCATTGAAATTTTTATGGAAGAACGGGAGTATGCAACATCCCCAAATATTGAAACCACATTGTATAGTGGATTTTTCGATAACGCTGATAAAAATAACATGACGATTTTGCGTGGGTTAAAACCTGAAGAACTTGCACATCACGGGCTGAAATTCAAAGATGAGCGAGTAGAGCCATTATTATTCCATTATCGCGCAAGACATTTCCCTACGACCTTAACCCGAGCCGAACAAGTACGCTGGCAAAAATATTGCTATCAACAGATTGAATCAAAAGCAGAGCAATTTGAGCAAGCAATTCAAAGCCTTTCTGAGTTATATCATGATGATGCCGAAAAAATGGCATTGTTAGCAGAACTTACAGAATATGCAACTCAACTGATGCAACCGCAGGCGATTTCATCTACGCAAAGTGAAAGTGGTGAGCATCTGGTTTCTGCGCTAAATCAGCTTGCAGAACAAGGATTAAGTAAAAGCGACAAACTCAAAGCCATAGGGGCATTACTTAGCAAAAAATAAACTGTTTTAGCTTGTAGACAAGTATGAGGCAAACGATCAGCTTTGCAAATAAATACAAAAGTGAAATCAGGCGCAGAGTGGTCAGTGTCATTAAAAGCTTGCGATAAATAACCATATCGGGATAATGTATCCCAAGCAATTACTTTTTCAAAATGGGCAGTTATGCCCATTTTATTTACTTATGCAACAAATAGAAAAACATCCATTTCCAGCCATTTTACCTTCTCATGCAACAGTCATGATGATGGGCACTTTCCCCCCAACACCTGAAAAACGGTGTATGGAGTTTCATTATCCGAATTTCCAAAATGATATGTGGCGAATTTTTGGGGCAATCTTTTTTGATGATCTAGATCATTTCCGTGTTGGCGATGAAAAACGCTTTGACCCAGAACGTATCGAAACTTTTTTGAGAGAAAAAGGCATTGCCTTATGTTCAACGGCAGAAACCGCAATTCGTGAACAAGGAAATGCGTCAGATAAATTCTTAAAAATTGTTGAACCTGTGAATTTACATGCGGTACTTCAACAAGTTCCCCATTGCCGTTGGCTTTTCACCACAGGCGGAAAGGCAACGGAAACATTATTAGGATTATTACCTGAAAAAATCAAAGAACCTAAAACCAATTCTTTTGTGGCATTTCCTTATCAAGCGAATAGAGAACTCTTTTTATATCGATTGCCGTCCACATCTCGTGCTTATCCTTTAAGTTTGGCAAAGAAAATAGAAGCTTATCGAACCTTTTTTATCCAGTCTGGTGTACTAGGGAGCTAAGATGAAATACGATTTACATAGTCATAGTACCGCATCAGACGGTATTTTGACACCAACAGAATTAGTTCAACGAGCGGTTGAACAGGGCGTTACGATGTTGGCATTGACCGATCATGATACGGTAGCTGGTATTGCAGAAGCGAAAGCCTTTGCACAGACTCAACCAATTCAGTTTATCAGCGGTGTTGAAATTTCAATTTTATGGGAAGGTAAAAATATTCATTTAGCCGCATTGAACATAAATGAAAACCACCCTGCAATGATAGAGCTGTTAGAAAAACAGTGCTTATTACGTCAACAACGTGCAGAACTTATTGGGGAAAAATTAGCAAAGGCTGGCATTGCTGATGCTTACCAAGGGGCAAAGGCTTTAGCTAGCGGTGAAGTTACCCGTGCACATTACGCCCGTTTTCTCGTAGCACAAGGTTATGTACGAGATGATGAACACGCCTTTAAACGCTATTTAGGCATGGGAAAACCCGCCTATGTCAAACCTGTTTGGTGCAGTTTAGAAGAAGCTATTCAAGTGACACATAAAGCGGGTGGCGTGATTTGTGTTGCACATCCGCTACGTTATAAATTAACCGCAAGATGGATTCGACGTTTGATTGAAGCCTTTAAAGAAGCAGGTGGGGATGGTATTGAAGTCGCAGGAAGTGCACAAACGCCCGACCAACGTCAGCTTTTAACACGCTGGGCAAAAGAGTTCGATCTTTATGCGTCTGTCGGCTCAGATTTCCACTACCCAGCAGGTTGGGTAGAGCTAGGCAAAAATTTAGACTTACCTTCAGAATGTAAACCGATTTGGCAGTTATTTTAGTGCCATTATTCCGTTACAAGCGGTTAGATTTGGCAAATATTTTGCAAATGTTGCTGTATAACTTTCCGCTTGTCACACCATCAACTTATGTAAATCAGCTGAAAAATATTGCTGAATTCGCTAAACTAGCATCATGATTTTCCCAAAGAGTAACGCTCATGTCCGAATTCCAAAAATCCACAGAGAAGTCTAAAGATAAACAAATCGAGCAACTACATATTGCGCCACATTCTATTGAAGCTGAACAGGCGGTACTTGGTGGCATTATGTTAAGTAATGAGTATTGGGACAATGTTGCAGAGCGAGTACAAGCTAGCGATTTTTATAACCATGCTCACCGACTGATTTTTGAAGAAATGACCGCGTTAGTGCGTGAGCATAAGCCGATTGATATTATCACTTTAGACCAAGTCTTAAAAAACAAAGGCGTTTTGCAAGATGTGGGCGGCTTTGCCTATTTAGCTGAGTTGTCTAAAAATACACCAAGTGCAGCAAACATTTTAGCTTATGCTGATATTGTGAGTGAAAGAGCTATTCGCCGAGAGCTGATTGCCGCAGGGAATAAAATTGCGGAGATGAGCTATAACCCGAAGGGCATGAGTGTAAAAGATGTCTTGGATGAAGCAGAGCGTTCCGTTTTCCATATTGCAGAAATGCGAACATCGACAGATGAAGGTCCGAAAAAGATTGATGATATTTTAATGGAAACCCTTGCGCGGATTGATATTCTTTCTAAATCTAAGAATAACTCAGGGGTAACGGGGGTTTCAACGGGCTTTGATGCGCTAGATCGCAAAACCGCAGGATTACAGCCATCGGATTTAATCATTGTTGCCGCTCGTCCATCTATGGGTAAAACCACTTTCGCCATGAATCTCTGTGAAAATGCGGCGATGGGAAATATTGAAGTTGAAGATGAATTTGGTAATAAAATCAAGCAACCTAATAAACCTGTACTGATTTTCAGCCTTGAGATGCCAGCAGATCAAATTATGATGCGTATGTTTGCATCACTTTCCACCGTTGACCAAACCAAAATTCGTACAGGGCGATTAGATGATGATGAAATGTCTCGCATCGGCAGTACCGTGGGTATATTACAAGAGCGCCGCAATATTTATATTGATGATAGTTCAGGCTTAACACCGACAGAACTTCGTTCTCGAGCAAGACGCGTGTACAAAGAAAATAGCGGTTTAAGTTTAATCATGGTGGACTATTTGCAGTTAATGCGAGCACCTGGGTTTGCAGATAACCGAACCCTTGAAATTGCTGAGATTTCTCGCTCGTTAAAAGCATTGGCAAAAGAGTTGCAAGTGCCTGTTGTGGCTCTTTCACAGCTTAACCGTAGCTTAGAGCAACGTGCAGACAAACGTCCTGTAAACTCTGACTTACGTGAATCTGGCTCTATTGAGCAAGATGCGGACTTAATTATGTTTATTTATCGTGATGAGGTGTATCACGATAATTCCGATACAAAAGGTATGGCGGAAATTATTATTGGTAAACAGCGTAACGGCCCGATTGGACGTGTGCCACTCGGTTTCCAAGGGCAATTTTCACGCTTTACGAATTATGAAGGCAGCTATCAACTTGAGGATGAATAGAACGATGCTATGTGCAATTTATAAAAGCCCGAAAAAAGAAGGGATGTATCTTTATGTGGAAAAACGAGACCAATTTGAACAAGTGCCTACGGAGCTACGCCAAATTTTTGGTAAGCCTGAATTTGTGATGCTGTTCAATCTTGTCGGTGAAAAGCAACTCAAGCGGGTAGATAATCAAGAAGTTTTGCAAAAAATCCAAACGGAAGGGTATTACTTGCAAATGCCACCTCCACCTGAAAATTTACACGCAGAATTTGTGGCAAGACAAAAAGGACTAAAATAATGCGTTGCCCATTTTGTTCGGCGGAAGATACGAAAGTGATTGATTCACGACTGGCGGCAGATGGATATCAAATTCGTCGCAGACGTGAATGTCCTGAGTGTAAAGAGCGTTTTACGACCTTTGAAAGTGCAGAGCTGCTGATTCCTTATATCGTAAAAAATAATGGCAATCGAGAGCCTTTTGACGAGCGTAAATTGCGTACCAGTTTATCTCGTGCATTAGAAAAACGCTCTGTCCATACGGAAGAGGTAGAAAAAGCCATTCATCGTATCATTTTGCAATTACAAGCCACAGGCGAGAGAGAAGTGTCGAGTAAATTCGTTGGTGACTTGGTGCTAAATGAATTAAAACAGCTCGACAAAGTCGCCTATATCCGCTTTGCGTCTGTGTATTTAAGTTTTGATGACATTGAAGAGTTTAGTAAAGAGATTGAAAAATTAAAGCTCGATCAATAAAACAAGCTATATCTCATAACGATTTGTTATTTGTGAAACTGTTTTTCTCATACTAAAGTCATGGATATTTACAAATGAGGAGCAAATGATGTCTAAAATTATTGATGCAATTACCTTACTCAAGAGCCAAAAATGGATTGACTTGAGCCATACTGTTAGCCCTGAAATTCCTTATTTCCCTGCATTTAAACCTATCGAAACGGAAACGTTATTTACCGTAGAAAAAGATGGTTTCTTTGCAAATCAATATACAGTTGCAACACAATATGGCACGCATATTGATGCACCAATCCACTTTGCTGTGGGAACAAAAGCATTAGATGAAATTCCTGTAACAGAGTTTGTGTTACCGTTAGTGGTAATCCATAAAGAAAAAGACGTTGAAGCCAATAACGATTACCGCTTAACGGTTCAAGATATTTTAGATTTTGAAGCACAACATGGAGAAATTCCAGCGGGAAGCTTTGTGGCGTTCGCAAGCGGTTGGTCAAAACGTTGGCATGATAATGCGAAATTTTATAATAAAGACGATGCAGGACAAGCACATACACCGGGTTGGGCTTTAGAAGCGTTGCAATTTTTACATGAACAACGCAATGTTGCTGCAATTGGGCATGAAACCTTAGACACAGATAGTGCCCTTGATTTCGTCAAACATAATGATTTGGTTGGGGAGCGTTATTGGTTAACCCAAAATAAATTCCAAATTGAAGTGTTAAATAATCTCTCTGAATTACCTGCTACAGGTGGTGCGATTTTTATCGGTGTGCCGAAAATCAAAGATGCCCCGGGGTTTAATGCCCGAGTCTTTGCAGTCGTACCGAATTAGTATTTGATCACTTCTAAAAGGACAAGCGGTGCTTTCCAATGATAATTTTGCAAATTTTTCAACGAAAAGCACCGCTTGTATTTAAAGGAAGATTATTTCAACTCCCTTGCCCCTTGATTATCCACCTTACAAATATGGATAAAGCCTTCATTGTTTTGCAGATAATCTTTTTCAAGGTAAGCGACCAGTTTTTGAGCGTGTTCTAAATCCGGTGCAATCGCAAACATCGTTGGGCCTGAACCTGAAATACCCACCGCTAATGCCCCCAAATCTTTACAACCTTGGCGAACTTCGGCAAAGTTTGGTAGTAACGACTCTCGGTATGGTTCAGCAATCAGATCTTTCATCATCGTTGCAGCTAAAACATCTTGATGTGTATGGCAAGCATGAATAAATGAACCCAAATAACGTGATTGTGCAATCATATCTTGGCGGGTATAGCTTTTCGGTAAAATTGCTCGCGCCTCAGCCGTTGAAACTTCAATACCTGGGTAAGCCAATACCCAATACCATTCGTCAAAAAACGGAATCGGTTGACAGATGTTACCGAGCGATTGAGTCATCAGTTGCAAACCACCTAAATAGCAAGGTGCCACGTTGTCGTAATGGATTGATCCTGAAATTCTACCTTCCAATTCGCCCATCATTTCCAACAATTCCATTTTTGAAAACGGTTCATCATGGAATCGATTCAGTGCAACGAGTGCAGCTACAATCGAGCAAGCACTTGAGCCTAAGCCTGAGCCAATCGGCATATTTTTCTCAAGGGTCAAGCGTAGATTTCTCACCATACCACCACGCAATTTCAAGCGTTCGCTAAACAGCACATAAGCTTGATAGACGATATTTTTTTGCGGTTCTTTCGGCAGTTTACGCACAAAATAGCCGACACTTTCCAACTCAAACGCTTGATCGCACTCTTCAATTTGTACTACGTCACCGAGTAATGAGCCATCAATCGGCGAAATGGCTGTGCCAAGCGAGTCAAAACCGACACTTAAATTGGCACTAGAAGCTGGAGCATAAATTCGTAATGTCATTTTTTTCCTTAGTTTATATGGGATTAGACATACATAGATTTTCGTAGGGGTGGGGTTTATCCCCACCCGAAATCGTATCTACATATTAACGGGCGGGCATAAAGCCCGCCCCTACAAAAGTATTGATAACCTTTTACTTTAACGTACGTAAAATATCCGCAAAAATACCTGCAGCAGTCACATCATTACCTGCACCATAGCCACGTAATAAAAGCGGGATTGGGCTGTAATAACGGGTATAGAACGCAAGAGCATTTTCACCATTTTTCACTTTATAAAGTGGATCATCACCATTCACTTCTTTGATTGCCACACGGCATTTGCCATTCTCAATCACACCAACATAGCGTAATACATTGCCACAAGCGGTCGCTTTTTCCACGCGTTTTGCAAATTCAGCATCAAGTTCTGGCAACATCGCTAAAAATTCCGCTGCAGTTTTACCTTCAGAGAAACCTTCTGGTAAAACGCCTTCCACTTCAATATCTTCCAGCTCTAATGGGTAGCCACACTCACGGGCTAAAATCAACAATTTACGTGCGACATCTTGCCCTGATAAATCATCACGAGGATCAGGTTCAGTAAAGCCTTTTTCTTTAGCAATGTTCGTTGCTTCGGAAAGCGTAGCACCTTCTTCTAACTTACCGAAAATAAATGAGAGTGAACCGGATAAAATCCCTTCAAATTTTTCGACTTCATCGCCTGCAGCCAGCAAGTTTTGTAAGTTCTCAATCACAGGTAAACCTGCACCCACGTTCGTTTCGTATAAGAATTTATGCTGGCTTTGGCGAGCATTTTCACGCATTTCTTGATAGTACGCATAGCTTGAGGTATTCGCCTTTTTGTTTGGCGTAATCACATGGAAGCCTTCTTTTAATGCACGAGCGTAAAGGTTTGCCACAGATTGAGCCGTGGTGCAATCCACAAAAACAGGGTTTACCACGTGGTGTAACTTAATGAATGAAAGCAACACATCAAAGTCAGATGGCTGTGTCGCTGATTCTAAATCCGCACGCCAGTTATCCAAGCTTAAACCGTTTTCATTGAGCAACATCTTATTTGAGTTGGCTAAGGCACACACACGGATTTCAATGTCCTTCTTTGCGAGGTACTCCTTTTGTGTTTTGATCTGTTCGATCAACTCGCCGCCGACACCGCCAACACCGACTAAAAAGACATCAACCACTTTTTTGTTATTGAATAACGCTTTATGCGTTGCTTTAACCGCTTCAATCGCTTTATTTAATGGTACCACGGCAGAAATCGAACGCTCTGATGAACCTTGCGCAATCGCCACAATGCTGATATTCGCTTGAGCAAGGGCAGAGAAGAAGCGAGCTGCAATCCCTTTCGCTGTACGCATACCGTCACCGACTACGGAGACGATAGAAAGGTCTTTAATCACTTCTACAGGATCTAATAAACCGTCTTTGAGCTCTTGGGCAAAAGTGCTATTTAACGCAGACAGGGCTTTTTCGACCGCTTTGACCGGCACACAGAAGCTAATACTATATTCAGAAGAAGATTGTGTAATTAAGTTCACGGAAATACCCGCTTGCGACATCGCAGTAAACACACGTGCCGCCATACCTACCATACCTTGCATACCTGAGCCTGATACGTTGAACATTGCCACATTATCAAGGTTAGTGATTCCTTTCACTTTTAAGTTATCGTTGACCACATTACCATCAATGATCGTACCTTTGGCTTCCGGATTATGGGTATTTTTAATTAAGCACGGGATATTTAACGGCACTAACGGACCAATGGTGCGAGGGTGGATCACTTTCGCACCGAAGTAAGAAAGCTCCATCGCTTCTTGATAGCTCATTGACTCTAAGCAGATCGCATCTGGCACTAAACGAGGATCACAAGTATAAACACCATCCACATCCGTCCAAATTTCGCACACATCTGCTTTTAAGCAAGCCGCTAAACAGGCTGCAGAGTAGTCCGAACCATTACGTCCAAGTAACACCAATTCGCCTTGTTCATTACCTGCGGTAAATCCCGCCATTAACACTACGTTTTTCTTTGGAATAGAAAGGGCTTCAATACGTTTGGTGGATTCAGCAATGTCCACAGAAGATTCTAAATAGCTCCCGTGTGCTAATAATTTTTCGACAGGATCAATGCGAGTGACTTCATAACCTTTCGCTTCAAACCACGCTTTCATCATCGCAATCGACAATTTTTCCCCACGGCTATGCACTGTTGCACCGATATTATCTGGGCAGAATTTATTTTTTGCGGCTTCGGCTGCAATGTTGCAGATGTCGTCTAATTCCGCTTTGATAAAGGCACTTAATCCCTCACGGTCGAAATTGTTATTGACGGCATATAATCCGTTGATGATGTTGTTGAAAATGTCGGTGGCTTCGGTGAGATGAGATTCGTAGGATTCGCCTGCTTGGGCTTTATCGACAATGGCGACGAGATGGTTAGTGATTTTAGCGGGGGCGGACAGGACGCCTGCGGCTTGGTCTGCTAAATGAGCCTTTTCGATGATCTCGGCGGCTTGTAGAAAGCGTTCTGGATTGGCTAAAGAGGTGCCTCCAAATTTTAGAACTCGCATAGTTTCTCCTGAAGATAATTGTTTAATGTTTGCAAATTTTGTTACAAAAAAACCCGCTTGTTAAAGCGGGTTTTGTGAATTCTGTTCCGTTTTCTAGCCACGAACACCCGCACTATGTTTGCACATAATGGTAATAATGGTAGTAATGGTTGTCATAGTAAAACGGTTCATTGCTATTCTCTAAATGTTAAGCGTGAAAAACAGGTAGAAGAATCGTCGAAAACGTTTTCTTTGTCAAATGTTTTTTTGTATAAAAGTTGTATTTATTGAAATCTACTAAGGCAAAGCTTATATAAAGGGAGAATTTCTCTTATTTATATCGATAGTTTTTGCGTTAGATCAAAAAAATCTATATTCCTTTTCGAGTTTTTGATACTATAAGCGGTGAGTTTATACTCAAATTTTACCAATTATTTTGAGGAGTAAAAAATGGCATACACATTACCTGAATTAGGTTACGCTTATGATGCGTTAGAGCCGCATTTCGATGCAAAAACCATGGAAATTCACCACTCTAAACACCACCAAGCATACATCAACAACGCAAATGCTGCATTAGAAGCATTCCCTGAATTACTTGAGCAATGCCCAGGTAAATTAATTTCAAATCTTGAACAAGTTCCAGCAGAAAAACGTGTTGCAGTACGTAACAACGTTGGTGGTCACGTAAACCACACATTATTCTGGAAAGGTTTAAAAACTGGTACAACATTACAAGGTGCATTAAAAGATGCCATCGTTCGTGATTTTGGCTCTGTTGAAGCATTCCAAACACAATTTGAACAAGCAGCGGCAACGCGTTTCGGTTCTGGTTGGGCGTGGTTAGTGTTAGAAAATGGTAAATTATCTGTTGTTTCAACAGCAAACCAAGATTCACCATTAATGGGCAAAGATGTTGCAGGCGTTTCAGGCTACCCAATCTTAGGTTTAGATGTGTGGGAACACGCTTACTACTTAAACTACCAAAACCGCCGTCCAGACTACATCAAAGCGTTCTGGAACGTAGTGAACTGGGACGAAGCAGCTCGCCGTTTTGAAGATAAAGTAAATACTTGCGGTTGCGCAAAATAGTTCTAACGAGCTTCTTATAGTTAACCCTGTACGTATTGCGTGCAGGGTTTTTTATTGTCTGTCGAGGTAACATTTGAGGTAACACCAAATAGAAAAATAATAGAAATCAAAGCCATCGATAAAAATGGATTTTAATAAATTGTTGATTTTAAATGGGAAATTTAGTGATTAACGAAGATGGTCCCCCTACCGTTTTTGATCCTAGCTATAACTTATTGATAAATAAGAGAATGCAAAACTAAAAATCGGTGAAAAGGTAACATTTGAGGTAACACGCTCTTTTATGGTTCGCTTACGTGGTCTATTTTTGATCGGTTTTTGGTGGTTTTGCAAAGGGTTCAATGCTGAAGAAATAATTTAATTAAAATCAATTTTATTATTCACAAATAGCAAATAAAAATAGATAAAAAATTTTTTTAAAACTTTTAGGCGATTTTAATCACTTGCTCACTTGAACACTTGTGAATGTTAACTTATTGATTATCAAAGATTTTTTATTTGGTTTTTAAGTGATTAGAAGTGATCAAGTGATTTAAGTTATTCACTTCTAACATTTCTAGCCGCACTTTATATGATTTTGACTAATCGCTATGAGTGGCAATTATTCCTAGAAATTATAGGAGAAGGGCGAAGCGGTAAAAGCACATTTACCGCAATCGCCGAACTACTAGCAGGAGCAGAAAACACTGCAAGTATTTCATTGAAAAATTTAGAAAACCCCGTAAATCGCCTAAATTCATCAGTATTTTGCATTTCTTTGAAATGCTCAAAGTTGCCAAATTTCTCTTGAAATAAAGCCTCATCACTCGCAAAGAATTCGATTTCCGTGCCGTCGGGTAATGTAATTCTGTGAGTTATCATTCCTCCCCTCCTAACATCTCTTTTTCTAATTGCTTGAATTGTTCTCTAATATGGTGATTGTAGGCTTTGTGTAGCTCTATCATTGCCTCAATGCTTGCGTTTAACGCTTGCCAGCTTGGGGCTTGCTCTTTGATACAGTCATAAATAAAAGGGATGGTGCTAGAAATTTCTAGGTTCACTTGAAAGAAAAATAATTTCTCTTGCGTCTCGCTTTTTCTTTCTTGTGTTTGCTCGAAAGATTGAAGGCTTGCATATCCGCATAATTCATCTAGGGGCGGGAAAGGTACATGATAGCCTTCGGGAAATTCTTTATTTTTCATTTTTCGATAGATTGTCGCCTCTGATAGAGCCGTTTAAAACATTGTAGAAATTTGGCTATTTGTTCGGGGTGTGATGGCTGATTTCACAAAATCGAGCAAAAATTAGGGATTGCAAGCGGTGAGATGTTGGGGCGTTTTTGTAAAAAATGGGGCGTTTTTCGTGGGTTCTCTCATCGTTCTATCAAGCAGAATTTAAAAAGGGCGTTTTTGACTGCATAGAAATGCAAAAAATTGCGTAGATTTGCGTAAAAAATAGAGCAGTTTAGGGCTTGAATGGCGTTATACAGGGCAAAGCTTAAGGCTATTTTTGCATTTGCATAAAAATCACTATATTTAGTGTGCGGGCGTGGCGAGGGTTTATGGCGTTCATTCCTGCCTGTAAAAACGTGAACATGATGCCCATTGAACGCCTTCATTTCTTCAAGGATAGCCAATGCCTGCGTAGAAAGCGGGATACTATGCGAACGCATTCCCCCCTTCATTCTTTCGGCTGGAATCGTCAAAACTTTATTTTTAAAGTCTATATCGGTCCATTCAACGGCGGAAGCCTCAAAAGGTCTCAACATTGTTACGAGTTGCCACTCTACTAAAAGCTTGGTTTGTGGCGATCTGCTCGATTTCTGCAACGCCTTCAAAAATTCAGGTAATTGCTCGGGCGAAATAGTTGGCTGGTGTGTAACCTTAGCAGAACTAAACGCCTTTTTTAAAGGTTTAATCGGATTATCAGGAATTTTTTCCAATAGCTGGGCATAGTCCATAATCTCGATAAAATTACCAACAATCCTATAAAGTGTATCGGGTTTTTTATTCTCTAAATCTTCAAGGCGAGTAATAGCATCTTTTAAGCGAACATCTATCAGCCTCATATTTTTAAATCGAGGGAATAAATGATTTTCTAAGCGTTGCATGGTTCGCTTAATAGTTTTTGGGCTAAGCGGTTTATTTTGGCTTGCTTTTGCCTGCTTCCATACAATCCACTTATAGGCAAAATCTCGCAATGTTTCGCTTTGTTCTTTCTTGATTTCGGCTTGTTTTATCAAAAAAGATTTAGGGCAAAAGCCTTCAGATAAAATCTTATGATAATTTCTAGCTTCTTCCCTAGCTTCTGCAAGGCTTTTGTGTGGATAGCTTCCCAAACTCATTTTTACTCGTAAGCCAGTTTCAGGGCTAACATAGATAAAACGCCATAATTTAGAACAGTTAGGTTTAACGAGTAAGTAAAGATTGAAGCCGTCTGATAAGTAGCGATCTTTAGTTGATGGTTTTAAATTTTTAATTAGGGTGTTGTTAAGTTTCATATGCTTATAACCTTTTGAAAAATATCAAAAATTCCCTTCTCGTGTTACCTCGTTTTCTCAATTTTTCATCGAGGTAACATTCGAGGTAACAATTAAAGGCGGATGTAAGCGAACTTAAACCAACTTATAAAAACACAAAATTACGTTATTCATTGATTTTTCAAGGATTTTTTACTTATGCGAACTTATAAAAACCTTGAAATGGTCCCCCCTACCGGACTTGAACCAGTGACCAAGCGATTATGAGTCGCCTGCTCTAACCGACTGAGCTAAGGGGGGATAGTGATATGAAAACGGGCAACATTATAGAGAAAATATCGCATTAAAGCTAGGTATCACAAATTATCAGCTGAAAAAACAAGCTAAATCGAGACGGATTTAATTTGTAGATAAACCGATTGCCCTAGTTGCAACGCCAATTCATCGAAAGACCATAGGCTGATACTTGCCCAAATTTCCTGCTCGGCGACCTGTACGGCAAGATCATAGCGGTCGGATTGTTTCACTATTTTGCAAATGTTGCCTTGTAGAATATTGCGGATAGAGCTTTTCTCAGGCTGAACCAATGTAATAGAGACATCTTTACTGCCGATTGTAATTCTCACGGTATCGCCCAGTTGGTAACGAGGTTGTTGGTTGATCCAAATCCGTTGCTCTCCGATTGCCAACGCTTGTATATTGTATTCTATTTGCTGTTGTACGATAGGTAATTCAAGCAAGCTGAGACGTTGTACATCGGGTTGCCAAGCTGCAAATTCAGGGCTGTGCCACACCTTGACCGTTTTATCAAAAGCCACCACTTTGCCGTTTTCTAATAGCAATAAATTGTCTGCCAATCTCACCACTTCATCTAGACTGTGGCTGACATACAAAATCGGAATATCGAGATTTTTAGCTAGTTTGCCTAAGTATTCCATCAATTCGTTTTTACGTGGTAGATCAAGGGCTGATAAGGGCTCGTCCATGAGCAAAATATCTGGCTCGCTGAGTAACGCTCTACCGATGGCTACACGCTGTTTTTCACCACCCGATAAGCTGATAGGAAAACGATTAAGCAGGTGGGAAATACCAAGCAATTCGACTAATTGCAAAAATTTTGCTTGATCTAACCGCTTGCAACCGTATTTTAAGTTGCCTTCCACACGATAATGGGGAAAGAGCCGATGCTCTTGGAATACATAGCCGACTTTGCGTTTTTCAGGCGGAAGATTGATGCGCTTTTCCGTATCAAATAAGGTTCTTCCGTTAAGTATGATTTTGCCTTGATGCAGTTTGGTTAAGCCTGCAACAAGGTTGATTAAGCTGGATTTTCCTGCACCTGAACGCCCGAAAATCGCTGTTACCCCTTTGGCGGGAATATCGGCTTGAACGTTTAAGTGTAGATCGCCGAATTGATGTGTGACATCAATATGAAGTGTTTGCGTTGACATCAATTCTCCCTTACTTTTTGGAAACGTTGTTGGCGTTGAGCTAATAATTCTGAAAAGAAGAGTGCAATCAATGAAATGGCGATTGCAATCAAACATAACCGAGCTGCCGCCATTTCACCGTCAGGGGTTTCAATAAAGGTATAGAGCGCAGCCGGAATAGTTTGAGTCTGATTGGGAATATTCGACACAAATGTAATGGTTGCGCCAAATTCGCCGAGTGAACGGGCAAAACCGAGAACCGCACCTGCAACAATCCCTGAAAAAGAGAGTGGCAGATTTAGGGTGAAAAAGACTTTAAGTGGACTTGCGCCTAACGTTCTTGCAGCTTGTTCCAACTTTGGATCAATCGCATCAAAGGCTAACCGAATAGAACGAACCATAAGCGGAAACGCCATGGCCATAGAGGCTAAAACCGCCCCTTTCCATGAAAAGCTGAAAGAAATGTTAAACCATTCCCATAAATATTGCCCGATAGCCCCTTTTTTCGCCATTAAAATAAGTAAAAGGTAGCCGATGACCACAGGCGGAAGCACTAGGGGCAAGTGAATAATGCCGTTAAATAAATTTTTACCCCAAAATTCTTTGCGTGCGAGCAACCAAGCGGATGCAATGGCCAAAGGCAATGCAAACAGGACGGCGACACTGGCAATTTTAAGGCTTAGATAGATGGCATTGAGCTCTTGTTGAGAGAAATCGAAAAAGGGCATTTTATTCTGTTACTTTAAATCCTGATTGTTTAAACATCTCTTTTGCAGTTGGACTTGAAAGGTGATCCAAAAAACGTTTTGCTTCTGTTTTATCGCTTAATGTCGCCGCCGGATAGACGACTTTTTCGTAGCTTTCTTGTGGGAAAGTCGCAACCACTTTAACTTTATCCGATACTTTAGCATCCGTTGAATAAACAATCCCTAACGGTAATTCGCCACGTTCAATATAAGATAGCACCGCTCGAACATCTTTTGCTTTGGATAAACGGTTTTCAACATCGCCCCAAACACCTAAATACTCAAGAGCTTTTTTCGCATACCGACCGACAGGCACATTATCATCGCCAACTGCTAAATAGCTGTCACCAATGGTATTTTTGAAATTGATCTCTTTAATACTTGCGACTTTGATTTTACTATCCGCAGGTGCAATTAAGACTAAATCATTTTCAGCTAAAATTGTAACATGTTTAACTTTATTTGATTGTTTTTCAGCTACATAATCCATCCATTTTTGATCGGCTGAGATGAAAAGATCTGCGGGCGCATCTTGTTTAATCTGTTTTGCAAGGGTAGATGAACCTGCGAAAGAGAAGGTTAATGTATCTTCAGGATGTGCTTTTTTATACTCATCACCAATTTGCTGTAAAACGTTTGTCATGGATGCTGCGGCAAAAACAGTGATGTTCCCTGCAAAGGCAGATGTTGTACCTAAAGCGAAAGCCACTGTAAGTGTTAATTTCGTGAATGTTTTTTTCATGAGTGATCCTTGATGATGGAGAATATATTCTTTATATAAATAATTATATATTGCTTTGTTTGAAAAAATCTATACAAAAATAACTTTTCATTTATGCCAATAAAGACGGATAATTTAGCCTGATAGAATTTAGGAAACCGATTATGTTAGAAACTGAGATTTTATTAACGATTAAGCTACAGCAAAAACTGTTTGTCGATCCGAAAAGAATTACGCTGTTAAAAGAAATTCGAGCTTGTGGCTCGATTAATCAAGCGGCTAAAAATGCGAAGGTGAGTTATAAAAGTGCATGGGATCATCTTGAAGCCATGAATGTGATTAGCCCTAAGCCGTTATTAGAACGTAATACCGGAGGGAAAAACGGTGGAGGTACGGTGCTGACATCTTATGCGGAACGTTTATTGCAACTTTATGATTTATTAGCACAAACCCAAGAAAAAGCATTTCATATATTGCAAGATGAGTCGATTCCATTAAATAGTTTATTAACGGCAACGGCGAAGTTTTCATTGCAGAGTAGTGCGAGAAATCAATTCTTCGGTCAAGTAAGTCAATTAACTGAAAATGATGTGCTCTGTTATGTGGAAATCGCCATTGCAAATTTCTCTCAAAATCTGACCGCTTGTATTACCACGCAAAGTGCAAAACGGCTCAATTTAGCCTTAGGAAAAGAAGTGATGCTGATGGTAAAAGCGCCATGGATTCAAATTCATACCGAAAATCCAGAGACGGTAAATAGTTTTCCTGCGGTGATTTCAGATTTTTATGATAAGGGAGAGTACCAAGAAATCACCTTAAGTATTGGAGAAGGGGAGTGTTATGCAACAGCACTCAAAACGCATCAATTCGCCTTACAAGAAAAGGTGTGGGTGAGTATTGACCCTGAACAAATTGTGTTAGTCACGTTATAAAGCGTGTTAAAGACCAAGTTTTTCCCCTTTCTTTCCGATTTTGTGTTAAAATCTCGCCCAATTTTCGTGCCTGAAAATTGGGCATTTTTATCACATGATTAGGAAATTTCAATGAGCGAATTAGCCAAAGATATTACCCCCATCAGTATTGAAGAAGAACTGAAAAACTCCTACCTAGATTATGCCATGTCGGTGATTGTTGGGCGTGCGTTGCCCGATGTTCGTGACGGTCTTAAACCTGTTCACCGCCGTGTACTTTTCTCCATGGATCAAAGTGGCAATACATCATCTAAACCTTATGTTAAATCAGCGCGTGTGGTCGGTGATGTAATCGGTAAATATCACCCTCACGGTGATTCTGCGGTGTACGATACGATTGTGCGTATGGCTCAGCCGTTCTCTCTTCGTTATATGTTGGTGGATGGACAAGGGAACTTTGGTTCGATTGACGGTGACGCACCTGCGGCGATGCGTTATACCGAAGTGCGTATGCAAAAAATTACGCAAGAGCTGTTAACGGATTTAGATAAAGAAACAGTGGACTTCTCGCCAAACTATGACGGTAAAGAGATGATTCCAGATGTTTTGCCAACGAAAATTCCAGCCTTACTGGTTAATGGTTCATCGGGTATTGCGGTGGGTATGGCAACCAATATTCCGCCTCATAACTTAAATGAAGTGTTAAATGGTTGCTTAGCCTATATTGAAAACGATCAGATTACGATTGAAGAGTTAATGCAACATATCCCTGGTCCTGATTTCCCAACGGCTGCGATTATTAATGGTCGTAAAGGGATTGAAGAAGCTTATCGTACAGGGCGTGGAAAAGTGTATGTACGCGCAAAAGCCGTGGTTGAAACTACATCGAAAGGTCGCGAGCAGATTGTTGTGACGGAATTACCTTATCAGGTAAACAAAAAGAATTTGATCGAAAAAATTGCCGAATTAGTGCGTGATAAGCGTATTGAAGGTATTTCCAGCATTGAAGATTATTCAGATAGAAACGGGATTTCAATCGTCATTGAAATTAAAAATAACGCTGTCGGTGAAGTGGTATTAAATAATCTCTATGCATTAACACAAATGCAGGTGACCTTTGGTATCAATATGGTTGCACTTGATCATGGTCAGCCAAAAGTATTCAATTTAAAACAGATCATTGAAGCCTTTGTGATGCACCGTCGTGAAGTGGTGACACGCCGTACTGTCTTTGAATTGCGTAAAGCGCGTGAACGAGCGCATATTTTAGAAGGCTTAGCGATTGCATTAGCTAATATCGATCCAGTTATTGAACTTATTCGTAACTCTAAAACGGCAGATGAAGCACGTGAAGGTTTATTGGCTCGCCCTTGGTCTTTAGGTAATGTGGCAGCCATGCTGGAAGCAGCAGGCGTTGATGCTGCTCGTCCAGATGACTTAGCCGCAGAGTTCGGTGTGCGTGATGGGCAATATTTCTTATCTGAAGTACAAGCTCGTGCAATTTTAGAACTTCGTTTACACCGTTTAACTGGCTTAGAACATGAAAAAATTCTCGATGAGTATAAAGAGATTTTAGTTGAGATTGGCGAGTTGCTACATATTTTAAATAGCTCTGAGCGTTTAATGGAGGTCATTCGTGAAGAGCTTGAAAAAGTTAAAGCAGAATTTGGTGATGAACGCCGTACCGAAATTACAGCAGCTTCGGGCGATATTAATTTAGAAGATTTAATTGCACAGGAAGATGTGGTTGTTACCCTTTCCCATGAAGGCTATGTGAAATATCAACCGCTTTCAGACTACGAAGCACAACGCCGTGGTGGTAAAGGAAAATCTGCGACCAAAATGAAAGAAGATGATTTTATCGAGAAGCTGTTGGTCGCGAATACGCACGATACGATTCTCTGTTTCTCAAGCCGTGGACGTTTATATCAACTGAAAGTTTATCAGCTACCGCAAGCAAGCCGTGGCGCACGAGGCACGCCAATTATCAATATCTTGCCATTAGAAAAAGCGGAAAATGAGCGAATTACAGCGATTCTTCCTGTGCCAAACGGTGAATTTAGTGCAGATAAATTTATCTTTATGGCAACGGCGAGTGGTACAGTGAAAAAAGTATCGTTAGATGCATTCAGTAATGTGAGATCAAGCGGTCTGATTGCATTAAAACTTCGCGAAGGTGATGAGCTAATCGGGGTAGATATTACCAACGGCGATAGCGAGATTATGTTGTTCTCTGCACAAGGTCGAGTGGTTCGATTTGCAGAAACACAAGTGCGTGGTATGGGACGTGTGGCAACAGGTGTCCGTGGTATTAAATTAGCGACCACCGAAATTTCCGCAGACGACGTGGAAGAGGTTGAAATTGAAACGGTGGAAAATGAAGACGCGGAAGAGACATCAAGCGTAAACTTAACCACGGATAAAGTGGTATCTCTTGTAATTCCACATACTCAAGGTGAAATTTTAACGGTAACCCAAAATGGTTATGGTAAACGTACTGCGTTAAGTGAATACCCAGTGAAATCCCGTGCAACAAAAGGGGTTGTTTCAATTAAAGTGAATGAACGTAACGGTAAAGTCGTTGCAGCAGTTCAGGTTGAAGAAAACGACCAAATTATGTTGATCACCGATGCGGGTACATTGGTTCGAACGAGAGTAAATGAAGTTAGCCTTGTAGGACGTAACACTCAAGGTGTTCGCATTATTCGTACAGCGGAAGATGAGAAAGTTGTCAGCCTTGAACGAATTTGTGATCTTGAAGATGACGAAGAAAATGTAGTTTCAGAAGAGTAATAAATAAGCCCACCATTTGGTGGGCTTTTTGTTGTTAGCTAAACTGAAAGATTGCTTGTTGTGCGACATCTCTTGCTAATTTATCAATATGCAACACATCCGCAATTTCTTTGACTTGAATTGGAGCGATGTTCTCAACCACTTGGCGATTGACTTCGACAATGTCCGTAAAACGAATTTTTTCATTTAAAAAGGCATCTACAGCGACTTCATTGGCTGCGTTCATGGCTGTGGTCGCATATTGTCCTGCTGCGAAGGCATCTATCGCTAATTTTAAATTTGGGTAGCGAGCGAAATCCGGTTCAATAAAGGTTAGTTCTTTTAATTTAAAGAAATCTAACGGACCAACACCAGCGTTGATTCGATTCGGATATGCCATGGTATGTGCAATCGGCGTACGCATATCAGGATTTCCCATTTGAGCAATAACACTACCGTCAATGTAGCGTACCATGGAATGAATGATAGATTGTGGATGAATAATGATCTCCATTTCATCGGCAGAAGCATTAAACAGCCAACGTGCTTCAATATATTCCAGCCCTTTGTTCATCATTGTCGCTGAGTCCACCGAAATTTTCTTACCCATAGACCAATTCGGGTGTGCAACCGCTTGAGCAGGGGTAATTTGGCTAAATTCATTCAATGGTTTTGTACGGAAAGGCCCGCCTGAACCCGTGAGAATAATTTTACTTACCCCCAGTTCTGCAAGCGGACAGAAGCCCACTTTTTCTTGTGCTTCAGGTGGTAACGATTGGAATATCGCATTATGTTCACTATCGACCGGGAGCAATTTGGCCCCCGACTTGCGAGCTTCATCAATAAAAATTTGTCCGCAAGTAACTAAAGATTCTTTATTTGCTAACAAGACTTTTTTGCCAGCTTGTACCGCTGAAAGAGTCGGTAATAAACCAGCTGCGCCCACGATTGCCGCCATGACCATATCCACTTCAGGATGTGATGATAATTCACAAATGGCTTTTTGCCCTGCGAGAACTTCAGTTTTTAAGCCTAAAGCGGTCAGATTTTCCTTTAATTTTGCAGATGCCTGTTCATCATCTAATGCCACGAAACGTGGTTGATATTGTTGGCATTGTTCGGTAATTAATTCGACATTTTTTCCGCCCACTAAAGCGAAAACTTGGTACTGCTCAGGGTTATGATCAACCACAGAAAGGGTGCTTTTTCCGATAGATCCTGTTGAACCCAAAATGACTAATTTTTGCATAAATATCCTTGCTTAAATATGGCTTAATTTGATAAACGTTTTGCATCAATCACATCATCAATTTGTAGAATGCGTTTGAGTAGTTTATCTAATAATTCTACGTTATTCAGTTCAATTTGAATATCAATAGTCGCGATTCCACGTTTGGTATCAGTACGACTCGAAACACCCAACACATTCACTTTCTCATTTGCCATGATGCCACTCACATCACGCAATAAGCCATTACGGTCATTAGCAATCACGCGGATAGTTAAACTAAATCGACCAGCGCTATAACTATCGCCCCATTCTGCTTCTACCACACGCTCAGGACTACTACTTTGAAGATCAAATAGCTGTTCACAATCGGCTCTATGAATTGAGATACCCCGCCCTTGAGTAATGTAGCCAACAATCTCATCACCTGGAATCGGCTGACAACAACGAGCAATGTGGTGCATTAAGTTACCCACGCCTTCAACCACAACAAAACCGCTACGGCTTTTTTGTGGTTGCTGTGCTTTATTTGCCACCTGTTTTAAGATCGCTTCATCAGCTTGTTCGGCGGTAGTTTTAATGAGCTTACTTTGCAAATAGTGCATTAATTGATGTAAGCGAATGTCGCCACCACCAATACCCGCATAGAGATCATCCACTTGTTTTAGGTTATAACGTGGTAAAGCGAGATCTTCAATTTGCTTTTGAGTGAAATTGAATTTTGCCATCTCCGCTTCTAACATCTCCCTGCCAAGCGGAATATTTTTATCGCGGTCTAGCTTTTTAAACCAAGCGACAATTTTGGATCTAGCTCTAGCTGTATTCACAAAGCCTTGGCTTGGAATGAGCCAGTCACGGCTTGGGTTTGGATTTTTCTGCGTGATAATTTCGACCTGATCACCCATTTGTAAAATATAGGTGAACGGCACAATACGTCCAGCCACTTTTGCGCCGATACAACGGTGTCCTACTTCGCTATGAATCGAATAGGCAAAATCAAGGGGCGTTGCATTTTTCGGTAGATCAACCACTTCGCCTTTTGGCGTAAAGACATAAACCCGATCATCGAACACTTGGGAACGCATTTCAGCCACCACATCGCCTGAATCCGCAATATCTTTCTGCCAATCGAGTAACTTACGTAACCAGACAATTTTTTCTTCGTAGCCAGAGCGTCCTGCCGCTGCGCCTTCTTTATATTTCCAGTGTGCAGCTACCCCAAGTTCTGCATCATCATGCATTTTTTGCGTACGAATTTGGACTTCGATGGTTTTATCCCCTTCACCTAACACGACCGTATGAATCGACTGGTAGCCATTCGGTTTGGGATTGGCAATATAATCATCAAAATGCTCAGGCAAATGTTTGTAATGGGTATGCACAATACCCAGTGCGGTGTAGCAATCTTGAAGTTTTGGCACGATAACCCGAACTGCTCGCACATCAAATAACTGTTTGAATGTGAGATGCTTTTTCTGCATCTTCTTCCAAATGCTATAAATATGTTTCGGGCGACCATAAACTTGTACATCTTCAATTTCTTCTTTGATACAAGCGGTCAGATCATCCACAAAATTTGCAATATATTTTTCACGATCTAAACGGCGTTCAGCCAGATCATACTTGGCAATTTGGCGATATTCCTGAGGGTGTAACGCTCTAAAACAGTAATCTTCTAGTTCCCATTTTAATTGTCCGATCCCTAAACGGTTGGCTAATGGGGCATAAATGTGAGAGCACTCTTTAGCTGCAAGAACTAAATCTTCTTCGCTTAAACGCTCCGTATCACGTAAATAGACAATCCGCTCGGCAAGTTTAATCACAACACAGCGGAAATCATCTACCATAGCGAGCAACATACGACGGATATTGTCAATTTGAAGATCGGAGGCGTGGCTGGCGTTTAATTGGCGGACGTTATCCATTTCCAATACACCCTTGACCAAGTTTTTAACATCATTACCAAAATGTTCTTTCACTTGAACGAGATCGATAATGTTTTGTTTGACGAGTGGAAAGAGTAGTGCGGCAACAAGGCTATCATCATCCATATTCAAGCCGTGTAAGATTTCGACCATTTCAATGCCAAACCACATAAGGTGATTTTGCTCAATGTCGATTTTTTCTTGAGCATAACGCCAAGCAATTAATAACTGTTCAAAGGTTATGGGTGACATTTGTAACCCTGCACTCCAACTAGCCAGCTCGAAAGTATTTAGATCGAGTTGGTGTGAATGGCGAATCGCAACCATAAGTCCTCCATAACGCTTTAATTGAAAGGATTCTTGACAGATTTTGACAATCTCAAAAATATGTAAAGCATTATAGCGGAATTCACCCCAAAATCTTGGATATTTTTTGAATTTGCAAAAATTTACAGAAATCAGACCGCTTGTATGGATAAAAATCCGTTGCTATAAATCAAACCTATCAAGACAATTATTTGCACCAACGGCATGGATTGATTAAAATGCTCCGTCTTTTCGGGTGGTTTCCACCTTTTTTATTCTGTGGGTAACAATGACAATTTTAGCATTAGGCATTAATCATAAAACAGCATCTGTGGGTTTAAGAGAGAAAGTGGCGTTTGTTGAAGATAAACGTCAGCGTGCTTTCGAACAAATTCAAGAACAGAGCCTAGCTGAAAGTGTTGTTATTCTCTCGACTTGTAACCGAACAGAACTCTATTTTCATCAGCCTGATGTCCCACCACAAGAAGATCATCCTGATAATATTGCTTGGCGTGAGCAGTGTTTTAATTGGTTTTCAGAGATTCATCAGTTAGACAAAGACGAATTAAGCAAAGCTTACTATTTCAAGCAAAATCTTGATGCAGCTCGTCATTTAATGAGTGTAGCAAGTGGTTTGGATTCCTTGATTTTGGGTGAGCCGCAAATTTTAGGGCAAGTAAAACAAGCTTACCAAGACAGCGAAGCTTTTTATCACTCGCAAGGCGGTACTGTTTCGACCAACCTTTCCCGTCTATTTCAAAAAACCTTTGCTACGGCAAAACGTGTCCGTTCTGAAACCGAGATCGGCAGCAGTGCAGTATCTGTGGCGTATGCAGCTTGCGGTTTAGCTCGTCAAATTTTTGATGATTTCAAAAAACTACGTTTTTTACTTGTGGGAGCAGGGGAAACGATTGAATTAGTTGCCCGTTATTTAATTCAGCATGGGGCAAAAAATATCATGATCGCTAACCGTACCCATATTCGAGCGGAGATGTTGGCGGAGAAACTAGAAACTCCAATGCAGATTTTATCCTTGAGTGCGTTGCAAATAGGGTTAAATCAAGCCGATGTGGTAATTAGTTCGACGGGTAGCCCTGATATTTTGATCACTAAAGAAATGGTTGTTGAAGCACAAAAAGCACGCCGTTTTGATCCGATGCTATTAATTGATATTGCCGTACCACGTGATATTGATGAAAAGGCAGGGGAGTTGGATAGCGTTTATGCTTATAGTGTAGATGATTTGCAAAATATTATTCAGCAAAACTTAGCACAACGAGAGCAAGCCGCAGAGCAAGCAAAAGAGATTGTTGCAGAAGAAGCGAAAGATTTTTTTGCATGGCTTAAACAGCAACAATCAACAAATCTGATTAAGCATTATCGTCAAAATGCAGAAGAAATTCGTTTAGATTTACTTGAAAAAGCCTTGAATGCGTTACAACAGGGACAAGAGAGTGAAAAAGTCTTAAATGAATTGAGCTACAAACTCACTAACCAACTATTACACGTGCCAACCCAAGCACTACAAGCCATGGCAAAAACAGGTAACTCAAAAGGATTACAAAGTTTTTCACAAGCGTTGAAACTTGAAGAATAGAAAAAGGGGATTTCCTTATCGGACATCCCCCTAATCGTTATAGCCCCGCTTTCAAACTTGCTTCAATAAACTTGTCTAAATCGCCGTCTAACACCGCTTGGGTATTACGATTTTCAACGCCTGTACGCAAATCTTTGATACGAGAATCATCTAGCACATAAGAACGGATTTGACTGCCCCAACCAATGTCAGACTTGCTCTCTTCCATTGCTTGTTTTTCTGCATTTTTCTTCATCATTTCCATTTCATAGAGCTTAGCTTTGAGCTGTTTCATCGCCTGATCTTTGTTTTGATGTTGCGAACGTCCATTTTGACACTGCACTACAATACCTGATGGCATATGGGTAATACGCACCGCCGACTCTGTTTTATTAACGTGCTGACCACCAGCACCTGATGCACGATACACATCAATACGCAGATCCGCAGGATTAATTTCAATATCAAAATCATCATCCACTTCAGGATAGACAAATGCCGCTGCAAAAGAAGTATGGCGACGGTTATTGGAGTCAAACGGACTTTTACGCACTAAACGGTGAATCCCTGTTTCCGTTCTCAGCCAACCGAACGCATATTCGCCTGAAACACGAATTGTCGCCGATTTTAATCCAGCGACATCTCCATCGGATACTTCGATCAATTCCGTTTTAAAGCCTTTGCTTTCTGCCCAACGTAAATACATACGCAGTAGCATTTCCGTCCAGTCTTGCGCTTCCGTGCCACCTGAGCCTGCTTGTAAATCCACATAGCAAGCTGCAGCATCGTGCTGACCGCTAAACATACGGCGAAACTCTAACAAGGCTAATTTTTCTTCAAGTTGGTTCGCTTCTTGTTGAGCTTCGTTAAAAGTTTCTTCATCTTCCGCTTCAACGGCAAGTTCGATTAAACCTTCGACATCTTCAATGCCTTGATCAAGTGCTTTAATCGTATTCACAATGGTTTCAAGAGCAACACGCTCTTTGCCTAACGCCTGAGCTTTTTCAGCATTATTCCATACGTCAGGTTGTTCTAATTCAGCATTGACTTCTTCTAAGCGTTCAACTTTCAGATCGAAGTCAAAGATACCCCCGAAGTGTATTGGTTCGTTCTGCTAAATCAGCTAATTGAGTTCTAATCGGATTGAGTTCAAACATAATTATTCCTTTCTCTTCTATTTTTAAAGCGGGGCATTATAGCGGAATATGCAAAGAAGATAAAACAAGCGGCCACTTTGCATAAATTTTTTACAAAATACCCGCTTGTTAGGCTTATAATCATCGAAAAAATATGAGGAGTCCATTATGTCTAAACGCCCATCAGGAATTGATTCTGCGCTCTTTTTATTAGAGATTTTACGCCGTATCCCCAAAAAGCCTTATCGTTTAACTACGTCTGAGATATTCGAAAGTATGAAAAAGGCAGGTTTTGAAAAAGATAAGCGAAGTATTCAGCGTGCATTAAAAACCTTAAGCGAGCATTTTGACGATTTGGAATGTGATGATCGTGACAATGAATATGCGTATTGTTGGCTTGAGAGATCAGTCGGCATTTCCGTGCCGATGTTGAATGAACAACAAGCGTTAATCTTAAAATTAGCGGAACAGCAACTTAAATATCTCTTGCCTGCGAATATTATGTCGTCAATGGAACCCTTTTTTAAACAGGCAGAAAAAATTGTCGGAGTAGGGACGAGTAACCCCGAACATCAGTGGTTAGGGAAAATTTGTAGCGTACCGACTAGCCAACCACTTATCCCAGCTAAAGTGAAAGAGGACGTTTTTACAGCTGTCAGTACCGCTCTTTTCCAAAATAAATTACTGCACATTGAATACCAAAACCAAAATGGTAAAAAACATAAAGCACAGGTTATGCCGTTGGCAATTGCGCAACAAGGGGCAAGCACCTATTTAGTCGCTCGTTATGATGGGTTTGACGACAACCGCTTACTTGCCTTACATCGTATCAAAAAAGCGGAACTATCGACTTTTAGCTTTGAACGCCCAAAAGATTTCAACTTAAAACAGTATCAAGATGAAGGGCATTTAGGGTTCGGAAGTGATGGGAAAGTGAAGTTGACATTTTCTATTGCTCACTGGGCGGGCTTCCATTTAACCGAAACACCACTTTCAAAAGATCAAATTACGCTCGAAGAAAGCAAAGAACATTACCGTTTCCAAGCGACCGTTGCCGATACGGATATGTTGGAATGGTGGATAAGACGTTTTGGAGAAGATATTTGGGATATTGAGAAAGAGAGTGTTTAGTGCGACATATCTTGTCGTATTAATGATGTACACTTACTTGATAGGCTATTTTAGCTAATTCTTTGGCTATTAAAAATTGGTTAATATTTAAATGAGGAGTAATAAAGATGGAACAATCTATTATCAATATTTTGAACGAACTATATCAAAAGGAAAAACATATTTCATCCATAGATAGGAATGAATCGCCTGAATTCACTCCTTTCCGATTTATATATACAAATGAAGACGGTATCTCTGCGATTTTAGCATTTTTTCTTGATCCGAATGAAAGCCATAACCAAGGAGATTTTTTTCTAAAAAGCTTTTTCAAGTTGTTATTGAAAAAAGAATTGTTGAAGTGTGATAGTGTGTTTGTCACATTAAATAAGCATACTTATTTAGGCCGAAGACACGACATTTTTTTAGAGGGATATAAAAATGGTGTAGTGCAATGGGTTGTTTCTATTGAAAGTAAATTAAGAGGAGCCTATGAGCAAGAGAATCAGATATCGCATTATATTGACGATCTAAAACGTTATCATAAAGAAAATTATTTTATGGTATTTCTACCTGTAATAGAAAAGAAGCCTATTTCTATTAATGAGATGGATTGGGATAACGAAGTAAAGAATCATAGGGCTGTGATAATAACCCCTACTTCTCTAGTCAAGTGGCTTCAGAATTGCCACACAAAAAATGAAAAAATAAATCAGTTTATTGAGTATTTTAAAGAATTTTTAAATCAGGAGTTTATCATGTCAAATAAAAATAAAAGTCAATTTATTCCAAATCTATTAGAAAAACTAGATGATGAAGAGCGTAGAAATGCGTTTGAAATGGTAATGACAGCTATTAAAAATAGAGAGGAAATCTATCGAGTACTTGCTGAAAAGCTAGAACAGATCTTAATTGATAAATTATCTAGTAGTGAATATCAAGATTGGAAATTAAGAACCATCAATAAGAGTGGCGATACTATACTTCCTATTTATATTTCTAATGATAAATATAGTTTTGATATCTGTTTTGAAAGTAATGGAAAAACATATTGCGGTCTTAGATTTAAAGATGGTATAAATGGGGAATTAAAAGAAAGAGATAATGAGATTTTAAATAAAATTATTATTAAAGATGCCCAAAAAACTTCTAAATATCCGATTTGGTTCAATACTACTAATCATATTATTAATGAATGGAATGAGAAATCTTGGACGCAACTGGCAAGTGATGTTGATTCAGTGACGAAGGCTTTTTGGAATCCAATAGAAATGCTGTTAGATGGATTAAATAAGGCTGAGAGTAGTAAATAAAATTATCTCAGAGTAATTAAAAATAACAATCCGAATATTATAAATGCGGATTGTTATTTTTATTTCTGACTTAAATGTATAAATAATACTATTTTTGATATTCATCAAGAATATTTTGCCAAATAGTTAATGTGCCTTCTTTTAGATAACCTTTTTCTTTTATAAGCTCAATGGATAGTTTTTGCAGGTTTCTTGCTAATTCAAGATGCCCACACCATGCTAATGATCGAATAATTCGGCTAATTTTCTTTTCTTCATGTCCTACTTCTCTTAGCCAGTAGGAGCGAACTTTGAGTTCATCAGAAATAAACAATGTATTTCCTTCACGATAGATTCCAAAGTAGTGAATAATTTTGTCAAATGATGTCAGATAGTTTTGCTGAATCTCCTCATTCTGTTTGAAAAAGTCTAAATCATCACCTAATAATAGTGGTGCATGTTTGTTCCATTTGGAAGCTTGATTGACAGGAAATAGCCATTCGATATAGAAGTATTGTAATCCAATCATTGTAGGGCTAAGATTCCATAACGTAGGTAAATCAAATCCTCTTTCTGTTTTACGCAGTCCTAAATAAAATTCATTGATCGGGTGCATATATTCTCCTTTGTTGAGTTAAATTCATTAAAGATGATTATATGTTAATGTGCGACATTCTGTGTCGTTCTAATTTTATTCTTTTTGCGACATATCTTGTCGCACTAAGCCATATCATTACTTTGTAAAAATTTTTTCCACCCGACTTTTAACTTTCACTTAAAACCTGTTTAAGTAGAACGATAAAATAAAATGGGGTTTATATGACATTCTCTATTACCTTCTGCCAACAAGTAGGCAAAGATAAATTAAAAAATCAAGATGCGTTATTTAATGGACATTCAGTTTTTCAATATCAATTAAAGAAAGCGGAAACGATTGAATTGAATGCGGAAAAAATAATGTTAGGCGTGGCTGATGGTGTATCAAGTAGCCCAAAATCTCATTATGCCAGCCGATTTATGATGAAGCAATTAGCACAATGTCAGCAGTTAAGCTCAGCGTGGTTACGTCAAACACAGCAAGCATTAAGCCAAACTTTATCAAGCCGTTACTTAGGTTCTTCGACCACCTTTTTGGCTTGCGAATTAACCCAAGATGGCAAATGCAAAATTATCAATGTGGGCGATAGCCGAGCGTATAAAATTACAGCTGAAGGAGACTGGCAACAACTGAGCGTTGATCACACTATTTTGAATGAAATGCAACAGCAAGGCTTGGCGGACAAGCAAACAGTGTATTCGGGACTGTACAACGGCTTGTCTGATTGCTTGGTCGCAGATGAGAATGAAACAGCATTTAGGATTGCAGTAGCTGAAACGGAGCTTGTTCAAGGCGAAGCAATTTTGCTCTGTTCTGATGGCTTAAGTCATTACCTTCATTCCGACTTACTTAAGAAAATTTGGCAACAGTTTTCGACTAATCGAGAGCGATTGACCATTTGCAGAAAAATGGTAAAAAAGCACCGCTATTACGATGATTTTTCAGCCATTATTTGTCAATTTTAACGGAGAAACTATGAATTTACCTAAAGTCGTTATATTAACTGGAGCAGGCATTTCTGCCGAATCGGGTATCCGCACTTTTCGTGCGTCAGATGGATTATGGGAAGATCACCACATTGATGATGTGGCAACGCCTGAAGGATTTCGGCGTAATCCTGAGTTGGTTCAACGTTTTTATAATGAACGCCGTCGCCAGCTGACGAGCCCTGATATTCAGCCAAATGCGGCACATTTAGCCTTAGCAAAATTAGAGCAGACATTAGGCGATAATTTGCTGATTGTGACGCAAAATGTAGATAACTTGCACGAACGTGCAGGATCTAAGAATGTTATTCATATGCACGGCGAATTGCTTCAAGTGCGATGTGTTAAATCGGGCAAAGTTTATGAATGGCAGAAAGATGTCACAGACAGTGATCGTTGTTCTTGCTGTGAACCGCCAAATGTTTTACGCCCTAACATCGTTTGGTTTGGTGAAATTCCATTTGAAATGAACAGAATTCAGAGTGCACTACAACAATGTGATTATTTTATTGCAATTGGTACATCTGGCAATGTTTATCCTGCCGCAGGATTTGTTCAGGAAACACAGCCTTACCGTTGCAAAACGATTGAGATCAATTTAGAGCCAAGCAAAGTCAAATCGCATTTTGATGAAGTACGAATTGGCAAAGCAGGAACATTTGTGCCTGAATGGGTAGATGAATTATTAACCAAAATTATGGGGTCATAAAAATGAAAAAAATTGTTTATATTGATATGGATAATGTGATTGTTGATTTTCCAACTGGCATTGCCAAATTAGATGAAAAAACACGCCAGCAATATGTGGGAAATTATGATGAAGTAGAAGGTATTTTCGGTTTAATGGAGCCTATGCCTAAAGCGATAGAAGCCGTTCATCAATTAGCGGAAAAATATGATATTTATGTGTTATCTACATCACCGTGGCATAACCCATCAGCTTGGATAGATAAAATAAAATGGATTCATCGTTATTTTGGTGAAGATAAAAACTCCGTGCTATATAAACGAGTGATCCTTTCTCATCATAAAAATCTCAATCAAGGTGATTATTTAATTGATGATCGTACGGCAAATGGTGCTGGTAAATTTAAAGGTGAGCATATTCATTTTGGTACAGAAAAATTTCCTGATTGGGAGAGTGTGCTGAAATATTTGTTATAGGTTTAATTCTTATCTATAACTTACTACGACACATCTTGTCGCACCTATCCATATAATGACTTCCGTAAGATAAATACGAGGTGATATATGGAAACAAAATCAAATTTTTATGTGTATGTGCTTATCGATCCTAAACAGCCTGAACAGATTGCTAAAGTTGGATATGGCAAACATTTCTCTGTGATGCTTCAAGCGAAAGGCACATATCCTGATTTTTATGATCCCCCTTTTCATTATTATATTTTAAAACAGAACTTAGCCAGAAAAGAGGCAAAAGAAGCGGTTGCTTTACTTAATCCGTTACTTTCATTGGTAAAAAGTTTGCCTGATCCTACCGCTATGAAAACTTGGCTTAGTCAGTTAGATGTCAGTCAAGAATATGTGCCAGAAGAATTAATTCATATTCCATTATTTTTAGAACACCTTATTTATTTAGTTGAACAAAATGAGATGGAAAATGCATTTATTCATCTTCATTGTGAACAAAAAATTAGAACGCTTAAACTTTTTGCCAGTAAATATCAATGGGAAATAAAACGTATTGATATTACTTATGGTGAAAATAATTCAAAAGCCATTTATTTGATTTCAGGACAAAATCTTCAGCAATATATTCCAAAACTTGCAAATTACTTTAATGAAAAATATCTCATTTCACCAATAAACAAACAAACGATTTATGATTATTTTAATCAACTTAGCGAGCAGACATTTCAAGCGGTAATTTCTTGTCAAAAAATAGTTGTACCGCCCCCAGTCAATATTATGGGTGCTTGGGCGAGAGATACTATGATAAATAGCCATTTACGCAAAATGGAAAGAGGAGAAATATTTAGTTATGAAAAATGATCTTAATTACGCCGTTGAACTTATTCGCAGAGCGAATGGTATTTTGATTACTGCCGGAGCTGGAATGAGTGTGGACAGTGGTCTGCCTGATTTTCGCAGTGTAGGCGGATTGTGGAATGCCTATCCGCCACTTGAGAAATTCGGATTGTCTTTTAGCGAGATTGCGACACCTAAGATCTATCTTGAACAGCCCGAACTTGCCTATTGGTTTTTTGCTCATCGTCTGAAAAGTTATCGAGAAACGCCGGCTCATCAAGGCTATCACATTTTAAAACGATGGGCAGAGCAGATGGAACACGGTTATTTTGTGTTTACTAGCAACGTGGATGGGCATTTTCAGCAAGCCGGATTTGATGACGAACGGATTTATGAAGTGCACGGTTCTTTGCACCGAATGCAATGTTTTTACAACTGCCAAGATAAAACGTGGCGTTCAGATGATTTTCAGCCTGAAGTGGATAATGAAAAATGTTTACTTTTAAGTGAAAAGCCAACTTGCCCTGATTGTCACGGTATGGCTCGTCAAAATGTGATGATGTTTGACGACTATCTTTATTGCGATCATTTCTACGAAACCAAACTGGAAGCGTTACAAAAATGGCTAAAACAAGTGGAACGATTAGTGGTGATTGAATTGGGGGCAGGTAAGGCGATCCCAACGGTTCGGCGGTTCTCAGAACTGACGGCAAAACAGAAAAAAGGTGGCTTTATTCGTATTAATCCCCTTGATGCAGGTGTTCCGAAAATGCATTTTTTAAGTTTGGAAATGAAGGCATTGGATGCATTAGTGGCGATTGATGAGCAACTAAACAAGCGGTCAGATTAACCCTAACTTTTGCAAAGGTAGCCCAAATGACAATTTCAGAACAGATCAAACGTTGTGCAGAATTAATTCAAACTGCCGATAGCTTATTAATTACCGCAGGGGCTGGAATAGGCGTGGATAGCGGTCTGCCCGATTTTCGTGGAAAAAACGGCTTTTGGCGAGCTTATCCGATGTTTGAGAAACGTAACATTACCTTTGAAGCCTTGGCAACGCCACGACTATTTATTGAAAATCCACGTCTTGCTTGGGGCTTTTATAGTATGCGTTTAAAGCAGTATCGAGAAACTACGCCACATCAAGGTTTTCAGATTTTGAAAAAATGGGCGGATAAGTCACCGCTTGGTGCTTATATTTTTACCAGCAATGTTGATGAGCAATTCCAAAAAGCAGGGTTTCTGCCTAATCGGGTGCAAGAATGTCACGGCTCTATTCATATGATGCAATGCTTGAAAAAATGTCGTGACGATATTTGGCTTGCCACGGAATTTCTTCCTGAAATTGATGAAGAAACCGGCTTATTAACGAATGAGCTACCGACTTGCCCACATTGTCAAGGCTTGGCTAGAGCGTGGATTTTGATGTTTGATGATTATGATTGGATCAGCAAGCCTTGCGATTGGCAAAATATGTATTTTCACGAATTTTGGCTACCTAAACCCCAAAAATTAGTGGTTATCGAAATTGGCGCTGGAACGGCTATTCCAACAGTGCGTGACTTTTCTAACCGTATTGCCAGCTTGAAAAATGCCCCACTTATTCGGATTAACCCTGATTTTCCAAATGTATTTCAAGCACACCATATTGGCTTAAAAATGGGAGCGTTGGAAGCGTTGAGGATGATTGATGAAACCATAGGGAAATAGTAGGAGGTCATTTGTAAAAAAAATTACACAATCAGACCGCTTACATTAAGGAAAAGAGATGAAATATCGACTAACAGAAAATGTGATTGAGTATGAAGGAAGAAGACTTTTTCAAATTCAAGCAGTAAAAAATTTCCAAGCAGATCAATGGTATATTCAAGCAGGGGAACTTGGCGGATATGTGGAAAGTGAACGAAACTTATCACAACAAGGCTCTTGTTGGTTAATGAAGAGAAGCAAAGTGATGGGCAATGCTTCAGTATCAGGAAATGCTTATGTCAGTGGTTCGTCGGTCATTTCGGGCAATGCACAAGTATTTGATAATGCACAGATAGTGGGTAGCTCTAAAGTGACAGATAATGCCAAAGTGTATGGCAATGCATTTATTATGAACTGCGAAATTGTTGGTGATGATGCTCAAGTTTTTGAATTTGCAGTGATTACAAAAGCTGTCAGTGTTGTCGGCTCGGCTAAAATTTATGGGAATGCTGAAATTGAGAGCTTTGCAAAAGTAGGTGGCGAATGTGAAATTTTTGATCATGCTCTTATTAAAAATCAGGCGAATGTGAGTGGTAAAGCTCGTATTTTTGGAAAAGCGACTATTCAAGATGATGTGCATATTTGGGATAACGCCGTTATTTGTGATGCTACGATTAGAGAAAAAGCAAAAATTTCAGGGAATGCAAGGGTTATTGGGCGTGTAATTGATGTTTGTGGAAATGTTGCATTGTCTGATGATGCGTTTATTCAATCTCAATCTGATTTTATTTATATTGAAAATTTTGGTTTATTTGAAACAGGATTAACAATATTTAGCACAGAAGATGGTTTTAAATTTCGATATGCAGGTAAAGCTTTTAATGCAGAGCAATTTATTGCGAATAGTCATAAAGCAATCGAAGAATATCAGTTTTTTATTGATGTAATAAAACAATGTAGGCAGAAAGAAAAGATAATGAGTGTCACAAATATTGGTATGCATACATTGTTACACTATCCTAAATCTTGTGCCACTCATTTTTATAAAACAGATCAAAACATTGAAATTAAGTTTGAACTTAAGAGTCACAAAATGGAATATGAAGCAGAATATTTTATTAATGAGATGAAACTAAATATAGAAACATTAGAGGATTTATTAAGTTTGATTAAAAACAGGAAGATGTAAAATGGCTAAATTTTATTTTCAAAAAATGATTGCAGAAAAATTGCTAAATCATCCCGCTTGTAAAGAATGGGGGCTTATTGCTTCCTTTAAATATAATTGTGTAGAAATTCGTTCAATCTATTGGAGTTCACCACTTTCTTTAGTATTTATTCAACATTCTAAATTTCACTTTGAAATGAGCTTAGCTTGTGAATTTGAACATAAAATTTATGGAAAATGTTTCGATCATCTATTAAATGAAGATTGTTATATTAGAAAAACAGAAAAAGGTTATTTTTGTGAGTGTGATGTGGAAAATAAGTATTATAAGGATATGGAAAGTTTATTAGTGGAACATCAAATTAATATTGCAATTAATTTTTTGAAAAAGTATAATTTTTTTATTAGGTTGCAATATTGGGTAAAAGATGGAGTGCATCACGCTTTTTTAGAAAATGAAAATACTCAATTTCAGAATGAGAAATTAAGAAAATCGGGATGGGAACAGTGGTATGGTGATGCTTGTTATACAGATGAAGAATTGAAAGTTCTTATTTCTCAGGATATGTTAGTAGAGAAAGATATAAAAATTTCTTGGGTACAACGGAAGTATGGACTAGGGTATAAAAGAGCAATAAGGTTGATTGATATTTGCAAAATAAAATGATAGGAGAATATATGAGCGATGTATTTCATAGTTTAAAGAAAATCAGTGAGATTATAGAACACTATAAACGTGAAAATGAGAGAACTGCACTTTATAACGCAAATGCATTTAATCCATTTAGATTTATGCGAACAGATGAAAATGGACTTTCTGGGATTATTGCGTTTTTGTTAGATCCTAAACAAAGTCACGGTCAAGGTGATATTTTCTTAAATTCATTTTTGAAAAAATTAGGCTTGTTTCACTTTTTATCCTATAACAGAGTAGTAGTAACAGTAGAAAAATTAACACCAGAAAGTAGAAGACACGATATTTTTATTGAAGGATATCTAGATCAAAAGAGAACTTGGGTTATTTCTATTGAAAATAAGCTAAAGGGAGCAAGTGATCAACCGAATCAATTAGGTGATTACTGTGATGATCTTTTAAAATATAGCGTGCCTTATTTTTTGATTTACCTTCCTATTTATGAACAAAGTCCAACATCATTCTCGATTGATGAGAGTGTATGGCAATCCCTAGTAGAGCAAGGTAAAGCCGAATGTTTATCAGCAAGATGGCTTGTTGATTGGTTAGATCAAACAGTACCTTTAGCACCAAGCATCATTAGTTTTTGTTCTGATTTTAAACGATTTTTAAGAGAGGATATTATGAATATCAATACTGAATCAAATGAGTTAATTTCAAAAATTATCGATAATAATGAATTATTAAATTCAGCTTTAACGGTAATTGATTCATCTCAAGAGTTATATCAAAGATTACTAGATATGTTGGAAGAACAGTTGAGAGATAAGATACATAGTAAATATCCAAAGTTAGTAGACAAAGGATGGGCTATTTTGAAAACAAACCATTTTACTAATAGATATTTTGGTATTTATTTTAATATAAAGTCTAGTAAATATAGTGTGGGGATTGAATTTGAGTCGCAATGGTTAAATGATTGTTATTATGGTGTTTATGCCCATAAAGATAAAATAAATAATGAACACTACGATAAGTTGCAAAATATTTTCTCTCATCTTTATAATGGCTTTAAAACAACACCTACGTGGCTAATGTGGAAGTATTTTGATAATGATTTAAGGAATTGGAATGCGAATGTATTATGTCGAATACCAACGGGGGAGTTAGCAGAACAACTCTTTAATTATTTAGAACCATTTATTGATGTTATTGAAAATAATATTGAATTATTTGAAGAGTAATTATTAAAATTTTAAGAGGTTTTTGTAAATTTTTACAAAAACTTCTTAATTTTTCTTGGTCTATTATACTAGCCCCAGATTACACCTAGTCACCTTTGATTTATGCCGTAAATCTATGCGACACATCTTGTCGCACAACTCCTTAAAATTCTCTTGTAACATAGGATAGGAGATAGTTTTATGAGCAATCAATATCAATTAAACCCACCTACGGTTTCAGCTTATACAGAACATTTAATGTTGAAACTCTTATTTGAGCATAAAGGCTTTCCTGAAATTTTTAGAGAGAATGGTTGGCGAGATGATAATATTGCCATGGCATTAGGCTTACCTCCAGAAATGGAAAATATCGACAATGTAGGAGCAGTTGTAAAAGAGCTTTTACAGGCTCGTTATAAGGAAACGAATTTTTCCGAAGATGTGTCTGAACGTTGGAAAATGGCATATCAAAATATTGAAAAATTAAGTGAGATTGTAGAGTTAAATGAAGCAGAAAAGAGCATATTTCGTTTTGTTTTCCACTTGAGAGCAGAAAAACAGATGAAAGATTTGATGTGTTATCTTCCGCATATCAATTTAAGCCAAGCTATTGAAATTGTTGCGGATATTTTATCGTTGAGTAAAGATGATGTAAGAAAGGTTTTCAGCAAAAAACAGAAATTATTTGCTTATGGATTAATGGAGTTTTCTCATAGCCCTGATCGATTAGAAGAGTATTTGGGGTGGGGAGATACATTAGACTTTGACGACTTTTTAACTCAACCTTTAACGGAAGAGATGTTATTGGCTCGTTGCACTTTACCGACTGCAAAGCCGAGCCTTTCTCTTTCTCACTTTGAGCATATTAAATCAACCTATGAATTAATGCTTTCTCATTTGAAATTTAGCATTGATAACGCTAAAAAAGGGACTAACATTTTAATTTATGGTTCGCCAGGAACAGGGAAAACCGAGCTTGCAGGGTTATTGAGCGAAGCATTGAATGTATCAAGTTATACGATGGCATATATGGATGAAGATGATGATGTACTTGGTGGAAAAAGACGGTTAGAAAATTGCCGTTTAGCTCAACGTTTATTGCGAGATAAAAGTGCGGTCATTATTTTTGATGAAATCGAAGATGTGTTTGCCTGCAGTTTTATGGAACGCTCTGTGGCACAGGAGAACAAGGCGTGGGTTAATCAGTTTTTGGAAAATAATGATGTACCGATGATCTGGCTGTCAAATTCGGTCAGTTGTATTGATAACGCTTATTTACGCCGTTTTGATCTTGTGTTCGAAATGCCTGATTTGCCATTTAGTCATAAAGAAAAGTTAATTCGTTCTATTGTCAATGAACAGTTATCTCACGATTACATTCGCCATTTTTCACAAGTAAAAGCCTTGTCGCCTGCGATAATTACGCGTGGCTTGACGGTGATGAAACAGGTGTATTCTGATTGTTCTCAAGAGGATTTTGCCGAAAAAACGTTAAATTGGTTTAATCAAATGTTGAAATCGCAAGGTTTTAAGAAAATCGAACCGCTTGTGGAAGGGAAAATTAGCTACAACTTAGATTGGGTCGCTTGCAATGATGATATTCATAAAATTACTGAAGGGTTGAAGCGGACTAAACGGGGCAGAATTTGTTGTTATGGTCCACCGGGAACGGGCAAAACAGCTTGGGCGAATTGGTTGGGGCAAGAGTTGGGAATGTCAGTATTGATTTGCCAAGGTTCAGATTTGTTGGATAAATATGTAGGTGGAACAGAGAAAAAGATTGCTCAAGCCTTTGCACAAGCCAAAGAAAATAATATGGTGTTGGTCTTTGATGAAGTGGATACTTTCTTGTTTGCTCGTGAAAGTGGGCAACGTAGTTGGGAACATAGTCAAGTCAATGAAATGCTCACTCAAATTGAGAAATTTGAAGGATTATTGGTGGTTTCAACAAATTTAATGGATGGGCTTGATCCTGCTGCTTTACGCCGTTTTGATCTCAAATTGCATTTTGATTATCTCAAGCCAGAGCAAGCGGTTAAATTTGCTCAAGAACAAGTCAATAAATTGAGCTTGTCTGATTTAACTGATGTTGAACAAGATTGCATTGCTCAATTAAGAAATTTGACTCCCGGTGATTTTGCCGCAGTCTCCCGCAGACACCGTTTTGCGCCGTTTGATAATCTTGATGAGTGGTTAAAGGCGATTAAGGCGGAGTGTGAGATTAAACAAGGGAAAGTGGCAAGACGAATTGGGTTTTGAAAAGTGAGGAATAATTATGCAAAAACTCATAATCATTAGAGGCCATTCAGGCTCTGGGAAATCGACTTTTGCTCAACAAAAAATGAATGAATTTAAAGTGGAATATCCAGATGCTTATATTTATCACATTGAAAATGATAAATATCTTATCAAAGATGGGCAGTATCATTGGACACCTTTTCATTTTAAACAGGCAAAACAACAGGCTGAACAAGCACTTCAAGAGGCATTTCAGTTTGCAAAAAATCATCAAGATGTGGATGTGCTTATTGTGATTAGCAATGTGGGTGCAAAAGCGAATGTTATCCGTGGTTTTATTAATAAAGCCAAAAAGCAAGATATGCAAAGCGAAGTGTACCGAATGCAAAATTTTTTCCCGAATGTGCATAATGTGGATAAAATCCAAGTTTATTCTATGTTCATTGAAATTTGCCAGCGTCCTATCGCAGAAGAGATTTTAGTGCCTGCTGTTCAGCCGATGATGGAAGAAGATAAACGTATTATTGATAAAATGCGTGCCTTTTCAGCGAAAAATTTGCCTAAAAATGAGCAATACAATAGCTATGTCACGTTAGATTATTTGCAATTTATGCGTTCAAAGAAAACATTTACCGCCAAAACATCTCGCTTATATCCTGAATTGACGGTGCTTAAATATAGCCGTGAAACCTTTTATAACAATCAATGGGATTTAGCGTTGTTAGAGATGCGTGGCTTGGTGATGGATGCTTATGGTCATTTTATTGTGCGTCCGTTTAAAAAATGTTTTAACTATTCGGAACGAAAAGAGCGGAATAGTAAATTTCCTTTGCGTTTGGGTGATGATACTCAAGTGAAAGCGGTGGTTAAGGTCAATGGTTTTTTAGGTTGTTGTACTTATGTTGAATTGCCTGAAGCTCATCCGAGCTATCAAGCAGAGTTTGATCGAAAAGTAATTTTTTCGACAACAGGCAGTTTAGATAGTGACTTTGCGAAATTAGTTGAAAAACATTGTGCTAAACATGAGCTTTTATTTAAAGCCTATCCAAATAAAACGTTTTTATTTGAAGTTTGTGATGAAAGTGATCCGCATATTATTAAGGAAACCTTGGGAGAAACGTTAATTGGCTGTGTTGATGTGAAAACGGGTGAACAATATAGTGAGCAATGGTTAGATGAAATTGCGTTGCAGTACCAACTCAAACGCCCATTAACATTGTCAACGATGACCTTTGCGGAGTTAAAAGCTGAATTGTCTAAGGTTAAGCATGAAGGGTTTATGGTATTTTCCAGCGAAGATGAGTTGCTTTTTAAACTCAAATCTCCCTACTACTTAATTTCTAAATTATTAGGGCGAAGTTCTGAAGAAAACCTTGCCAGTCGGTTGGATAAACGTAAAGTCAGTGAAGAGTATTTTCCATTAATTGAGCATATTCAGGAAAATAAAACGATGTTTAACGCCTTAGACGAACAGCAAAAAATTCAATATGTACAAGACTTTCTTGCTCATATTTGAAAATAGTAACCGTAAAATGACCGCTTGTGTTTTTTAAGTGGGAAAGGATAAATTATGCAAAAAATATTTTTTACTTCTGATCTCCATTTTCATCATCAAAATATCATGAAATTTAGCCCTACTTTTCGGGCGTTTTCTTCCGTTGATGAAATGAATGAAACATTAATTACTTATTGGAATGAAACTGTATCTTCTCAGGATGTTGTGTATAACTTGGGTGATCTGAGTTTTAGTCCGAAGTTCGATAAAATTATCTCAATATTACATCGCTTGAATGGTGAACATCATTTTATTTTGGGTAATCATGATCCGTTAATTGAAGAAAAGCGTGAGCTATTATTAACACAGAAAAAAGCTGATGGGCATCCGCTTTTATCCAGTATTCAGGATTATAAGCGAGTAAAATTATCTAACGGCAAAATGGCAATGTTATTTCATTATCCGATTTTTGAGTGGCAAGATTGCCATAAAGGGGCTTATATGCTACATGGGCATATTCATGATCGAGTTGCTCATGTGGCAGGTAAAATTCTCAATGTGGGTTTTGATTTACATGGGAAATTTTTAACCGAAGAAGATATTGAATATTATCTCTCTGATTTGCCAAAGAAAAATCATTTTGGCGGTTCGGAAAATGAATATCAAACGGCCAGTGATTTAATCCAAAATCAACGGGATTTGAAAGCCTATTTACATCCGTCTAATCGGAAATTGTACTAAAGTAGCGGTGACAAGCGGTCACTTCTTGGCAAAAGTTTGCAAATCCGCTATACTCGCCCGCCTGAGTTGGTTAGACAATCGCTGGTTTATTGAAGCCCTTAACCGTAGCAATACGACCTAGTGGGACAAGTAAACGAGAGGAAAGTCCGAGCTACACAGGGCAGAGTGCCAGATAACGTCTGGGAGGCGTGAGCCTACGACTAGTGCAACAGAGAGCAGACCGCCAGTTTCGGCTGGTAAGGGTGAAAGGGTGCGGTAAGAGCGCACCGCGTGAGTGGTAACATTTCACGGCACGGTAAACTCCACTCGTAGCAAGACCAAATAGGAATCCAACGAGTTGCCCGCTTGGGATTCGGGTAGGTTGCTTGAGCGTATGTGTGAATGTACGCCTAGAGGAATGATTGTCCACGACAGAACTCGGCTTATCGACCGACTCAGCCTGATTTTTAAGAGCGAGCAGATTTTGTCTGTTCGCTTTTTTGTTGGAACAAAACGCCCCTGTGAAAGTCTGATATAATGATTTTAAAATGATTTCATTATAAGGATTTCAAATGCTTAAGCGCTTTTTTATTGGTACTATTTCGTTATTACTCTCTTTTTCTGCGTTCGCCCACCCACACTCTTTCCTTGATATGAAAAATAAAGTGTTAATTCAACAAGACAAGCTGGAAGGCTTTGAGTTGAGTTGGATGTTAGATGAAATTACGTCTGCGGAACTCATTTATGAGATCAATAGCAGTAGCGATAAAAAGCAAGCGACAGATAAAATCTTAAAAGAGCTAGATGAATCTGCGGTGCTAGAACATTATTTTAGCGAACTTTATGATCAGCAAAATGAGCCGGTTAAGTTTAAAGCTAAACCACATAACTCGTCCGTTGAAATTCAACATAATCGCATTATTTACCATTTTACTTTGCTACTAGCTGAGCCTAAAGCGGTAAAAGGGCAGTCGTTCCGCTTTTTTACCTTTGAGCCAAGTTACTATTTAGCGATGAATTACGAAAAAGCGAGTGATGTCAGTAGTACCGAGCAAAATCTTTGTAAGGTCGAGATGATTGAGCCAACGGTAAATCAATCATTGCGGTTGTATGCATCGAAATTAGATAAAAATGAAACTCCTGATATGCCTGCAGAACGTGGCTTGTCTTTAGGTGCACAGTTTGCTCAGAAGGTGAGTATTGTATGTCAATAAAGGAAAAATATTGGGTTTGGATAGCGGTCGGATTGATGGCACTTTTTGCGATTTATCAGGCTTATCCTTATGTCCTATTTAAAGTCAGCGAGTGGCAGAGGGAATTTAATCTTGCTCTTTCGGGAGCGTTAAATCGTCTGAACGAAAACCAGCAACAGGCAGGGCTGACTTTAATGGCGGTGAGCTTTATCTATGGGGTGTTTCACGCAGTCGGTCCAGGTCACGGTAAGTTTATTCTGACCAGCTATCTCTCTTTTGAACAAACCAAACTGCCACAAGCGGTGAAAATCACGTTGTTGTCTGCGTTAGTACAAGGCTTGGTGGCGATTGGGTTAGTCACGGTGATCGTGGTGATCTTCACCCTTTCCCGTAGCTATTTTAATGTGACATTAAAATGGGTTGAGCGAGGCAGTTTTGCGGTGATGGTGTTGTTTGGAATCTATTTCTGTTATCAGGCATACAAAGCATTCTTTTCCCAAGCGAAACCGAAAAGTTTTTCCATTAAAAAATTGCAAAAAAATAGCGAAAAGTCACCGCTTGTTATGACTCCAGTTCATCAACACAATGAACATTGTGGCTGTGGGCATAAACATTTGCCAAGTTCATCTGAAATGGCAACCGCAACGGATTGGAAAAGCACACTGATGTTGATTTTTAGCATTGGCTTACGCCCGTGTTCAGGGGCGATTTTAGTGCTGTTTTTAGCTTATACTTTGGATTTGTACCTGTGGGGTGTGGCTTCGGCTTTATTAATGGCAGTAGGAACGGGCGTAACCCTTTCTCTATTTGCTTGGATTGTACTTTTTGCCCGTGAAAAAGCGGTGAAAATGGGGCGTTGGTATCTCTCTATTTCTACTAATAAACAAATATCGTATATCGGAAAACTGCTGGTCGGAGTTGTTTTGATTGTCTTCGGAATTACCTTATTTCACAGTAGTTTATTGGATACTAGTCAAAATCTTTTGTTTAAGCGTTAGGTATCACTGTCTAATCTAAATATTTGTGAACCCTGTCGAAAAATCGATCTTTTTGGATTGTGTTTGTTTATCGTTTTGTTAAAAATCATGCCATATTCAATGGACACCAAGCGTAGTGTTTCTACTATGTTGTTTACAAATGTAAACAATATTTCTATACTATTAATGCTGATTAATGAGAGGCAAAATGGCAAAACATCCGAACAAACATATTCAAGCAGCATTGCAATTTGCAGAACAAAATGGCTGGGAGATTGTGCCATCTGGAAAATCAGCACATGCATTTTGTCGATTACGCTGCATATTAGGTCATACTGAACATCAAATGAGCGTGTGGAGTACGCCCAGAAATCCAGAAAATCATGCAAAACAAATACTGCGAAAAGTAAAAGAATGTGGGGGACTTTAATGAATTTATACCATTTTTCAATTCTTATCCGTGATGCGAGTAAATCCACGGAATTTTTAGAAGATCGTTTATTTGAAGCTGGTTGTGATGATGCGTTGGTTTGTTTTAATCATCAAACCGTTTATTTAGAATTTGATCGTGAAGCAGAAACTGCCCGTGATGCCATAGAATCTGCAATGAAAAATATTCGAGATGCAGGGTTTTATGATTTGGTGTTACAAGAATCTGGCGTAAGTTCTTTAACAGAAATTGCTAGTCGCTCAGGTTTGACAAAAGCTGCAATTTCTAATTATGCTCGGGGCAAACGTGCTAACGGTTTCCCTATGCCTGTTTATGGTGTTGCTAGTGGCTCTCCGTTGTATTCTTGGCGTGAAGTCGCTGATTGGTTGTATGCACGAAATCAGTTGTCAAAAGCACAATGGGATATTGCTAATTTTGTTATTCAAACCAGTCCAGCTCGCTAAATAACTAAGCATTAACTTTTTTATTAAATAAATTAAAAAATCTTCTCAAAAAATAAAAAATCATTAAAATGCAGACTTTATTTTTAAAGAGGTCTTAATAATGGAAAGCATTGTTTCATTGTTCGAAAGCGTTCTTAAATGGATTGTTGATACCATCGATGGTCCACTTTGGGATATTACAGTTCTTACCCTTTTAGGTGTTGGTTTATTCTTTACCATTACCACAGGTTTAGTCCAATTACGTTTATTACCGCGTAGTATGCGTGAAATGTGGTCTGGCCGTGCGTCAGAAGGGGATTCTTTAACACCATTCCAAGCCTTTGCAACAGGCTTAGCAAGCCGTGTGGGCGTGGGTAACATTGGTGGTGTGGCTACGGCTATCGCACTCGGTGGCCCTGGTGCTGTGTTCTGGATGTGGATCACCGCATTAATCGGTATGAGTAGTGCATTTGCAGAATCTTCATTAGCTCAAGCATTTAAAGTACGTGATCCAAACGGTATGTTCCGTGGTGGCCCAGCTTACTATATTACTAAAGGCTTAAAAGCACCGTGGCTTGCGATTGCCTTTGCGATTACCTTAATTTTTACCTTCGGTTTTGCGTTCAATGCAGTTCAAGCAAACTCTATCGTTGAAGCAACACGTAATGCATGGGAATGGGATGCCAATTATGTTGGTATTGTTTTAGTCATTGTCACTGCGTTGATTATTTTTGGTGGCGTGAAACGTATCGGTCAGGTTTCTGCGAAAGTTGTGCCAATGATGGCATTATTCTACTTAATTATGGCAATGATCATTTTAGGGATGAATATTGAGCGAGTGCCTGAAGTCTTAAATAAAATTATTACAAGTGCATTTGACTTCTCTGCAATGGCAGGCGGTATCTTTGGTTCATTATTCTCTCAAGCGATGTTAATGGGGATTAAACGTGGTTTATTCTCAAACGAAGCAGGTATGGGTTCTGCACCAAACTCAGCAGCAACGTCAGATGCAAAACACCCTGCAAGCCAAGGTTTGATCCAAATGTTAGGCGTATTTGTAGATACTATTGTTGTTTGTACTTGTACTGCGATTATCATCTTGATGTCCAATGATTATGGTAGCGAATCTTTACGTGGTGTGTCTTTAACCCAAAAAGCATTAGAGTTCCACGTAGGTGAGTTTGGCTTGCACTTCTTAGCCTTTATCTTATTGTTATTCTGCTACACTTCAATTATCGGTAACTATGCTTATGCAGAGAGCAACATTCGCTATATCCGCAACAAACCAAGTTTCGTATTAGCATTCCGTTTAATCGTATTATTCTTCGTTTACTTCGGTGCGGTACGTGATGGCGGTATTGTATGGGCGTTTGCAGATACCGTAATGGCATCCATGGCGATGATTAACTTAGTGTCGATCGTCTTACTTGCTCCAATTGTTTGGGTTATCTTAAAAGACTACCAAAAACAAATTAAAGCAGGTGTAGAGCAACCAGTATTCAAAATTGAAGAGCACCCAGAGCTTATTCGCCGTGGTGTTGATCCGTTAATTTGGAAATCAAAAGAGTAATTTCTCACAGTTAGACAAGCGGTCAGTTCTATTCAAAAATCTGCAGAATTTTTATCGGAACTGACCGCTTGTTTTATCTCGTTTATAGATTGAATATGAATATCTTTCATCTTTGTTGATAAAAATATTCAGCAACCTTTTCCTTGTTTTAATGCTTACAACCGCTTTTTTCCATAGGATTTTGTGTATAATGCCTTCGTTTTAGGTCTTTTATACTAGGAATCCAATATGAAAAAAAATCTTATCACAACATCCATTTTACTCGCATTGCCAGCCTTGGCTTTTGCACAAACTGAAGCATCAAAAGCAGAATTAGACACAGTAACTGTCTATTCCGCCTATGCTACACCCGTAAACCAAGACAAAACTACCTCTTCCGTTACCGTTTTAACGGAAAAAGATTTTACAGAGCGTAATGCGATTTATGTCAGCGATGTGTTGAAAACCGTGCCGAGTGTGGCGATTAGTGCTTCAGGCGGTCGCGGTACCTTAACCAACTTCTATTTGCGTGGTGCCGATGCAAACCATACGGCGGTCATTATTGACGGTGTGAAAGTTAATCCTGTGACAGGCTATGGATTTGATTTCGGCGGATTAAGTTTAAGCAATATTGATCGTATAGAAGTATTGCGTGGCGAACAATCTGCGTTGTGGGGCAGTGATGCGATGGGCGGGGTGATTTATATCACCACGAAAAGCGGATTATATAAAGATAAGCCGTTTAATGTGGACTTTGATTTAGGCACAGGTTCGCACGGAACTTATGATGGTTCAGCGACGATTTCAGGTTATAACAATGGCTTCTATTATGCGTTGAATGGAAATAGCCATCGTACCCGAGGTATTTCAGCGTTAAGTTCAAATACATTCCGCTACACAGCCCAAAACGGAACAGAAATAGCTACTGGTGGCGCGAAAGAGCGTGATAAATTTCATCGTGATAATGCCTCTTTACGTTTAGGATATGACGATAATCAAAAAGGTGTAGAAGTTTTGGCTTCTCATTTCTCGCAAACAGCACATTATGATGGCAGTTTAGCGGGAGAAACCTCTTTTGATGATTATACTCGCACCCGTGAAACCTTATTTAAATTAAGCGGTTATTTAGGGAATGAACAGGAATTATTTAAACAGAAAGTGAGTGTAAGTCACATTAAAACCGATAGTGATACGATCAGTTCTTGGGCAAGTGCTTATGATGCTAAAAAATTAAATGCAAATTATCAATTAGATATTAACTTTGATCGTGAAGGTCCGGTAAATCAAGCGGTCAGTATTTTAGGCGAATATCAACAGTCAAAATATGATTCAACTTCTTACAATGATGAAAAAAGCTTAGTAGAGAAGAGTATTGCTACCGAATATCGTTTATTTACAGAAGATGATCACAGCCTTTCAATTAGCGGACGCTATACAGGGAACTCTGAATATAAAGATGCGTTTACAGGGCGTATTTCAGGTGCTTATCGCTTATCGCCAAACTTCCGTGCTCACGCAAGTTTTGGTACAGCAATTCAAAACCCAACAATGACGGAATATTATGGTTATTCAGGTAGTTATGTAGGAAATCCGAGCTTAAAACCGGAAAAAAGCCGTGGTGGAGATGTTGGTTTACTTGTGGAAAGTAATGATAAACATCACTCTCTTGACTTAACGTACTTTGCTCGTAACGTGAGTAATTTAATTAGTAGTGAAGTACTTGATTTTACAACTTATCGCTCTCGAGCTATTAATATAGAGGGTACTAGCCAAATTCGAGGCTTAGAAATTGCCTACAATGGTAAATTGGCAGATCGCTTAACGGCTTATGCTAACTACACTTACACTCAAGCCAAAGATAGTAAAAAAGCGGAATTAGTTCGCCGTCCGAAACATCTTGCGAACGTAGGCTTAGCGTATCAAATTACGGAGAAATTGGGTTCAAATGTTAATGTTTCATATGTTGGCAAACGGGTTGATACCTATTTTGATGAATTAACCTATGCTTCTTATCGGGTTAAAATGCCATCTTATACATTGGTTAATTTGGGTGTAAATTATCAACTAAGCAAAAACTTAAATGTTTATGCGAATTTAAATAACCTATTTAAAAAAAAATACGAAAATATTATCGGCTACGGACAAGACGGTCGTAATGTTTATGTTGGCTTAAAAGGTAGCTTCTAACATTAATGGGGCTAATATGATTAGCCCCTACATTTTATGAAAAAAACGCTTACATTTTTAACCGCTCTTCTCTTACCGTTTACAACGGCTCTTGCACAAGAGCAGTTTGTTTCGATTACGCTTTGTAGCGATCGCCTGCTGTCTGAAATCGCTCGCCCTGAACAAATTGCGGCAATGTCGCCTTATTCCAAAAATCCGTTGATGATGTTGGATAAACTCAATCACGACAAACCCACACTCGAACCGCAACTCAGCCAGTTACTTCCTTATTTAGACAAAACAATGCTGATTAACGAACTGTTTTATCCGCAACTGGTTGCAGAACTCAAACAACTCGGCGTAAAAATTTTACCGATTAACGATAGCCCACAAACACCCGAACAGCTTTTTGAATTGATTTTGCAATTGGGAAAATTGACCGATAATCAAGCCAAAGCAGAGCAACTGATTACCCAATTAAAATCGCAAAATGTGAAGCTAAATCAACCTCTTACGGATACGCTAATTTTGTCAGATACCGGCGTGGTTGATACGCAACAACCGAATTACCAAGCCTTATTGCAACTTTTAGGTTTAACGCCACTAAAAACCGCCTTAACTCCACAAAATTTCTCGCTCGAAAAAGTGGTTTTAAGCCAACCGAACATTTTAATTTCCTTGACGGATAAACAAGGCTACAACGAACAAGCCGAACTACTCACACACCCACTTTTGCAAAATTATTTCCAACATCGACCGCTTGCTACAATCCCGTTAAAATATACTTACTGCTTTGACCATGGCATTTGGCAGGGAGCAGAAAAGATTTATCAACAGCTAAAATGATTTGTGATGATTGCTAAAAAAGAACTGTCGACAATTTGTCGACAGTTGAAATAGATGTCTTTTAATGAAAAATACAATACAGGTATTGCTGATATGATACCTAGTACGCATAATTGAGTGGCTTTGCCACTCAAACCAGTAGCCCCAAAGGGGCTGAATCATGCTTAACCTAGTACGGCTTTGCCGTGCTAGGCTATTAAACAAATAGTTTTGGTAATATTGTACTCTCGAAATTTTACGCCTCTAAAAACAATCAAAATAATTAAACGAAACAATGAATAAAACAACCCAACTTAACACCGCACTTTTGTTCTTGCTTCTGGCTATTATCAGCCTAGCAAGTTGGTACGACCTTAACGATTTTTCAGCGTTGAAAAATGCCGAAGGAATTGTGACGGATATGCGACCGCTTGTGTTGTGGGATATTCGCCTGCCACGGATTTTACTTGCTGTGCTAACAGGGGCAAGCTTGGCGGTGGCTGGCAATGCAATGCAGGGGATATTTCAAAATCCGCTAGCAAGCCCAGGTTTGTTGGGGAGTGCAAACGGGGCGACAACCGCCAGTGTTTTTATTCTGTACTATTTTTCCGTTCCCTTTACCTTGTTACTGATTGGCGGTGTGCTGGGGGCGTTGTTGAGCTTCTTATTAGTTTATTTGATCGCCAAAAATCACGGTACAACGATGATGATTTTAAGCGGTTTGGCGGTCAATATGCTACTGGGTTCAGCGATTGCGTTATTGCTGTCTAATGCTGAAAGCCCTTGGGCGTTGGCGGAACTTTACCGCTGGCTACAAGGTTCGTTGGTGTGGGCGAAATTAGATACTTTATTGATTTCATTACCGATTGTGCTACTCGGTTTACTTTGCCTTTATCAGCAACGCCGTTACCTTGATTTACTGACCTTTGGTGAAGAGACCGCAAGCACAATGGGCATTAATCCCAAACGTAGCTTTTTCATTACCACCTTTGGTGTTGCATTATTGGTCGGCGCTACCATTCCGCAAACGGGAACCATCGGTTTTATCGGCTTAATCGCACCGCACTTGGCTCGCATGATCCTGAAGAAACGCCCATCACAGCTTTATCTCACAAGCGGTTTGATTGGTGCATTAATTTTACTGATTGCCGATCTCTGTATTTTATATTTGCCGTTCTTTTCCCATATTTATGTGGGAACGCTTACCGCAATTATCGGCGCGCCGTTTTTGATTTGGATTTTATTAACACAGCAACGGAGAATGGCAAATGATTAAACTGGAAAATGTCAGCCTTGCATTTGGTTTATCTAACATCAGTTGCCATATCCCACAAGGCAAACTTATCGGCATTATGGGGGCAAACGGTGCAGGAAAATCCACTTTATTGAAAAGTATCGCAGGGATCTTACCGCTTACAAGCGGTGAGATTTGGCTCGGAAATTGCAAATTGTCCGACATGACCGCCAAGCAGAAAAGCGAACGGCTGGCGTACTTCGCTCAAAATACCCAAATTCATTGGGATTTATCGGTCTATGATGTGATTGCGCTCGGTTTAACAATACCCACAAAAGATGAAGCAGAAAAAGTGCGGTCGGTTTCCGAACAATTTTCTATTTCCCATCTACTTGAAAAGCCGTTCCAACAACTTTCAGGTGGCGAAAAAGCTCGGGTACAACTGGCTCGTTGCTGTATCAAACAAGCCCCATTACTGCTTGCAGACGAACCCATTGCCCCGTTGGATCCCTATTATCAAATTGATATGATGGAACAGCTTAAAGCCCTCACACCACAGAAAACCTGTGTGGTGGCAATTCATCACTTAGATTTAGCCTACCGATTTTGTGATGAAATTATTTTATTGGATAAAGGTAAAATCCTTGCTCACGGCGAAACACAAGCGGTGTTAAATGCAGAAAATCTTGCAAGGGCATTTGGCATTTCAGCTAATATAGATCACGAAAAAAGGGAGATTCTTACGATTAATAAACTGAAAGCAGAATCTGAATTTTGAGATAGTGTTTATTTTTGATTAATCGTGGAGAAGAACGGAGTAATAGTCAAAAAAAAAGCACTCAAATGAGTGCTAATTCTTTTGATCTAATTCGAGGAGGTATGAATTACTGTTTTATAAAAGGAGACAAATAAAACAAGACCAAAAGCAAAAAACTAAAGGAGGAAATCGTTGGCTCCTCCTGCTGGACTTGAACCAGCGACATACGGATTAACAGTCCGCCGTTCTACCGACTGAACTAAGGAGGAACGTACTGATGCACATAGTAGGTGAAAGTGAATTTGCCGTCAAACAGCTAAACTCAACTTTGCAATTCTTGAACAATGATTGAATTTTAATCTTTTTCTTTACTGCAGACCGAACAATTTGACTGTTTCGGCAATTTCATTTCTCGGACAGAAAAGTTTAGTCCGTCAATCATCAGCAACTTTCCTGATAAGCTTTTGCCAATATTGAGCAACACTTTAATGGCTTCCAACGCCTGTAAACTGCCGATTACGCCAACAATTGGTGCGATTACGCCTGCTTCGACACAGCTTAATACATTTTCCCCAAATAGTTGGCTTAAACATTGGTAGCAAGGCTCTGCTTCGCCATAGCGAAATACGCTGACTTGCCCTTCAAAACGAATTGCCGAACCTGACACTAGCGGTTTCTTTACATTAAAACAAATTTTGTTCAATATATTACGAATATCGACATTATCCGTGCAATCTAACACTGCATCAAATTGCGGAATTAATTCTGCCCATTCGGTTTCGCTGAGATGTGCATTGATGGTTTCAATCTCAATATGGGGATTGAGTTCACTTAAACGCTGTTTGGCGGATACTACTTTCGGCATTCCGATTGTGGCATCAGTGTGTAACACTTGGCGTTGTAAATTCGAGAGCGAAACCGTATCAAAATCGACTAAGGTTAAATGCCCGATACCCGCAGTGGCAAGGTATTGGCTTGCAGAACAACCTAGTCCGCCCAAGCCGACAATCAATACGCGACTGGCTTTCAGTTTTTCTTGACCGTCAAAATCGACACTTCTTAGTATGATTTGGCGGTTGTAACGTAACATTTCTGGATCGGAGAGTTGCATATTATCTCAATAAATGGTTAAACGGCTGAATAGTCACTTGCTCACCCACGGCAACATTGCCACGTTCTTGCTCAAGTACAATAAAACAGTTGCTTTCATTAAACGCACTAAAAATATGCGAGCCTTGTGTTCCAACGGTTTTTACTTCAAGTTGCCCATTTTCATTCGCATAGAAAAAGCCCCGTTGGAAATCTTGGCGACCAACAGCTTTCTTGAGTGGAACTGCGGTACAAGCGGTTAAATTTGGTGAAAAGTTTGCAATATTTTCATCGGATCTACCCGCTAGTTTCAATAATGCAGGCTGAACAAGTTGATAGAAAGTAACTAAGGCAGACACAGGATTACCCGGTAAACCAAAGAACCATGCTTTTTCCAATTTACCAAATGCAAAAGGTTTACCAGGCTTCATCGCAATTTTCCAAAAGCCGATTTGCCCCAGTTTTTCCAAGACATCTTTGGTGAAATCCGCTTCTCCCACTGACACACCGCCACTTGTAATTAACACATCGGCGGTTTGTTGTGCTTCGGTAAAGGTCTTTTCAAACAGACTTGGATCATCAGGCAAAATGCCGTAATCGACAATTTCACAATCCATTTTTTCTAGCAAAAGACGGACGGTAAAACGGTTGGTGTCGTAAATTTGTCCTTCTTGCAATGGATTTCCAACAGAGACTAATTCATCACCCGTTGAAAGAATAGCGACTTTCAAACGTGGATAAACCGCAACTTTATCAATCCCCAGCGAAGCCAATAGCGGTAGGCTTGCCACATTTAATAGACTGCCTTTTGCCAGCACCAATGCGCCTTGCTTCACATCTTCACCAATACGGCGGATATTATCCCCCAATTTCTTAGGTAGGCGATTAATGATGACAGTGCCATCTGCATTTAGTGTCGTATCTTCCTGCATCACCACAGCGTCGGCTTCCACTGGCACTTTCGCCCCTGTCATAATCCGTACACAGCTTCCTTGTGGCATTTCAGCCAGAAATGGATTACCCGCAAAGGCTTTACCTGCGATTTGTAGTGTTGTGGAATGTTCAAGATCTGCCATTCGTACCGCATAGCCGTCCATTGCGGAATTGTCAAAATTCGGCACGTTAATTGGTGAAAAAATATCCTCTGCACAAATTCGGTTTACCGCTTGATCAAGCGGAATGATCTCTTGTGATGTTGGACGTGGTAGCTGATTTAGCATCGTGTCGAGTGCTTGAGAAAGTGGAAGTAAAGACATTGGGAAATTCCTTGTTGGGTGGGAAAACCACGATAAAATCAATGTTATACTAATTTCCTTCCCCGTTTAAGGGGGAAGGAGCCGAAGGGTACAACCTGATAACATCGTTTACACTCTAATCCAAAGACATCGTTTACATTCTTTCGTAAACTCATCATCAAAATCCCTCAGGAGATTGGTGATGCCTTGGATAGAGACCGATGCGATGCAACAGCGTGTACTTTTTATTAAAGCGTGGCTTAGCCGACGCCATACTAAAATTGAACTTTGTAAACAGTTCAATATAAGTCGTCCAACAGCGGATAAATGGATTAAACGCCACGAACAAGTAGGCCTTGAAGGGTTAAGGGAGTTATCTCGTAAACCGCATCATAGCCCGAATGCCGCGCCACAGTGGATTTGTGAGTGGCTTATCAATGAGAAGATTAAACGTCCTCATTGGGGTGCTAAAAAACTACTAGATAGCTTTGCACGTCATTTTCCTGACGTGAAGAAGCCAGCAGACAGCACCGGCGATTTAATTTTATCTCGTGCAGGGCTCGTGCAACCGAGAAAGTCCAAACGGCGTATCAGTGCAGATACAGAGCTTTTTAGCGATTGCACTGCACCGAATACCGTTTGGAGTGCCGATTTTAAGGGGCAGTTCTTACTCGGTAATCAAAAGCTCTGTTATCCGCTGACTGTCACAGATAACTTCAGCCGATATTTGTTCTGTTGCAAAGGGCTACCGAATACACGTTCTGCCCCAGTGATGACTGAGTTTGAACGCCTTTTTACGGCGTTCGGTATGCCTTGTGCCATTCGTACTGATAACGGCTCGCCTTTTGCCTCGCAAGCATTGGGCGGTATCAGCAAGCTGTCTAAATGGTGGATTGATTTGGGTATCCGTCCGGAACGGATTAAACCCTCACATCCGGAACAAAACGGACGACACGAACGAATGCACCGCAGCTTAAAAGCCCAGCTGTCGCCTCAGCATAGCTTTGAAGCACAACAAGCGTTCTTTGACCAGTTCTTGCGAGAATATAACGAGGAACGCTCGCACGAAGGTATTGGTCGTAAAACACCGGTTGAATGTTATCAGCCATCAATACGGACTTACACAGGCAAGATTGAGCCTTACGACTACAGTGATAATGTCGATGTCCGTAAAGTAAGATTAAATGGTGAAGTAAAATGGCAAGGTAAAACTTACTACCTCAGCCAAGTTCTCGCCAGTGAGCCAGTTGCCTTTGAGCCTTACGCTGACGGCATTTGGCATATTTATTACCGTTTTCATTTCTTAGGTATTTTTGATGCCCGAGAGATGAAAATTAAACCTGCCACTCAGTGGCATATACAACCCAAGTGAATGTAAACGATGTCCTTAGGGAAAATGTAAACGATGTTTGGGTTGTACAACTAATATATTATTTAGAGGACATTATGCCAAAAATTGTTTTTCTTCCACATGAAGAATTTTGCCCAGAGGGGATGGTTGTTGAAGCGCAAACAGGTGAAAACTTATTAGAAGTTGCTCACAATGCAGGGGTGGAAATTCATCACGCTTGTGACTGTTCTTGTGCTTGCACCACTTGTCACGTCGTTATTCGTGAAGGTTTTGACAGCTTAAACGAAACTTCAGACCAAGAAGAAGATATGTTAGACAAAGCATGGGGCTTAGAAATGGACAGCCGCTTGTCTTGTCAATGTATCGTGGGTGAAGAAGATCTCGTTGTTGAAATTCCAAAATATAACTTAAACCACGCAAATGAGGCGGCACACTAATGAAATGGACAGATGTAAGAATGATCGCAGAAAATCTGTATGATATGAACCCAGATTTAGATCCAACTACCGTACGTTTTACTGATATGCATAAATGGATCTGCGAGATGGAAGATTTTGATGATGATCCAGAAGCGTCAAATGAACATATTTTAGAAGCTATTTTAACGATTTGGTTAGAAGAGTATGAATAGAAAAAATGCCGTATTAACTACGGCATTTTTTATGAAGCTAAATACTAATTTATAAAATTGAATAAAAAGAATGTAAGTAGCAGTTTTTTTTTCTTGCAATTCACTTTTTAATCAGTATCATCTAGCGCTCTTAATTTTTGGGTTCCCTCACCCCAATTTCTGTATTTATCAAAAAGGAACAATATGAACATTATTTCTGATGCAGAGCAACGTCGCTCTTTGCTATTACTTTCTCTTTTCCACATTCTCATCATCACTGTGAGTAACTATTTGGTTCAAATTACTTTTGAATTTCAAATACCTTTTACTAACATGATGATCCCAACGACATGGGGAACATTCACCTTTCCTTTCATTTTTCTTGCAACGGATTTGACGGTACGAGTCTTTGGTGCAAATTTGGCGAGAAAAATTATTTTTGCGGTAATGATTCCTGCACTATTTGTCAGCTATATCATGTCGGTTATTTTCTTTGAAGGCGCATTTCAAGGTTTCTCGGCTTTAGCTGAGTTTAACCTATTTGTTTTCCGTATTGCTTTTGCAAGTTTTTCTGGTTATGTTGTTGGGCAACTTATGGATATTGTCGTCTTTAACCGCCTACGGCAAGGTAAGCATTGGTGGTTAGCACCTTCATGCTCAACGGTCTTTGGGAGTTTAATTGATACTTTTGTTTTCTTTGCAGTGGCATTTTATAAAAGTAGTGATGAGTATCTTGCGGAGCATTGGTTTGAGATTGGGGCAGTAGATTATGCCTTTAAACTTGTGGTCAGCTTACTTCTATTTGTACCACTTTATGGCATTTTACTTAATACATTGATTCGCAAATTTCATTTAACGGCTAAGTAATTGCCAAGTAAGAATAGTTTTTAGAGAAATGCCGTTAGATAAGAGGATATCTGACGGCATTTTGTTTTAGCTATTTATGCTTGGTTAACTTCAGCTTTTTTCTCTTCAGAAACATCTCCAAGCAATCCCGCATAACGTATCGTTCTTGGGCTAGACTCTAAAGCAATTTTTAATGCCATGGTGAGCGGTACAGATAATAACATACCAACGGTGCCGAGCAACCAGCCCCAGAAAAGTAAGGATAAGAAAACCACTAATGTGGATAATCCTAGCGTTCTTCCCATCATTCTTGGTTCAAGAATATTTCCAATGACCATATTAATCGCGATAACGCCAGCAGACACACCTAACCCTACGGAGAAACCGTTTAATAAAAAAGCTTGAACGACAATAGGCACGCCAGCAATGATCGAGCCAATGTTTGGAATATAGTTGAGTAAGAAACTTAAGGTCGCCCATAAAACCGCATATTGTACCCCTGCAATTTCAAGCAGAATCCAAATACAAATCCCTGTGAGTAAACTGACGATGGTTTTCACACCCAAATAGCTAATCACGCCTTGTAAAACACGGTTAATCTGGTTTTCTTCTGCTTGAATATCTTTATTGCCTTTTAATGCCACTGCAAGTTTGTGTTTAGCCGTTGGGGCTTCAAACAACATAAAGACGACGACAAGTAAAAGCACGAAAATATTAGTTACCACACCAGAGAAACTGAGCAATAGACGGCTAACAAAGTTCATGATGATACTTGGGTCAAACTGCTCTAGTATTTGCTCTCTCGAAATAGTAATAGGAAGATTCCACTGTTGTGCAAGTTGAACGACAGTCGTAATTCGTTCGGCAAGTAACACTTTGTATTGGGGAATGGATGCCGTAAATTCTCTAACAGTGCTGTTAATTAAGCCAGCAAGAAAGAAGAAGACAAGAACAAACAAAATAAATAAGAGTGTAATAGCTAGCCATAGCGGGATTTTGCGATCTGTCATAAATTTAATGATAGGTGAGCAGATAATCGCAATAAAAAGTGAAAGTAAAAACGGGATAACAATTTCAACGGAGAGTTTAATGCCTGCTAAAATAACCACAATCGCTGCGGTTGCAACTAAGAATCGAGTTAAAGATGAACTTTGTTCCATAGGATATCCTAGACAAGCGGTGAGATTCTTTCTATTTTTTGCAAAAAAATCATTCAATCTGACCGCTTGTGTCATTATTTATATTCTGAATGGTACTGTTTTTTTAAGCCTTCTAAACGTGAAATGACTGTTTTGGCTTCCGTTAAATTGCCTTGACTTGCCAAGGTTTTCGCTTGAGCAACAACGTCAATCACTTCTTGCATACCTTGTTGGTAGCCTTTGAATCTTTCTTGATCGCCATCTAAGCTGTTAGGCATAGTTTCTTGCGCTTTTTTAGACACTTCAATGAATTTATCGGCATTTTGCGTAAATTCTTCAGCTGTTTGGGCATTGCTTAATAAATTAATTTAACGTTTCATTTCGAACATTTCCATCATAACGCCACTTGCCACGACATTTGCCGAAATTGCTAATACTAAAATAGATAATAAATGTTTAAACTTTAACATTGTTCACTCCAAATAAATAAAAAAGACGTGGGAAAATTCCCACGCCCTTATATCAGATTTCAAAAATTAAGCAAGATTAGCCTTTATATTTTTGGAAGACTAAGCAAGCGTTTGTACCGCCGAAACCGAAGCTGTTAGACATTACCGTTGTTAATGCTTTGTCTTGGCGTTCTGTTACGATATTGACACCTTGTGCTTGTTCATCAAGTTCTTCAATGTTGATACTTGGTGCAATGAAATCGTTATCTAACATTAATAATGAGTAGATCGCTTCGTGAGCACCTGCTGCACCGAGTGAGTGACCAGTCATTGATTTTGTTGATGAAATCGCTGGTGTGTTTTCACCGAATACATTTTTGATTGCACCTAATTCTTTCACATCGCCCACTGGTGTTGAAGTACCGTGTACATTGATGTATTCGATTTCACCTTTAACCGTTGCCATCGCTTGTTTCATACAACGTTCAGCACCTTCACCGCTTGGAGCAACCATATCGTAACCGTCTGATGTTGCACCATAGCCTACGATTTCCGCATAAATTTTCGCACCACGAGCAAGAGCGTGTTCAAGTTCTTCAACCACAACAACTGCACCACCACCTGCGATGACGAAACCGTCACGGTTTGCATCGTAAGCACGAGAAGCTTTAGTTGGAGTTTCGTTGTATTTCGTTGAAACCGCACCCATTGCATCAAATTCGGTTGCACATTCCCAAGATAACTCTTCTGCACCACCCGCAAAAACCACATCTTGTTTGCCTAATTGAATTAACTCCATTGCGTGACCGATACAGTGTGCAGAGGTTGCACAAGCAGAGCTGATAGAGTAGTTCACGCCACGAATTTTATAAGGGGTTGCCAAGCAAGCAGATACACTTGAAGCCATTGTTTTAGTCACAGCATAAGGACCAACTGCTTTTACACCGCGCGGGCTACGCACTGCATCACAAGCCACTAATTGGCTATGTGCAGAACCTGTACCTGCACCGATAACTAAACCTGTGCGGTCGTTAGACACCTGTTCTTCGGTTAAACCTGAGTCTTCGATCGCTTCTTTCATTGAAAGGTAAGCATAAGCTGCAGCATCGCCCATAAAACGGTATACTTTACGATCAATTAATTCCGCTGGATTTAATTTAATTGTCCCTGCAACTTGGCTACGCATACCCACTTCAGCAAATTCAGGCACAAACTCAATCCCTGATTTTCCTTCTTTTAATGAAGCTAACACTTCTTCTTTGTTATTACCGATACTTGAAATAATGCCGATACCTGTGATGACGACTCTTTTCATTCTTTTTCCTCTATGAATATAAATCACGAAAACTTGGCTATTTTACACTACTTTGCCACTAAGTTCGCAACATAAATGTAAACGAGCGGTCAGATCCGAGCTGTTTTATACAAAAAATCCCCTAATTTCTACAAACTAGGGGATTGTTATCGCCAATGTCTAATTATGCTGCAAACGGATCACGCAAAATCATGGTTTCAACACGGTCTGGGCCTGTTGAAAGAATATCAACGGGTACACCTAACACTTCTTCAATGCGTTTGATATAGTTGATCGCATTTTGCGGTAAATCTTCTAATTTAGTTACACGGAAAGTGTTCTCTTTCCAACCTGGTAAGGTTTCATAAATTGGTTCAACCCCTTCCCAGTCTGCAGCTGCAAGCGGTGAGTATTCTACGATTTCGCCATTTGGTAATTTGTATGCTACGCATATTTTTAATTCGTCAAAGCCATCAAGTACGTCTAATTTAGTCATACAGAAGCCTGAGATTGAGTTAATTTGAATTGCACGGCGAACCGCAACAGCATCAAACCAACCACAACGACGTGGGCGACCAGTAACTGCACCAAATTCGTTACCTTTACGAGCAATTTCTGCACCTACTTCATCGAACAGTTCGGTTGTAAATGGACCAGAACCTACACGAGTACAGTAGGCTTTGATGATACCTAATACATAATCTAAATTACGAGGACCGAAACCAGAACCTGTTGCAACACCACCAGCGGTGGTATTTGAACTGGTTACAAATGGATAAGTACCGTGGTCAATGTCTAACATTGTGCCTTGTGCGCCTTCAAATAGGATATTATCGCCATTGGCACGAGCTTTGTGTAATAGGGTTGTAATATCTGCAACCATACCTGTGATGATGTCTGCTACCGCAAAAACATCATCTAAGGTTTTTTGGTAATCGACTGGCTCAACTTTGTAGTAGTGAACCAATTGGAAGTTGTAATATTCCAAAATAGTTTTTAATTTTTCAGCGAAAGTTTCACGGTTGAATAGATCGCTGACACGCAGACCACGACGAGCGACTTTATCTTCGTAAGCAGGACCGATACCACGACCTGTTGTACCGATTTTGTTTTTACCTAACGCCGCTTCACGAGCGTGATCCATTGCAACGTGATATGGCAAAATTAATGGGCAAGCCTCAGAGATTTTTAAGCGGTCACGCACGTTAATACCACGAGACTCTAATTCGCCCATTTCTTGCATTAATGCTGATGGGGAAAGAACTACGCCGTTGCCGATTAAGCAGGTCACGTTTTCACGTAAAATACCTGATGGAATAAGGCGAAGTACGGTTTTTTCACCGTTGATAATTAAGGTGTGACCTGCATTGTGTCCACCTTGGTAACGAACCACATATTTCACACGATCCGTTAATAAATCTACGATTTTGCCTTTACCTTCATCGCCCCATTGAGCCCCAAGGATTGCAACACTTTTACCCATAATAAATTGCCTCTTTTAGTTAGGTTTAGTGAATGTCAAAAGCATACAAGCGGTTAGATTTTGCAGAAATTTTGCAAATTTGTTGTAGCTTCCTATATATTTAAAGATAAAAAGACCCGATTTATCGGGTCTTTGGATATAACTATTTTGTAGGTGCTTTCATAAAGCGGAAAAATTCGCTGTCTGGTTTAAGCAACATCATATTGTTTGAGCCTGCGGCAAAACTTTCTTCATAAGCTTTTAGGCTACGCACAAAACTGTAAAACTCAGGTTCTTGTTTAAATGCTTCAGCATAGATTTTAGCCGCTTCTGCATCACCTTGACCTTTCAGCTCTTCGGCGGTTTTATTCGCATTGGCTAAAATCAGCACCACTTTTTTATCCACATCCGCACGAATAAATTCTGCTTTTTCTTCACCTTGCGAACGGTGTTCACGAGCAACAGCAGCACGTTCAGCTTGCATACGTTGATAGATAGATGCAGAGACTTCATTCGGTAAATTGATCTGTTTTACACGCACATCAACCACTTCAATCCCTAAACGTTCTGCACCATCTTCGCCGTCATTCAGGGCTTTTTGTGCGCCAGCCATCAGTTCGCCACGAGAACCTGATACGATGTCTTTAATGGTACGAGAACCGATTTCTGAACGTAAACGGTCATTGACTTTACGTTGTAGTAAGGTCGCCGCTTTTTGTGTATCGCCACCGGTTGACGTATAGAATTGACCAAAATCGCTGATTTTCCATTTCACATAGGAATCTACGAGTAAGTCTTTTTTCTCGACAGTCACAAAGCGGTCTTCTTGTCCATCAAGGGTTTGAATACGAGCATCTAAGGTTTTAAGTTGATCAATAAAAGGCACTTTAAAGTGTAAACCAGGCTCATAGACCACGACTTTGTTATCCGCATCACGATGTACTTTATTAAAACGAAGCATAATGCCACGCTGACCTTCTTGTACTACGATGACAGATTGGAAAAGGATAAATGCCACAACGGCTAAAACAGGTAAAAGTAATTTACGCATTCTTAAAATCTCCCTTTACGTATTGTTTCGCCTTGTTCTTGTTCTACAACAGGTTGTGTTGGTGTCGTAGGTTGAACAGGCTGTGGCTGTTGTTGAATAACCGGCTGTGCTGGTTGTGCTTTAACTGGTGCATTAGTTGCAGGTTGTCCCATTAATTTATCAATAGGTAAAACTGCTAAATTATTGCCATTTGAGCTATCCATCATCAGCTTAGGTGTATTCTTCATCACTTTTTCCATAGTTTGAATATATAAGCGGTCACGAGTTACCTCAGGAGCAGCTTTATATTCAGGCAATAATTTTGAAAAACGTTCTACTTCCCCCTGTGCGCTCAACACAATTTGTTCTTTATAAGCATTCGCTTGTTCTAAAATACGCTGTGCTTGACCACGTGCAATAGGCTCTTGTCCTCTTGCATAGGCTTCTGCTTCACGAATTAAACGCTGTTCATCTTCTTGTGCTTTGATTGCATCATCAAATGCTGCTTTCACTTCTTCTGGTGGGCGAGCGTATTGGAAGTTCACATCGGTGATATATAACCCCATATCATAGTTTTTAATGATGTCACGTAGTGCATTCCACGTTCTTTCACGCACAATCGCACGACCTGTGGTTAAAATATCGTCCATTGTCATGTGACCAATCACATAACGCAATGCACTATCTGTTGCTTGTTTTAAGCTATCATCAGGTTTAGTCACGCTAAAGAGATATTTCGCCGGATCTTCAATACGGTATTGAACGGTCATTTCTACCAACACCATATTTTCATCTTGGGTCAGCATAGAACCATTCGTTCTCAGTTCTAACACACGTTCAATATTGACAGGGGTAACATCATCAATAAAGGTTGGTTTCCAGTTTAAACCTGGCATAACGATTTCGTGCAATTTACCAAAACGGGTCACGACACCACGTTCTGCCTCTTGAACTGTATAGAAACCTGAAGCACCCCATACCACTAAGCCTAAGCCCAGTAATACAGGTAAGAATTTCCCTGCAGAAACAGAAGGACGGTTATTTTGGTTTGAGCCATTGCCTTTACCACCACCCATTTTTTTCAATAAACTATTAAAAACTTCTTCTAAATCAGGTGGTTGCTGTTCATTTGATTGCTTATTCGGCTCTTTTTCTTGACCCGAAGGTTGTTCTTGTTCAGGCTTCTTTTGCCCCGGTTTACCCCAAGGATCTTGCTGATTGCCTGATTCGTTCCACGACATAAGGTTCTCCAAAGTTAAATTTTTCTTCGCAAATGTTAATAAAATGCAAGCGTTTGATTGTACCTATTTACAAAACTTTTGGCTAGGTTGAATATGTAAATTATTTTACATCTTTCTTTTTTGTTTTCATTTTCCTATTGCACTCATGCCAGCACGAATAAGAAACAACAATGTGAGATGCAAATACTTTTATTTCAAGGGATGGATAATAAACTTGCAAAATTTTACAAAAATCTTACCGCTTGTATTGCGCAAACGTTTGCCTTAAGGGTGAAAATCCGTATAATGCACGCCAATTTTTCCCCCCTTTCTATTCACTCACTTAACTTATTTTTATATGCAAAACATTCTTTATCCTGTAGATTCAAAACCTCCCTTTGGATTAACGTTATTATTAGCTGCTCAACACTTGTTAGCAGCACTTGGTGGCATTATTGCCGTTCCTTTAGTTTTAGGGGCAGTACTTAAGTTACCAACGGAAGATACTATTGTTTTAGTCAATGCTGCCTTATTAATTTCAGGTGTGGTGACCATTATCCAATGTCAAGGCGTTGGACCTATCGGCTTGCGTTTACCAAGCGTGATGGGAACCAGTTTTACCTTCGTTGCAGCTGCTATTGCTATCGGTTTTGAACATGGTGTGGCAGGCATTTTAGGTTCATCTTTAGTCGGATCGCTTGTGATGATTATCGGCAGCTTCTTTATGCCTTATGTGCGTAAATTATTCCCACCGATTGTAACGGGTGTTGTGGTGATGATGATCGGTTTAAGCCTTGTGCCTGTTGCGGTGGACTGGTTCGCAGGTGGTCAGCGTGGCGATGCTCACTATGCCGATCCAGCAAATCTTGCAATGGCAACCTTTGTATTAATCGTAGTTGTCGGCTTAGTACAATGGGGCAAAGGTATTTTCTCTGCTGCCGCGATTGTGATTGGCATTATGGTCGGCTATGTAGTGGCATTAGCATTAGGCTGGATTAACTTTGACAGCGTAAAAAATGCAGATATCGTTGCCGTTCCACAACCGCTTCATTTCGGTTTATCTTTTCCAATCGCAGGGATTATCGGAATGAGTATTGCTTATTTAGTGACGATTGTTGAATCAAGCGGTAACTTCCTTGCCTTAGGTAACGCAACTCAAACAGAAATTACAGGAAAACATTTACGTGGTGGCGTATTATGTGACGGCTTAGGCTCAGCATTAGCGGCGATTATGTCTACCACGCCATTCTCTTCTTTCTCACAAAATATCGGCGTGATTTCACTGACAGGCGTTGCAAGTCGCTATGTTGTAACCGTCATGGGGGTATTATTAGTGCTTGCGGGTATCTTCCCTGTTTTTGGAGCATTAATTGTGTCTATTCCAATGCCAGTATTAGGTGGTGCAGGCTTAATGATGTTTGCCATGATTATCGCAGCGGGTATTCAAATGCTTGATAAAGTAGAACGTAGCAAACGTAACGGCTTAATTATTGCCATCTCTATCGGTTGTGGTTTAGCGGTAACAACTCGTCCAGAGTTACTTGATAAATTACCAAGCTTTGTCAAAGAGATTTTTGGCTCAGGTATTACGGTTGGATCATTACTTGCGTTAATTTTGAATTTGGTACTTCCAAATGACAAAGAAGAAACGAAAGTAGAACATTAATTGGTGTAATTGGTAAAATCTTACTTGAAATTTTGTTGATTTATCCCTATCTTGTGCACATCTTAACGTCTCGGGAAATCTGAGACGTTTCTCATTCATTAAATAAGGAACAATTATGACTACTGTAATTCATACAACAGATGCAACTTTTGAACAAGACGTATTAAAATCTGACGTGCCTGTATTATTAGATTTCTGGGCGCCATGGTGTGGTCCTTGCCGTGCAATCGGTCCAGTTTTAGATGATTTAGCGGCACAACTTAGTGATAAAGCGCGTATCGTTAAAATGAACGTTGATGAAAACCAACAAATCCCAGCAGAATTTGGCGTGCGTAGCATTCCATACTTACTTATTTTCAAAAATGGTGAAGTGGTTGCTCAACAAGTTGGTGCACAAAACTTACCTGCGTTTTTAGAAAAATTAGCGTAATCGGCTAATAAAGTGAAAAAGCGAATTGTACAGAGATGTCAATTCGCTTTTTTGTTTGATACAAGCGGTCGGATTTTTGCAAAATTTTGCAAATCTACCTTAAAAGAGTTTACTCAACCAACCTAATTTAGAGCCTAACACATTGAAGTAATTATAATCTTTAAGATGTAAGAGTTTTAGACTGTCAGGGCTTTTCTGCACAATAATACGTTCTTCCGCACTGAAAGGCAGTAAACGTTGGCTGTCGCAACTGACCACTAAATTTGGCTGATTATATTGTGCAAATCGCATAGAAATATGGCTATCTCCATCGACAACAAGTGGACGAGATGAAAGACTATGTGGATTCATTGGCACTAAGGCAATCGCATTGAGATTTGGGGTAAGGATAGGACCACCTGCTGAGAGTGAATAAGCTGTTGAGCCCGTCGGTGTTGAGATAATTAATCCGTCAGAGCGTTGCGAAAAAGCAAATTTACCATCAATACTCACTTCAAAATCAATGGTTCGAGCAATTTGGCTAGAATGTACCACGACTTCATTAAGAGCATTGTTTGCTTCGATCACTTTACCATTTTGCTCAATCGTAACATCTAATAAGAAGCGATCTTCAATAAAAAACTCACCACGTTCTAAACAACTATGGAGCTGTTCAAAGGCTGTTTGTGGCGCTATATCAGTTAAAAAGCCAAGATTTCCGCGGTTAATGCCAATAAGTGGAACGTGGTATTTTGCTAGTTGACGAGCCATGCCTAACATATTACCGTCTCCGCCAATGACAATCACTAAGTCTGCCCATTCTCCAATCTCAGCAATAGTCGCAGCATTTGGCAGATTGAGCTGTTTCGCAATATTGGTTTCTACTAGCACATTATATTGTCTATCTTTTAGCCAGTTATAAACCGCTAAATGGGTTTCGAGCGCGATATCATGGCGCGGTTTTCCGACAATCGCAATGGTTTGAAATTTTCGTTGAATCATATAAGTTATTTATAACAAATAAAGTTGCCATATGGTATTACGCAATAGCATATTTGTCATCTTTCTTAGGGGAAAATATAAGTGAAAATGGAAATAAATCAGGTGGATGATAAAATCCACCTGATTCTAATGGCTTAATAAAGCACACCAATAATGAACCAAACCCAAATAATACTTAAGGCGGGTCCTAGCAATCCAACGACTGTACCACCTAAGCGGAACTCCGATTGTTGAATCAATCCTGTACTAAATGCGATAGCATTTGGCGGGGTTGATACAGGTAAAAATAAAGCACAGGATGCACTTAAACCGATGACTAGAGGCAAGATGATAGGGTTGGCATCACTACCAAATGCACTGAGTAAGGACAAGGCGACAGGGATCAGTATCGTTGTTGCAGCGGTGTTACTCATAAAGTTAGAAAGAAGCACGGTAATGAAACCAAAAAGAATCATTAAAGAGACAAATCCCACATTAAGATGACTAATTTTTTCAACGAAATGGGAGGCAATATTTTGCTCTTCAATCGCAAGTCCGAGTGCAAGACCGCCTGCAACCAACATAAGTGTATCCCAAGGTAATTTACGAATGTCATCGCCGTCTAATACACCAAGCATGGTTAAGCCAACAATCGGAATACCAGCTGCGGCAGCTACAGGCATACCAATCCATTTTGATGTCAGCCAGCAGAATAAGGTAACACTTAAAATCGTTACTACAATCCATTTTTGTGTGTTTTCTTCTTCTGAAGCGTTTTCAGGAATATGGGTAATAAAATCTAATTTAAGCTCTGTTTGTTCTTTAATTCGATAACGGACTATCAGCACTCGCCAAAAAATATAGAGAAGTAAAAAGGCAATAGGAGTACCAAGTAATATCCATTCTAAAAAGCTGACAGAATATCCTGCATTTTCTAAAGCACCAACGGCAATCGCATTAGGCGGAGAACCAATGATCGTTCCCATACCGCCAATAGATGCTGCAGCGGGGATACCTAAAAGTAGTGCGCGTGATAGATTCGCTTTTTTATCTAAATTAACAAAAATTGGGCTAATAGTCGCGATCATCATAGCGGTTGTTGCAGTATTGCTCATAAACATAGACATGAGAGCAGTAATAAACATTAATCCCCATAAGACATTTTTGGGATCTTGTCCAAATTTTGGTAATAAATATTTAAGTAAAAGGGTATCTAATTCAGTTTTTTTCATTGCCTCAGCTAAAAAGAAACCACCGAGGAAAAGCCAAATTACACTATCAGACCAAGTTTGAAGATATTTCATCGCGTTTTGTGCATCTTCTCGCCCCATAATAAGCACTAAAAAACCGATGATGAGAATGCTAACAGAAAAAGGCGGTATTGCCTCTGTTACCCATAGAAAAATGGCTAAAAAGAGTAAAAAGAGGACTTGATTTTGTGTTTGGGTAAAGGTCTCATCTGAAAGTATATTTGATATAGCAAAAGCAAAGATGATCGAAAAAATGAAAAACAGTACTTTACGCTTTCTAGCAAGAGCAAGAGGATATTGAGTAAGCTTCTTCAATGAAGCATAACGGGAATCAGCCATGTTAGTCTCCAAGAAATTACTAAGATGGCTTCATTTTACAAAAGGTGATGAGTAGAAAATGTGATCACATTCAAATTGTAAAAAAAATAGCGACCTATTGGTCGCTATTTTGATTTATTTCAATTTTAACTTCTTGCCAACCACAATTTTATTCTCTTTGATATTGTTTAATTGACTTAATTTTTCCGGCGTTGTTTTATACATTCTCGCAATCGAATAAAGGGTTTCATCTTGCTGCACTACATGGAAAGAAGCATTCGGGTTTACCACCTTTTCAGGTTTTGAATCTAATTTTTCTTCTTTTGTGTTTTTACTTGATTTTGTCTCTTTATTCTCTTTTGCTTCTTTAGATGTACTCTCTTTTTTATTTACAACGTCTGTTTTATTTTTTTCTCCCGCTGATTTTGATTTATCTTTGGTTGTTTGTTTTTCTTTAGTAGTTGAACTGTTCTCTTGTTTAGTCTTTTTCTCAGAGGCATTATTGGATTTTACTGATTTAGTCTCAGTTTCTTTATTTTCCGCTTTTTTCTCTGCTTTTACTTCTTTATACACAGCGCCACTACTTTGACTTGGTGATTTTCGGCGATATTCTACAAGTCCTTGGTAAATTGCTTGTGCAACTTGGCGACGATAATTTTTTGTTGCCAGTTTTTGTTCTTCCACCACATTAGATAAAAAACCCGTTTCCACTAAAATAGACGGAATATCTGGAGAGCGTAAGACACTTAAGCTTGCGTGTTGTGGCGCACTTTTAGCTAACTGAGTAATATTTCGCATCTTTCCTAACACCGTTTTACCTAATTCATAGCCCGAACGTTGTGAATGAGAAAACTGTAAGTCTAATACGGTTTGGTTGAGATAGCGTTCTTGATTACTGGATAATACAGAACCAGCCCCCCCTAGTAATTCAGACTGTTTTTCGTGATCTTCTAACCATTTTCCCAACTCATCATTCGCACGGCGATTTGATAAGACCCACACAGAAGCACCGCGTAAATTATCTGAACTTGGTGAGGAATCTGCATGGATAGAGACTAAATAATCCGCTCTATTTTTACGGGCGATTTCAGTACGATCTGGGAGCTGAATAAAATAATCCCCATTACGAGTCATTACCGCCTTAAAGTTAGGATCGGCGTCTAATAATGCTTTGAGTTCTCTAGCAATAGAAAGGGTAACTTCTTTCTCTTTTATCCCTAAATTTTTACCAATCGCACCGGGATCTTTACCTCCATGGCCTGCATCAATTGCAATAGTAAGTCTTGCCTGAACAGACAGGCTCATGAATAACGTCATTGTGCCAAGACAAAAATAATGTAATAACTTCTGCATAACGAGTCCTAAGCGGTATGATTTTGGGTTAAATTTACTAAAATTTGGTTTGCTTGTTGATTTTGCGGTATCAGTTGAATCGTTCTACCTATATCCGCATACTCAATTTGAATAATAAAATCAGCATCGGGAATCATGCCTTCCCCACGGATTGCCCATTCTAATAGGCAAACAGTCTGCGGGCGGAAATAATCACGTATTCCCATAAATTCTAATTCTTCAGGATCACTTAAACGATAGAGATCGAAATGATATAAGGCATAAGGAGCCAAATGATACTCTTCCACTAAGGTATAAGTCGGACTTTTTACATTGCCAGTATGCCCAAAAGTACGAACAATGCTCCGAGTGAGCGTCGTTTTCCCTGCACCGAGTTCACCGTTTAGATAAATCACAAAAGAAGCGTTTTGATTGACATCTAAACTCTGTTTTAATTCCATTGCAAAACGATGACCGAAATCTAACATCTCTTCTTCGGTCGCAAAATAAAATGACATCATTATCGTTAATCTAAGTTAATAAAATGGCTACGATAGAATTTTAATTCTTCAATCGATTCTTTAATATCATCTAAAGCCAAGTGGCTGTTTTTCTTACTAAATTCTTTAAGCATTTCAGGTTTCCAACGGCTCGCAAGCTCTTTTAATGTACTCACATCTAAATGGCGATAGTGGAAATAATCTGCTAAATCAGGCATATATTTATAAAGAAAACGTTTGTCTTGTGCAATGCTATTACCACAAATTGGCGAAGCTCCTTTCGGCACCCATTTTTTCAGAAAATCTAATGTCTGTAATTCGGCCGCACGTTCGGTTAATTTACTCTGTTTTACTCGCTCAACAAGTCCATTTTCTGTATGCGTTTTAACACACCATTCGCTCATTTTGTTTAACAATTCATCTGATTGATGAACCGCAAGTACAGGGCCTTCTGCCAGAATATTCAGATCTTTATCGGTGATAATGGTAGCAATCTCAATAATTCGCTCTTTTTCAGGATCAAGCCCTGTCATTTCGAGATCGATCCAAATTAAATTTTGTTTATCTTGTTGGCTCATTGTATTTCTCTATGTGTAAAATTTTCACTTAATCTAACCGCTTGAGTGCATCAACTACCACGGATGGCACAAATTGTTTAACATTACCTTGGTGTCGATAGATTTCTCTAATCATGGTTGATGATAAATAACGCCACTCGACCGAAGGCGGAAGGAATATGGTATCTAAATCCCCTGAAAGCTTTTGGTTAAGTTGCGCAAGCTGAATTTCGTATTCAATGTCATCTGCACCACGAATACCACGAACCAAACTTGTTGCACCATGTTCTTTTGCAAAATCAACGAGAAGCCCACTAAAGCCAATGACTTCGACATTTTTTAAGTGTTGGCAACTCTGTTTGACCAATTCAACACGTTGTTCGAGACTAAATAGCGGTTGCTTTGATGGATTTTTTGCCACAGCCACAATCACTTTACTAAATAATCGGCCACTACGTTGAATAATATCTAAATGCCCATTCGTAATAGGGTCAAAAGTACCCGCATAAATCACAGTTTGTTGCATATTATTTCTCTAAATAAGGGGAGAGTAGTTCAAGGTGGCGAGCGAGAGCACCTTGATTTTCTTGAAGTACTTCAAACCCTGATTGGCTTATACGTTTACCTAATTCTGGATGTTCAAAGAAATAATTTACCGCATTTACAATAGAAGGTACTTCACTTTGAATTTCGATAACACCTTTTACTTCACGCAATTTCGCAAAAATTTCAGGGAAATTAAAAGTATAAACACCAGAAATTACAGGAAGTTCAAAAGCAATTGGTTCTAAAGGGTTATGTCCGCCATGTTTGACTAAACTTCCACCAACAAATGCCACTTGTGCTAATCCATAGAGCAACATCATTTCACCCATCGTATCTCCGAATAAGACAGATGTTGTACTATTTAATGGTTGCTGTGAAGAACGAGTGACATACGATACTTGCATTTTTTGCAATAATGCTTCAACAGAATCAAATCGTTCAGGATGTCTCGGCACTAAAATCAGTACTAAATCAGGGTAAAGTGTAAGCAGTTGCTTATGCGCTTCGAGCAACATTTTTTCTTCTCCCTCATGAGTACTTCCTGCAATCCAAACAGGGCGATGAGTAAGCTGAAGCTGTTGGGCTGTCTCTTTAACTTTTGCTCGCAAACTTTCTGTGATCTCTAAGTCAAATTTAAGATTGCCCGTATTGACCAAATGTTCAGGATTAAAGCCTAATTGAATATAGCGATCTGCACTGACTTTATCTTGCGCTAAAATCATATCAATTTCGTCAAACATCGTCTGAAGGTAAGGCTTAATCCAACCGTAACGTTTTGCGGAGCGTGGTGAAAGACGGGCATTGGCGATCACAAAAGGGATTTGACGTTGATGTATTTGCTTAATCAGATTCGGCCACAATTCTGTTTCGATCACAATGACGAGCTTGGGTTCCACAAAGTCTAAAAAACGTTGAATCGCATCAGGCAGATCGTAGGGAAGATAAAAATGTGAAACGGTTTCTCCAAATGCTGCAGTAACCCTAGTGGAACCAGTTGGCGTAACTGTAGTAACTGTTATCGCAAGACGTGGATATTTTTCTTGAATCGCACGAATTAACGGTGTTGCAGCAATGACTTCACCAACGGAGGCAGCATGCACAACTATCCCTTTTTTTTGTGGCTTAATTTCATCACCATAAAATCCATAACGTTCATTTAAGCGTTTGCGATAACCAGGTGCTTTTCTGCCTTTTTTCCACATTAAAAAAAGTACAAAAGGCTGAATGAGATAACCCAAAAAGGTATAAACTAAACGTAACATAGATTTCCCAATCTTTATTCAAATTCTAATTCTACGGCACTTTCGCCAAGAAATGTTTTTAATTGCATAAGCATCGTTTCTTTTGGGGTTACTCGCCACTCAACGCCACTACGCAATAATACACGCCCTTCTGGGCTTTGATAATAGAAATGTAACGGTAATGTTCCCTCTTTATAAGGCTCAATAATAGCGGTCAGATCTTTAACAAATTTTGCAGAAAGCTGCTCTTGATTAATCGCAAGAGCTAAGCTTTTCGCATAACGACTACGAGCATCATCAAGAGTCATTAATTCACGGGCAGACATTTTCAATCCACCGCTGAAATCATCATGCTGTATCGAACCTGTTGCAATAATAATTTGATCTTTTTGTAGTAGGTCGCCAAAGTTCTCTAAGGCTTCTGAAAATAACGTAATATCCAATTTCCCAGCTCGGTCTTCAATGGTCGCAATCCCAATTCGGCTACCTTTCTTAGTAACAGCAATACGAGATGACATAATCATTCCAGCGACAGTCGCAGTTTGTCCCCGATAGGTTGGCTGTAATTCGTTCAGTTTGCGTGGTGCATAATGAGACAGCTCCTTTAAGAAACGTCCAACAGGGTGTCCGCTCAAATATAAACCTAAGGTAGCTTTTTCGTTATCTAAAATGGTCTGTTCCGTCCATTTTGGTGTGTTGGCATAGGCGTTCTGAACTTCTTCTGGAGTTTCAGTTAGCACGCCAAACATATCACTCTGTCCAAGTGCTTCCATTTTATTATGTTGATCGGAGGCTCTAAGGGCATCTTCTAAATTTTTCATCAATGCCGCACGGTGAGGCCCTAGTTTATCGAAAGCCCCAGCCATAATTAGCCCTTCAAATGTACGACGATTGACTTTTCTTAAATCAACACGAGCGGTCAGATCGAACAGATCTTTGAAAATCCCGTCTTTATTGCGAGCTTCTAACATCGCATCAATCGGGCCTTCGCCTACGCCTTTGATTGCCCCTAAACCATAGACAATTTCGCCTTTTTCATTGACACTAAAACGGTGTTTACCACTGTTAATATCAGGCGGAACAACAGTTAAGCCCATATTGATACATTCATCATAAAAGCCGACGATTTTATCTGTGTTGTCCATCTCTGAAGTCATTACCGCCGCCATAAACTCCGCTGGGTAATGGGTTTTGAGCCACAAGGTTTGATACGATACCAACGCATAAGCCGCCGAGTGCGATTTGTTAAAGCCGTAGCCTGCGAATTTTTCTACCAAGTCGAAGATTTTCATCGCCAACTCACCATCAATCCCCTGCTTCTTCGCCCCTTCTTCAAAGGTCGCCCGTTGAGCCGCCATCTCTTCTGGCTTTTTCTTACCCATCGCACGACGCAGTAAATCCGCACCGCCGAGCGTATAGCCAGCCAACACCTGTGCAATCTGCATGACTTGCTCTTGATAAACGATAATGCCATAGGTTGGCTCTAAAATCGGCTGCAGTGACTCGTGCTGATACTGAGCATCAGGATAGGCAATCGGCTCTTTGCCGTGTTTACGGTCAATAAAGTTCTGCACCATTCCCGACTCAAGCGGACCCGGACGGAACAAAGCCACCAACGCAATAATATCTTCAAAGTTACTTGGTTGTAGGCGTGAAATCAGATCTTTCATACCCCGTGACTCTAGCTGGAACACCGCCGTGGTTTTGGCTGCTTTTAATAATTTAAAGGCTTTTTCATCGTCAAGGGGAATACTTTCAATCCGAACAGGTGGTTTACCCTCTTTTTCCAAGCGTTGATTAATCATCTCTAACGCCCATTTGATGATCGTCAGCGTGCGTAAACCTAAGAAGTCAAATTTAACCAAGCCTGCATATTCCACATCATTTTTATCGAAGTGGGTCACAGGGTGCAAACCGTAAGAGTCGCAGTAAAGTGGCGAAAAATCGGTAATCGCCGTTGGGGCAATTACTACGCCCCCTGCGTGTTTACCTGCATTACGCGTTACCCCTTCAAGCTTACGAGCCATATCAATCAAGGCTTTCACTTCTTCATCAGTATCATAAAGCTCAGGTAATTTTGGCTCAGCTTCAAAGGCTTTTGCCAGCGTCATACCAGGGTCAGGGGGGATCAATTTAGAAATGCGATCCACAAAGCTATAAGGGTGGCCAAGCACACGCCCCACATCTCGAATAACCGCTTTTGCCGCCATAGTACCAAAGGTAATAATCTGCGACACGGCTTGGCGACCATAGGTTTCCGAAACGTGTTCAATCACACGATCTCGCCCGTCCATACAGAAATCCACATCAAAGTCGGGCATCGAAACCCGTTCTGGATTTAAGAAACGTTCAAAGAGTAAATCAAATTCAAGGGGGTCAAGATCGGTAATTTTCAACGCATAAGCAACCAAGGATCCTGCCCCTGAGCCACGCCCCGGCCCAACAGGAATATCGTTATCTTTCGACCACTGAATAAATTCCATTACAATCAAGAAGTAACCAGGGAAGCCCATTTGGTTGATCACGTCCAACTCGACTTGCAATCTTTCATCATAAACAGACCGCTTGCTTGCTCGCACATCAGGATCAGGAAACAAAAATGCCAAACGTTCTTCCAAACCTTCTTTGGCTTTTTTGACTAAAAAATCTTCAGTGGAAAGCTCGCCTGTCGGGAAATTCGGTAAAAAATATTCCCCTAAACGAATAGTGACATTACAGCGTTGAGCAATCAATAAGGTATTTTCAATCGCCTGAGGCAAATCAGCAAACAGCTGGCACATCTCGTCTTCTGAACGAAAGTATTGCTGTTCTGAATATTTTTGTGGACGCTTAGGATCGTCTAACGTAAAACTGTCGTGAATGGCAACACGGATTTCGTGGGCTTCAAAATCATCCTGTTTTAAAAACATTACATCATTCACAGCCACCAACGGAATTGCAAATTTCTGCGAAAAGGTGACCGCTTGTTGAATATAACGTTCTTCATCACTTCTCCCTGTTCGGCAAAGGGAAAGATAATAATGGTTGTGGAAATAACGTTGATAAAAAGCCAAAAGCTGTTCGGCTTCTTGCTGATTTTCTTTCAATAATGCCTTACCCACATCGCCATTGCGACCGCCCGAAAGCAAAATCACGCCGTCATTATGCTCTGCCAGCCACGCTTTTTCCACCACAGGAAATTCCACATAGCCCTGTTGATAAGCCTTTGAAAGTAAAAGAGTAATGTTATGATAACCAGTATTATTTTTGGCTAAGAGAGTAAGTTCGTATAACTCTTCACTCTCAGGCTCAGGACGAACCATCACATCTGCCCCAACAATCGGCTTCACCCCCGATCCTAAGGCTTCGCCGTAAAAACGCACCAAGCCACAGAAGTTAGTAAAATCGGTCAATGCCATTGCGACCATATTATTGGCAACACAGGCTTTGATTAACGGCTTCACTTTCGCCAAGCCATTAATCATTGAGAAATCACTGTGTACTTTCAGATGAACAAAACGAGGTTGGGACATAGGTTCTTTAATTAATCACGTTTTTTATTTAATAGCCACCAAACAACACTTAAACAGATAAGACTTGGTATTAACGCTCCAACAGGTACAGGCAGCCAAGAGAAGACAAGGCTGAGATTACCAAACACAATATCGGAAACATAGAATACAAACCCTGCTAAGATCCCGATAACAATTTTTGCCCCCATAGTACTGCTTCGTAGTGGGCCAAAAATAAAGGAAATCGCAAGCAACATCATCACCGCCATTGAGATCGGCTGAAAAACTTTACGCCAGAACGTAATCTCAAAACGTTTTGGATCTTGCCCTGTTTCTTTAAGAAAGCCGACATAATCAGCCAAGCCTGAAATAGACAAGGATTCTGGTTTTAAAGACACAATGCCCAATTTACTTGGGGTGATGCTCGTTTTCCATACTTGATCTTTTTCTTTTGCTTGCTGAATAGTCTCTTTACCAATGGTTGATTTTTGAACCTTCTGTAAAATCCAACCATCTTTATCGGTATAGACTGCTTTATCTGCTCTTAAAATAGATTTAAGTTCTCGTTGTTCAAATTGATAGATCAAAATATTGTTGAGATTTTTCTCATTATTAATGCGGCGTATATAGATAAAATTATTGCCATCTTTCGCCCAAAATCCGCCTTGTGTGGCGAGCATTGAACCGCCACTTTGAGCAATAGAGCGCATATTACGAGCATACTGTTCCGTTTGTGGAACTCCCCATTCTCCCATTACCATAGTAATAATCATCAATGGAATCGCTGTTTTCATCACGGCTAAACCAATGCGGAAACGAGAGAATCCAGCAGCTTGCATAACGACTAATTCACTACGACTAGCTAGACCACCTAATCCCATTAATGAACCAAGCAAGGCTGCGATAGGAAAGAAAGTTTCAATATCTCGCGGAATAGTCAAAATCGTGTAGTAAGCCGCATGTAAGCCATCATAGTTTCCCTGACCTACTGCTCGAAATTCTTCAACAAACTTAATGATCGCCCCAAGTCCTACTAACATAAATAAGGTGAGCATAATGGAAGCAAGAATGGTTTTACCAATATAACGCTCTAATACATTCATTTACTTGCCACCTTTTGACTTGAAAAACGATAACGTAAAGCTGAAAGCCATTTGCTATCCCAACTATTTAATACAATGCCTAAAATTAGGAATACGACTGAAACTGCTGGCATCAAAAGTGAAACATCCACTTTCCCCGAACTTCCTGCGGATTTCAGTGAGCTTTGCAATAGGAAATAGATTAAATAGAGTAGTAATGCAGGTAATAATTTTGCGAAACGCCCTTGTCTTGGGTTAACGCTACTCATTGGAACAGCGAGCAGTGCCATTAATGGAACTGCAAAAATCAAAGCAAAACGCCATTGAAGCTCTGCTTTTGCTTCCTTTGAATTATCATTGATTAATTTTTGGAAATCGGCACGTTGAACCAACTTTTCATCTGTTTCGACATCTTGGTAACCCAAGTAAGCGGTGTAACTATCAAAATGTGAAATACGGAAGTCGGCTGATTGAGGCGTGCCTTCATAACGTACACTGTTAGTTAAATTAAGTAATTGGTCACCATTTGGCAAACCTTGTAATTCCCCCGACTCTGCTACGACTACAGAAGGTTTATTTTTCTTTTGTTGGTCAGGTTGGAAAACATAAATATCATTGATTGAGTTATCTTTAATGTTATCAATAAATAAAACATAGCCTCCCGCAGACATAAATTGTCCTGCAGAAAGTGCCGCAAAACGTGGATTTGCTTTTGCATCGGCAAGCATTTCACTCTGTTTATTGATTGCCCAAGGTGTGAGATAAAACACATTATAGACAGCGATTGCAGTGGTAAAGAGTGATAAAAAGAGTGCAGATTTCACTAATAACCCTTGTCCTACACCACACGCTTTCATTACTGTAATTTCACTTTCAGCGTATAAACGACCTAAAGTGAGCAAAAGAGCAATAAATAATGACAATGGCAACATTAACTGTGCCATGGTCGGCATACCTAATCCGAGTAGGCTTAACACTAAGTCTGTTGGGACTTTTCCACTTACCGCAGAGCTTAACACTCGCACTAATTGTTGGCAGAAGAAAATCACTAACAGTATGAAAAGTATAGCAATTTGGCTTTTAAATATTTCTTTCGTTAAATATCGACTTAAAATCACGACAAAGTTCTCATTTTGACAATTTATCGCTTGCAATTTTCAAGCAAGCAGGTAGTTTTATGACCCATATTTTAATTGCAAGTTCAAGCGGTATGATTTTGGTAAAATTTTGCAAAAAAGTCACCGCTTGCAAAATGCGTAATCATACCCTTTTATACAAAAAAAATCACGGGAGTATTGTATGGAATTTAGCGTTAAAAATGGATCTGTTGAAAAACAACGTACAGGCTGTCTTGTTGTTGGGGTGTATGAACCCCGTCGCCTATCGCCTGCTGCGGAGCAATTAGATAAATTAAGTGACGGCTATTTAAGCAATTTATTGCGTAAAGGCGATTTAGAAGGACGTGTTGGGCAAACTTTATTACTACATAACGTACCTAACGTCCCCGCAGATCGGGTATTGTTAGTCGGCTGTGGCAAAGAACGAGAGCTGACCGAACGCCAATACAAACAAACCATTCAAAAAATGGTACAAGTCATTAACGAAACAGGCTCAACGGAAGCAATCTGCTTCTTAACCGAATTGCACGTTAAAGCCCGTTCCGTTTACTGGAATATCCGCTTTGCGATTGAAGCTATTCAAGAAAACGGCTACCAATATAACGAGTTTAAGAGCGTGAAACCTGAAATCCGCCGTGAATTACGCAAAATCGTATTTAATATCGCCAACCGCAAAGATTTAACTGTGGCAGAACAAGCGGTTGAACACGGCAAAGCGATTGCATCAGGCGTGATCTTCGCCAAAAATGTAGCGAACTGTCCGCCAAATGTCTGCAACCCGAAATATTTATCCGAATTAGCAAAAGACTTAGCCAAAGAGTACGATAACATCACTACCACAGTGCTGGACGAAAAAGAGATGGCGACATTACAAATGAACGCCTATCTTGCCGTTTCTCGTGGTTCTGAAAATGATGCTTATCTTTCAATTATCGAATATAAAGGATCGCCAAATCCTGCTGCGAAACCGATTGTTCTTGTCGGCAAAGGCTTAACCTTTGACACAGGTGGCATTTCCATTAAGCCGTCCGACGCAATGGACGAAATGAAATACGATATGGGCGGTGCAGCTTCTGTCTATGGCACAATGAAAGCCATTGCGGAAATGAAATTGCCATTAAATGTTATCGGTGTACTCGCAGGCTGTGAAAATATGCCGGACGGCAACGCTTATCGCCCTGGTGATATTCTAACCACAATGTCAGGCTTAACCGTTGAAGTCCTCAATACCGATGCAGAAGGACGTTTGGTATTATGTGACACCTTAACCTATGTCGAACGTTTCGATCCTGAATTAGTGATTGATGTGGCAACACTCACAGGAGCGTGTATGATCGCACTTGGCAACCACAACAGCGGATTGATTTCACCAAATAACGCGCTTGCGAATGATTTATTAAATGCCGCAGAACAAGCGGACGACAAAGCGTGGCGTTTACCAATGGGCGAAGAGTATCAAGAGCAGCTTAAATCCAACTTTGCCGATCTCGCTAATATCGGCGGACGCTTAGGCGGTGCGATCACCGCAGGTGTGTTTCTGTCTAACTTCACCAAAAAATACACTTGGGCGCATTTAGATATTGCAGGCACAGCGTGGAAGTCTGGAGCAGCAAAAGGGGCAACAGGCAGACCAGTGCCATTGTTGAGCCAGTTTTTAATTAATAAAGCGGGTGTTTAAGCCACTCAGAATGCAAAGCGTGCTAGAACAAAAGCACTATTTCCTAAAATCTTATACATAATCCTTAACCAACAGGCGTTATTCCGTTAGAATAACGCCTTTTTACGCTTTCCTCTAGGAAAGTCCTGACTTGTTATCAGAAAGAGAATCCAAATGTTACAACATAAACCCGAACTTTTATCACCAGCAGGCACGCTGAAAAATATGCGTTATGCCTTTGCTTACGGGGCTGATGCCGTTTATGCAGGCCAACCACGTTACAGCTTGCGTGTTCGCAATAACGAATTTAACCACGCTAATTTGAAAATCGGTATTGATGAAGCTCACGCACTCGGCAAAAAATTCTATGTGGTGGTCAATATCGCTCCACATAATTCCAAACTCAAAACCTTCATTAAAGATCTGCAAGCCGTTGTGGATATGAAGCCCGATGCGTTAATTATGTCTGACCCAGGCTTGATTATGTTGGTGCGTGAACATTTCCCGGAAATGGATATTCACCTTTCCGTACAAGCTAACGCAGTAAACTGGGCGACGGTGAAATTCTGGAAACAGATGGGATTAACCCGTGTCATTCTTTCCCGTGAGCTTTCCATTGAAGAAATCGCAGAAATTCGTGAGCAAGTGCCTGATATGGAAATTGAAATTTTCGTCCACGGGGCGTTATGTATGGCATATTCAGGACGTTGCTTATTGTCTGGCTATATCAATAAACGTGATCCGAACCAAGGCACTTGTACCAACGCTTGTCGATGGGAATATCAGGTGGAAGAAGGTAAGGTAGATGATGTTGGCAATATTGTGTCAAAAATCGATCCAGAACAGCAGATTGAAATTAAAAATGTCGCACCAACCTTAGGCGAAGGCGATACCACTAGCAAAGTTTTCCTGCTTGCCGAATCGCAAAAACCAGATGAGCAAATGACCGCTTTTGAAGATGAACACGGCACTTACATTATGAACTCAAAAGATTTGCGTGCGGTGCAACACGTTGAGAAGCTGACCCAAATCGGCGTGCATTCCTTAAAAATTGAGGGGCGAACTAAGTCGTTCTACTATTGTGCAAGAACCGCCCAAGTTTACCGCAAGGCGATTGATGATGCAGCTGCAGGCAAGCCTTTTGATGAAAGTTTAATGGATACCTTAGAATCCTTAGCACACCGTGGTTATACAGAAGGTTTCTTACGTCGTCATACCCACGATGAATACCAAAACTACGATTACGGCTATTCGATTTCAGAACGTCAGCAGTTTGTCGGCGAATTTACTGGCAAACGCAATGCAGAAGGTATGGCGGAAGTCGCGGTAAAAAATAAATTCTTACTTGGCGATGAAGTCGAAATGATGACCCCGAAAGGCAATATCGTGTTCAAAATCGAACGAATGTTAAACCGTAAAAATGAAACCGTTGAGGCTGGTTTAGGTGATGGACATTTTGTCTTTTTAGATGTACCAGCCGATGTGGAATTAGATTATGCCTTATTGATGCGTAATTTGGTTGATGCCAATACTCGAAATCCGCATAAGTAAAAATACGTAGGGTGGGCATTCTTGCGCCCATCTATGTATCATGTCATTGGTGAGCAGGGATGCTCACCCTACATCAATATGTAGCACATTTTTCTTAAGTTAATTAATCCTTTCTCTTTAAAACCTTTACAAAACACTCAAAAATCCGGCCAGCCAAAATATTTTTTGTCAGCTACTTGAAATTATTTTTTTTTTTTTACAATTGGAAAGTTTTTATTCAGTAAATGATAAAAACGTGATCAATGTATTTACTTTTTTCTAAGGAATATGCTATGAAATTTCAAGTTAAAACTACAGCGTTGGCCATTTTAGTTTCTTTAGGTGTTGTGGCTTGTACATCTAATAATGATTCAAATCATAATCAACCTACTCAACCAACAACAGTAAAAACAGAATCTTCAACTACAGATGTAGATAAGAAAAAGGCGGAAGAAGCGAAAAAATCAGAGGAAGCTAAAAAAGCGGAAGCTGAAAGATTAGCTGCTGAAAAAGCAAAAGCAGAGGCGGAAGCAAAAGCTAAGGCAGAAGAAGCAAAACGCTTAGAAGAAGAACGTAAAAAAGCAGAAGCGGAAGCAAAAAAATTAACGGATGCAAAAGCAAAAGCAGAAGCAGAAGCGAAGGCAAAAGCCGCTGCTGAAGCGAAAGCCAAAGCAGAAGCTGAGGCAAAACGAAAAGCTGAGGAAGCAAAAAGTTTAGAAGAGGAACGTAAAAAAGCGGAAGCTGAGGCGAAACGTTTAGCCGAAGAAAAAGCAAAAGCAGACGCTGAAGCAAAAAGAAAGGCAGAAGAAGCGA
>NZ_CABFKH010000003.1 GCF_901764975.1 Actinobacillus indolicus | reverse complement strand
ATTTTTTCAGCGGATTGCCCCAATACATTTCGAGTGATCCAGCCTGCAAGAAGTGGCAACAATACATATAAAATAGTGCTGTAAAGCAAGGTTTGCCACGGGATTTGAATGTCGCTAATCCCTAGCAAGAAACCTGCAATCGGTGCAAACGCAAAAATCATAATGATGTCGTTGATTGACACTTGTACCAAAGTGTAATTAGCATCGCCACGCACTAATTGCGACCAAACAAACACCATTGCCGTACAAGGTGCAACACCAAGTAAAATCATTCCAGCAATATATTCTGTCGCCGATTGCGCATCAACCCATTCCGCAAAGAAAACACGAAAAAAGAGCCAACCGACTAACGCCATCGTAAAAGGCTTGACCAGCCAGTTAATAAATAAGGTTAAAGCTAAACCTTTCGGTTTTTTGCCCACATCTTTAATTGCCGACCAGTCGATTTGGATCATCATCGGATAAATCATCAGCCAAATCAGCACCGCCACAGGTAAATTGATGTGTGCGATTTCCAATTTTGCAATCCCTGCGAACAATTCGGGCTGCCATACGCCGAACCCGACACCGACCAAGATCGCTAACGCCACCCACACTGTTAAAAAGCGTTCAAAAAGCCCCATTATTCTGCTCCTGCACGAATGACTTCGCCGTCTTCTTTCACAAAGTCCACATCTAAAGAAACTGGGGCAATTTGTAAAAAGACTTCTGAAGGACGACACAAACGCACGCCTTTTTCTGTAACGACAATCGGGCGGTTAATTAAAATCGGTTTAGCCAACATCGCTTGGATAATCTCATCATCACTCACTTGCGGGTTGTCCAAACCACACACTTGATATTCCGGCACATTGGTACGTAACAGTTGGCGAGGTGTTAATGCCATTGCTGACAATAAATCTCGCAATCTTTGCTCATTCGGCGGATTATCTAAATAATGTATCACTTGCGGCTCAAATCCCATATGGCGAATTAATGCTAATGTATTACATGAAGTGCCGCATTTCGGATTATGGTAAATGATTACTTGGCTCATTTTTGCTCCTTATATAATTCAAGAGTTATTGAAATATGTATACAAATTTTTTAGTAACACGTCGTTGCACATTTTTCCTGACTGTTTTTACAACAGTTATCGGTAAGAAATTGGGTTAATTCCAACATCAACGGCAAGTTTGCATAATAGCGAACAAATCGTCCTTCTTGCAGGCTTGTGATCAGCTGAGCTTGGCTTAATGTTTTTAAATGGAAAGATAAATTATTTGGTGCAAGCCCAAGCTGTTTGGCTAAATCACCTGCAATCATTCCTTTTGTTCCCATAGCTGAAAGCGTTTGGAAAATAGCAAGACGAATAGGCGAAGAAAGGCTTTCGAATAATTGGCTGGCTTGTTCGGTATTCATAGCATAAATAGATTCAGAATTTATTGAACTAGAGTTTAGCTATACAAACACAATATTTCAAGAGTTATTGAAATATATAAAGCAAAACAAGCGGTGAGATCTTGCAAAAAATTTGCAAAATCGCACCGCTTGTCGAAGAAAAGTAGATTAGTTTTTACCGAATAACTTGTGATCTAATGATAATTTGCCCGCACCAGTAAACACTAATACTAAGAAGAAGAGTGAGTACATTGCCGCTAATTCACCTTTGTTTAACATTGGTTGGAATAAAGTTTCTGCGGTTGCGTGTACGCCAAAATAAGCGTAAGCCATTTGACCTGACAGTAAAAATGCTGTTGGGCGGGTGAATAAACCTAACGCGATTAAAATGCCGCCTACAATTTCTAAAATTGCCGCAAAACCGTAAAGAGAGAAGATTTCTACGCTACCGTTACCGCCTGTCATTGATACAGGGAATTCAAAGAATTTCGCCGTACCGTGTAATAAGAACATATAGCCGACAACAACGCGTGCTAATAAAAATGCCACCGGGCTTAATTTTTCTAATGTTTGATTCATTTTGCTTTCCTTGATGTATTGTTGAAATGAAAAGCAGGCATTATAAAGAGCAATAATAATTTGATAATAGATGATTTACTTAATACACTATTAACTGTCACTTAATAAAAGGGTTAGGCTATGTACGATTATAAAGCAATGAGTGTATTTGTTTGTGTGGTAGAACAAGGTTCTATGCAAGCGGCGGCAGAACAATTAGCAATGACGCCGTCTGCGGTCACTCAATCTATTCAAAAACTTGAAACCCATTTGCAGATTAAACTCTTAAACCGTACGACACGAAAATTATCTCTTACGGAAGCGGGGGAGATTTTTTATCAAAATGCGAAACAGATGCAACAAAGTGCAGAAAATGCAGTGAAAAGTGTCGAATTGCTTCGATCTCAACCTATTGGGCAGCTAAACATTGCTTGTGCAACAGGCTTAATGGATAGTCTATTGATTAATGCTTTTAAATCGGTATTGGATTGCCACCCCGACTTTCACTTGAATTTAATCTTTGAAGATAAAGTGATTGATTTATTGGAAAATCGAATTGATATTGCTTTGAGAGCGGGCCCTGGCGTGCTAAATGATAATATGATTGCCCGTCACCTTTATACCTTTGAGCTAAGTATGGTGGCTCACAGAGATTACCTACAAGAGAAAGGAATGCCGAATAATCTTGAAGAGTTGGCTAAATTGGATTGGATCGGTTTTTCCAATACTCGCTATTCTTCAATCATATTAAAGAGTCAGCAAGAAGAAAAAGAGATTTCCCCTGCGTATCGTATTCACTGTAATAGTTTATATGCGAGCCGTTGCTTAACAATGAAAGGGCTAGGGATTTCAATTCAGCCTGATGCAGATGTAAAACAAGCTCTCGCAAGCGGTGAGTTAGTCCAAATTTTTCCCGAATGGAAACTGCCGAGCGTGCCACTCTATTTAGTGACACTCCAACGGATCCAATCCGAGAAAGTACGGATCGCTTGCGAGTTGATTTCCGACTATTTTAAGCAATTATCTGAGAGATAAGGTGATCTCCCAGCTAAAGTCACTTTCATTGAAACGATATTTATCCTTTAAGTTCGGTCCACAAGAGTTCGAACCAATACCGCTCATTTTATAATCGATACACAGAATGTGATACGGCGATTTTTCTAGCTCGTAATGATGTTTTTTCAGGGTTAATTCTTCCTGTGTATAAGGGGAAAAATTGAAACTGAACGGCTGTGGTGCGGTAATCTCGAGATCTTGGGTGTGAAGATATTCACAACCGTAGTGACTGCCATTTTCCTGTGGTTTGACGTAGTCTTGATGATTTTGCTCAGCGGTGGTTTGGTATAGACCTAGTCGGCTTGCGTGGTGTTTGTCGATGTAACTTTCACTCTCGCCATAGCCGAAATACGCTAGCTGACTATTGTCCTTTTCAAGGAAAAAACGTAAGCCGAAACGGGGTAAATAGGGTAAATGGGGTTTACGTTTGCCTTGCACCTGAAGGGTAATGTTGCCGTCAGCCGTTAGGTGATATTGCACCTGTAAGCGAACAATCGGCTCTTTTGCCGTAGCGACTATTGCACAATCTGCGGTGACAATAACACTTTCTTCTTGTCTATCGACTTGCATTTGGTAAGCTCGGCTATACGCTTTGTCGTAACCTGCATTTTCCCAAAATGTTCGAATTAGGCGGTCGTTGTCTGTCGGTGCTCGCCATACATTAAAATCAAGGGGGTGAGCAATGATGCTTTTACCTTGATAGATAATGTTAGACAAAATCCCTTTACTGCAATCAAAACGATACTCAACGGTGTCATTTTTGACGATGATATGCCGTGTCGTCTGTTCAATAACAAGCGGTGAGTTTATCGCTTTAGTTTGCAAAAGGTGGTCTGGCTGAAAGGTGTTGTTAAATAATTTGATCTGATCAAAGCCCAGTATATGCCCTTGTTCAACAAAGGTTGTAGCGTGATTTTGACGGTAATTAAGTTCAAGTAGCCATAATTTGCCGTTATCTTGCGGTAATTCGATAGGTAAGCAAGCGGTCTGTTTTGGCGGACAATTTACCGATATTTCCCCTTCGTTGATCGTTTTACCATTTTCACTTAGGCGGTAGGAAATGGTGAGATGATCGGCAAGATCGGTAAAGTCTAGGTAGTTTTTGATATAGACTTTTCCTTGCTCAAGGCTGGCACGAACAGGGCGATTAACATTTTTTAGTTCGAGTAGATTACTGTGGGGCTTACGAGTTGGCGATACTAAGCCGTCCATACAGAAATTGCTATCGTGTGGGTATTCGCCAAAATCACCGCCATAGCCGAAATGTCCTGAGCCGTCTGGAAGGTATGGGGCGTGATCGCACCATTCCCAGATAAATCCACCACAAGCCCCTGCATATTTTTCAAAGGTTTGGAAATAATCTTCTAAATCACCGTTAGAGTTTCCCATTGCGTGTGAGTATTCGCAGAGTAGGAATGGCTTGGTTTGTGGCTGTTCAAAATAGCGATCCATATCTTCGGTGCTGGCGTACATTTCGCTATGAAAATCTAACGGGGTAAGATCATTTTGATGTTCAGAATGTTGATAAATGGCACTTTCATAGTGAACCAGACGGCTTGGATCTCGCTGTTTGATCCATTTTGCACTGGCTTCAAAATTTTCCCCATAACCTGCTTCATTACCTAGCGACCAGATCAGTACCGATGGGCGATTTTTATCTCGTTCTACATTGGCGTAAGTACGGTCTAAGATCGCTTGTTTGTAGTATGGGTGTCGGGCGAAATAGCAGAAATTGTCTATCGTTTGTTGCTGAATACGTTTGTTATCATCTTGTTTTGCTACATTCAACAAAATGCTGTGTTCAGGCGTTGGAACGTATTGCATACTGGCACCGTGACTTTCGATGTCACTTTCGCTAATCAGGTAGAAGCCGTAGCGATCGCATAATTCGCTAAACCAAGGGGCATTTGGGTAATGGGCGGTACGAATAGCGTTGATGTTATGTTGTTTCATCAGTCTAAAGTCCTGCTCTGCTTGTTCACGGCTGATAACATAACCTGTTAGGGGATCGCTGTCGTGGCGGTTTACTCCACGGAATTTGATCGGGTGGTTGTTGAGCAAAAGTACGCCGTCTTTGACTTCTATCCGACGAAAACCGACCGCTTGTTCAATCACTTCGTTTCCATAGGAAAGACGTAAGGTGTAAAGTTGTGGCTGCTCGGCATTCCAAAGCTGTGGTTTGTCAATTTTTACATTGAAGTGATCGCTTGTTTGTTCAGTGATTAGGTGATGTTGTGGATCAAACAGTTGGAAAGTCACCTTTTGTGGCAATTGCAGAAAGCGACATTCGACCGATAAATCCGCTTGATCTAATGCTCCAGACAGGCTGGTTTTGATAAAGAAATCTTGTAGATAATTTGCTTCACGTTCCAGCAGATAAACATCTCGGAAAATCCCTGACATACGGAATTTGTCCTGATCTTCCAAATAGCTACCATCACACCATTTGAGTACTACGACATTGAGCTGATTTTCCCCAGAGATTAAAAAGTCAGTGACATCAAATTCATTCGTACAATGACTGACCTGCCCATAGCCAACAAATTGTTGATTGAGATAGAGATAAAGACAAACGTCCACCCCTTCAAAATTCAGTAAATAGCGTTTTGTCGATTTAGGCTCATAGTAGAATATCCGTTGATATACACCGCAAGGATTATCGTGTGGCACATAAGGCGGATCGAAAGGAAATGGGTAGTTGATATTGGTATATTGATGTTGATCGAAGCCTTGTGTCTGCCAGTTTGATGGCACTAGAATGCGATGCTCAAAAGGCTGAGAAAGAAAATCTTCAGGCAAATCTATCACACTTGTAAAATAGTTAAATTGCCATTCCCCATTGAGCAGCGTAAATAGGCTAGATTGTTCACGCTCAAGGGGAGCGACCTTATCTTGTGTCGCAAAGGGAATGAAATAGGCGTTATGGGGTGTGGTGTTAATGTGAAGTTGGGTTGGGTTTTGGTGATAATTTGGTAACGGCATAACATCAATTCCATTGCTTAGAAATGGCAAAATGCTATCACTCGCAATCCCTGACTTCAATAAATTGAAAAATAACATTTAAGAAGTGTGAAATAGTTCACAAATCGTGGTTGTTTTGGATACAAGCGGTCAGATTTAAAGAAGATTTTGCAAAACGGTATTCAAAACCACACATAGTCGTGTGTTTTAAAACAAGGTATAATTGCCCACATAACATTACTTCATCCCATAGGACAATGAATGCCAGTATTAAATAAAGGCGTATGGACACAAGATGAAACACTTGTCCATACTGATATCATTCCTACTCAAACAACCCCAGAAGCAGATCGCTACCATCTCTATTTTTCTTTAGCTTGCCCCTATGCTCACAGAGTTAACCTCGTTATTCACTACTTAGAGTTAGGTCATTCTATTTCATCTTCAACATTGGATCCGAAAATGATTGATGGCTGGGTGTTTAGCGAACAATATCCAGATCCCCTCTACAACACGAAAAAATTAAGCGATCTTTATCTAAAACATAAATCCGATTTTTCAGGACGTGTTGTAGTACCTGTCTTTTGGGATAAAAAAGAAAAATGTATTGCAAGTAACACTTCTGCCGATTTATCACTTGAACTTTCAACGAAATGGCTTCCGTTAGCAAAATTTCCCTATGAATTAACGCCTGATAAGTTAAAGGAAAGTATTATTCAACTTAACCAGTGGTTGATTACAAACATTAACAGCCAAGTTTACACTGTTGCTCGTAGTCACACTCAAGATAAATATGAAAAGGAATTATGTAAACTTTTTGCTAGCCTTCAGTATTTAGATGATCGTCTGGCAACACAACGTTACTTATTTGGCGAACAAATTACCTTATCCGATTTTTTCTTGTTTCCAACATTAATCCGATTTGAAGCAGTATATGAAAATCTATTCAAATGCAATCAAAAATCACTGGTTGAATTCCAACACTTATATCGTTATATGATGGATCTCTATGCTATAGAGAAAATTAAATCGACGGTAGATATTGAGTTTAGTAAGACGCATTATTTCTATTCGATGACAGAACTAAACCCGACTCGAATTATACCAGTAGGACCAAAACTAGCTTGGCAAGCATAATCGTGGAACTAAATTGCCCAAAAACGTCATCTCCTATCTCTTTTGCAGATAAAAATACTATTTAAATCAAAAGACATAAGAATAATTGACGATTGTTGTCGGTTTTTTTGTTAGGATAGCACTTTAATTTTTCTATTTGATTTTTGAGTGATTACAACGAGGTTTTTATGAACCCAAGACGCAAATCTAGATTGAAAGTGGTACTGGCAGTGTTAAGTGGGCTTGCCGTTGCTGTTGGTTTAACCTTATATGCGTTAAGCCAAAACATTGACTTATTCTATACGCCATCAGAGATTATCTATGGTAAAAATGATGACCCGAAAACCAAGCCTGAAGTTGGACAGCGTATTCGTGTAGGGGGTATGGTTGTTGATGGTTCTGTGAAGCGTGATGAGAAGACTCTTAAAGTGACCTTTGACCTCAATGATATTGGGCCTGCAATTCAAGTGGAATATGAAGGAATTTTGCCTGATCTATTCCGTGAAGGGCAAGGGATTGTGGCACAAGGTACGTTAATTGAACCAACAAAACTGAAAGCGACAGAAGTGTTAGCTAAACACGATGAAAACTATATGCCACCCGAGTTAGGCGATCAGATGAAAAAGCAACATCAGCCGATGGGGATTTCAGAAGCCGATCTGAAAGGAAAATCAGAACGTGATGCAACGCAGATCCCTCTGTCATCGGGAGAAAATAAATGATTGCTGAATTAGGTAACTATACCCTTGCTCTTGCTCTCGCATTGGCAATTTTATTGGCGATCTTACCGCTTGTTGGCGCTCATAAACAAAATGCAAGCCTGATTGCGTTAGCTCGTCCGATGACGAGGGCGGTTTTCTTAGCCTTATCTATTTCGTTTGGCTCGCTTTTTTATCTGTTTGCCGTCAATGATTTTACCGTGCAGTATGTGGTGAATAACTCCAATAGTACTTTACCGTTAGAGTATCGCCTTTCTGCTGTTTGGGGTTCTCATGAAGGCTCTTTATTACTCTGGATTTGGCTACTTTCCCTTTGGAGTGTTGCCGTTGCGACATTCAGCCGACAAATGCCTGAAGAAGCCGTAGCCCGTGTATTGGGCGTAATGGGCTTGGTCAGTATTGGCTTTTTAGTCTTTATTCTGTTTACGTCTAATCCGTTTAACCGAACTTTCCCTGATTTTCCTGTTGATGGTCGGGAGCTTAATCCGATGTTGCAAGATGTTGGCTTAATTTTCCACCCGCCGTTACTGTATATGGGCTATGTGGGCTTTTCTGTTGCCTTTGCTTTTGCTATTGCTTCTTTGATGACGGGTCGTCTTGATACCGCTTGGGCGAGATGGTCACGTCCTTGGACAATGGCAGCGTGGGTCTTTTTAACATTAGGTATTGTACTCGGCTCTTGGTGGGCATACTACGAGCTTGGCTGGGGCGGTTGGTGGTTCTGGGATCCTGTGGAAAATGCCTCGTTAATGCCGTGGATTGCCGGTACGGCATTAATTCACTCGTTAGCCGTTACGGAAAAACGTAGTACTTTCAAAGCGTGGACGGTATTGCTGGCTATTCTTGCCTTTTCACTCTGTTTACTCGGTACGTTTTTAGTGCGTTCAGGGATTTTAGTGTCGGTTCACGCTTTTGCTTCTGATCCAACTCGGGGCTTATATATTTTGGCTTATCTCGTGGTTGTGATTGGCGGTTCGCTACTACTTTACGCTTATCAAGGCAGTAAAATTAAGAGCTTAGATAATTCAGAGCGTTACTCACGAGAGTCAATGTTATTACTCAATAATGTGCTATTGATGGCGTTTTTGTCGGTAGTCTTTTTAGGCACGATTTTGCCGTTAATTCATAAGCAAATTGGTTTAGGGACAATTTCTATCGGTGCGCCTTTCTTCGATCAAATGTTTATGATCTTAATGGTGCCTTTTGCATTTTTATTAGGGATCGGACCGCTTGTAAAATGGCGTCGAGATCAGGTTTCTGCTATCCGTAAGCCTGTACTCATTTCATTAGCCGTAATGGTATTACTCGGCTTTGGCTTGCCTTATCTTTTTGCCAGCAAAATTACGGTCAGCGTTGTATTAGGGACAATGATGTCTGTAATTATCGTGGCACTGAGTTTGTATGAACTACATCAACGAGCAACACATCGTCACAGTTTCTTGCAAGGTATTTTGAAACTTTCTCGCTCCCATTGGGGAATGGTGTTGGCTCACTTAGGGGTTGCAATGTCCGTGTTTGGCATTGCCTTTAGCCAAAATTACAGTATCGAAAAAGATGTACGAATGAATGTTGGCGACAAAGTTGAAATTTTAGATTACAGCTTTACCTTTAAGGGTATTCGTGACTCAAATGGGGCAAACTATATTGGTGGCACAGCGGATATTGAAATTCATCGAAATGGTAAATATGAAGCCACGCTACACGCAGAAAAACGCTTTTACAATGTTAGTAAAATGGGTATGACTGAAGCTGCGATTGACTGGGGATTTAGTCGAGATCTCTATGCTGCCTTAGGTGAACGTTTAGAAGATGGCTCTTGGGGCGTACGTTTATACTACAAACCGTTTATCCGTTGGATTTGGTTCGGTGGCTTGTTTATGTCCATTGGTGGCATACTTTGTATGATGGATAGACGTTATCGCTTGAAAGTAGCAAAACCTGTTACTCAATAATAATTATTTTCTTCATATAAAAGGACTGAATGAGAGAACTTTCTCTCTATCTCAGTCCTTTTTGTATAAGAATAAGAAATCTATTTTTTAAACAAGATACCTAGATGATTCGCCACATTGCGTTCGTTGCCTTGAAATATAGGGAGATCTGATAAACGTTGAGAACCTACAACAAAGGTAGAACTACCCCCACCATCTAAATTAATCGCCTTCGTTAACCCAAGTTGAGCTGCAAGCTTAGCAAGCTCATCTAAATTCATGCCACTAAAGCTTAACAAGCGCCCTTCCACCACAACTAGATACAATAAGTTTTGTGTCTCATCTAATCCTATCATGGTGCGTGGATGTCTGCCGCTGAAGATATCTTGAGAGCATCCTATTTTATCCTGTGCAGCACACTCAAACTTTGACGTTTTGTGATTAAAATATTGCCATCCTGAAATGGCAACACGCCATTTTGGATTGATTCTTGTTGCTTGTCCTTTGGCTTCAATAGTGCATTTATTATCCGCAGTACATGCAAAGATCGTTCGAGAGCGTGTATCTATGGTACCTTCCCAACGGACTCCATTGGTAATAGTAAGCCCTAACGGGGTCAGATCTTTTTTAAAGAAATTAGCATTAATCGCAATATCGGTATGATATTTCTGGGCAAACTCAGAGACTGTCATTCCTTTATCTTTAGGAGAAGTTCCTTGTATAGTTAGATTAGGACAAGATAAATTGATTTGGGCAATATGGATATATGAATTTTCTTGATAGATTCTTGCACAAGCTGAGTTTAACTCAGCCTGTATAGTTGGTATAAAGAATAAAGAAAGTAGTAGATATTTTTTCATTAGAGTAGCAAAGCTGCTCCCCATTTAATAATATCAAAGAAAAATTTATTATCTCCGGTCGCGACTTTATCTCCATTTTTACTAGAGCGATCTTCCTTAGAAGTTGAGACATCTTCAACCATACCGCTACTGTATTGTCCTTTTACCACAGCAAGATCATTTTTAGCTTGAATGCGTAAAATTTCACATTCTGACATTTTTAATGGTTTAGCTTCACTATGTTTAAATTTTTTAAATTGCAACTGTGCATATCCCATGGATTTTTCATCCTCTTGGATCATTTTGACATACTCTTCACCAATAATTTTTTCTAATGGGTAGAAAAATACATACTGAGCATGAATATACGCATCCTCTTTTCCAAAATGCTGTTGCTGGATTTTCGTTAAATTAGGATAGATACATTGTTCAGCTTGACGGCTCGCTATAGCCCAACGCTCAGCATCTTGTTCTGACAAAAGATAATCCGCACCAATAAATTCCCCTGGAAAAGAGGTATTTTGTTGAGTGGCAGCGGTACATCCCATGAGTGATACAACTATACTTAATAGAAATAATTTATTACGCATATTATCCCCTTACAATTACTTTGAAGTTTGGAGAAAGTTTATCAATAAGAAGATAAAAGTACTATCAATTTCACTTTTTATATATATTCCCCTCATAATTTTCAAATAAAAATCATACAGATAGTTGTGATAGCTCACCCTTTTTTAAGGTAGATAAGAGCAATTATCAATACACCAAGGATAGCAAAAATGTTTTTTGAGGCAGATCACAAAACTGCCTTTTTTATGTTAACAAATTGTAAAAATGGATTATAAAATACCAAAATTAATGGCAAAATATCTTTAGTTTAAGTTGATATATTTTACTTTCCCAAGGAGGAAATCGTGCAAACTGTCAATGTAGATGTTGCAATTGTGGGTGCAGGTGGCGGCGGTTTACGTGCAGCTATCGCAGCAGCTGAGGCGAATCCAAATCTTAAAATTGCTCTAATTTCTAAAGTTTATCCAATGCGTAGCCATACGGTTGCCGCAGAAGGTGGAGCAGCAGCAGTTATTAAAGAAACCGATTCTTACGACAAACACTTCCACGATACCGTAGGGGGTGGTGACTGGCTTTGCGAACAAGATGTCGTTGAATATTTCGTAGAACACTCGCCAGTTGAAATGACGCAATTAGAGCGTTGGGGCTGTCCTTGGAGTCGTAAAGAAGATGGCGATGTTAACGTACGCCGTTTCGGTGGGATGAAAATCGAGCGTACTTGGTTCGCTGCCGATAAAACGGGTTTCCACTTATTACACACACTATTCCAAACCTCAATTAAATATCCGCAAATCATTCGTTTTGATGAACACTTTGTTGTCGATATTCTTGTAGATGACGGCCAAGCGCGTGGCTGCGTTGCGATGAACATGATGGAAGGAACATTCGTTCAAATCAATGCAAATGCAGTCGTTATCGCAACAGGTGGTGGTTGCCGTGCTTATCGTTTCAATACTAATGGCGGTATCGTAACAGGTGATGGTTTATCTATGGCTTATCGTCATGGTGTTCCACTTCGTGATATGGAATTTGTTCAATACCACCCAACAGGCTTGCCAAATACAGGTATCTTAATGACTGAAGGCTGTCGTGGTGAAGGTGGTATCTTAGTCAATAAAGATGGCTATCGTTACTTACAAGATTATGGCTTAGGACCAGAAACACCAATCGGTAAACCTGAAAATAAATATATGGAACTTGGTCCGCGTGATAAAGTTTCTCAAGCATTCTGGCAAGAATGGCGCAAAGGTAATACCTTAAAAACAGCAAAAGGCGTTGACGTTGTTCATCTTGATCTTCGTCACTTAGGTGAAAAATACTTACACGAACGTTTACCGTTTATTTGTGAATTAGCAAAAGCTTATGAAGGTGTCGATCCTGCTAAAGCACCAATTCCAGTTCGTCCAGTAGTTCACTATACCATGGGCGGTATTGAAGTGGATCAGAAAGCAGAAACTTGCATCAAAGGCTTATTTGCTGTGGGCGAATGTGCTTCTTCAGGCTTACATGGTGCAAATCGTTTAGGTTCTAATTCTCTTGCTGAACTAGTTGTATTCGGTAAAGTCGCTGGTGAAATGGCTGCTCAACGTGCAGTGGAAGCAACACCACGTAATCAAGCTGTGATTGATGCTCAAGCTCAAGGCGTTTTAGAACGTGTTTATGCATTAGCTCGCCAAGAAGGTGAAGAATCTTGGTCACAAATCCGTAATGAAATGGGCGATTCCATGGAAGAAGGCTGTGGTATCTATCGTACTCAAGAAAGTATGGAAAAAACCGTAGCGAAAATTGCAGAGTTGAAAGAGCGTTATAAACGTATCAAAGTGAAAGATACTTCAAGCGTATTTAATACAGACTTACTCTACAAAATTGAGCTTGGTTATATCCTTGATGTTGCACAATCTATCTCATCTTCTGCGGTAGAACGTAAAGAGTCACGTGGTGCTCACCAACGTTTAGACTATGTAGAACGTGATGATGTGAACTACTTAAAACATACGCTTGCATTCTATAATGCAGACGGTGCACCAACTATCAAATACAGCGATGTGAAAATCACCAAATCACAACCAGCTAAACGTGTATACGGTGCAGAAGCAGAAGCTCAAGAAAAAGCAGCTAAAAAGGAGTAACAGAAGATGACTAACCAAAGCAAAATGACGGTCGAAGTGCTTCGTTATAACCCTGAAAAAGATAACGAACCGTACTTAACAAAATATGAAGTACCTTATGATAGCCAAACTTCGTTACTTGATGCACTTGGCTACATTAAAGATGAATTAGAGCCTGAACTTTCATACCGTTGGTCTTGCCGTATGGCGATCTGTGGCTCTTGTGGCATGATGGTAAACGGCAAACCTAAACTTGCGTGTAAAACATTCTTACGTGATTACAGCGGACATATGCGTATTGAACCACTTGCTAACTTCCCGATTGAACGTGACTTAGTCGTAGATTTAAGCCACTTCATCGAAAGTTTAGAAAGCATCAAACCATACATTATTGATAACAAAGCCCCTGAGCTTGACGGTAATCCGCATCCGTCAGCAGAGCTTGCGAAAAGCCGTACTAAACAAACACCAGCACAGCTTGAGAAATACCGTACCTTCTCAATGTGTATCAACTGTGGCTTATGCTATGCCGCTTGTCCGCAATTTGGTTTAAACCCTGAATTCGTTGGTCCTGCTGCATTAACGTTAGCTCACCGTTATAACCTTGATAACCGTGATAATGGTAAAACAGAACGTATGAAGATTATCAACGGTAAAAATGGTGTTTGGAGCTGTACGTTTGTCGGCTACTGCTCTGAAGTCTGTCCGAAACATGTTGGTCCTGCCTCTGCGGTTAACCAAGGTAAGATCGAAAGTGCGAAAGACTATGTCTTTGCTATGTTAAAACCGCAAAAGTAAGGAGAGTAAAATGACAACAGCAGCAAGTAAACGCAAAAAATATGTGCGTGAAATCAAACCAACTTGGTGGAAAAAGTTAGACTTTTACAAATTCTACGTCTTGCGTGAAAGTACCGCCGTTCCAACCATTTGGTTCTGTTTAGTGCTTTTCTACGGCTTAGCATGCTTAGGAAAAGAGAACGGATTTGTAGAGAATTTCATTCCATTCTTACAAAATCCATTAGTAGTAATTTTAAATATTATTACCCTTGGTGCAGTATTATTAAATAGCTTTACCTTCTTTGGTATGGCACCTCAAATGATGAACGTTATCGTGAAAAATGAACGCATTGACGTTAAACTCGTTTCTCGCGTATTTTGGGGTATTACTGCTTTCGTAAGCCTTTTAGCGTTAATCTTGGTATAGGGAGAGCATAAAATGGACAAACTTAATCCTCCACGTTCAAATGAACCTGCAGTATGGCTACTTTTTGGTGCTGGCGGCGCTATTAGTGCGGTATTCTTTCCTGTACTCGTATTAATCTTAGGTTTCTTACTACCTTTTGGATTAATTACCCCAGATAACATTATTGCATTTGCTCACACTTGGATCGGTAAACTCGCTATTCTGGCATTACTGATTTTCCCAATGTGGTGTGGTATGCATCGTGTGCATTTAGGATTACATGATTTCAAAATTCACGTACCAGCAGGCGCTTGGATTTTCTATGGCTTATCTGCCCTTTACAGCGTACTCGTGATTTTTGCTGTGATTAACTTATAATCAAAGTTAAGATAAAAAGGCTATTTTCTCAACAGGAAATAGCCTTTTTCATTTTTACTGGAACTACTTTCCACATATAAAGTCTTAGTGTCGATTTCTTTTTCATTTCATCTATTATTTATAAGGATTTTCCATGAAATCATTAAAATCATTACTTGCACTCGGTATTGCGATGGCTGTTTCTTCAACCTCTTTTGCAGAAACAGCAAATCCATTAACATCAATGAAAGAAAGCGCAACACAAGCGGTGACTTCTGCTAAAAGTTCTGCAAAATCAACTGCAACAGATGCCGTTTCTTCGGTAAAAAGTTCAGTAACTGATAAAGTTTCTTCAACGAAAGCATCTGCAACAAATGCTGTAAGTGCAGTAAAAGATAATACAGCCTCAAAAGTAGCATCTGCCAAATCATCTGCAACGAACGCAGTTAATACTGTGAAAGAAAACGCAGCAGCGAAAGCAACTTCGGCAAAAACCTCTGCAACAAATGCAGTGAATACCGCTAAAGAAAGTGCAACGACAAAAGCTACTTCTGTAAAAAATACAACCAAATCTGCGACAACAAGTAAAGTCAATATCAATACAGCAGATGCGAAAACACTACAAACCTTATCTGGTATTGGTGAAGCGAAAGCTCAAGCCATTATTGACTATCGCAACAAAAATGGTGGTATCAAAGATATTTCTGAACTTGCTAAAGTATCAGGTATCGGCGAAGCTACATTAACCAAAATCAAATCATCAATCAGCTTCTAAATAGGAAAAACGGCTACTTAAGGTAGCCGTTTTGTTAAGACTGGAGTATGGTAGCAACCACAATGACCACGGTAAAAACAGCTAGCCATATTAGGTGTAACTTTGCACTTTTACGATTCACTTCTTGATTGTGTAATCGTCTCTGCTCAAGCTTCTGTTTATAAACTTCTAAATCTTCTTCTTTAAATGAGAAACCACAGTTGGGGCAACTGATTGCGCTTTCGCTAATCTTTTTTCGACATTCGGGGCAACGGTGTAAAGCCATATTTTTTCCTAATTTAAAATAAATTGAAGTAATTTTTGAACAAATTCCTGTGGATTTTCGCTATGTGCATTATGTCCCGTATTTGCAACTAAGCAATAAGGAAGAGAATGGGTCTCTACCATTTGTCTAAATTTTTGATCCTGTTCACCAATGATAAAAGTAATCTTACCTGAATAGGCTTGAATTTGAGTTGGAGAAACGTAATCTTGTTTTGCAAGGCTCGTGGCTTTCAGCATCTTCGCAAGATCTTGCCCGTTATTCTTCGATCTCTTTTCAATCAATGCCGATTGCTGATTTAGAGTTAAATGCGCAAATACAGCTTGCTGATACCAATCCGCCAACACATCCTTTAAAGGCTCTTGACTAAATCGCTCTGCCCAACGGCAATCATTATGCCAGCGTTCTGCACGTTCTTGAGATGAGCTTAAGCCGATGTTTGCGCCTTCTAACAGAATACCTTTCAAATAAGGATTTCCCACGTTCATTGCATAGTCTAACGCTAGCCTTCCCCCTAATGAATAACCTACGATATAAAAATGTTCATGACCAAGAGATTGTAAGGTGAGATCTAACAACGCTCTCATCTCTTCAAAACTCTCACAAGGGATATGTTGGCTTTGATGATGGTAAGGGAGATCAATGACAAGCGGTCGGATTTGTGGAAAATTTTGCAAAATCATCAACACATCATCCCAATCCTGTTGAGAACCAAGAAACCCGTGGATAAAAACCACGGGAATACCTGATGTGTTATGCCATGTTGATGCTAACATTAGTCAATAGAGGCACGAGAAATCTGTTCGATAATAGATTTATATAAACTACTACCTTCTTGCTCATTCACTTTAATTTCCACAAGTGTCACACCACGGCGCGCATAAGCTTGTTTAAGTTTTGTACCGAGATCAGCCCATGTATAAGGGCGCAAATACTCTAAACCAAACATCGTCGCAATCTGTGAAAACTCGAAATTATGGCTTAAACGATAAAATTTCTCTTTTGCCTGTGCTTCAACAGGTAGCATATCGAAAATTGCACCACCATTATTGTTGATCACAAAAAGAATAGTTGGCTGTGTGATTTGACGTAATAAAGCGACAGAATTCAAATCATGCAATGCAGAAATATCACCTAATACCGCAATAGTTGGCTGACCACTTCCTTTCGCAATACCTGCAACGGTAGCAATTAAGCCATCAATACCACTAGCACCACGGTTCGTGTAGATTGGGTAACTTTCTGGCAATTTACATAAGGCATCGACTAAGCGAACAAATAAACTATTACCAAGGAAAAGGTTGCCATTCGCTGGTAGGACACGCTCAATATGATGAGCAAGGGATGCTTCATTTAAGTTGCCACCGACCTGTTGCTCAATAAAGGTCTCACAAAATTGAGATAGCGCTAAAGGTTCAAGTAACCAAGGCTTTTGGCGTAATGGTGGATGCACACGTGTAAAATGATGCGCTTTTGCGACAAAACGAGTTTGCTGATGCGCATAGGTATTCAAATAATTCAACGACTCATCCACTAACCAAAACTCACCTTTAAAGGCAGATAAAAACTGATTAACACGTTTGCTGACAATCTGTGTTCCAAACTGGATCACAATATCTGCTTGAAGTAAGCGCTGTTCAACGGTTTTATTTGATAACCAAATATCCGCATAAGGCAAGGCTGCATCAATGCCAGATTGGACATCACTGATTAAGCACCAACCTAGTGTTTCTGCCCACAGTTTTAGCCCCATACCTTGTTCAAGGGGTAATTTCCCAACCACAATAACGCCACGTTTAGTACGCCAATAATCCCAATTTTCATGCATCAGCACATCTTTTTGGGTCGCTTGTTGATCATACCATTTTGTTTTTGGTTTATTTAACCAACCTAAAATCGTGTTGAACCATGGCGTTTGTGCAATTTCATCTTCATCAGCTTCATATAATGGTTCTTCAAAAGGTAAATTGAGATGAACAACACCGCCTTCGATGGCTTGAACAGAGCAAGCGTGTTCTATTCTACCAATTAACCAATTTGCACTATATTGTGGGCTTGGTTTAGGTAAATTTAAACTAGCAACGGGATATTGTGCAAAAATATGTTGCTGTTGAATGGCTTGGTTTGCACCACAGTCAATCAACTCTACGGGACGATCTGCCGAAAGCACAATTAATTTTTGATGAGAAATACTTGCTTCAACCACCGCAGGATAAAGATTTGCGACAGCGGTACCCGATGTCACGATAATCGCAACAGGCTCATTGGTTGCTTTGGCTAAACCTAATGCGAAAAAACCTAAACCACGTTCATCAAAATGGCTATGACATTCCGCTTGGTTCTGTTTTTGTAAATAAAGCGCTTCGAGTGTTAACGGCGTAGAACGAGAGCCAGGCGCAATACAAAAATGTTTAACGCCATAACGAAGTAAGGCATTTAATACAACACGTGACCAAGAGCGGTTAAAGGTACTGGTATTTATCATTATCGTCTCTTTTTGCTGTGAAAAACTAAATAATGAGATTGTAACAAAATTTTGTAAAAAAATGAGCGAATTTCACCGCTTGTCGCGATTATTTATCGAAATTCTTATATTAGAAAAGGAATATTGAGATGTCATTTAGGGTAGCAACCTATTTCCCAAAGAAACAGGTTACTACCCTTCTAAAGATAAACTTAATTATCTGTTATTTCCACGCTTTGAACTGATTAATCAAACCATTCGTTGAACTGTCGTGGCTAGTAATGGTTTCGTTATTTTCTAGCTCTGGCAAGATACGGTTGGCAAGCTGTTTACCTAACTCAACGCCCCATTGGTCAAAACTATAAATATTGAAAATCACGCCTTGAACGAAGATTTTATGTTCATACATTGCAATCAACGCCCCTAAAGTGAATGGGGTGATTTTTTGGACTAAAATCGAGTTCGTTGGTTTGTTTCCTGTAAATACTTTAAATGGCACAATTTCTGCAACTTCTTCTAAAGATTTACCCGCTTGTAAGAACTCTTGTTCTACCACTTCTTTTGACTTACCAAAAGCAAGTGCTTCAGTTTGTGCGAAGAAGTTTGAAAGCAATTTAGGGTGATGATCACCAATTGGATTATGCGTTTGTGCTGGTGCAATAAAATCACACGGGATTAATTTTGTGCCTTGGTGAATTAATTGATAGAAGGCGTGCTGTCCGTTTGTACCAGGTTCTCCCCAAATGATAGGTCCTGTTTGGTAATTAACAACTTTCCCATCTCGTCCAACATATTTACCGTTAGATTCCATATTGCCTTGTTGGAAATAAGCCGCAAAACGGTGTAAATATTGATCATAAGGTAAAATCGCTTCTGATTCTGCACCTAAGAAGTTATTGTTCCAAATGCCGATAAGGGCGAGTGTTAATGGGATATTTTGCTCTACTGGAGCATTAAGGAAATGCTTATCCATTGCGTGTGCACCATCAAGTAGCTGCTCAAAGTGTTCAAAGCCAATAGAAAGTGCAATAGATAACCCAATCGCAGACCAGAGTGAATAGCGTCCGCCAACCCAATCCCAAAATTCAAACATATTTTCCGTATCAATACCAAATTTAGCGACCTCTTTGGCATTGGTTGAAAGCGCTACGAAATGTTTCGCCACAGCTGATTCTTCTTTGGCGGTATCCAATAACCATTGACGTGCTGAAAGGGCATTCGTCATTGTTTCTTGAGTGGTAAAGGTCTTTGAGGCAACAAGGAAAAGAGTTGTTTCTGGATTGACTTTAGCTAAAGTTTCAGCAATATGCGTGCCATCAACATTAGAAACAAAGTGCATTGTTAAGTGATTTTTGTATGGGCGTAATGCTTCGGTGACCATATATGGACCTAAGTCTGAACCGCCAATCCCAATGTTTACCACATCAGTAATCGCTTTGCCTGTGTAGCCTTTCCACTCCCCTGAAATTACACGCTCACAGAAACCTTTCATCTTCGCAAGAACTGCATTCACTTCTGGCATCACATTTTTGCCATCTACTTCAACAGGGGTATTTGAGCGGTTGCGTAAAGCGGTATGAAGCACCGCACGATTTTCCGTACGGTTAATTTTTTCACCATTAAACATTGCATAAGCGGCTGATTTAACTTGACATTCATCGGCTAATTGACGAAGTAAAGCTAATGTATGTTCGTTAATCGCATTTTTAGAAAAATCGACGAGAATTTGATCTTCAAAACGCAATGAATATTTATCAAAACGTTTTGGATCTTCATTAAACAACTGCGGGATCGTCAAATTTTCAGCTTTGTGCTGTTCAAGGGCATTCCAAGCGAAAGTTTGGATTGGATTGATGTTTTGCATTGAATTATTCCTCAATATTAATTTTAAGATTCTGTAGATGACTTCGTACTTAACTCATCTAAGCGTTTTTCTAATTCATTCAATTTTTCACGCGTACGAAGTAAAACCTGTGATTGCACCTCAAACTCTTCACGAGTGACCACATCAAGTTTCGCGAGTTGGGCTTGTAGGATTTGTTTAAATTTTTCTTCTAAATCGTTACCTATATTTTTTAAACTTTGCGGTAATGCGTTGTGAAGTTGCTGTGCGATAGATTCTAAATTTTTTGGATTAAGCATAATATTCCCCTAATAAACTGGAGGGTAATTCTAAAGAATTTATGAGAAGATAAAAAGCAAAAGCGTATCAGAAAAGAGGAAAATTAAGGAATTATTTGATCTAAAAAAATAAATAGGATGGCTGGGGTACTAGGATTCGAACCTAGGAATGCTGGGATCAAAACCCAGTGCCTTACCGCTTGGCGATACCCCAAAAGAAAAAAACTAACTTGCGTTAGTTCATTCGATTTGAAATAAGATGGCTGGAGTACTAGGATTCGAACCTAGGAATGCTGGGATCAAAACCCAGTGCCTTACCGCTTGGCGATACTCCAGTCGTTTTATTTGCAAGCTTATAATGGTGCGGGACGAGGGACTTGAACCCACACACCTCTCGGCGCCAGAACCTAAATCTGGTGCGTCTACCAATTTCGCCAGTCCCGCAAATGGTGGCTACAACGAGATTCGAACTTGTGACCCCAACATTATGAGTGTTGTGCTCTAACCAGCTGAGCTATGTAGCCATTTGCGTCACCATATCGGCTTTGCGGGGCGTATTATGCTGATTTCACCCTATCTCGTCAAATACTTTTTTGAAAAAAGTAAATTTTTCTGCTTGTTTGACTAGAGATTCGGCAGATTGTCAGAAAAAACAGCAAAAATCTCTATAAAAGACTGATTTTATAATAAGTTAACGATTGCCGTTTTAAAATTCCATTTCTTGTTTTATCTGTTTCAATATAGGCTCAACGTCTGGTAATACATCTTCCCACAACTGAAACGCATAAGCCGCTTGTCCAACTAACATTCCTAAACCATCTTGGCATTGTGTTACCCCTTGTAAACGGGAGTATTCAAGAAATGGGGTCTGCATATTTGGGGCATATTGCATATCATAAATTTTGGCGTGCGTAAGCAACTGCGCTGGCAATTCGACGCACTTGCCTTGCAAGCCAAGCGATGTAGCATTGATAATTAAATCAAACGACTGTTCGAGAAGTTCATTGAAACAAGCGGATTGAATTTGCCCAAACTTTGCAAATTTTTCAGCTAAACTGACCGCTTTATCTGCAGTTCGATTGTAAACGGTAATCTGCTGTTGAGCTTGTAATAAGGGATAAAGTACGCCTTTGGTTGCACCACCAGCCCCTAAAATCAGTATGCGTTGATGCGGTTTAAGCCAACCTAAACGGGCAAGATCGGACACTAACCCAACACCATCTGTATTATCCGCATATAAACGCCCATCATCTAACCGCTTGAGCGTATTACAGGCTTCGGCTTGTAAGCAACTTTCGCTATAAATATCCGCTAGAGCAAAGGCTCTCTCTTTGAAAGGAGCTGTGATATTTGCACCTTTAGCCCCTTCTGCAAAAAATTGTTTGAGTTGCTGTTCAAACTGTTGTTCATCGCCTAATTTCGCTACATACGAAATCGCTTTACCCGTTTGTTGTCTGAAAAGTGTATGTATTCTTGGGGATTTGCTTTGTGCAATCGGATTTCCCCAAACTGCGTACTGGTTCATTGTCTATCCTTGTCGAAAAATATGTTGGCTAAAAATGTCACGGATTTCAGACGGATTTGATTTTCCGCCGGTGGCTTGATCTAATACAGGAAACTCAGCTCCAAATTGCTGTCGCACTTCGTCGGCAGTTCGGCAAGGTGGGAGCGTCGTTAAATTTGCACTGGTAGACGTGAGTGCAAAACCCGTCGCTGTACAAAGTTCAACAACGGCTGGAACTTGGCATAATCGCACGGCAATGGTTTCAAACTGCCCTTTTAGATAACGTGGAACTGTTGCTTTGGCTGGCATTATCCAAGTAATCGCCTGATCGCCGAGCGTTTCAAAACGTTGCCATTCCACCTCTGTCAAATGTGTATCATCAATGTAGGGCAGAAGCAGTTCTTTGTGGTGAGCAATTAAAATCAGTCCCTTGTCTTCTGGGCGATTTTTTAATTGAAGTAGGGATCTCACCGCTTGTTCACTTTGCGGATTGCAACCCAGTCCAAAAACGGCTTCAGTAGGATAGGCAATGACTTGATTTTGTTTAAGTTTTTCAATAAGTTGATTAAAAGAATACATTATTCGCTTTCACTAAATAGATGCTGACATTTTCTGTTTGCACAGAGAAAATAGGATTTTCCACGCACTTTTTTGATGGTGGCTAATTCACCCAAACATTGTGGGCATTGTTGCTTTATAGGCTTGGTTGGCAAGGTAAATTTGCACTCAGGAAAACCTGAACAGCCATAAAATGTTTTACCTGAACGCCCTGTGCGTGCCACTAATTTATGTTTCTGACATTCTGGGCAGTCAAATTCTTCTTCGATTTCAGTTTCTTCGTGTACCGTAAAATGGCAGTCAGGATACTGGCTACAACCGATAAACATACCAAAATGCCCTTGTTTTAATTGCAATGGCGATTGACATTCTGGGCATTGTTCATCAAGGGTTTTGATGATATGGCTTGCTTGGTGGATAGGTTTGAGATAATCGCATTGCGGATAGCTACTACAGCCTAAAAAAAGTCCCTGCTTTCCCCGTTTTAGTTGTAATGGGGAATGGCATTGCGGACATAATTCTGTCTGTCTCGTGGACTTAAAAAGGCTCATTTTTAAACTATATTAACTCAAATTCAATCACAAAAAAGTCGTTATCGTTCGGGTAAATCTCTTTGATCACTTGTTTTAGTTCGGCAAGTGTCATATTTTCCTGTTTAGCGTGTGTTTCATTAAGCTGTTCAAACTGAATAGGGGTAACAGACAGTACCCGAATACGGGCAAACAAGCGGTCTGTTTCATTTGTAAAAACACTCAACGCTTGACCCGCTTGAAAATAGCTTTCTGACTTATCTCGAATGGTAATGGTCTTTTTACCACTGACAATATCTGCTTCAAAACGACTAAAAAAAGTAATTTTATTCATCATAGTCACCATAATCTAGATCCAATAAATGCCTAAAATGATCGTTATAAAAACCGTGGCTAACCATATATCGCCACATTTTTTGCTTTGCTTTTATATCCCAATGCGATGGTCTTTTTTTCTCAAAAAGACGTTCTGCAAGTTCAAAAAAATCAACTTCCGCTTCATCAATAGCTTGGCTAATCACCCACTCTTTTACCCCTTTGAGCTGTAACTCTTGTTTTAGACGGCGTGGTCCATAGCCTTGTTGTGAACGATAACGGACGTAACTTATCGCAAAGCGTTCATCACTTTGCCATTTATTCGCTTTTGCTTGTTCAATGGCTTGCTCAATTTCTTGTGCATTATATTCTTTAAGTTGTAATTTGTGGCGAATTTCAGCTTCGCTATATTCTCGTTTAGAAAGTAGATAAAGCAAATAGCTATTCGCAGAATATTTATGTGTCATTAATTTACTGCGGTAAAATAAAAATGCGGTTTATGATAAACCGCATTGAAATTAGATTATAGTTCTTCTTCGTTGAACTCATCTGCATCATCTTCCACAACTTCTGCATCAGACGATTTCAGTGAGCTATTATTTTTCATTAATGTTTGACGAATCTCTTGTTCAATCTTATTAGCAATTTCAGGGTTCTCTTTTAACCACGTCACTGCATTATTTTTACCTTGACCAATCTTCGTTCCTTCGTAAGAGAACCATGCTCCTGCTTTCTGAATTAAACCATTTGCTTCAGCTAAAATCAGTAATTCATTCATTCGTGAAATACCTTCACCATACATAATATCAAATTGTACTTCACGGAATGGCGGTGCAACTTTATTTTTCACCACTTTGACTTTCGTTTCGCTACCAATGACTTCATCGCCATCTTTCACAACACCACTACGACGAATATCTAAACGAACAGAAGCATAGAATTTCAGTGCATTACCGCCTGTTGTCGTTTCTGGGTTACCAAACATCACGCCAATTTTCATACGGATTTGGTTAATAAAGACTACTAAACAGTTGGTGTTTTTGATATTTGCCGTAAGTTTACGCAATGCTTGCGACATTAAACGTGCTTGTAAGCCCATATGCGAATCGCCCATCTCACCTTCAATTTCTGCTTTTGGTGTTAATGCAGCAACGGAGTCAACAATAATGACATCAACAGCACCTGAACGCACTAGCGCATCACAAATTTCTAGTGCTTGTTCACCGTTATCAGGCTGAGAAATTAATAATTCATCGGTATCTACACCTAAATTTCTTGCATAAATAGGATCTAAGGCGTGCTCCGCATCAATAAAGGCACAGGTTTTACCCGTTTTTTGTGCTTGAGCGATTAAAGAAAGCGTCAAGGTCGTTTTACCTGAAGACTCAGGCCCATAAATTTCAACAATACGCCCCATTGGCAAACCGCCAATACCTAATGCAAGGTCTAGACCAATAGAACCGGTCGAAACAGCTTCAATATCTAATTGCTGAGTCTGCCCTAATTTCATAATTGAGCCTTTACCAAATTGTTTTTCAATTTGAGTAAGAGCGGCTTCAAGGGCTTTTTGTTTGCTTTCTGGATCTGCTTGCTTTGTTACAGCGGTATTTTTAGATGACTTTTTGTTATCAGCCATAATGCTTTCCTTTATCTATTCAGTGTTTCTATTCGACGTTCGACGACAGTGTCGCCACTTAACTGTAAATTATTATACTGTTTAACTATACAGTTTCAACTGTTTTTTTCAAGTTTTTCGATCGATGTCACAAATTTTGCAAAATTACCGCAAGATGTGACCGCTTGTAATAGGTACTGCCCTTTGAAGATCAAAAGGATTTAAGGCATTAATCACCATTATCTGCTCATAATCAAAAAGTGCTTCCACAGGTATATCAGCTAAGCTAATTTTTTGCTCATGTAATAAATAACTTAACTGTGTGCCTTTTAATAAATAATGGTTTGGGCTATACCATTTCCCTTGTTTTAAAAAAAGTAAATTGCCAATAGAGCAATCACTAATAAAGCCATTATTAACAAGAATAATTTCATCACAAGCGGTTTGTTTTAATTTTTCTAATTCAAGTCGGTCAGTATATTTGAATTGATAATCAAAATTTTCCACATAAACGCATTGAAAGGTTCTTATTGTTTTAGGAATATAATTGAAAAATTTAATTTGATATTCTTTCGTGTTGTAATCAATACGACAACGCACTAATCCTTTTTGATATGCTTCAGGCACTTTAATAATATCTAACAGTTCAAAACTATTTTCGTGCTTAAAATAATATATAAATGCATTATTCATTCGTTGTTGGTGATAAAAAATGTTTTGTATTTTACCATCAATAATCGCAATTGTTTCAAAGAGTGGATATTGGCACATAAACTTTCTCTAAAATTTCATTATATTCTTCATCTAGCTGACTTAATGCAGTAATTCCGCCACCGCTACGAAAATAATATTTATCTCCTTGTTTTTCAATATAACGAATAGCCACTGCACTCTCTACATTTTCCCCATCAAAATAACCGAAGATCCCCGTATAATAGCCACGTTCTTGTTGTTCTGCTTGCTGAATAATTTCAACGGTTTTCACTTTAGGCGCACCGCTAATTGAGCCTGCTGGCAAGAGTTTATCAAGCATTGTTCCAATATTCTCTTGCCAATTTTCATCAAGTTCCCCACAAATTTCGGAACTCGTCTGATAAATTGCCCCACGATGTGTTGCTACTTTTTCAACATAACGGTATTTCGTGACCTGAATATATTTTGATACTAAAGCTAAATCATTCCGAATTAAATCAACAATAGTATTGTGTTCGGTAAACTCCTTTTCTGAATTTAATAATTTATTTACCGCATCTTCTTCATTTGAACTTATTGTGCCTTTCATCGGGTAAGAATAGATTTTATTCTCTTTAATACGAATGAAACACTCAGGGGAAAAACAGACAAATTTTTCATCTAATAACAATTTGTATTTAGCTTTACTTTGCTGAAAAATTTGTGCTAAATGATAATTTGTTTTAATTTCAGTTTGCTGAGTTAAGTTTAAAAGATAACTATTCCCAATTTGGATTTGTTGTTGAACAAAATCAAAGGATTTTTTATATTGTGGGTAATTAGGTGGAATAATCTCTAACTCAAAACTTCCATTTATTTTTAATGGTTGAATAAACTTTTGTTGTCCATTAAAATCAAAATAAAGCCCTTTGTCTGCTATTTCAGATAAAGGATAAATTAATGGTTTATGTTTTTCAAAATCAATTAAAAAGAAAAAAGGCAAACCCATTTTTCCATATTGATTGGCTAGTTGAATAAATTGTTGCATTTTGATATTTCTATTATTCGGAGTTAAAACCTATGTCGCATTCACATTCTTATATGGAGTCGCACGCCCCACAAAATAAGCGTATCCTATTGATTAGCTTAGCTATTATAACGACTTTTATGGTCGTTGAAGCAATCTCTGGCTATTTCTTTAATAGCCTTGCCTTACTTGCTGATGCAGGGCATATGGCAAGTGATAGTTTATCGCTCTTATTATCGCTTTTTGCACTCTATATTGGCAAAAAAATGCCAAATAAAATAATGAATTTCGGTTATCGCCGTGCAGAAACCCTGGTTGCCCTTGTAAACGGAAGCACACTCGTGATCATTGCTATCTACATTATCATTGAAGCCGTCGGGCGTTTAGTCAATCCAAGCCCAATTATGTCGCTACCGATGGTTGCCGTTGCCGTGCTTGGTTTGATAATGAATATTGTGGTTGCTCGCATTATGTTATCAAGCGACCAGAGCAATCTAAATATGAAAGCGGCATATTTACACGTTGTGGCTGATACGCTGGGTTCTGTTGCGGCTATTCTTGCTGGGCTTGGAATGTATTTCTTTAACTGGTTATGGCTAGATGCCGTGGCGAGTGCGGCGGTGAGTATTATTATCTTCCGTAGTGGTTTCAATGTCTGTCGTACCGCAATTCGTTTGTTAATGCAGGGCGTGCCAACGAATGTAGATGTGGCAAAAGTAGAGCAAATGTTGCTCGAGCCAAAAGAGATTAAATCGATCACCCGTATGCAAATTTGGGGATTAACCGAAGATGAAATCTACCTTTCTGCTCAACTCTGCTTCGCCGAAGATGTGGATACAGAAACAGAAAGACAAATTTTGCATAACCTTGCGAAACGTTTTCACGAAATGGATATTCACGCCACATTGCAAAATGATTTAGCCGTCTATTTTGAACAGCACGGAAAAGCGGAGATTGCTCATCATCATTAACGAAATTTGAAATTTATAGTATCATTGCGATCAATGAATGTGCATAAGCGGTTTGATCTTTCCTATTTTTTCGGTATTATGTAGCAGTTGCACAAAAGTCAATTTTAGGAAAATTTATGTAGGGGTGGGGTTTATCCCCACCCGTAAGCCCTGATGTTCGAATAAGATTCGGGCGGGGATAAACCCCGCCCCTACGAAAATATTTAATGTTTGTGCAAGTGCTACATAATACCGTATTTTTTGCAAAATATTGTTAAGATCTGACCGCTTGTTATTTATCTGGATTTTATCAATGCAAGAAAACTACTATCGCGGACGATTTTCTGTTGCACCAATGCTCGATTGGACAACCCGCCACTGCCGCTATTTTCATCGTCAATTTACTCAACATAGCTTACTTTATAGTGAGATGATTACCGCACCCGCAATTTTACACGCAAAATACGATCTGCTTGCTTACGATCCCACAGAAAATCCTATGGCGTTGCAATTAGGGGGGAGCGATCCTGAACAGTTAGCGAAATGTGCAAAATTAGTGGAAGAACGAGGCTATGCGGAAATCAATCTGAATGTCGGTTGTCCGTCAGATCGTGTTCAAAATGGTATGTTTGGTGCCTGTTTAATGGGAAAAGCGGATTTAGTCGCTCGCTGTGTAGAAACAATGAAAAACGAGGTGAGTATTCCTGTTACCGTTAAACATCGTATTGGTATTGACGATCTAGATAGCTATGAATTTCTATGCGATTTTATTGAGAAAATTCAGCCTTATTGTGACGATTTTATTGTTCACGCACGTAAAGCGTGGCTGTCAGGTTTAAGTCCGAAAGAAAATCGTGAAATCCCACCGCTTGATTATGAACGAGTTTATCAACTCAAGCGGGATTTTCCACATCTTAAAATTAGCATTAACGGCGGGATTAAAACGATTGAAGAGATCAAACATCACTTGCAATTTGTTGATGGCGTGATGGTCGGGCGTGAAGCCTATCAAAATCCGTCTTTGCTCGGTTATATTGATCGAGAGCTGTTTGACCCAAATACCGAGATTGTTACACCAAAACAAGCCGTTGAAAAAATGCTACCTTACATTGAACAGCAACTTTCACAAGGCGTTTATCTCAATCACATTGTCCGCCATATTCTTGGAGCATTCCAAAACTGTAAAGGGGCAAGACAATGGCGTAGGCATTTAAGTGAAAATGCGTGCAAACAAGGGGCTGGCGTAGAAGTAGTAACTGAAGCATTGAAATTTGTGGAAACAAATTAAATCGCTAACAAGCGGTCAGATTTCGATAAAATTTTGCAAATTTTTTGCTTTTCCCCTTGAAATATCAAATCAAATCACCAAATACCCATCGTTGCGTCACGTTAGGTGACGCAAAATTTTTCAATCAAATTTTAGGAGCAACTCAATGAAAATTCGTCCGTTACACGACAAAGTGATTTTAAAACGTGAAGAAATCGAAACTAAATCTGCAGGCGGTATCGTTTTAACTGGCTCTGCGGCAACTAAATCTACTCGTGGTACTGTGATTGCCGTTGGCAATGGTCGTACTTTAGATAATGGCACTGTGTTGCCGTTAAATGTGAAAGTCGGTGATGTGGTGATTTTCAATGAATATGGCGTGAAAGAAGAAAAAATTGACGGCGAAACGGTGTTAATTCTTTCTGAAGACAATATTTTAGCAATCGTTGAATAAATTTGTAGGGACACACTGCGTGTGTCCAACTACAACAAGCGGTTAAATCATTAAATATTTTTACAAATTAATCACGGACACACGCAGTGTGTCCCTACAAGGAATAAAAAATGGCAGCAAAAGATGTAAAATTTGGTAACGACGCTCGTGTGAAAATGTTAAAGGGCGTAAATGTATTAGCAGACGCAGTAAAAGTAACTTTAGGTCCGAAAGGTCGTAACGTAGTATTAGACAAAGCCTTTGGCGCACCAACCATCACTAAAGACGGGGTATCTGTTGCTCGTGAAATTGAATTAGAAGATAAATTCGAAAATATGGGCGCTCAAATGGTTAAAGAAGTCGCTTCTAAAGCAAATGATGCGGCTGGTGACGGTACAACTACTGCAACTGTATTAGCTCAAGCTATCGTGAACGAAGGCTTAAAAGCCGTTGCTGCAGGTATGAACCCGATGGATTTAAAACGTGGTATCGACAAAGCGGTAGCAGCGGTTGTTGAAGAGTTAAAATCGCTCTCTAAACCGTGTGAAACCTCAAAAGAGATTGAACAAGTCGGTACGATTTCTGCGAACTCAGACAGCACTGTGGGTAAATTAATTGCTCAAGCAATGGAAAAAGTGGGCAAAGAAGGCGTAATCACTGTTGAAGACGGTACAGGTTTAGAAGATGCGTTAGATGTGGTTGAAGGTATGCAATTCGACCGTGGTTACTTATCGCCATATTTCATCAATAAACCAGAAGCAGGCACGGTAGAATTAGAAAACCCATACATTCTTTTAGTGGATAAGAAAATTTCAAATATCCGTGAAATTCTGCCTGTATTAGAAGCGGTGGCAAAAGCGGGTAAACCGTTATTAATTATTGCAGAAGATATCGAAGGCGAAGCGTTAGCAACCTTAGTGGTAAATACTATGCGTGGTATCGTGAAAGTAGCTGCAGTGAAAGCGCCGGGCTTTGGTGATCGTCGTAAAGCGATGTTACAAGATATTGCGATCTTAACAGCAGGTACAGTAATCTCTGAAGAGATCGGTATGGAACTTGAAAAAGCGACTATCGAAGAGCTTGGCCAAGCAAAACGAGTGGTGATTTCAAAAGACAACACCACCATCATTGATGGTGTTGGCGATGAAGCTCAAATCAAAGGCCGTGTGACTCAAATCCGCCAACAAATCGAAGATTCAACCTCAGACTACGACAAAGAGAAACTACAAGAGCGTGTGGCTAAATTAGCTGGCGGTGTTGCGGTAATCAAAGTTGGTGCGGCAACTGAAGTTGAAATGAAAGAGAAAAAAGACCGTGTAGATGATGCACTTCACGCGACCCGTGCAGCAGTGGAAGAAGGTATCGTTGCAGGTGGTGGCGTGGCATTAGTGCGTGCAGCAAGCAAAGTGGCTGATGTAGTGAAAGGCGATAACGAAGAACAAAACGTAGGTATCCGTTTAGCACTTCGTGCAATGGAAGCACCACTTCGCCAGATTGTGACAAACGCAGGTGAAGAGGCCTCTGTTGTTGCTCGTAACGTAAAAGACGGCAATGGTAACTATGGCTATAACGCAGCAACTGAACAATACGGCGATATGTTAGAAATGGGTATCTTAGACCCAACTAAAGTAACCCGTTCTGCATTACAATTTGCAGCCTCTATCGCAGGTTTAATGATTACGACGGAATGTATGGTGACAGATCTGCCGAAAGAAGAAAAAGCTGACCTAGGCGCTGGAATGGGCGGTATGGGTGGCATGGGCGGAATGATGTAATTTTGTCCAAATAACAATCAAAGGCATAGTCTCAGTTTTGCTGACTATGCCTTTTATTTTCCCTAATTATATCCCATCATTCTCAATAAACTGCGAGTATATTCAATCGCTTCGGCACGATTTGCCACGCCGATTTTCTGATAGAGATTGCGTATATGGGTTTTGATGGTAGTCATTGCGACTACCAGTTCTTGAGAGATCTGTTCGTTGCTATAACCTGAATAAATTAACCCTAACACTTGCCATTCTCGTTGAGTAAGCGGACTGATTTTGAGCAGTTCTGGCACTTGTGGATTGGCAAGCAAGTTTTTGACAAACTCCTCATCAAAATGTGCAATTTTATGACGATTATGTTGATTGATACTGCGTAAAATAAATTGTGCCTTATGGGTAGATAAATCTTCTAGGACATTCAACTGAAGGAGTTGGCGAATTTGTTGCGCCATGAGATCCCCTTCTATAACAAAAGCACTAATAAAGTTGGTTTGTTGGCTCAAATTCAAGGCTTGAATTAAATCACGCTGAGCTAAATCCGGCTTTCCTTGTAGCATATAAACTCGATTACGCAAAATTAACGCACGTTGGCTATCGCTCACTAAATTAAAAATCGCAGTAGTCCGCAGTAAGCTGTTGAGAATACGCAACGCTTGTTCGTAATCTTCTTGTAATAAGTAACAGCGGGCAATATTCCGCCATTGGCGTTGGGTAAAGTGGTTATGTTCTTGGCTAGGGAAACTCGCTTGTGCCAACCAGCCTTCTAAATAGCGAGTTTCATTACGCATTTGCCAATAGATCAGCTGGATTTCATCAAGTGCCGTTACCCAATCTTTATGCGGCGAACAACGAGCCAGTAGCATTCGGCACTGCTCAATCAGACGTTCTGCATTGTTTAAGTCACCTTTGGTTAGGGAAATTTTAGCTAATAAAGCAAGGCTTTGAATACGTTCTTCTTCCTTGTCTAACACCTCGATCCCTGCATTCGCCATTGCTTCGGCTTGGTCAAGATGGTGCCATTCCCATAGAATTTGCCCTTTTAAGCGTAGCAAAAATTCATTCATCGGAATTTGATGAAATTCTTTGGTTTGTAAGGTAGTTTCTTTTAATAAATCATAGGCAGATTGCCAAAAACCTTGTGCAGACAAGATTTCAGACTGTTGTAGTTTAGACCAAAGCCAGTGGTGATACGCCCGTTGGCTCGTTGCCATTTTTTCAACTTGTTGCATTAAGGCTAAACTTTCTTTGAGATAACCACGACAATGCTGAGCTTCGCCAATTACCGACTTAGCAACAATTTGGGCATAGTCAAATTCATCAGACAAATTGGCTAAGGCTTGATTTGCAATTAAATAGGCTTGCTCTTCGTCGCCTGCATTGATTGCCACTTGGGCTTTTAATGCGTCAAAACGTCCTTGTAAACTTTCGGTAAGCGGTAACTTTGGCTGGAATTTTTGCAAGATACCGCTCACTTCTTGATGGCGGTGCTGACTTTGGGCAAGCCATGCTTTTAAAAGCACTAAATTTTCATCTTGCCATAATTGTGTAGAAGGCAAATGACCTAAACAATCTTCTAATAATTTTAGTTGCCCTTGATGGAATAACGCCCAGCCGTGTTCTTGCAGTATTTGGTAGAGCGTTTGAGGATCGTCTAACATTTGAGCGTGGTAGAGTGCTTCTGAACCATAGCCTAATTTTAGCCACATCATTGCGGCAGTTTGGTGTAGCTGTTGCCATTCATTCGGTAATTCTAAGCGACAACTTTGAGAAAGGTAGGCAGCTAAAATCGGGTGGAATTTCCACCAAAGTTCTCCATCATCATGTGTCATTCGAGTAATGAACAAGCCCAGTTTCTCAAGCTCATCTAAGCGTTTAACCCCATTTTCGTCTTGTGTTAGCGCCACAATCAATTTTTCATTCATTGAACGTAAAATCGCACAACGTTGCATAAAGCGTTTGATTTCAGGATCGACGTAATGAAAAACCTCTTCATTGAGATAGTCAGCAATATGCTGCTGATTAAGCTTTGTTAATAGTTTTTCTGGGAACTGTAAAAGCTCCGCATTCTGCTTAATCGCAAATGTCATTAGTTGAAGTGCGGTTGCCCACCCTTCTACTCGCTCACATAAAGCGAAAATCACCTCATCACTAAGAGGCTCGTTTAGCTTTTGCTCAAAAAATTGGCGCGTTTCTGCTGGTGTAAATGCAAGCTGATGAACATCAATTTCGAGTAATTTTTCATGAATTCGTAAATTAGTAATACTTAACGGAGGGGTAAGGCGAGAAAGTAGCACAAGGCTCATCGTGTCGGGTTGATGTTTTAACCAAAAACGAAGTGCATCATGGATTTCTGGATTTTCAATTAGGTGGTAATCATCAATAATCAGATAAAAATGACGAGGAACGCTATCTAACAAAACTAATAACTGACCCAAATAATCAACTAAATTAGTTTTATAAGTAATACCATTTAACGAAATACCCGTGGCTTTCGCCAACGCAGAAGAAAAATAGTGACAAAACTGTTCCGCATTATTATCGCTTTCGTCTAAAGCAAACCAAGCAACCGGCTCATTCTTTGCAAGTAAACGCTCTTTCCATTGAGAAACTAGCGTTGTTTTACCGTATCCTGCAGGGGCAATAACGACGGTTAAGGGATAATGCTGGGCGGAGGAAAGCGTTTTCAAAAGCTCACTACGCTCAATATTTTGATTTGCTGAGCGTGGGTTGTGAGTTGATTTACTTGAAATCAGTTTGGTAGGTATGAGCTTTGTTACAACTTGCATTTTGCCTCCGAATACATCATGGAGGGCGATTGTAGCAAACTTTGTTACAAAATAAATAGGATCTGATTTTTTCGTTATCAGATCCTACTTAAATCAAAAAATTAACCATGTTGATTTTCTGCCCACCAAGCTGCACCTATCAATCCAGCATCTTGGGCATAATACGCAGGCACAACATCAGGGCGATAAATTTCAGGCATTTCCGCAAGAAACTGCTTCACTTTATCTAAATAACCTTCTGCTAATCCTACGCTTCCACCTAAAGCAACACGTTGAATATCAAGGCTAATTTTAAGATCTGCGATTAAGTGAGCAATCGCTTTTGCAGATTTTTCGACTAATCTGACCGCTTGTAAATCGCCTGCTCTGAAACGTTCAAACACTTCAGGCGGTTCACATGGATTATCCCATTTAGATGCATCACGAGCAATCGCACGCCCTGCGGCTACCGCTTCAACACAGCCGACACGTCCACAGCCACACACTTCCCCATTTGGATCGGCAAGGCTATGTCCGATATGCCCTGCGATGCCGTTCGTGCCTGTAAAGAGCTTGCGATTTAAGATAATACCGCCCCCTACACCTGTCGATACGGTAATAAAGGCAAAATTTTCAATGTCGTCTTGACGTAAAAATTCAGCACAACCTGCCGCTTGCGCATCATTTAATAGCGTAATCGGTTTGTCTGTGTGTTTGGCAACACTTTGCTCAAGGGGAAAGAACGCCAAATTGCCTAAATTTTTTGGGTTAAGTGCTGTCAAAATACCGTTTTGAATAATTCCCGTTGAAGCCACCGAAACCTGATCAAATTTCCCTTTGAACTGCGTTAAAATTTGTGCCAAAGCACTGTCTAAGGCTTCCGCACTTGGATTTTGTGGCGTGTGAATTTGTGTACGTTCCGCCACTATCGCTTCTTTTCCCTTTAAGGTAACAAGAGCAGCGGCAATTTTGGTTCCACCCACATCAATGGCTAAACAAGCGGTCATATTAGGCTCCTGTTTTGCGATTATCAATGGCGGTCACAAACCAGCTTACGATATGCTCAAGACGAGTTAAAGCAGAGCCAACGGTTACCGCATAAGCCCCATTTTCAATCGCAACTGCCGCAAGCTCAGGGGTATTGTAACGCCCTTCAGCCATTACACGACAACCACTTGCGACTAAATCACGCACCAGTTGTACATCTGGTTCATCAGGGGTTTCACCGCCAGTATAGCCTGACATTGTGCTACCGATTAAATCTACGCCTAACTCTTGGCAATACATACCTTCTTTGTAGTTTGAGCAGTCAGCCATTGACATTGCCCCTAACTCTTGGATACGTCTTGCACAGGCTTCAATCGTCGTTGGACGAACACGATCTGTACCATCAAAGGCAATAATGTCTGCCCCTGCGTGATACAAATCATCAATATCTTGTAAGAACGGGGTGATACGAACAGGGCTGTCAGGTAAATCACGTTTTACGATACCGACAATCGGCACATCAACGACTTTACGTACGGCTTTTAAATTATCAATGCCTTCAATACGAAGCCCTGCCGCTCCGCCAATGACTGATGCTTTTGCCATTGCTGCAACAATCTCTGGCGAGTCCATCGGACCGTCATCAACAGGTTGGCAAGAAGCAATTAAACCATTTTTTAATTGTTCTAAAATTTGTTGTTTGGTTAATCTCGACATAAAAACTCCATTAGCATTAAGCAAAAAGAAAATTTGCTCCAAAGCATACCCCTACAAATGAAGTAATGCAATCAATAGCATTAAAAAGTGAGAGGTGGATCAAATTTTTTTATTTTGCCTCTGACTTTTCAATCAGGATTATAAAAAACTGAAGATTTTGACAAAAAAAATCTGTATAGTTACGGAACTTTTTTTACCCGTTGGTTTTTGTATATAAAAATTAACATTAATTTTCACATTTAGAGGTAGTTTCAAAATGGATGCATTAATGAGCCTTGTAGGCATTGCAGCACTCCTTTTCATTGCATTCTTATTTTCTAATAATAAGAAAGCAATTAACTTTCGTACTGTATTTGGTGCGTTAGCCATCCAAATTGGTATTGGTGCATTGATTCTTTATGTCCCTGCTGGCCGTCAAGCTTTACTTGCTGCTGCTGAAGGTGTTAGCGCAGTAATTGGCTATAGTAATGATGGTATCAGCTTCTTATTCGGTGGCTTAGTAAGTGATAAGATGTTTGAAGTCTTCGGTGGCGGTGGTTTCGTCTTCGCACTCCGTGTTCTTCCTCCTATCATCTTCTTCTCTGCACTTATTTCTGTTCTCTACTATTTAGGTATCATGCAATTTGTCATCCGTATTCTCGGTGGTGCATTACAAAAAGTATTAGGCACATCAAAACCAGAATCTATGTCTGCAGCTGCAAATATCTTCGTAGGTCAAACAGAAGCACCTTTATTAGTTAAACCATACATTAAATCAATGACTAACTCTGAATTATTCGCAGTAATGTGTGGTGGTGTTGCGTCTGTAGCGGGTGCCGTGATGATTAGCTACGCGGGTATGGGTGTTCCATTAACTTATTTAATTGCGGCATCATTCATGGCTGCTCCAGGTGGTCTATTGTTTGCTAAAATTCTTCATCCACAAACAGAAACATTTAAAGATGAATTAGCAGAAGATGATATTGAAGATAAACCATCTAATGTTATCGAAGCTGCAGCAGTAGGTACCTTCTCAGGTATGCAATTAGCAATGAATGTGGGTGCGATGTTAATTTCATTCGTTGCATTAATTGCCATGTTAAATGGTTTAATCGGTTGGATTGGAGGCTTAGTTGGCTTTGAAGGTGTGACCTTACAATCATTATTTGGCTATGTATTCCAACCATTAGCTTGGGTTATAGGTGTTCCATGGGGTGCTGAAGCACAAGTTGCAGGTTCATTAATCGGACAAAAATTAGTAATTAACGAATTCGTGGCTTATGTTGATTTTGTTAACTACTTAAAACCTGAATCAACCGTTGTATTAAGTGAAAAAACCATTGCAATTATTACCTTTGCACTTTGTGGTTTCGCAAACTTTAGCTCAATCGCTATCTTAATTGGTGGTTTAGGTGGTATGGCACCAAATCGTCGTAGTGATGTTGCTCGCATGGGTTTAAAAGCAGTACTTGCAGGTTCTCTTTCTAACTTAATGAGTGCAGCAATTGCAGGATTATTTATCGGTCTCGGTGGAGCTGTGTTATAATCTATTCCATAAAATGAATACTCAACACCACAGGAAACTGTGGTGTTGTCATTTATAGCCTAGCTAAACGTTTGCTTTTCCTGAACAAAAGAGGAGTCCAACAATGAATTTAAAACAAATTGCACAACAAGCCTTATCTTTAATGGATTTAACCACATTAAATGATAATGACACAGATGAAAAAGTGATTATTTTGTGTCAACAAGGCAATACTGAATTTGGTACGCCAGCAGCGGTTTGTGTTTATCCTCGATTTGTACCTATCGCTCGCAAAACCTTAAAAGCACAAGGTACAGAACAAGTTAAAATTGCGACTGTCACCAATTTCCCTCACGGTAACGATGATATTGACATTGCTGTAGCAGAAACTAAAGCAGCAATAGCTTATGGTGCGGATGAAGTCGATGTGGTTTTCCCATATCGCGCATTAATGGCTGGAAATGAACAAGTTGGGTTTGAATTAGTCAAACAATGTAAAGCCGTTTGTGCAGAAGCTCATGTGACTTTAAAAGTGATTATTGAATCGGGCGAACTAAAAACTGCCGAATTGATTCGCAAAGCGAGTGAAATTTCAATTAAAGCAGGGGCGGATTTTATCAAAACGTCAACGGGTAAAGTGCCTGTGAATGCAACCCTTGAATCTGCTCGTATTATGCTAGAAACGATTCGTGATTTAGGCGTTGCGGATAGCGTTGGTTTTAAAGCCGCTGGCGGTGTAAAAACAACCGAAGAAGCGGAGCAGTACCTTGCATTAGCCGCTGAAATTTTAGGAAAAGATTGGATTAACCAAGCACATTTCCGTTTTGGTGCATCCAGTTTATTAGCCAACTTACTTGCTACCCTAAATGATGGGCAAGTAAATCAAAATGTAACGGGATATTAATCTCTCAACAAACAAAAGAGGAACAGACTATGACTCCACATATTAACGCACCTGCTGGTGCATTTGCCGATGTTGTTTTAATGCCAGGTGACCCACTTCGCGCTAAATATATCGCTGAAACTTTCTTAGAAAACGCGGAACAAGTCACAAATGTCCGTAATATGTTCGGTTACACAGGCACCTACAAAGGCCGTCGTATCTCTGTCATGGGACACGGTATGGGTATTCCATCTTGCTCAATCTATGCAAAAGAGTTAATCACCGAATATGGCGTGAAAAAAATTATTCGTGTTGGTTCTTGTGGTGCAGTTCGCCAAGATGTGAAATTACGTGAAGTAGTTATTGGTGTTGGTGCTTGTACCGATTCTAAAGTAAACCGTATGCGTTTTAAAGATCACGACTTTGCAGCTATTGCTGATTTCGATATGACAGCAGCAGCTGTTCAAGCAGCGAAAGAAAAAGGTGTCAATGTCCGTGTGGGTAATTTATTCTCTGCAGATCTTTTCTATACGCCAGATCCATCAATGTTTGATGTTATGGAGAAATACGGCATTTTAGGTGTTGAAATGGAAGCTGCCGGTATCTACGGCGTAGCGGCAGAGTTTGGTGCAAAAGCGTTAACGATTTGTACTGTGTCAGATCACATTCGTACACACGAACAAACTACCGCAGAAGAGCGTCAATTAACGTTCAATGATATGATTGAAATTGCCTTAGAATCTGTATTAATCGGTGATAAACAAGGCTAACAAGCGGTAAGATCTTATCAATTTTTTACAAAAAAACCTCAGCAACTGCTGAGGTTTTTCATCTTATTCGATTTCACCACAGAATCGATAACCTTCACCATGAATGGTCACAATAATTTCTGGTGTATTCGGGTGATCTTCAAAATGCTTACGAATACGGCGAATCGTGACATCTACGGTACGATCGTGCGGTTTAAGTTCACGCCCTGTCATACGTTTAAGTAAATCTTCTCGGGTTTGAATCTTGCCTGGATTTTCACAGAAGTGGAGCAACGCTCTAAACTCAGAACGAGGCAATTTAATTTGAACCCCTTCAGGATTGATAAGACTTCTACTATTGACATCTAATGTCCAGCCATTAAAACAATAATTTTCGTTAGATTGAGCAGTATCTTTATTTTGCTTATCTCTTTCTGCCATCGTACGTTGTAATAGATTTCTTGCACGAATCGTCAATTCTCTCGGATTAAATGGCTTAGTAATATAATCATCGGCACCAATTTCGAGCCCAAGAATTTTATCGACTTCATTGTCACGCCCAGTCAGAAACATCAACGCGATATCGGTATTTTCACGTAATTCTCGTGCTAACATCAACCCATTTTTCCCTGGCAAATTAATATCCATAATCACAAGATGAATGGTTTGGCTATCTAGAATTGCGTGCATTTCATTACCGTCTGTCGCTTCAAAGACGTCATAACCTTCCGCTTCAAAAACACTTTTTAACGTATTACGGGTAACGATTTCATCTTCAACAATGAGAATTTGTGGGTTTTGCATTCTATCACCTTATTTCACACAATAAATCACTACAACAAGAACGTTGCAAAATCGAGCTATTCTACTTGGCATTTTCACGCTTCGGAATAGCTTATTTTGTATTTGCTTGGCTTTAATCAAATTCCCTACAATTATTAATAGAATTGTAGTTGATTTGTTTAATTTTTGTTAAAGCGATAGATATTCTACTTGTAATTCAAACAGATGCCAAGCAAGAGATTTTGTCATGGATTGATGACTTAAAATCGCGCTTCGCTCTGCAAATACAATTCGGCTTACACCAGCCCCTTCTAACCCCTGCATACGACGGAAATTTAATGCACTTTGTAAAGGTAAGAAACTTGGATTAAAGGCTGCATTCTCTACATAGCGTCCTGTAATAATATTCTCACCACATTGTAACGCCACGCCACTTACTGCCTGACTATAAGGTGCATAAGCCAAATTTGCTGCAGAAATTGCGGCCTGTTCTAACTCATCACCACTTGGTGTAAAACCATTATTTTGTTGATCAAATAAAACATGATCAATATTTAAATCTTTCGGGCCAAAGGCATCTGGAAGATAACTATGAAGTAAATTATTTTGGCTATGAGGTAAATGAATCTTTAACTGGCTTGCGCTGTTAAGTTCATTCATAAATTGACGACAATGCCCGCATGGAGTGTAATTCACCACCATATCAGTGAGTCCATCCTCACCTGCTATTAACGCGTGAGATATAGCACTTTGCTCTGCATGAACAGATTGCTGTATTGCATCACATTCAAATTCTTGATTTGCACCAAAATAGAATGTGCCTGATTTTCCTATTGCAACGGCACCAACATAAAAATGAGAAACCGGTACTCGAGCATAGCATGCGGCAACAGGTAAACAAGCCAAAGCTAATTCAATGGGAGAGACTTGAAACTCCTGACACCACTGAGCTACTAATTCTGATGAAATAACCCCTTTCGATTTTTGTAATGTTATTTGTTCAATAACACGATGCACAATGGGTGATTGGTTTTCTGCCATCAACTGAATAATACGTTCTTGAATATCCATCATACTTGGCATAATTCGCTCCTTTTATCTCAAAATCTCTTCTTATTATAACTACAAATCAAAATTCCAACTGTGATCAGGATCGCACTGATAAGATGAAATACTTTAACTGGTTCATTTAACAACAAAATACTGAATAATGCGGCGAATAATGGCGTAAAATTTGTCATTACCGCACCTTTGGCTGAGCCAACAATCGCAATCCCAAAATTCCAAAAGGCATAAGAGAGAATCGATGGTCCTATTATCAAATAGCCAATACCACTCCACTGTAAAGCGGTCAGATTCGGCAAAAGTTTTGCAGATTCTTGTATGAATTCGTAAATAAAGAGTGGTGTTAATACAAATACCGCTAATCCAACTAACCAAGTTAAAAAGGCAGAATGGCTGATATTGTTGGGTTTTAAACGAATGATACAACAATAGACAGCCCAGCTTATTGCGGAGACGATAGTCCATAAATCACCATGATTTACCGTTAATGTCAGTAAATGTTCTAGGTTTCCTTGAGTTAATAGCCAAAATACGCCAATTAAACTGATGACTGCCCCAACGAAAATCATAGGGTTAATTTTTTCTTTAAAGACAAGCCGATTTAAGAGCAGCACTAATACAGGCACGACAGCGAGATACAAGCTCGCATTTAACGATGAGGTCGTTTTTAATCCTTGATATAAGGTGGCAGGGAATAAGACTACTCCCAATATCCCTAAGCTAAGCATTACCCAAAAGGATGATTTCACCTGTGAAAAGGCTTGAATTGCTGGGCGATAAAAGAGGAAAAAAAGAATCAGAAATGCTGGTAACCAACGTAAATAAGTGAGAGTGATCGGGGGAATAACGCCGCTTAAGACTTTCCCTAGCACAAAATTACCACCCCAAAAGAGAGTTGCCATGATTAAACTGACATAGCCTAAACGTAGGTTAAGCACATTTACCTCGCTCAACAATTACTCCCACACTTGAGGCTTGTGCAACGGCTTTAGGTTTATGTAGCTCAATTCTAAGCCATTGAATCGCATATTCTTTTTGAAGAAGATCCGCTACACGATAAGCCACCGTTTCAACAAGTTTAAAGGGGGTTGATTCGACAAAATCAATAATCTTTTGTGATACTTCCGCATAGTTTAAGCAGTATTTCACATCATCATCTGCGACAGCTCGACTAAAATCCCACGCCATTTCAATATTAAAAACTAGGCGTTGTTTAATCGTATGTTCCCAATCGTAAGCGCCGATTGAAGCAAAGGTAGTGAGTTCGTGAATAAAAACTTTATCAGTCATCGGATCTTTCCTTGTTTTTCTTTTTGAAAGTTAAGGTAGAATATAGCACAAAGTAGGTAACAAATAAGGGAAAAAAATGAGCGTTATCGCCTATTTACTCATTCTTGGGGCATATTTGCTCGGTTCTATTTCAAGTGCCGTCATTTTTTGCAAATTGGCAGGACTACCCGATCCTCGAGAATACGGCTCGCATAATCCAGGGGCAACAAACGTGTTACGCATAGGCGGAAAATTATCCGCATTAGGCGTGCTATTTGCGGATATTTTAAAGGGGATGTTACCCGTTTCACTTGGCTTCTATTTTGAATTACCGATATCTGTCATCGGCTTTATTGCATTAGCGGCCTGCCTTGGACATATTTTCCCGATTTTCTTTAAGTTTCAAGGGGGAAAAGGCGTAGCCACTGCATTTGGAGCGATCATTCCAATGGGATATGCAATCTCAGGTTGTGCCGTTGGCACTTGGTTATTGGTCTTTTTAATTTCAGGTTATTCATCGCTAAGTGCCGTTATCACAGCGCTTGTTGTACCTGTTTATGTATGGTGGTTTAAACCTGAACTAACTTTCCCTGTCGCCTTAGTTTGCTGTTTATTGGTTTATCGTCATCACGATAATATTCAACGTTTATGGCGTGGGCAAGAAGATAAGATTTGGAAGAAACTAAAAAAATAAGACAAGCGGTGAGTTTAACCTAAAAATTTGCAAAATTTTCAGAGAAACTCACCGCTTGTAAGATTAGAAACGATAAGCAGCGCTTGCGCTAAATGCATTACCTTTTAATTTTGTGCCGCTATGTTTTAAGTTACTTCTTAAGTATTCAGCACCGATTTCAATATCGTTTGACACCGCATATTTCACGCCTGCGCCATAGCCGATCCCTTTAAAGCTACCCACATCGCCCACTTTACTTACACTATAATTTAATTTCGCATAAGGCAGTAAATCAGGTAATACACGATAGCCTTGTAAATAACCTGCGCTAAATTGTGATTTTTGTTTCACATCATTGAAAATTTTTGTGCTACCTAATTTTACTTTACCTTCAGCAACACCCACTAAATTGTTGCCATAATCCATCGCATAATCAACAATCAAGTTTGCTCCTGTGGCTTGTTTACCTTCTAAACCAGCACTTTTATATTTGACTGTAGTTGCATCAATTCCAACACCTAAGCCAGTAAAGGTTTCGCCAACAGGGGCAGCAAAAGCTGCTGTTGAAGCTAATGCTAAAGTCACCATTGCTAATTTTTTCATAATGAAACTCCTATAAGGGTTAAAAACATGAGCAGTTTACTCACGAATATTTGTCAATACAAGGAAATAATGGTTCTATTTCATATGAGATAAATAAACATCAAACCGATGATTCTTCGTTTCTTGGCTAAAATCAGGCTTCTGCTCTGCTAAAAACGGAGCATAATCGGGGCGTTTAACCACCACTCGTTTACGAGCTAACTGTTTTGCAGGGAAAAAGAAATCATCGGAATCTAAATCCGCCCCTACCAAATGCTGAAACACTCGCATCTCTTTTTTAACTAAAGCGCTTTTTTGTTTATGTGGGTACATTGGATCAAGGTAAACCACATCAGCAAAATCACTGTTTGGATCAAGCTCCGCAATAGAGTGTACGGGCAACAAAATCATTCGCTCTCGCATAAAGTCGCCAATTTCTGCATCTTGATAAGCTCGATTTAAACCATCTTCCAACAACGCACTGACCACGGGATTTCGCTCAACCAATTTAACTTGGCAACCCACTGCCGCTAACACAAAAGCATCTCGCCCAAGCCCTGCTGTTGCATCAATCACCGTTGGCAAATAATCGCCTTTAATTCCAACTGCTTTTGCTACTGCTTCACCACGTCCGCCACCAAATTTACGCCGATGAGCCATTGTGCCATCCACAAAATTCACCGCAATATCCCCCAGTTTTGGCTCATCTAGTTTACGAAGCTCCAAACGTTCATTAGTTTGAACTAAAGCTAAAATTGCATCGGGATTATGTTGAAGTTGCCATTTTTCACAGGTTTGTTGAAATTGTTCGGCAAAATCGCTTTCGTTAATTAATTGGATTTTTGTCATTTTTTCTTTATGTAGGGACACACTGTGTGTGTCCGAAAATTACCATACCGCTATAAATGTGCGGACACACGCAGTGTGTCCCTACAAAATATAATCTTTAAATACATCATTAATGTGCTGACTTAAACTATCTTTTCCAGCCACATCTTCACCTTCCCACGCTATTTGCAAAATTTCAGGCGAAAGTAACCGCTCGTATTGTTCTGCGATTGGGAAATAACTGATATGCCAAGGCTCTAAGCCAATTTGTTTGCCGTGATCTTCCATAAACGGAAAATAGAAACCAAACTGTTCTGCATTGACTAACAGCCAATTTGTCAAACGCTGGAAATAACCGCCTGTTTGATATTCCCACGGCTCTAACATCAACTTTTGTCCTTCAGGCAGTAAATCGGGATCGAAAATATCAATTTCCGTTCCCCAATGATGGCGACTCGCCCCTGGCACAGCCGACCAACGTAAAATCGCTTGGCATTTTTTCCAATCGTCTAAGCAAGTCAAATCTAAGGCACAACCATTGTCATCGTGAACTTTTCGTTCGCCGTTAAACTTTGCATTCCAAATCAGTTTTTGCCGTTCAAAATCACGATAGGTGCTGGCGGGTTGAAGATTAAAGCCCGCCTGTTTTGCCGCTTGTTGTAGCTGTAAAAAAGCCTCTACGACTTCTGCTTGTAAGGCGTGTTTATCCGACAAGTTATTTGGCAGTGGTACTAAATGCTCACGGCTCTTGCCCGTGAGGATTTCAGGTAAATTTGTAAAATTTGGCATAAATCAGACCGCTTGTTACAGTAATTTTTCGGCAATTTGGTAATACACCTCACCACATTTACCCAAATCATTGACATTCACACATTCATTTACTTTATGAATGGTTTGGTTGATTGGACCGAACTCAACTACTTCTGCGCCCATTAAGGCGATAAAGCGCCCGTCTGATGTACCACCGCCAGTGTCTAATTTAGGCGTAATTTGTGTCACGTTTTCGACCGCTTGTATTGTGGCTTGAACCAGTTTTCCGTTGCCTGCTAAAAATGGTTTTCCCGACAAGTTCCACTCAATTCGATGTTTTAAACCGTGTTTTTGCAACATTTCGGCAACTTTAGCTTTAATAATTTCATCATTCACTTCGGTGCAATAACGTAAATTAAACTGCACATAAAGCTCGCCTGGAATCACGTTATTACTGCCCGTGCCTGCTTTGATATTGGCGATTTGCAGACTTGTCGGTGGGAAAAATTCGTTGCCGTTATCCCATTGGTAAGCGGTCAGTTCGCTTAAAAACGGCAGAGCCGTATGAACAGGGTTTTCGGCTAAATAGGGATAAGCAACGTGTCCTTGAATACCTTTAATATAAAGATTGGCGGTAATCGAACCTCGGCGACCGTTTTTCACTACATCGCCTAGCTGTTTGGTGCTGGACGGCTCGCCCACTACACAATAGTGGATCGGCTCTTGGCGTTGCATTAGGGTTTCTACGACTTTCACTGTACCGTCTTTGGCGGCAGCTTCTTCGTCAGACGTAATAAGCAAGGCAATTTTGCCCTGATGGTTAGGGTTGTTTTTTACAAAGGTTTCACAAGCGATTACCATTGCTGCTAAAGACCCTTTCATATCCGCCGCACCACGCCCATAAAGTACATCATCAACAATCTCGGCGGAAAATGGCGGATAAGTCCATTGACTTTCATCGCCTTCAGGAACAACGTCAGTATGTCCTGCAAAGGCTAAACAAGGCTCGCCTTCGCCGTGGGTTGCCCATAAATTTAAGGTGTCGCCAAAAGGCAACCATTCCAGCTTAAATCCGACCGCTTGTAGTCGTTCAGCAATCAGTTGTTGGCAACCTTCATCGTTCGGGCTGATAGATTTACGTTGGATAAGGGCTTGGGCTAATGTGATGATTTGTTTTTCCATATTGCTCTCAAAATATTAAACAGTTGATTTGCCCCTTTTGATAAAAAATACAATACCAAAAGGCAAAAAAATATAAATCCGAATATAACTGGTAAATCGTATTTTAGAAAAATCGTAAAGGGTTTTTCATAAAGTTGCTCACATAACTCCATTGTCTCACACCCAGTAATGTCCATGATATCAACAATATCTCGGAAATGAGAATACGAGGCAGAAAAAGCCAAAGGAACGGCAATAAATAAAGCAATAATGCTGAGAGTAAACAGCCTTTTACTTAAATGCTTGAGCATATTCTTTTTCATCAAACCCAATCAACGCCACATTATCAGCAATCACAATCGGACGTTTGATTAAGGTTGGTTGTTCGTTTAACACCTTTAATGCCAGCTCTTTGTTGAGATTATTTTTAATCTCATCATCAAGCCCACGCCAAGTGGTGCTACGTTTATTGACTAAGTTCTCCCAGCCAAATTTCTCTGCCATTTCAGCTAACCACGCAGGATCTAAGCCATCAACACGGTAATCGTGAAGTTGTGGGTTTAAGTTGTTATCCGCAAGCCATTTGATCGCTTTTTTCACGGTATCGCAGTTTTTAATGCCGTAGATTTTTGTCATATATCCTCAAAATGTGTAAAAAATTGCACTGATCGCACCGCTTGCAACAATCACAAGCCATGCAGGAAGTTTCCAAAACATTAATGCGACGAAAGCGATTAATGCTAGGCAAAAGTCTTTAGGGTGTAAAATTGCATTGATCCAAATAGGATTATAAAGGGCAGCTAATAATAAACCGACCACGGCGGAATTCACGCCGACCAACGCTTTTTGAGCCAATGGATTCGTTCTTAATGTTGCCCAAAACGGTAATGCACCCAATACCAATAATGCTGACGGCAGAAAGATTGCCAATAATGCTACCACGCCGCCAAGCCAACCTTGATCGGCCGCACCTAAAAAGGCAGCAAAGGTAAATAATGGGCCTGGTACAGTTTGCGCTAAGGCATATCCGGCTAAAAAGAGATCATCGCTGATCCACCCTGTGCTTACGGTTTCCGTCTGTAATAACGGCAATACCACGTGCCCGCCGCCAAAGACTAACGCACCGCTTCGGTAGAAGGCATCGATCATCGCTAAATAATGGGAAGATCCGTGATAAGCCAAAAGCGGTAAGCCTACTAACAATATAAAAAATAGCCCTAGGCTAAACAAAGCCATTTTTTTGGAACCTGTTGAGCTTGATGATGTTTGGCTGACTTGCGGTTGTGGTAACCAAGCTAAGCTGATGAATGCCGCCAAAACAATCACTAACACTTGTACCCACGCAGATGGGAACAGTAACACCACGGTTGTGGCAAAGACCATGGTCGCAATCTGTTTTTGATCTTTACAGAACATTTTCATCATACCCCAAACCGCTTGTACTACGATTGCCACACTCGCAACTTTCAAACCATGTAACAAGCCTGCTGGAATGATTTCTTGAAAATGAACAGCCCCTAACGCAAATAAAATCAGCACCAGAGCTGATGGCAAAGTAAAGCCAACCCATGCCGCAACCAAGCCTAAATAGCCCGAACGCATTAAACCAATGCCCATACCGACTTGGCTACTGGCAGGGCCGGGCAAAAATTGGCAAAGAGCAACCAAATCCGCATACTCTTGTTCCGTAAGCCATTTTTTACGCTCAACAAATTCATGATGAAAATAGCCTAAATGGGCGACAGGCCCGCCAAAAGAAGTCAGCCCCAAACGTAAAAAAGTCAGAAAAACTTGCCATGTAGCATGAAAAGATTGCAACTGTTGCACGGTTTACCTCCGCTAAATGTTATCTGCATTCACCATCGCTTGCCACACTTTCAAAGCGTCAGCAGTTTCCGCCACATCGTGAACTCGCACGATCTTCGCCCCATTTTGTACCGCAAGCAATGCCCCTGCGACACTGCCTGCGACACGTTGATCGACAGGTTTATTGATCACATTGCCGATCATCGATTTACGGGAAAGCCCAGCTAACACAGGATAGCCCGAAGCGACAAAGGCGTTTAGATGTTTCAGCAGTTGATAGTTATGTTGCACCGTTTTACCAAAACCAAAGCCGACATCTAAAATAATATGCTCTTTGGGAATGCCAGCCATTGTGCAAGCAAAAATGCGTTGGTTGAGAAAATCCGCGACTTCTTCCACCACATCGTCATATTCAGGATTTTGTTGCATATTTTGCGGTGTGCCTTGCATATGCATTAAACAAACAGGCAAGCCTAATTCTGCGGCAGTTTCTAGGGCATTCGGCTCTTGTAATGCACGAATATCATTGAGAATATCCGCCCCAACTTGTGCCGACTGACGAAATACTTCCGCCTTTGAGCTATCTACCGAAATCAAGCAATCAAACCGCTTGCGAACTGCTTCAACCAACGGCACAACCCGTTCCAACTCTTGCTCAAGGGTAACAATTTCCGCATTCGGACGGGTAGACTCGCCACCAATATCAATAATATCCGCCCCATCATTGAGCATTTTCTCCACTTGAAACAGGGCTTTATCAAGGGTAAAAAATTTGCCCGAATCGGAGAATGAATCAGGGGTAAAATTCAAAATCCCCATAATTTTCGGGGAACTGAGATCTAACAAGCGGTCAGATCCTTGGAAATTTTTGTAATGGATTTGCATTATTTCTCTGCCCTCAACTTCGCCAATACGGCTTTCAGTTGTTTATCCAACGGTGCTGTCACAACCATTTCTTCACCTGTTTTTGGGTGAACAAATCGAATAGAATGGGCGTGTAAAAATAGACGGTTTAAACCCGCTTGTTGCATTTTTTGGTCAAATTCACGGTCACCGTATTTATCATCAAGGGCAATCGGGTGCCCTGCGTATTGAGTATGTACACGGATTTGGTGCGTTCTGCCTGTAACTGGCGAAGCCTTGACTAAAGTCGCTGTCGGATAACGTTCTTCAATCACAAATCGAGTTTCGGACGGTTTGCCTTCTTCGCTTACTCGTACAATGCGTTCGCCACTGGCTAATTCATTTTTCAATAGCGGGGCTTTAATCACTTTAACGTGCGATTGCCACTGCCCACGTACGAGTGCGAGATAATCTTTCTGTACCACTTTCTCACGCAACTGTTCGTGCAAATTACGCAATGCGGAACGTTTTTTCGCAACCAACAACAACCCTGATGTATCTCGGTCGATACGGTGAACTAGTTCTAAAAAACGAGCTTCAGGGCGTAATGCTCGTAAGGCTTCAATCACACCAAAACTTAAACCGCTACCGCCGTGAACGGCAATGCCAGACGGTTTGTTAATCACTAACATTACATCATCTTCATAAAGAATTTGATGTTCAAGTTCGGCGACTTTGTTGAGTTTGGTCGAAATCGGGGCTTCATTTTTTTCTGCTACACGCACAGGCGGCACTCGTACAATATCGTCCGCTTGCAATTTATATTCGGGTTTAGTCCGCCCTTTGTTCACTCGCACTTCGCCTTTACGCACAATGCGGTAAATCAGGCTTTTTGGCACGCCTTTGAGCTTGGCGAGTAAGAAGTTATCCAAACGTTGTCCAGCCTCATCATCACTGATCGTAAAAAATTGAACGCTGGCACTAATTACTTTTTCTGTGGTCATTTTGATTTCAAAAATAAGGAAAATTAGTCGAATTCTACCATAAATTCCCCGAAGAATTCGGCTTACACATGATAGAATATGCTGATTTTATTGATTCATTGGAGAAAACCATGACCACAACGGCTGACAAAGCAAAAGAAACCCCAGAACTTACGCTCCCACCAGAAGCAAAAGAAATTATCAGTGATGTAAAAAATTTAGATTTTCAAGGGCTTTTACATGATTGGATTATTCCCTACGGAACAAAATTGTTGATCGCTATCGCAATTTTTATCATTGGGCGCTATTTGGCAAGATTCTTTAGCCGAGTCATTGGTAAGGCGGTATTAGTTTCAAGTAAAGATGAGATGTTGCAGAGCTTTGTGATGTCTATCGCTTATTTTCTCTTCTTGCTGATAACCATCATCGCCACCCTTTCTCAACTTGGAATCAACACTAGCTCGCTGGTGGCGTTAATCGGTGCGGCGGGTTTGGCTATCGGTTTGGCGTTACAGAATTCATTACAAAACTTTGCGGCGGGCGTGATGTTGCTGATCTTTAAACCGTTCAAAAAAGGCGATTTTATTGAAGCGGGCGGTAAATCAGGCAAAGTTGAGCAAATGGGGATTTTGATGTTGGAGCTAAGAACGGGCGACAACAAAACGGTACTGATCCCAAATGGAAAGGTGTTCGCCGACAGTATCACCAACTATTCTCGCAATGAAACTCGTCGCATTGATTTTATTTTTGACATTAGCTATGAGTCCGATATTGAGAAAGCCAAAGAGATTATTGCTCAAATTCTGTTTGAAGATGAAAATGTTTTACACTATCCAGAGCCTACCATTGCGGTCGGTAACTTAGCGGCAAGCAGTGTGCAGTTATTTGTGCGTCCGTGGGTGCAGACGAATAACTATTCAAGTACACAATTTGCGATTTTGGAAAAAGTAAAAATTGGCTTTGATAAGGCTGGGATTTCGATTCCGTATAATCAGTTGGATTTACATTTGCCAGCTGAAACATCGGTGACGTTCTCGAAATCTTAATCGCATTTTACAAGCGGTCGGTTTTGTGCTGTTTTTTACAAATCAGAGAAATCCGATCGCTTGATTTTTTCTCCCGAATACCCCTACTTTTACCTTTCTATTTTTCTCTTAAAATGCCATAATGGTTCGCTTTTTCTGTCTATTGAATTTTACTGAATAAATTTGTAAAAAATTAGACAAAAAGTACCGCTTGCAACGGTTAAAAATGCAAATATCGTGATTGATTATGCAGTCAAATGTTGAGTGTAAGACATAAAATAGATCACCTTAGATCATAGGGTTCACGTCAGTTTGTCCTTAGACAGTCGGGAGATTGACAGATTAGCAAAAATACAAACCCGAACCCTATGAATAGCACTAACAAAAATAAAATGAGAAAACACAATGAAAAGAATGTTAATCAATGCAACTCAAAAAGAAGAGTTGCGTGTTGCCCTTGTTGATGGACAGCGACTGTTCGACTTGGATATTGAAAGCCCAGGACACGAACAAAAGAAAGCGAATATCTACAAAGGTAAAATTACCCGTGTTGAACCTAGTCTTGAAGCAGCATTCGTTGATTACGGTGCAGAGCGTCATGGTTTTCTTCCGTTAAAAGAGATTTCGCGTGAATACTTCCCTGAAGGCTATGTGTTCCAAGGTCGCCCAAACATTAAAGATATTATTCAAGAAGGGGCGGAAGTTATTGTTCAAGTCAGCAAAGAAGAACGTGGTAATAAAGGAGCAGCTTTAACGACCTTTATCTCTTTGGCAGGTAGCTATCTTGTTTTAATGCCAAATAATCCCCGTGCTGGCGGTATTTCTCGTCGTATTGAAGGGGACGAACGTTTAGAGCTGAAAGAAGCGTTAGATTGCTTAGATGTGCCTGAAGATGTCGGTTTAATTGTGCGTACCGCTGGGGTGGGTAAATCCCCTGAAGAGTTACAATGGGACTTGAAAGTTTTATTACATCATTGGGAAGCAATCAAAAAAGCAGCAGAGTCTCGCCCAGCACCCTTCTTAATTCATCAGGAAAGTGATGTGATTGTGCGTGCAATCCGTGATTATCTTCGCCGTGATATTGGTGAGATTTTGATCGACAACCGCAAGGTATTTGAGAAAGCGAAAAATCATATCCGTCTTGTCCGTCCTGATTTTATCAACCGTGTTCGCCTATATGAAGGTGAAGTACCGTTGTTCAGTCACTATCAAATCGAGTCACAAATTGAATCAGCATTCCAACGTGAAGTGCGTTTGCCATCAGGCGGTTCTATTGTAATTGATGTGACTGAAGCATTGACGGCTATCGACATCAACTCGTCCCGCGCAACTCGTGGTGGCGATATTGAAGAAACCGCATTAAATACCAACTTGGAAGCGGCAGACGAAATTGCTCGTCAGTTACGTTTGCGTGACTTGGGCGGTTTAATAGTGATCGACTTTATTGATATGACCCCAGTTCGTCATCAACGTGAAGTGGAAAACCGTATCCGTGAAGCAACGCGTCAAGACCGTGCAAGAATCCAGTTTGGACGTATTTCTCGTTTCGGCTTGCTCGAAATGAGCCGTCAGCGTTTAAGTCCGTCGTTAAGCGAAGCGTCGTCACACGTTTGCCCACGCTGTCAAGGTACTGGAAAAATTCGTGATAACGAGTCGATTGCACTCTCCATTTTACGTTTGTTAGAAGAAGAAGCGATTAAAGAAAACTCAGTACAGGTTCACGCTATCGTGCCTGTGGAAATTGCTTCGTACCTGTTAAATGAAAAACGTAAGGCGATTAGTGACATTGAAAAACGTCACGATGTTCAAGTGATTGTGGTACCAACCGAAAGTATGGAAACCCCACACTTTAGCGTGTATCGCCTGCGTGAGAACGAGATCGTTCCGACCTTAAGTTACGATTTAGCGAAACGCTACCAAGAACAAGATGAAGAAAATCACGTTCATCATCACCATTCAGAAGAAGCGTTGGTCAGCCGTAATGAGCCAGTGATTACCGTTGAATCAGTATTACAAAGCTCAGAGTTAAATTTACAGCCTGCACCAACACCAGTTGAGCCAGCAAAACCTTCGTTAATCAGTCGAATTATTGCGAAAATCAAAGCAATGTTTGCAAGCGAAGAGAAAGAACCTGAGAAGAAACAAGGTAAAGGCAAAGCTCGCAATCAACGTGAACGTCGTCAGCAACGCCGTGAACGCCCGAATCGCAATGAACGCCAAGAACGTAAGGCAACGACGGTAGAAGTAACAAAAGACTCTGTAGCTGTTCAAGCTGAATCGAAAAAACGTCGTGAAATTGTCGAAGAAGTCGTGCAACAACCTGCGGAGCAACATCAGCCTGTACAGCGTGAAACTAAAGTGGCAGAACGTCGTCAGCGTCGTGATTTACGTAAAAAAGTGCGTGTTGAGTCTGGGGAAAACCCAACAGAAATGACGGCATCTTTAGCAACAACAGAAGATGTTAACGTAAATCCATTTGTTAGCGAGCCAGTGATTGCGCCAGTAACTGAAAATGTAATTGAAGGTACAGAGAACATTGCAGAAGAGCGTAGCGAACCACGTGAGTCTCGTCAGCGTCGTTTACCACGTCATTTACGTGTGGGCAATCAACGTCGCCGCGAACGTCGTGAAGAAGTGAAAGCAGCAATGCCATTAACTTCAGCTGTCGCTTCGCCTGAACTTGCAAGCGGTAAGATCTGGGTGAAATTTAGCGAACCGCCAAAAGCAGTGGTAGAAGAGAAACCACGTTTCTTGTCCGTTGATGAAATCCTACAACAACAAGAGCAACCGGTTGTTGAACAAGAGGAAACAGTACAAACGGTTAATGTAGAAAATAAAGAATCTACCGTGCCTTTCGGTTATTTTGTTAAACAAGAAGCTGACCGTGATTTAGTGAAAGACAACCATAAACGCCGTCCTAAAGCAGAAAATACCATTGACGAAGTGGATGAAAAAGCCGTTGCATTGTCCGCAAAACCTTTTGGACTCGTTGTATCACAATCAACAGATCGTGATTTGGTTAAAGAGAATCATGAACGCAAAAAATCTGCTCATGTAACAACAAAAATGACTGAACAGAGTGAAACAGAAATCCAAGTAGAACAACCTACTGAGGTATATCAAAGCCAGTATCAGTTTGTTGGAAAATTAGGGACTTTTTCTCGCGTACAACACACTCAATCAACAATGACTGTAGCGAGCGCACCAGTAGAAGAGATTGAAATCATTCAAGTCAAAGAGTGGCAAAACTCTAAATATTATTTCTATGGTAAAGGCTTTGGTGGACATAGTAGCGCAGTAAGCCATGTTTACTCTGCTCCTCGTGTTGCTAAAACAACTGCTTAACAAATAAGCAAATAGAAAAATACAAGGAACTAAACTTTTAGTTTAGACTCTAAAAAGACGCTCAATATAGAGCGTCTTTTTATTCTTACTTTTATAGGAAAGTTTACATGAAAAAATCATTATTAACGGCTTTAGTATTAGGTGTAGCAACAATTTCTTTAGCAGCTTGTGATCAAGCAAAAGAAAAAGCAGCAGAAGTTAAAGAATCTGCACAAGCAGCAGCAACTGAAGTGAAAGATACTGTCGCAGCAAAAACTGAAGAGGCAAAAGATGCTGTATCAAAAGCAGCGACAGAAACAAAAGAAGCAGTTGTAGCTAAAGCTGAAGAAGCTAAACAAGCAGTAACAAACACTGTTACTGAGGCTAAAGATGCAGCAGCAGCTAAAGTTGAAGAAGCTAAACAGGCAGTAACAAATGCTGTTACTGACGCTAAAGATGCTGCAGCAGCTAAAGTTGAAGAAGCTAAACAAGCAGTAACAAATACTGCAACTGAAGTGAAAGATGCAGCAGCAACTAAAGTTGAAGAAGCTAAACAAGCAGTAACAAATACTGCAACTGAAGTGAAAGATGCAACAGCAACTAAAGTTGAAGAAGCTAAGCAAGCAGCAACTGAAGCTAAAGATGCAGCAGCAACTAAAGTTGAAGAAGCAAAGAAAGCAATTGAAGCAAAAGCTGAAGAAGTAAAATCAGCAGTAGAAACTAAATAATTTCTTTTAGTATAATAATTAGGCACAGTCAATACTGTGCCTTTTTTATAACAAAATTTAAGGAGATACACCTATGAAAAAATCACTCTTAGCACTACTTGTTCTAGGTTCAACATTTTCTCTCGTTGCTTGTGATAATGGTAAATCTAAAGTTGAAGCTGATCTCAAAGCGACACAATCACAACTCGTCGAAGTCCAAAAACAAGCGGATGAGAAAATTGCACTCGCAGAAAAACAAGCCCAAGAAAAAATTGCAGAAGTACAAAAAGCCGCTGATGAAAAAATAGCAGCAGCTCAAAAAACAGCAGATGAAAAAATTGCAGAACTTCAGAAACAAACCGATACCAAAATCGCTGAAATTCAAAAAAGTGCTGAAAGTAAAATTGCTGAAGCTGAAGCGAAAGTAACTGAAATGAAAAATTCAGTAGAAGGACGCATTGCTGAAGCAGTAAAAGTTTATGAAGATAAATGGAATGCAGTCAAAGATAGTCTCGGTTCATCTATGAACGAAGCGAAAGCTGCTATCTCAGAGAAAATGAATGATTTTGGTAAAGTCATTCAAAATGTTGCCTCCGATTCAAATGCGGGTTCTAAAGATGCAGAAAAAGCTAATCCAGAAAAAGCTGATTCAGAGAAAGCATCTGAAACCTTGGAAACAATTAAACAATCTATTACAGAAAAAGTAGAAGCAGTTAAAGAAGCGGTAACGGAAACAAAAGAAACGGAAAAACCTGCTGAAGCGAAATAGTCTACAATGTTAGTTTCTCATGCCAATATTACTTAATATTGGCATTTTTTATACAAAAATTTTGATCCGAAACAGATTCTTAAATTGCAAAACTAAACCGTTTTAGCTACTATGCACAAGATTATTTTTAGACTTTGAAAGGTTAATTTATGAGCAAAATTTGGGTGTTAGGTGATGCGGTTGTCGATTTAATTCCAGATGGTGAAAACCACTATTTACGTTGTGCCGGTGGTGCGCCTGCGAATGTTGCAGTCGGAGTTTCTCGTTTAGGGGTTGAGGCTGGATTTATCGGGCGTGTGGGTAATGATCCGCTTGGTCAGTTTATGCAGCAAACCTTACAAGCCGAAAAAGTGTCAACAAAACAGATGATTCTCGATCCAAAGCAACGTACATCGACAGTCGTTGTAGGCTTAGATGAAGGCGAGCGTAGTTTTACCTTTATGGTGAATCCAAGTGCGGATCAGTTTTTAGAAGTCAATGATTTGCCAAATTTCCAACAAGGTGAATGGCTACATTGCTGTTCGATTGCGTTGATCAATGATCCTTCACGTTCTACTACGATTGAAGCCATTCGTCGTGTCAAACAAGCGGGTGGATTTGTGTCGTTTGATCCAAATTTGCGTGAATCACTTTGGTCAAGCCTTGATGAGATGAAAAAAGTGGTCAACAGCGTCGTGGCAATGGCGGACGTATTAAAATTCTCCGAAGAAGAATTAACCCTACTAACCAATACCACCAACCTTGAAGAGGCAACGAAAGCCGTTACCTCTCTCTACCCTGAAAAATTAATTATCATCACCCTCGGCAAAGATGGGGCGATTTATCACTTAAATGGAAAAAGCCAAGTAGTTGCTGGTAAAGCCTTGAAACCGGTAGATACCACTGGAGCTGGCGATGCCTTTGTGAGCGGTTTGTTAGCGGGTTTATCGCAAGCGCCAAACTGGAAAGAGAATGAAGCGGTATTAGTTGACGTGATCCGCAAGGCGAATGCGTCTGGTGCTTTAGCAACAACGGCAAAAGGGGCTATGTCTGCTCTACCAAATAAGGCTGAGTTAGAGGCGTTTTTAAAAGAATAATATATCTGAGAGAGCAACAAGCGGTTAGATTTCTCTAAATATTTGCAAGCCCTCTCCCTCAGAAAATCCTACGGATTTTCTCTACCCTCTCCCGCTTACGGGAGAGGGAACTAAACCTCACAGGAGGAAAATACTATGCACATTTTCAATCAAGGTAAATACAAAAGCCTGCACGCTCAAGAAGTCGGTGAACTTGATGCAGTTCGTCAAGCGGTTGAACAGGATCAGGATTTCCGTCCTACCTACCATCTCGCCCCGCCAACGGGATTGCTCAACGATCCAAATGGCTTAATTTTTGACGGTGAAAAATATCATATTTTTTATCAATGGTTTCCTTACGATGCGTTGCACGGAATGAAACACTGGAAACATCTGATGACAAAGGATTTCCAAACATTTACTGAAGCTGATCCGCTTATTCCTGATGAGATGTTTGAATCCCACGGTTGTTATTCGGGTGGGGCGATTTTATGGCAAGATAAGATTGTTGCGTTCTATACAGGCAATACGCGTCGAGCAAGCGATAATCAGCGTGTCCCACATCAAAATATTGCTATTTTTGATAAATCGGGCAAATTGCTTGAAAAGCGTTGTATTATCGACCAAGCTCCCCAAGGCTATACGGAACACGTTCGTGATCCAAAACCTTTTGTTACCGCAGAAGGCAAAATCCGTTTTGTATTAGGCGCTCAACGTGAAAATCTGACAGGCACAGGCTTGCTCTATGAAATGGATAACCTAGAAGCTACCCCACGTTTACTCTCTGAAATTGCGATTAATGATTTTGATAACAGCAACATATTTATGTGGGAATGCCCTGATTTATTCAAATTGGCAGGTAAAGATCTGTTCGTCTGGTCGCCACAGGGTAAATTGCGTGAAGCAACACGTTTCCAAAATAATTACCACGCCACCTATGCATTAGGTCAATTAACGGGTTCAACGCTGACAGCAGAACATATTGAAGAGCTAGATTATGGCTTTGATTTTTATGCACCGCAGACAGTACAGAATGCAGAAGGGATTTTATATGGTTGGGTTGGCTTGCCGGATTTGACTTATCCAACGGATAAGTATAAATGGCACTCAATGCTGACAATGCCTCGCCAGCTTTCCGTTAAACAGGGTAAAATTTTCCAACAGCCAGTCAAAGAGATTTATGCACAATTACAGAATAAAGTGTCGTTGAGTGTGAATGGGATTACAGAAGTAGAAAACCTAGACACCGCTTATTTGCAAATTTCTGTAGGAAACCGACCGCTTGTGATCCGTTTCTTTGATAACGAACAGGGGCAACATCTCACCTTTCGTTATGAAAATGGGCGAGTTACCCTAGATCGTTCAGCGACCGACCAAACGGATCTGATGAAGCAATTTGGTGAACAACGTCATTGTGAAGTCGAAAAATTGGAAAGTGTAGAGATCTTCTTTGACCGTTCTGTGGTAGAGATTTTCCTCAATGATGGTGAAAAAGCGATGACTTCTCGCTTCTTTATTGAAGGACGAGTAAATTGTTTAGAAACATCAAGAAATATTGAAATTCAGGTTGCAACTGTCGCTAAAATTTGCGAAAAATAGCATCTATTGATTTGGGGGTATACCACAAATAATAAACATCCCCCATTTTATTTTAAAAGGAGAAAATATGGATATTAAAACTCAAGGGAAGCGATTAACGCTAAATGACATTGCAACACTTGCTGGCGTTTCTAAAACAACGGCCAGCATGGTATTAAATGGACAATCAGAACAATTTAGAATTAAGCAAGAAACACGCGAGAAAGTAGAGCATATTGCAAAACAATATGGTTACCGAGCCAATGTCCATGCAAAAGCACTCAAAATGCGTAGAACCAATGTAATTGGGCTTGTCATTCCTGATTTGACAAACTATGGTTTCGCCTCTACCGCAAAGACTTTAGAGAAACTGTGTAGAGAGAATGGTTTACAGTTAGTGATTGCTTGCTCTGATGACAATCCCCAACAAGAAAAACAAGCTATCGACCGTTTGCTTGACCGCCAAATTGATCTGTTAATTACCGCGCCAACACATCAAGACCCTAAATATTATAAATCCGTCCTTAAACATACCTTAGTATTACAACTCGATCGCTATGTTCCAAACCTTGATCTTGGCTATGTGATTAGTGCTGATACTGATAAAATTGCAGAGTTAGTCGCATTAACCGTTCAACGCTATCAACTTAAAGAATATTTTTATTTCGGTGGACAGCTTTCGCTCTCTCCAAGTCAATCGCGCTTAAATGGATTCCGACAAGGGCTAAAACAAGCTAATCTCGCAGAAAAAAATGATTGGGTTCGACATAAAGATTTCCAATCAGAATCTGGCTACCAATTAATGGAAGATCTTGTTAAACATTTAGGTCGTTTGCCCGAAGCCGTTTTTACTGCTTCTTATACAATATTAGAAGGCGTGTTACGTTATCTTACTGAACATGATCAAATGGATAAATTACTTGAGAAAAAGTTACACTTAGCGACATTTGATGATCATAATTTATTAAACGCATTGCCTTTTCATATTCACTCAATCAAACAAAATCATGAGCAAATAGCCCAACAAACTTTTTCATTAATAAGAAGAAAGCTACAAGGAAAATTGCCCGAGAATATAAAAGTTGAATGCCAAATCCGTTGGAGAGATTAACAGCTTTTATTTAAAAAAATTCTTGTGCTAAATAGCCACCTCACAAAACAGATAAACCTCTAGAAACCCAATTAATTTAGATTAAAAAACTATTAAACACGCATGTAAGTAGTTTTTTAATCTATCAAAAACACCAATTCCCCATCTCATACAACATTTCCAGCCTTTACTTTTTAGTATTTCTTAGGCATATTGCAAAGCCTACGAGTATTGCTCGTTTTAAATTTTTGTTTAATTACATTTTTTGAGGTATTTACCGTGTCTAGTGTGAAATCTAATGCCCCTAGAGAAACCTTCTCTGGTCGTAGTGCATTTATTATGGCAGCCATCGGTTCTGCTGTTGGATTAGGAAATATTTGGCGTTTTCCTTATGTTACTTATGAAAATGGTGGTGGTGCGTTCATCATCCCTTATATCATTGCGCTTTTAACCGCTGGTATTCCATTACTCTTTTTAGATTATGCCATTGGTCACCGTCACCGTGGTGGTGCACCGCTTTCGTATCGTCGTTTTAATCAGAAATTTGAAACGTTTGGTTGGTGGCAAGTATTAGTTAATGTCATTATCGGCATCTACTATGCTGTCGTACTTGGCTGGGCAGCGAGCTATACCTTCTTCTCTATTAATGGTGCTTGGGGCGATAAACCTATTGATTTCTTTATTGGTGAATTCCTAAAAATGAGCGATATTAACCAAGGGATTAGCTTTGAATTTGTCGGTATGGTGACAGGTCCATTAATTGCTGTATGGCTAATTGCTTTAGGCATTTTAGCTCTAGGTATTCAAAAGGGGATTGCAAAATCATCAGGGATTTTAATGCCACTATTAGTAGTGATGTTTGTGGTACTTGTGGTTTACTCCCTATTCTTACCAGGTGCTGCAAAAGGCTTAGATGCATTATTTACACCAAACTGGTCTAAACTATCTGATCCAAGTGTGTGGATTGCCGCTTATGGACAAATCTTTTTCTCACTCTCTATCTGTTTCGGGATTATGATCACTTATGCATCATACTTGAAGAAAGATTCTGACTTAACGGGTAGCGGTTTAGTCGTAGGCTTTGCAAACAGTAGTTTCGAAGTGTTAGCAGGTATCGGCGTATTCGCAGCCCTTGGTTTTATGGCGACTGCTGCAGGTCAAGAGGTAAGTGAAGTAGCAAAAGGTGGTATTGGCCTTGCGTTCTTTGCATTCCCAACCATCATTAACCAAGCACCATTTGGTGAACTTGTTGGTGTACTTTTCTTCGGCTCATTAACTTTTGCAGCATTAACATCCTTTATCTCCGTTATTGAAGTAATTATTTCTGCTGTTCAAGATAAATTACGTGTCAGCCGTTCAAAAGTGACCTTTATTGTGGGTATTCCAATGATGTTTGTCTCTGTCATTTTATTTGGAACCACAACTGGCCTACCAATGTTGGATGTACTCGATAAATTTGTGAACTATTTTGGTATCGTCGCTGTTGCATTTGTGTCTCTCGTTGTTATTGTGACAGATGAAAAATTAAGTACCTTAGGCAATCACTTAAATGAAACTTCTTCATTCAAAGTCGGCTTCCTATGGCGTTTATGTATCGTTCTCACCACAGGTGTACTTGCATTCATGTTATTTAGTGAAGGCGCTAAAGTACTATCTGAAGGTTATGAGGGCTATCCAAGCTGGTTTGTAAATACATTTGGCTGGGGTATGTCGATCAGTTTAATGGTTGTTGCGTTCTTCCTTTCTCGTTTGAAATGGAAAGACGAAACTTTAGCTGAACATAAAGGAGAATAAAGATGAGCTCTATCGCAATTACAATGATGTGTGTCGCTCTTGTCATTATTTGGGGTGGATTAGTTTACGCAATTAAACGTCTCCCGAAAGAAGAGAAATAATTTGTAAAATATAAAAGAAAAGGCACCGCTTGTATCATCAAGCGGTGCCAACTAAAGAAAAAAATCCCTAGCGAAATGGCTAGGGATTTTTGTATTAATCATCTAAGAAGCTACGTAATGTTTCTGAACGACTTGGGTGACGAAGTTTACGTAACGCTTTCGCCTCAATTTGACGAATACGCTCACGGGTTACATCAAACTGTTTACCCACTTCTTCAAGGGTATGATCAGTATTCATATCAATACCAAAACGCATACGTAATACTTTAGCTTCACGAGGCGTTAAACCTTCTAGCACCTCATTAGTTGCGATACGCAGGCTTTCTGCAGTTGCAGAATCAAGTGGTAATTCTAATGAACTATCCTCGATAAAGTCGCCTAAATGTGAATCGTCGTCGTCTCCGACTGGGGTCTCCATAGAAATAGGCTCTTTTGCAATTTTGAGAACTTTTCGAATTTTATCTTCAGGCATTCCCATTTTTTCTGCCAATTCTTCAGGTGTTGCTTCACGCCCCATTTCTTGTAAGCATTGACGAGAGATACGGTTTAATTTGTTAATCGTTTCAATCATATGCACAGGAATACGAATCGTACGAGCCTGATCTGCAATGGAACGTGTAATTGCCTGACGAATCCACCAAGTTGCATAAGTTGAGAATTTATAACCACGGCGGTATTCAAATTTATCTACCGCTTTCATTAAGCCGATGTTACCTTCCTGAATTAAATCAAGGAATTGTAAACCGCGGTTGGTATATTTTTTAGCAATAGAGATAACAAGACGTAAGTTGGCCTCTACCATCTCTTTCTTCGCTTTACGAGCTTTTAGTTCACCATCTGCAATACGCCCACCAATTTCACGAATTTGAGAAATAGTTAGCCCCGTGTTCTCTTCTAATTTTTGAAGATTAAGGATATTGACTCGAATATTATCAACATAGTTAGCTAATTTCGGCACGCCACCTTTTTTCGCATTGATAGCTTTTTCAATCCATGCTTCAGATAATTCATGCCCTTGGAATGCTTTCACGAAATCAGATTTTTTCATCCCCGCATATTCTACTGCATAGCGTTGAATCTGACGTTCTTCCGCTCGTACTTGTTTCATCATTCGTTGCATAGATTCTACAAGTAAATCAAATTGTTTTGGTACTAAACGGAATTCGCGGAAAATATCCGATAAAGCTTGGATTTGATCTCTTGAACGTTTGCTTGTGCGACCATGTTTTTGAATTGTTTGTAAGGCTTTTTGATGCTGCTCTTTTAAAAGCGTAAATTTCTCTCGAGCCAATTCAGGATCAATCGAATTGTCATCACCACTATCGCCAGAAGAATCCCCTTCTTCATCTTCACTCTCATCATCTAAGGTAGCGACAGCTTCACTTTCCTCATCTTCATCTAAATCTGACTCTAGATCTTCAACTGGTGCAGCTTCTTCTGCATTTGGATCTACGAAGGCAGTCACTAAATCAGATAAACGAACTGCGCCTTCTTCTACCTGATCATAACGAGCAATCAAGTCACTCAATGCTTCGGGATATTCTGCAATGGCACATTGCACCTCATTGATACCTTCTTCAATACGTTTTGCGATATCAATTTCACCTTCACGGGTGAGCAATTCTACCGTTCCCATTTCACGCATATACATACGTACTGGGTCTGTGGTACGACCAAGTTCAGATTCTACCGTGGAAAGTACTTTTGTTGCCTCTTCTACAACATCTTCATCAGCAATTCCGCCTGCGAGCATTAAATCGTCCGCATCTGGTGCAGTCTCAAGTACTTTAATGCCCATGTCATTGATCATCTGAATGATATCTTCAATTTGATCTGCATCGACCAATTCTTCAGGTAAATGGTCATGCACTTCCGAAATCGTCAAATATCCTTGCTCACGCCCTTGGGCGATAAGAAGTTCTAACTGAGATTGTTGTTCTTCTAATTGAGAGTTTTGTTCCATAGTTTTATCCATTCTTTAGAGCAAAAATAAGTAGTGGATTATACCACCGCTTTTCGTCTGATAACTAGTTTTGCAAAAAATTATAACAATCTGACCGCTTAACGCCCTGCAAGTAATAACATTAATTCCTGTTTTTCTTGCTGATTTAATCCTGTGGTACGGTCTTTTGCCATCAGGATTTCAATTTGTCGTTCGACAAGTTTTTTATAGAAAAAATCTAACGTATCAATAAACGTATTTTCCACATTTTCAGGGGAAACCAAATGATCCCAGTTTGCAAGCACCACTAAGTGACGATACTGTGGACTTTCCCTAAGATGTTCGAGTAGACCTCCCATTGAGATCCCCAAATTATCGTGACAAATTTGTACAAGCGCTAAAAAAAGATCAAAGCCCTTCTCTTCTAAGCTTTGCAAAAAACTCACATCTTCGGGGACATGCTGCACTAATTGTGGATTTTGTAATAATAATGCAATCAACAAGCGCATTGGGGTGCGCTCAATTCTTGGCATATGGTGGCGAGTTTCTACTTTTTCAACTGACTTCTGTGGCAACATTGCTTCTAGTTGCGTTGGATCAAGAATTCCCAATTTCTGTCCAAGCATATTTCTTAAATAGAGGCGTAGCATTTCCCCAGGGATTCGCTTAATCAAAGGAATTGCCAAGGAGGCCAATTTTGATGCGCCTTCTTTGGTTGAAAGATCCACTTGAGCTAATAAAGAATCAAACAGAAACTCACTTAAGGTTTGTGCTTTTTCAAGATAACGTTCAAAGCCCTCTTTCCCTTGTGAACGAATAAAGGTATCAGGGTCTTCCCCGTCGGGTAAGAAGATAAATTTCAGCTGTCTGCCATCATGTAAATACGGTAATGCATTTTCCAATGCACGCCATGCCGCATCTCGTCCTGCACGGTCGCCGTCGTAGCAACAGATCACTTGTTCTGTGGCTCTAAACATAAGCTGAATCTGTTCACCTGTTGTCGCTGTACCAAGTGAAGCAACGGCGTTATTGACTCCAAATTGAGCTAAAGCAACTACGTCCATATAGCCTTCCACCACAAATAAAAACTCAAGGTTTTCATTATGTTGAAGTGCTTGATATAAGCCGTAGAGTTCGTTACCTTTATGATAAGTGGCAGATTCAGGGGAATTCAGGTATTTCGGTTTTTCATCGCCTAACACTCGCCCACCAAACGCAATCACACGACCACGTTTATCTCGAATCGGAAACATCACACGATTACGGAAACGATCATACACATTACCACGATCATTTTTAGAGAGTATCCCTGTATCAAGTAGCTTTTGTACTTCTTCAGGATTATTTCCAAAACGGCGAAGTACCGCATCCATCGCATTTGGCGAAAAACCGATTTCAAAACGATCAATAATCTCTGGAGATAAACCACGTTGTTGTAAATAAGCTTGGCTAGCACTGTCTTGTGTTAATTGCTGTTGATAGAACTTGGCAACTAAATCTAACAATTCATAAAGGTTACGGCGAGTTTTATAACTGGCTTGTGGTTTGCCATCTCGATTGATTGCATTTTCACGGGGTACTTCTAACCCATGTAATGCGGCAAGTTCCTCAATCGCTTCAGGAAATTCCAACTTGTCGTATTCCATTAAAAAGCTAATGACATTACCGTGTACACCACAGCCAAAACAGTGATAAAACTGTTTAGATTGACTCACCGTAAAGGAAGGACTTTTTTCATGATGAAAAGGACAGCAGGCTTGGTAATCTCGCCCTGCTTTTTTGAGTTTAACACGACTATTGATCAGCTCGACAATATCGGTTCGAGCAACAAGATCATCAATAAATGAACGAGGGATAGAGCCTTTCATTGATTATCTCCTTGCTGATACAAGCGGTCGGATTTGCAAATTTTTTTGCAAAAGTGACCGCTTGTTATGGACTGTATAAACATTGAAACCGTGATTCCTTAAAGGTTTCACGGTCTCAATTTTAACTTCTATTACCTAATTAAAAATTAGTATAAACGAGTGTTACGTGCGTTCTCACGGAAGTTACGTTTAGCGTGACGTTTAGCTAAAGATGCTTTTTCACGTTTACGAATTGTTGTTGGTTTTTCATAGAACTCACGAGCACGAACTTCAGCTAAAAGACCTGCTTTTTCGCAAGAGCGTTTGAAACGACGTAATGCTACGTCAAATGATTCATTTTCACGAACTTTAATTACTGGCATAAGCCATCACCTCAGGAAATATATGTTTAAATGAAGCCGCACAAATGGGTAGCGGCATAGAACTAAAAAAGGTGGTGCATTTTAGCCTAGACTGATTAAGAAGTAAAGGGTGGATTTAGTGGAAATCAATTATCCATGAAAGAGAGCTACTGTTCATGATAAATTTCCGATAAAATGACCAAATAGATTATTGATAGGACACCTTATATGCCAACTTTTCTAACCAGAATTGAGACAAAACACATCTCTTTCATGCTGAATATTTTAGTCTCACTCTTTTTTATCACCGTTTTAATGTTCAAAAAAGGTTATAGCTACGTGCCAATGACATTAGGCGGAATAAGCGTTATCTATCTTCTCCTCTACATTTTCAAATTCAAGAAAAAATGGGTGCTAGATAAAAATGACAAATGGTTAATTTTTGCCTTTTTAGCCTATTTTTCCACTTTTGTGATGTCGGCTATTGTACATGGGGATGGATTTAGGGAAGTGGATAATCCAAGTCGAGTTTTGTTGTTTATTCCGATTATTCTTTTACTTACCCAGTTGTCTCGCTGTATTCATTTTATTTTTTATGCAATTCCAGTTGGTGCGATCACAACAGGTTTATTAGCACTCATCCAAAAATTTTATTTAGGTTTACCGAAACCCTTTCCTGAAATTATGAGCATCCAAGCAGGAAATGTATCTATTTCCTTAGCTTCTTTTAGTATTGTAATTGCAATATATTGGGGAATCCAAAAGCAGTATAGATGGATGGCAATATCTATTCTTAGTGCTGTATTTGGTATGCTAGCAAGTGCTTTATCAGGGGCTCGAGGAGGATGGGTTGGGTTTCCTTTTGTTATTTTAGCGATTCTATTCTGCTATCGACATTTTCTAAATAAAAAGTTGGTCATTATGTCATTATCTTGTGCAGCAATATTAATTATCGCCGTTGCAAGTATCCCTAGACTTGGCGTAATGCAACGCTATACAGCAGCTAAAACTGATATTACTCGCTATCTAGAAAAAGGGCATAAGTATACTTCTTTAGGAGCTCGCTTTGATATGTGGGAAAATGCCTTCCTAGGGATACAAGAAAAACCTATATTCGGTTGGGGGAGTAAAGGTTATATTGAACTTAAAAAGCAACAAGTAGCAAATAAAACTATGGCAAAATCTACATTGCGTTTTAACGACACACACAATCAATATTTAGATGCCTTTGTAAAACGTGGATTTTTAGGATTTCTTGGTTTAATACTAATTATCCTTATGCCATTACACTACTTTTTTAGGAAAATGAATTCAGCAAACTTAGAGATCAAGTCTATTGCCATTCTAGGCTTTATACATATTTTTTCTACGATGTTCTATTTCCTAAGCCAAACCTTCTTAGCACATAACTCAGGTTCTATCTTTTATTTCTTTTTAGTGGTTATATTTTATAGCCTGATTAAAATTAAAGAAAATTCAAAATCTTAAAAAACAAAAGCAGAAAGCTTAAGACTTTCTGCTTTTTTTACTATCTAATCTGTACATTACTCAAATACAACTGCATCAGACAAAAGCTTTCCTGCCAAATCTTTAGCTGACAAACTCGGTTCGCCATCTAAAGGCCACTCAACCCCTACAGTTTTATCATTCCAAATTAAAGAATGCTCTGCTTTTGGATTATAGTAGTCTGTACATTTATAGGTAAATTCGGCAGTTTCTGTTAATACATAAAAACCATGTGCAAAACCTTCAGGCACCCATAATTGACGCTTATTTTCAGCAGATAGAATTTCCCCCACCCATTGTCCAAACGTTGGTGAGCTTTTACGTAAATCTACGGCAACATCAAATACAGCACCTTGAACCACGCGTACTAATTTTCCTTGAGTATTTTCAGTTTGATAATGAAGCCCACGTAAAACACCTTTTACTGACTTCGAATGGTTTTCTTGTACAAAAGTACGATCTGCGACATTTTGTTTAAACCATTCATCGCGAAAGGTTTCCATGAAAAAGCCACGTTCGTCGCCAAAGGCTTGTGGCTCCAATAATTTTACATCAGGAATTTTTGTTTCAATAATTTTCATTTTTACTCTTATTTCACAAAGTTACGTTTATATTTTCTATGGCTTTGAATATTCTTTTCGGCATCTTTTTTATCCCAAATTTGTAATTCCCAAGGATAATAAAAGTTGCTTGAGTTTTTAAAATAAATATGAATACCAATATATTCTTCTTTATCTCTTAGATACCAATTTTTTAAGCCATATTTTTCCTTCCACTCATCAAGCTTTTCCATAACTTGACTAATATCATCGCTTGATACAATCATTCTTGCACCAAAAATATCATTCAAAATACTATTAACGGGATATCCATCACTACGAAGGCTAAAACGTTCGATCTTATCTAAAATAGATTCAGAGGTTTTAACTCGATAAAAATAAGCCACATCATATAAATTTGCCCGATAAAGATAGTCGTTGATCGCTTCGTGCAAATTCAGACGATAAGATAAAATATGTTTAACGGGTACTTTTGACAGGGTATGCTTCAAATTTATTTTTTCCACTTTACCTGTTTCAAAATAATCCTGTGAAAATGCAAGATGAACTTTATTAATTTCATCAATTAAACGTTCAATTTTTTCTATCATCATTTATAAATCATATAACCCTGCGGTTGAGAAACTTAATGCAGGGAATTTAATCGATGTAATTGTATCTCCCTCAACGACAGGAGCGATCCCGATATATTGTCCGTCTTTCAAAATATAGATATGAATATTCTGTTCTTCAGGGCGAACAACCCAATACTCACTGACACCTTGTTCTTGATAGAGATCGTATTTATCCTTCATTTCTCGCTTAGAATTCCCTGGAGAAAGAATTTCCACGACTAAATCTGGCGCACCAAGGCATCCCCTTTCATCTAATTTACTTGGGTCACAAATGACACATAAATCGGGCTGTACCACCGTTTTAACATTGCCATTTTTATCTGGAAAACGAACATCAAATGGGGCTACATACAACTCACATTGATGACCGGAAAACACATCAAGGAATGCTTTCGTTAATTTCATCGAAATTCGCTGATGTAACCTATTTGGTGATGGCGACATTGCCATAATTTTACCTTTGATAATTTCTACCCGCTCTTTCAATTGCCAAACAAGATAGTCTGCATAGCTGTAGCTACCTTTCGGATCTAATTGATCTAAGCGAGTAATTTCATTCATTGGAATTAAGCTCATGTCGCCTCCCTCTATTTAACTTTGATATGCTTTAATATTCGTTAAGGCATTTCGCCAATCACTTGCTTCAATGTTAAATACTTGTTTAATTTTCGTCAAATCTAAACGTGAATTTGCAGGGCGTTTTGCTGGTGTTGGGTAATCACTGGTTGCAATACTGTTTACAAGCGGTGACTTTTCAAGAATATTTTGCAATTCTGCTTCGGCAAAAATCGCTTTGGCAAATTCATACCAGCTCACATAAGGCTTACCGGTAAAGTGGTAAACACCAAAAGCATTTTCTTTGCCAGCAAGAATTTGATTGGCAATTTCAATTAATGCTTTTGCAATATCGCCTGCGTAGGTTGGGCCACCAAATTGATCGCCTACAATACCTAAGCTATCACGATCTTTCGCTAAACGAAGCATCGTTTTGACAAAATTATGTCCGTGTTCACCAAATACCCAAGCTGTGCGTAAAATAATAGAACGAGAATTTGCTTGTTGAACGACAATTTCGCCTTCTAATTTTGTACGCCCATAAACGCCTTGCGGATTGGTTTGATCGCCTTCTTTATATTCGCCCGTGCCAGTACCTTCAAAAACATAATCGGTAGAAATATGTAAAATAACAGCATCAATTTCACTTGCAGCTTCCGCGAGATATTGTGAACCTTTTACGTTGATTGCTTCTGATAACTCAACTTCACTTTCTGCTCGGTCAACGGCTGTATGAGCAGCCGCATTAATAATGACATCAGGTTTAAATGTTTTAACTGCACTAAAAACAGCATCCCTATCAGTAATATCTAACTCATCACGATCTACTGCTAAAATATCTCCTTTGCCTGTTAATTGCTCTGTTAGACAATATCCAACTTGACCTTTTGCACCAGTAATTAGAAACTTAGCCATTATTTACCACCTTTTACTAAACGTAATAAGTACTGACCGTATTCATTTTTAGCCATGGGTTTCGCAAGAGTTTCTACTTGTTGAGAAGTAAGCCAACCATTACGCCACGCAATTTCTTCTAAACAAGCAATTTGCATATTTTGAATATTTTGTACAGCTTGTACAAAAGCGGCCGCTTGGTGAAGACTTTCATGTATTCCTGTATCCAACCAAGCAAAACCACGTCCTAGTAATTGAACATTCAACGTTCCATCGTTTAAATACATTTCATTTAATGTAGTAATTTCTAACTCTCCACGCGCAGAAGGCTTCACTTGCTTAGCAAACTCTACAACACGACTATCATAGAAATATAAACCTGTTACAGCATAATTAGATTTTGGCTGAGTTGGTTTTTCTTCGATTGAAATCGCCTTAAAGTTTTCATCAAATTCAACTACACCGAAACGTTCAGGATCTTTTACTTGATAACCAAACACTGATGCACCTTTATTATTTGCATGTTCAGCTGCTTCTTTGAGAGCCGCAGTAAAATGCTGACCATAGAAAATGTTATCACCAAGTACCAAGCAGACACTATCATTGCCAATAAACTTTTCACCAATTAAGAAAGCTTGTGCTAAACCATCTGGGCTTGGTTGAATTTCATACTGAATATTGATTCCAAAATCAGAACCATCGCCTAATAAGCGTTTAAATGCGTCATTATCTTCTGGCGTTGTGATAACCAAGACATCACGAATTCCCGCTAACATCAAAACTGATAGCGGATAATAAATCATTGGTTTATCGTAAACGGGAAGAAGCTGTTTTGACACGCCACGGGTAATTGGATAAAGACGAGTGCCTGAGCCGCCTGCAAGAATAATACCTTTCATATTAGCCTACTTATTTGTACCTAAACGTTCTAAATTATAAGAACCATCTAATACACGGCTCCACCATTTTTTATTATTTAAGTACCATTCCACCGTTTTACGAATGCCGGTTTCAAAGGTTTCTTGTGGCTTCCAACCTAATTCATTACCAATTTTGGTTGCATCAATCGCATAACGCACATCGTGCCCTGGGCGGTCAGTCACATAAGTGATTAAATCTTCGTATTTTGCTACTCCAGCAGGTTTATTTGGTACTAACTCTTCTAATAAACCGCAAATCGTACGAACTACTTCAATATTAGCTTTCTCGTTGTGTCCACCAATATTGTAAGTTTCGCCGACAGCACCTTCTGTAACCACTTTATATAATGCACGAGCGTGATCTTCTACAAATAACCAGTCGCGAATTTGCATACCATTTCCATATACTGGTAATTTTTTACCTTCTAACGCATTTAAAATCATTAACGGGATCAATTTCTCAGGGAAATGGAACGGACCATAGTTATTTGAGCAGTTAGTTACAATGGTTGGTAAACCATAGGTACGTAACCAAGCTCGAACTAAGTGATCGCTTGATGCTTTTGAAGCGGAATAAGGGCTAGAAGGGGCATAAGGCGTAGTTTCAGTAAAAAGATCGTCAGTGCCTTCCAAATCACCATAAACTTCATCAGTTGAAATATGGTGGAAACGGAAAGCTGATTTTCTTTCTTCAGGTAAGTTATTCCAATAAGCTCTAGCTACTTCTAACAAAGTGTAAGTACCAACAATATTGGTTTCAATAAAAGCTGCTGGACCATCAATAGAACGATCTACGTGACTTTCCGCCGCAAGATGCATTACTGCATCAGGCTGATGGTGAGCAAATACACGTTCCAATTCAGCTTTATCACAAATATCAACTTGTTCAAAAGCATAACGTGGGTTATTTTCAACAGATTTGAGTGATTCTAAATTACCAGCGTAGGTTAATTTATCTACGTTAATCACTGAATCTTGAGTGTCGTTAATGATATGGCGAACGACTGCAGAGCCAATAAAGCCGGCTCCGCCTGTGACTAATAATTTCTTCATGAAGAATATCAATTAAGAACTGTAGAGAAAATAAGATAAGAAAATCTAATGTAGCATGCATTAGGTTCTCATAAAATATATTAATGTGAATTAGATTCACGCCAGATTAAATCACAAATATTATCAACTGGATTAAAAGCAGTTGGTAATTTCAATAATATTTCTCTAATTTCTTCAACTGCATATTTATCACAACAAGACTCTAATTGCTGTAATATTGGAAATAAACGTTCCCAATCAAGCATGACTTCTGTTGCTGTCATAATTCTTGGATGTGTTGTCCTATGAACATTATCTCCAATAAGTAATTCTTCATACAATTTTTCTCCTGGACGCAATCCTGAAATCTTAATTTCAATATCGCCATTAGGATTTTCCTGAGTCTTTTCTTTTAGCCCGGTTAACTGAATCATACGTCTTGCAAGATCAATGATTTTAACTGACTCTCCCATATCCAGAACAAAAACATCCCCACCTTTACCCATCGCTCCTGCTTGAATAACAAGCTGAGATGCTTCAGGAATCGTCATAAAATAACGCGTTATTTCAGGGTGGGTTAGAGTAATAGGACCACCTTGTTCAATTTGCTTTCTAAAAAGCGGGACTACTGAACCTGATGAACCAAGCACATTACCAAAACGAACCATGCAGAAACGAGTATTTGATTGTGTATTTGCAAGTGCTTGCAAAATTAGCTCTGCGATACGTTTTGTTGTCCCCATTGTATTTGTTGGTCTAACGGCTTTATCCGTAGAAATTAATACGAAAGTTTCTACTTTGTTTTCTATCGCAGATAAAGCACAATTTAGTGTCCCCAAAACATTATTTCTAACACCTTCAACTACATTATATTCAACTAAAGGAACATGTTTATAAGCTGCTGCATGATAAACTGTTTCGACATTAAACGTAGCCATAATATTGGATAAATATGCTTTATTTTGGATAGAGCCCATAATAGGCAAAAGGGCAACATCTAGCTCTTTTTGCTTAATCATTGCTCGCAGTTCAGACTCTATGGAATAAAGGCTAAACTCATTTAATTCAAATAAAATAAGTTTACTAGGTTTTTGTTGAATTATTTGGCGACATAGTTCCGAACCAATAGAACCGCCCGCCCCAGTCACCATTACAATCTTATCTTGAATATTTGCAGACAATAACTCTTGGACTGGAGCAACCGGCTCCCGCCCCAATAAATCATCAATAGACACTTTATTTAAAGTTGTTAATTTAGCTTTACCTGTCACAATATCTTCCATACCTGGGACAGTTAAAACCTCACAAGGTAAAGTAGCTAATTGATTAATAATTTCTTTACGGCGAGAAATTGGAGCACTAGGAATTGCTAAGAGAATTTGCTCTACATTATGTTGTGAAATTAATTCTTTCAATTTTGTCGGAGAATAAACCTTAATACCATGTAATGTAAGTTTATGGAGTTTCCTATCATCATCAACAAATGCAGAAACAAAATATCCTGTCATTTGATTAAGGGCTGTTAATAACTGACGACCAGAATCTCCTGCACCATAAATAATCACAGATTTTTTAGTATCACGTTCACTATTTAACAATGTCCTAAAAAACAAACGACTACCCACCACTAATAAAGTCAACAATACAAAATATAGAAAAGGTACTGTTCTAGGGATAGTAACTTGGGACAAATATGCTACCAACATCATAATAACAGTTGAAATTAAAGTCCCGATCAAAACTGTTCTAAGAATACTAATAGTAATAAAACGTAATACCGCTCTATATAGTCCCAGTTTGATAAAAATAATTAACGTAATAAACAATACAATAGATAATACACTCCAATAGTGATAAGAGTAAAATGCAGAACTATTATCATATCGAATACCTAAAGAACCAAAAAACGCTAAGCCAATAAAAAACGTATCTAATACTACTGTAATTATTCGCTTAACAGTTCTTGGTAAATTAATAATAAAACCAAACATATTGTTATCCTATTTTGCTTTATCTCCAGCACCTTTTCCTAACGCTGTAGCAATGATATATTGAAAATATTTTTTTAAAGTCAATGTTCGAATCATATCCTCATCTATTTTAGCAAGAAGTTCTGGAGTTGACATATCAACATCATTGATTTGAGCTAAACCGGTAATCCCCGGCAAAACATTATATACACCTCGACTCTCTCTCTCGAGAATAAGCTCTTCTTGATTAAACAAATTTGGACGAGGTCCAACTAAACTCATTTCACCTTTTAGTACGTTGATTAATTGTGGTAATTCATCAATTTTAGTTTTGCGTAAAAAACCTCCTAATTTGGTAATTGAAGCAGTACCAACCAAATGACTCGCAACAGATTTTGTATCAACACTCATTGTACGAAATTTAATTAACTTGAATGGTTTTTTATTCTTACCGACTCGCTCTTGAATAAAAATAGGTGAGCCTGTTTCAAAATAACCTAGAATAGTCACTATAACTAAGATTGGTGATGTTAAAATCAATCCTACTATAGACAATAGTAAATCTAAAACTCTAATCATAACAATTCTCTACTTTTCTTCAGTTAATTTAATACTCGTTTTAAAATCTCTAATCTGATATTCAAAATCGTATTGACTCATAGATTTCTCATAAACTAAATTTCCAAACAATTTTTTCACAAGATCAAACTTGAACATTAACTTAATTATTGGATTAAGGAACTTCACTAAGATTATCTTCTTATGAGCTACATCTGCAATTTCTTTCACTAAATTGGAGGTTGATACATATTCCTCATTTTGAGGAAAAAATACCCCTCCTTTTTCATTATCAATAATTTGTTTAACAAACTCACAAAGATTATCAATATGTAACATACTTCTCTGATTATAAAAATCAGGAAAAATTGGTAATAATTTTGAAAATTTAGATAACTTAGGATAATTACCTTTCGAATTTTTACCATAAATCATTGGGGGACGAAGAATAGCAATTTTGAAGGTACTATCAGCTAATTTACTCAACCCTATTTCGGCTTGTAATTTGCTCTCGCCATAGAAATCGCTAGGCTCCGGTATTGTTGAAGATGTAATAATCCTATGAGTTAATTCACTATCTCCATAAACAATAATACTACTCATAAAAATAAATTGTTTAACACCTTCTGCTTTAGCTTTTTCTGCCACATCTATAGCTAATAACGTATTAACTTTTCTATATAATTCTTGTTTTGAAGAATCTTTCGAAAAATTAGCAATACCTGCAACGTGAAATACCACATCATATTCGGAGAAATCGTAATCTTTCCAATCTAAATTTCGTAGATCTAATGTAGTAGTATCATATACATTATACTTAGATAACCAATACTCTACTGATGAACCGATATAACTATTTTTACCTGTAATTAAAATCTTTTTCATTTATATAACTCTAGCAAAAAAATTATTTATCAAGAAGCTCAACTAACTTCTTTACTTGTTTTTTTATTTCAAATTGTTCTAGAAAGTATTTTCTTCCATTCATTCCTAAAACCCTTCGTTCTTCATCTGAGCTTTTGTATAATCTCTTAATAATTTGAGCAAGAGCAACTGCATTTTCTGCTTCACAAGTGTATCCAGCTTCTGCCTCATCAACAATCCTTGCACCTTCTCCATTAAGACTTGCAATTATAGGCTTCCCTGAAGCTAAATAAGTTTGGACCTTAGCTGGTATAGTCTGACTATAAATATATTCATTTTTTAATGTTACTAATAATCCTTTAGCTCTACACAAAAACTGTGGCATTTCATCTGAACTATATCTCCCGGTCAAAATAATATTTTTAATATTATTTATAGATATCTTTTCTTCTAACCAAGAAGACATACTACCAGACCCCACAAGCACTAATTTTATATCTCCTATATCCTGTAAATATGTAGCTGCATCAACGATAGTCTCTACTGCTTGAGCCGTCCCTAAGTTGCCAGTGAATACAATACAAAAATTATTGTCCAATAAATCTAAAATTTCTTTTGGCACTTTTGTTGGTCGAGATATATCTGGCAATTCATCTACTGCAAAATTTGGGAAATATGTAATTTTATTTCGTTCAGAATACTCTGCAACAGAATCTATGAATCCCCTTGACTGTACAAATATCTTGTCAGCCTTTGAATAGATCCATTTAACCATGTATCCCACGCCATTTAATATAAATTTATTTTTAATATACCCCGTAGCGCTTAAACTTTCGGGCCACAAATCAAGAATCCATAATGTAAGTGGTGTTTTTGTTTTATACTTTAAGTAAATAGCCGGTATAGCTGCTGTAAGTGGAGATATATTAAAAGTAAATATGTGATCATAATTTTTATATTCTGCGAACCTATAGAAATTACGAACCCCATACCAAATGAAAGACAAATAATTAATAGCTAATCCCTTAGCACTTTTTTGTCCTCTTGGATATAACGGTACTCTATATATCGTTGCTCCAGGTATAAACTCTTCTATTTGTAATCCATTTTTGTCATAACCTTCAAAAATATTCCCATCAGGATAATTTGGTTTACCAGTAAAAATATCAACAGTATGACCTTGTGAAACTAATTCTTTCACAAGGTCATTAATAGAGAAAGTTTCAGGCCAAAAATACTGAGTAACTAGGGCGATTCTCATTATTAATATTTTCTCCAAACAACACGGCTAACATAATCAGTGTAACTTAAAATAATACGAGCAACCTTCTCACTTACATTTGGCATACTATAATCCTCAACTAGGAGTAATGTTCTCACTTCTCCTCTTGATTGAGATTCCAAAATGTTTAATCCTTGCAATACTCTATCAGTTGTCAGCCCAACCATCATTACTGCAGCTTCTTCCATACCTTCTGGTCGTTCGTGAGCTTGGCGTAAATTCAATGCGGGGAAATTTAGAATAGAAGCTTCCTCATTAATGGTCCCACTATCTGATAAAGTTGCTTTAGCTGATAGTTGCAGCTTATTATAGTCGCTGAAACCAAGTGGTTTTAACAGCTGTACTAGTGGGTGAAACTTAACCCCCATTTCCTCAACTCTCTTGCGAGTACGAGGGTGAGTAGATACAATAACAGGATATTTATACTTCTCTGCAACGGCATTTAACATTTCAACTAAATCTAAAAAATTCTTATCTGAATTTATGTTCTCTTCTCGATGTGCACTAACAACAAAATATTCATTTTCCTTTAAATTTAATCTTGTTAAAACATCTGAAGCATAAATTTTATCTTTATAATAATTTAGCACTTCAAACATTGGGCTCCCTGTTTTAATTACTTGATCAGGTCTAAGTCCTTCCGCCAGTAAATAATCTCTCGCAATAGAACTATATGTTAAATTAATATCCGCAGTATGATCTACGATTCTACGATTAATTTCTTCAGGTACACGCATATCAAAACAGCGATTCCCTGCCTCCATATGAAATGTTGGAATTTTACGACGTTTAGCTGGTAATACGGACATACAACTGTTTGTATCGCCTAAGACAAGTAGCGCATCAGGATTTACTTGTTCTAAAATTTGATCTACTGAAATAATAACTTTTCCTATTGTTTCAGCTCCGGTAGAACCTGCAGCATTTAAAAAATAGTCTGGTTTTCTAATACCAAGATCAGTAAAAAAGATTTCATTCAGCTCATAGTCATAATTTTGACCTGTATGAACTAAAATGTGTTCAAAATATTTATCACATGCGGACATTACCCTAGATAAACGAATAATTTCAGGCCGCGTACCAACCACAGTCATTAATTTTAATTTTTTCATACATATTTCTCTTCATCATTGAGTTAAAGGCATAAAATAAGTATCGGGCTTTTCTCTATCAAAAATTTCATTTGCCCATAACATTACAACCATCTCTTCATTACCAATATTAGTGATATCATGAGACCATCCTGGAACTGTTTCTACAATTCTTGGTTCATCGCCATTTGTCTCTAATTGATAATACTCTCCAGTTACAATGTGCTTAAATTTAAATAAAGCTTTTCCTTTTATTACTAAAAATTTCTCATTTTTTGAATGATGGTAATGCCCGCCTCTTGTAATTCCTGGGTATGCAGTAAAATAAGAAAATTGACCTGCTGATGGTGTTTTTAGCATTTCAACAAAGACTCCTCTCTCATCGCCATATTTAGGCACAGAATAATCGAAATGCTCGGGAGTAAAAAAACTTAAGTAAGTCGAGTATAAAGCTCGTTTTAGCCCTACACCTACTTCATCTGTTACTAATGATTGTCTTGAGTGTTTAAATGAAGCTAAAATTTCAACTAACTCACTAACTGTCACCTTATATTCAGGTTCAACTTGATAAATGCCTGTAGGTTGATATAAACCTTGAATAATATTCCAAAAACATTCTACAACATCATCAATATAAACCAATCTAATTACGGCATTCGGATCGTGGATTTCAATAGGTAAATTGTGTACTGTATTATAACAGAATGTAGCAACAGCAGAATTATAGTTAGGCTTAGACCATTTACCAAAAACATTAGCCAAACGACAAATATATATAGGATTACCGTTTAATTTAGATAAGTTAGAAATAATATCCTCACCAGCTAATTTACTTCTTCCATAAGCATTATCTCTTTCAGCTTGAATAGATGAAGATAAAATAAGCGGTGTTTTTTTATTATTTTTTTGCAAAAATTTAGCTATTTTTTGAGTTAATTCAATATTACCCTCGATAAATTCTTGCTCATTTTTAGGACGATTAATCCCAGCTAAATGAACTATCCAATCAGCCTCTAACAACATAGAATTAAATTCTTCTTCTGACGACTGACGATTAAATAGCATTATCTCAATATCATTTTTTTCAGAAAGATATTGGATTAAATTTTTGGCAATAAAACCATTTGAGCCAGTAACTAAAACTTTCATATTATTCCTCTGGAGAAATATATTCACCTTTAACCATTGAGCGAATAAATTCTAGTTTTAAAAGTAATTTTTTCATTCCTTCAACATCTAAACGCTCTGTGTTATGCGAATTATAATCTGTCACTTCAGAAATTCTTAGATTTCCCGTTTCAACATATTTACCATAATTTAGATCTCGCTGATCTGCTGGGACTCTGAAATAATAACCTTGGTCAATTGCGTGAAGCATTTCTTCTCTACTTAATAAAGCTTCAAACGCTTTCTCTCCGTGACGTGTTCCGATAATGTCAATTGGGTGATTTGGTACAGAAAGTAACTCTGTAATAGCTTTTGCTAAAGTTGCGATAGTTGCAGCAGGGGCTTTTTGAACAAAAATATCACCATTTTGACCATTTTCAAAAGCATATAGAACAAGATCTACTGCATCATCTAATGTCATCATAAAGCGAGTCATCTCTGGATCCGTGATAGTAAATGCTTTACCGTGGCGAATTTGATCTACAAATAACGGGATAACAGATCCTCGAGAGGCCATTACATTACCATAACGGGTACAACAAATAGTTGTCCCTGTTCCCTCTAAATTACGAGATTTAGCCACAATAACTTTTTCCATCATTGCTTTAGAAATACCCATAGCATTGATTGGATACACGGCTTTATCCGTACTTAAACAAACAACTTTTTCTACTTTATTTTGAATCGCAGCTTCAAGAACGTTTTCTGTCCCTAATACATTTGTTTTGACTGCTTCCATTGGATAGAATTCACAAGATGGAACTTGCTTTAATGCAGCTGCATGATAAATATAGTCAACACCACGAATAGCATTTAATACACTATTATAGTCTCGCACATCACCTATATAAAACTTTAACTTAGGTGAGTTATATTTTTTACGCATATCATCTTGTTTTTTCTCATCGCGAGAAAAAATACGGATCTCTTTAATATCTGTTTTCAGAAAACGCTTTAGCACAGCATTACCGAAAGAACCTGTGCCGCCCGTGATAAGTAAAATTTTATCTTTAAACATTATTACTCCATATCAATTTTAAGTTAAAGAATTACCCTATTTTATACCATAAAGAATATCATTATAGAGCTCATAATATTCATTAAATTTCAAAAACTTATCAAATTTTCTTGCCTGTGTAATGCAATCATTAGCTTGAAACTGGTAGGATTCCCAAGATTGAAGGCAGGAGACAACAAGTTCAAGATTACCTTTATCTACAACTACACCGCATTTTTCAGTTAAACTCTCAGGACTACCACCAGTTCTATAAGTTAATACTGGAGTGCCACAAGCAAGAGATTCTAAGTTAGTGGTCGGGAAATTATCTTGATAAGTCGGATTAAAAAATACATCCGCTTGTTGATATAAATCAACCAATGCCTGAATACTATTAGTCCTCTCTATCGCTATAATACCACACTCTTCCAACATTGCTTTTTGTTTCTTATTCACACCAACCATCGTTATTTGATACTTGTTCAAATCTAATAATTTAGACAATTTTATAAAATCGTTGAGTCCTTTTCTATTGTCCCAAACACTAGCAACCCCCAATATTTTTAGTTTCTTACAAGGCTGAAATATATTTTTATTTTCCTGAGAAAAATTATTTGAGTTAAATTCCTTTAAATCAATACCATTAGGTATAACATAGCAAGGATATTCTTTTAAAAAACTTTTTTTAACCTCTTGCTTAAGCCACTCAGAAGGTGTAACTAAGTATAGTTGTTCTATAGATGTAAATAAAATTTTTTTTCTATGAAAATTGTCTAAACTATTATCAATAAAACTTTTAGGATACTCATGAGTCTGGGGACACTTTTTACACTCTTCTTGCCATTTCTGACAACTAACAGCATCATAATAAGCACAATGCCCTGTAAATGGCCAACAATCATGTAGTGTCCACACAATTGGTTTCCCATACTCTTTTATGAAATTAAACAACAATTCAATATTTATATAATATCCATGGACATTATGTAAATGAATTAAATCAGGCGCATACTCTTTTATTTTTTTTATTACTTTTCTTGTGTAATAACTAGAGAAAAAACCAGATTTATCAGTCAACCTAGAGTAAATAACATGCAATTTAAAATCTAGATCAGCTCCTATTTTAAATACATTATTGTCTGAACTATCATTTCCTCTGCCATAGATGATTACCCCTTCCGCTCCTTGAGATTGAATAACCTCTTTTAGATCTTTAACAATGCGGCCAGTGCTGCCAAAGTTATAAACTGAATTAACTTGCATTATTTTCATAGAAAAAACCCTAAAATAGATTGATAAGGAGATATCCCTAACCCGCTATATAAATTGAATTGGGCAATATTAATCGTATGTTCAAACATTATCACATTTATTAATAACAAAAAAATTAATAAGATGTTTTTTAGCCTAAATGTGCTATTATAAATATAACTTACAGCAAATAAATAACAAGAGGATAACATAACCATAACTCTTGTAAAAATATATACATTTAAAGTCATTAACATACTTATAATAAAACCAATACATAATAAAGATATAATAGAATATCCTTTTAGATCCTTCATAAAAATAACCAATAATAAAAAAGATATAGGGATAAGGAGCTGAATAACAATACCTACACCACTTCCAATTTCAGTTTCTTTATTATATTCATTAAATGCATAAACACCATATTTGGAGTCTTGAATTATAGGATTTTGCAATATAATATTGACTATATCCAGTTTAGTTATAATAAATAAACAAAGACATAACATTATAATTCCCGTAAACCAACCAATCCTAACTTTTCTAAAAATAAAAAGAGGTAAAAAGATAAATGCACTATAGTGAAATCCTGCTGCAAACAATATACAGATAAGAAACTTCCAATTAGATGAATGTATTAAACTATGGATACCATATAACATAATACTCATTGCAACTATTTGCCTAACTATGTTAAAAGATTGAAAATAAAATAATAAGATAAAGAAAACAACAAACCACCCTCTGTGATAATTCTTACCTACTTTATATACAAAAAAGGTAATAATAAAAGATGTAACAAAAAATAACCACTGAGCATCTAAATTAAGATATAAAATTAGTTGATTTAACAAATAGTATAATGGTTCAAGCTTTCCAAATTCATATTCATCTATATTTTCAAAAATATATACATAATTTGGATAATCTGTCCCAACATTATAACGAAAAGCTCCTACTAGCCACACAATAAAAAAAGATAAAGTATATAATACATCTTTATATACTTTTTTATTTTCTATCTGGGATAAAAAGGCTAATCCTCCTCCAAAGATTAATGTTAGATTATAAATAAGATAAGTTGCTAACATATTATATCTCAAAAGTAGATTTTTCAGGAAACTTATATTCTAACGCGGAATTAATTTTCCTTTTAACCATTTCAAAATCATGAAAAAATGAAGTATCATTAATACACATCATTTTATATTTTTCACTCTTAAGTATTTTGACCGCAATATCAACGTTATCATCAGTCAAATGATAAGTTATACCAATATCTCTAATTTTGTTTGGAATAAAATTTCCAGATACTAGCTGCCAATATCTAAATAAATATTGGTTAACATCCTGAGAATCTCGAAACTTATGGCTAGTTACTTCATCTAGTAATTTAGATTCTTTTTGCCATACTTCTACAAACGTTGATTTTAAAAAAGGTTGAGGAAGGTGAGGGTCAAAAAAACCAGTAAAACGTGGCCAAGGCAAGAGCGAAATAGTTCTTAGCAGATCTACACCATAATTAAAATTAAAGAATTTAAAAAAATTATTTTTTATAACAGTTTTTTTATTAAAATACTTATTTATTATATTTAAATCATTCATCAATATATGAGATATTCCCTCTCCCGAATAAGCATTTAATATAGAAACATCTCTTGGCAAACTATTCTTAAAAAAATCTTCTGGTTGAGTTAAATTAACTAAAAACATATCATCATTAAAGAAAATAAATTTTTCAGATAAATCATCTATTCTATGCAAATTTAACTCAATGGAGTGAGAATTAAATGTTGGCAGAAATTTTTTATCAATATAATCTGAATGAGAAACTAAATTTAATTTAGTGTGAGTTCTATTTAGCCAAGAAGGAAAATGACCACTAGTAACTAAATGAACTTTTCTCACCCAAGGAGCATTTTTTTCAATTCCTCGAAACCAATAATGCAAATTCTCCCAATCTCTAAATCTAGCACTATTAATAGCTTCGCCATCTTTTTTATGATAAAAAAAATCTTCTTGCCACTTTGGATCATTATTATCAACCCAAATTAAAACAATATCTATGTCAGTTTGAGACATTTATTATTTCTCCTATATAAGAAACATGCACAACTTATTCTTAACACAAAAACTAACACTTCTGTTATTAGTGTAAGAAATAAAACATTCTCTATAGTAATTACTTTCATTGTTACTAAACATACTATTCCAATCAAATGAAATACAGCTCCAAATATAACGGTATAGTTTGCCCACTTAACAGAATTTAAAGCGGAAAACATTGGATAGCCCATAATCATAGAGATAGAAGAAAATGTTAAAATAACTAAAAATATATTTAGTAATCTACCACTATCACGAAAGTTATCACCGAATAATATTCCCATAATATCCGCAGAAAAAAAGCTAATAATATATGAGGATATACTTACTATAAAAAACATCACCGATGATATTTTAAATAGTAACTGAATGTTTTTTGTTCTCACAGAGTACGGAAATAAAGCTTGAGATACAACACCTACAAGCCCATTACCTGCTTGATAGACCTTTTCAGCAGAACTATATAAACCAACCATAGTAACTCCACTGAAATATCCTAAAATTAATGTATTACATAGTGTATATATTGACACTGCAACTCTTGAGGTAAAAAAACTAAAACTATGTTGCAGTTCTTTATAAATCATATTCATTTTTGGAGGTAAAATATAAAATTTTTCTTTATATATGCACCTAATAAATAAAAAACTAATAAACAATTGTGTTATAAAGAAACAAAATAATGCAATATTAATACTTTGAAAAAATAAAAAGGAAAAAAATAATAAAAAAACATATCCTAACTTAGCTATTATATTTATTTTAGTAATGTATTTCATCTTTTCAATACCCTGAAAGAACCAAATACAATGAATAGACTGGGAAAAAATAATAAACATAATAAGCAAAATTGATATATAATCCAGTAGCGTATCCTCCTGAGAAAAAAGACTTAAATCGATATATATATATGTAATAATACTTGCAATAATCGCAAATATTACCTTGATAAAAAAGATATTACCTAATAACTGACCAACATATTCTTTATCATTAGTAAATTGAGCAATTTTATGCGTAGCCGATAAATTAAATCCAAAATCAGTAAAAACATTAGCCATTGAGCAAATTGCAAATAGCATCATCAAAAGTCCAAACTGCTCAATACCTAATGTTCTAGCCAATAAAGGCCATGCCATCAAAGGAACGATATAATTTGACAACTGTAAAAAAGTTAGTGCAACGATATTTTTTATGACATTACTATTATTCATATTATGGTATGCATTAAAGTCTTTTATTAAAAAGTTGCACTATAAAAATATAAAAAGAACTAAAAATTGCACCTAAAATAGCTGCAATTAACAAAATTAATGCTTTTTGGGGTTTATCCTTCGCCACAGGATAATCCGGACTAGCTTGATAACTAAATGCATTAGCCTTAGCTTCCTTTGTTTTTACTAGCAATGGTTCTAACTCTTTTAGTAACTCTGAAACTTGGTAATATCTCGGTGGGTAAATTATGCCTTTTTGTGTAATTACATCAATTTGTGCTTGTAGGTATTTTTCACCTAGCATGAAAAGGTAAGTACCATCACTTAATTTTGAATCTGAAAGAGGAATTTTAGTTTCAGACATAGCAATAGCTTGTAAAGCTGCCTCATTATTCATAGAACCAAACGATTTTGAATACTCTTTAATTCCGGCAGATTTCGCAATACTCAGTGCATTGTTCAGGTTTTCTAATTGAACTTTATGTTGAATTGTTAAATCTCTTTCAAACTTGGTTTTCTCATAGTTTAAATCATTGACAACTTCATTAAATCCAATTAAAAAGTTTTCTAATTCCAATTGGTAAGCTGAATTACTAACGAATCCAATAAATTGCTCCAAAGTTGTACGAGCATCTTCAGGTGTTTCTGCAGAAAAACTAATTTTTCTACCGATAAGATCGGGCTCTTTTTTAGGATCTGGTTTTGTGATTTTGGTATTTTCATTAATAAGATCTGATAAAATCACTCTCGCAGTTTGTTCATCTTTTCCTTCCGTTAATTTTTGATAAACATTAGATTGAAGGAAAAACTTTGCACGCTCATCTAAAGACTCAGATAATAAGTTAAATTTGCCAAACATACCACCTGCAAAAGCTCCAGCATCAAACTCACCACCTAAAATACGAGAATACTCTTTTCGGATATTAAAATAAGTCCCTAAATCCGTGACTTTAGGTGCAATCACTTCCGCTTTAGAAGTCCATTGTTCTTTTGCTGTAAACGCATAAACGCCTGCAAGCGCAGTAAACACAAAAGTACTTAAGATGATCCAAATTTTCTTATCCCAAAGAACTTTAATAAGTTCAATAAGATCAATCTCATCATTTTGTTGTTTGATTTCTTGTGACATGTAGTAAAAGCCCCACTGTTATCTAAGAAGTTACTATTGATTAGTTATAGTCAATTAAATTCGGATGTGCTATTTTACTCTAAATAATTTACTTTCAATAGTTCTTTTCATTTTTTTACTTATGATGCAATAATCTATATCTCAATCCAAACTTTCAAAAGCAGCCTCACTTTTGCATTATATATCAATTAATTATATGAAATTTGTAAATCTCATTTCCTATTTGCACTCATATTATTGCCCTTCCCCCATAATTGTTAGATAATGCGCAACTTTCTAAAAATTTGATGTAGGACAAAAAATGAGTGAGATAAATGTGCCTTTAGTCTTTACCGATGCAGCTGCACGTAAGGTAAAGAGCTTAATTGAAGGGGAAGAGAATCCAAACCTACGTTTACGCGTGTATATCACAGGTGGGGGATGTAGCGGTTTCCAATATGGGTTTACCTTTGATGATCAAGTCAACGATGGAGATTTAACCATCGAAAATCAAAATGTGGGTTTAGTTGTTGACCCAATGAGCTTACAGTACTTAATTGGTGGTACGGTCGATTATGTGGAAGGGTTAGAAGGTTCACGTTTTGTGGTGCAAAACCCAAATGCGAGTTCAACTTGTGGCTGTGGTTCTTCTTTCAGTATTTGAAATTTTTTTCTCAAAAAAGACCGCTTGTATTGGTTTACAAGCGGTCTTTTTCTTTCTCTTTTTTACAAAATAACGCTCAAGCTAAATAAAATATTTGTCACAAGTGCAATCCCTGCCATTTGTCCTAAAATAGGACGAAGTTCCGTAGGGTGTTGATGTCGATAAACGAATAAGCCATGTTTTACTAAAAGTGGTGTTGCAAGTAAAAATAGAAAGTTATACCAATCGCTAAAATTTGCCAAAGCAAAAAGTAAGTAGGATAGTAAGGCTAAACTGAGCAAAACTACATGATAAATGCGTCCATTTTGGCTGCCAATACGAACAATTAAGGTATTTTTTCCTGCTTGTTTATCTTGTTCAATATCACGTAAATTATTGATATTTAATACCGCAACAGAGAGCAACCCGCAACCAAAGGCAGGCAGAAGTAAACTGAAATGTAATTCATGGGCTTGTAAATAGAATGTGCCTAGTACGGCTAAAAAACCAAAGAAAATGAGTACAGAAATATCCCCCAATCCTAGATATCCATAGGGTTTTTTGCCTACGGTATAGGTAATTGCGGCGACAATGGCGAGAATACCTAGGCTGGCAAATACCACTAAATCTTGCCAAGTTTGGTAAGCATAGCCAATCAATAGACATCCCGATAAAAATGAAAGCACCGCCACAGTAATTAAAGCTTTCTTTAACTGCTCTCCTGTGATTTTTCCGTGTTGAATAGCACGAAGTGGACCGATGCGTTCTGCGGTATCAGATCCTTTGACATGATCGCCATAGTCATTCGCAAAGTTAGAGAGAATCTGTAATAAAATTGTGGTGATAAATGCAAGTAATGTGGTGAGTAAATCAAATTTGCCTTGCCATCCTGCCAATGCTGCACCAACAAGAATAGATGCCAATGCTAAGGGCAATGTTTTAGGGCGAGCCGTGGAAAACCAAATCGAAAAAGTCGAATCTTTCTTCATATTAAATGTTTGCTTATCAGAATTTATGCTTTCAAAATTGTGCATATTATTACAAAATGCGCTCCTATGTTTTGATTTTTCGCAGAATTTTATAGATTTTATGGCAAATCCGATTTCTTCTCTTCTTGTTCATCCTATTGGCGTAATCCGTTCGCCTTATGGTGAAAAATTTGCCGTGCCACGTCAGCCCAATTTAGTCAAAGAAGGCAAGGGGATTTTGCAACTGCTTCCACCTTACAATAGTGTAGATGCCGTGCGTGGATTAGAGCAATTTAGTCACCTTTGGCTTATTTTCCAATTTCACCAAATTCCAGAACGAGAATGGCACGCTACCGTGCGCCCACCACGTTTAGGGGGAAATGAACGTATTGGCGTGTTTGCAAGCCGTGCAACGCATCGACCAAATCCAATCGGGCTATCGAAAGTCGAGTTACATCGTGTTGAAATAAAAAATGGAGATGTGTTTCTGCATTTTGGGAGCGTGGATTTAGTGGACGGAACGCCGATTTTGGACATCAAACCTTATATTGCTTATGCCGACAGTGAGCCGAATGCAGCTTCAGGCTTTGCCCAAACGAAGCCCGAAGCTAAATTGAGTGTGGAATTTACTGAAAAAGCATTACAAGCGGTAAGATCTTGTGAAAATTTTGCAACATTTGAGATTGAAGATCCGATTGAATTTATTCGAGACATCATTGCTCAAGATCCTCGTCCAGCTTATCAGCAAGGAAAACAGAGCGAACGTATTTATGGGATGTTAATTGCAGGATATAACATTCAATGGAAAATCCATGAGCAGCACTTGAATCAAGCCATTGTTCTTTCGGTTGAATAGGGAACTTATTTACTTAAAAGCATTCTAAGGCGTGTTGATGTTTTGAGAGTATAAAATCATCAAAAGTTGTTTGTTTAACATCCCAGCACGGCAGAGCCGTACTGGGTTACGCATAATTCAGCCCCTTTGGGGCTGAGAATTAGAGTGACAAAGCCACTCAACTATGCGTAGCATAGTATGCATTTTGCGTGCTAGGTACAAAATAGTATATTTTACGGCAAAAAACATCAACAAGCCTTAATCTGCATATTTTTAAACTGATCTTTAACTCAAGGAATCTTCTATGAAATTGAAAAATTATTTAGCGATCTTACCGCTTGCATTTATCACATTAAGTGCTTCTGCCGAACCTGAAACGACATCGGAAGCCAAAGCAGAAACAGGATCTGTTTTCCATTTTTCAACACAAGTAACCCGTCATGTTGAAAAAGATTTAATGCATGCAGATGTTTATAGTCGTAAATCAGGTAAAAAGTTAGCCGAGTTGAAAAAAACGGTTTCGGCAGATTTGAATAAGGTATTAGAACTGGCGAAGCAAGATTCAAGCATCGAAGTGTCTGCGGACGGTATCAGTAACTATGCGGAATATGATAATAAAGGCAAAGTAATCGGTTGGGTGGCAGAAGGGCATATTCAACTGAAGGGTAAAAACTTTGAAGCGATTGCCAAAGTGCTTGAAAACTTAGGGGATAATGTGGCGATTGGTTCGGTGGATTTCAGTGTTTCACCTGAAAAAGCCAAAGCCCTTGAAGATGAAATGACCTTAGAAATTATTGAACAATTCCAACATAAAGCGGAAGTTATCCAAAAAGGGTTAAAAGCGAATAAATATATTTTAAGCGATATTCGCTTAGATACACCAAACAGTGCTAATCATGGATATACTGCGCCACGTATGTACGCAATGGAAGCCGCATCAATGAAAATGAAATCTGCTGATGAATTACCACTTGAAGCAGGTAAGCAAATTATCAACGCATCTGCTTCGGGTAAAGTGCGATTTGAATAAAAAATAAGATAAATAAGGCTTGTTGATGTTTTGTGCTTATAAAACATACTATTTTGTACCTAGCATGCAAAATGCGTACTAGGTTACGCATAGTTGAGTGGCTTTACTACTCTAATTCTCAGCCCCAAAGGGGCTGAATTATGCGTAACCCAGTACGGCTCTGCCGTGCTGGGATATTAAATAAACAACTCTTGGTGATTTTACACCATCAAAACATCAATACGCCTTAACATCTTTTATAGATTTTAAAGAAAATCGCTTTATCTTCGGTTATAATCGACACTGTTTTTGGTTTTATTTTTTATATTTTATGAAACATTTAGTTAAACTTCTCGGATTCATTTTAGTTTGTAGCACTTTAAGTGCTTGTTTAGTGACCTCTGTTGTCGGTACTGCAGTTGGTGCAGCAACTACTGCAGTAGGAGCAGCAGTTGATGTGGTGGATGCTGTTACCCCTGATATTACAGATTAATTTTAATGACCGCTTTATGAATATAAGCGGTCACTTTCTTTCTAAAATTTGCAAATCCTTCATAACAAGCTACAATGCTTGGAATTTTTATCAATAAATAAGGAATCCTTACATGAAAATCGCAAAAAATGTTGTGCCAAGTATCGCATATCAAGTTCGTACTCAAGATGGCGTATTAGTTGATGAAGCACCAGTTGAGCAACCATTAGAATATTTACACGGCCACAACAATCTTGTTATCGGTTTAGAAAATGCGTTAGAAGGTAAAGCGGTTGGTGATACCTTTGAAGTGCGTGTTAAACCAGAAGAAGCATACGGCGAATACAATGAAAATATGGTGCAACGTGTACCAAAAGATGTGTTTATGGGCGTTGATGAATTAGAAGTAGGTATGCGTTTTATCGCAGACACAGATTTAGGTCCATTACCTGTGGTGATCACGGAAGTTGATGGCGATGAAGTGGTTGTTGATGGTAACCATATGTTAGCTGGTCAAGAGTTATTATTCTCTGTGGAAGTAGTTGCAACTCGTGAAGCGACATTAGAAGAAATCGCTCACGGTCACGTTCATCAAGAAGGCGGTTGCTGTGGTCACGATCACGATGAAGATCACGGTTGTTGTGGCGGCCATCACGACCACGATCATCACCACCATCACGGACACGGCGGTTGTGGTTGCAACCACTAATTAAAGGTTGGTTGAACGATGAGTGATACCCCATTACAATCAGGCACGGATTACCTCCGTGCCATTTTAAGCTCTAAAATCTACGATCTTGCCCAAGTCACGCCATTACAAAAAATGGAAAAGCTCTCAGAGCGTTTGGGTAATCATATTTCCATTAAACGTGAAGATCGCCAGCCAGTGCATAGTTTTAAACTGCGTGGGGCTTATGCGATGATTTCTAATCTCTCTCCAGCTCAGAAAAATGCAGGGGTGATTGCGGCTTCTGCTGGTAATCACGCTCAAGGTGTTGCTTTGTCTGCGAAACATCTCGGTTTGCGAGCGTTAATTGTGATGCCACAAAATACGCCGTCGATCAAAGTGGATGCCGTGCGTGGTTTTGGTGGGGAAGTGTTGCTCTATGGGGCAAATTTTGATGAAGCCAAAGCCAAAGCGATTGAGCTTTCCCAAGAGCTGAATATGACCTTTGTTCACCCGTTCGATCACCCGTTAGTGATTGCAGGACAAGGCTCTATCGGTATGGAATTATTACAACAAAATGCCGATCTGAACTATATTTTTGTGCCTGTCGGTGGCGGTGGTTTGATTGCGGGTATTGCCGTGCTGATTAAGCAATTGATGCCTGAAATTAAAGTCATTGGGGTTGAGTCTAAAGATTCCGCTTGTCTATTTTATGCCTTGCAAGCAGGGCAACCTGTTGATTTAGAGCGTGTGGGTTTATTTGCTGATGGTGTTGCGGTTAAACGTATTGGCGATGAAACCTTCCGTTTATGTCAGCAATATGTTGATGATGTTGTGTTAGTCGATAACGATGAAGTCTGTGCGGCATTGAAAGATGTGTTTGAGAATGTGCGTGCGGTGGCAGAGCCGTCGGGGGCATTATCTTTAGCGGGGCTGAAAAAATATGTCGCTCAACACAATCTTGAAGGTAAAAATCTCGCCTGTATTTTATCGGGAGCAAACCTTAACTTCCATACACTACGCTATGTGTCAGAACGTTGTGAAATCGGCGAAAAACACGAGGCACTCTTAGCTGTTTCGATTCCTGAACAAAAAGGCGCATTCCTTAAATTCTGCCAGCTAATCGGCAATCGAGCCGTCACAGAATTTAATTATCGCCACGCAGACGATCAGCAAGCCTGTATCTTTGTGGGTGTGCGTATTAGTGGGAATGCTGAAAAATTAGAGATTATCAAAGATTTACAACAAAATGGCTATCCAGTCACTGATTTATCCGATGATGACATTGCGAAAACCCACATTCGTTATATGGTCGGCGGTCGCCCAAGCTCTATTCATCAGGAAGAGCTATATAGTTTCGAATTCCCAGAGCAGAAAGGCGCATTGTTGAAGTTCTTACAGACATTAGAAAACTGGGATATTTCTCTGTTCCACTATCGAGCTCATGGCGCAGATTATGGTGACATCTTGGCGGCATTTGTTGTGAACGGCAGTGAAAAAGAAGCATTCAAACGAGATTTAGAAAAATTAGGGTATCGCTATCAAGATGTAAATGATAGCCCTGCATATCGCTATTTCTTAAAATAATTATTTATATTTCATAAAGGACCTTTTATGGCAGAACGTAAATATTTTGGCACCGATGGGGTGCGTGGCAAAGTCGGTACATATCCAATTACCCCTGATTTTGCGTTAAAACTCGGTTGGGCAGCAGGTAAAGTGCTTGCGACACAAGGCTCTAAAAAAGTATTAATCGGTAAAGATACCCGTATTTCAGGCTATATGTTGGAATCGGCTTTAGAAGCAGGTTTAGCAGCGGCAGGTTTATCCGCCGCTTTTACAGGCCCGATGCCAACTCCTGCGATTGCTTACTTAACTCGTACATTCCGTGCAGAAGCAGGGATTGTAATTTCAGCTTCTCATAATCCTTATGATGATAACGGAATTAAATTCTTCTCAGCCGTGGGTGAAAAATTACCAGATGAAGTTGAAGAAGCTATCGAAGCAATGCTTGATCAACCGATGGACTGTGTCGAATCGGCAGAATTAGGTCGTGCAAGTCGTATTAACGATGCTGCAGGGCGCTATATCGAATTCTGTAAAAGCACCTTCCCATCACATTTAAGCCTTGAAGGTTATAAAATCGTGGTGGATTGTGCCAATGGAGCAACCTATCACATTGCACCAAGTGTGATGCGTGAGTTAGGTGCTGAAGTGATCGAAATCGGTACACACCCAAATGGTTTAAACATCAATGAGAAATGCGGTGCAACGGATATCAAAGCTTTACAGAAAGTAGTTGTTGAAGCAGAAGCAGATGTCGGTTTAGCTTATGATGGTGATGGCGACCGTTTAATTATGGTTGACCACTTAGGCAACAAAGTCGATGGTGACCAAATCTTATTCATTATTGCCCGTGAAGCATTACGTTCAGGCAAATTACACGGCGGTGTCGTGGGTACATTAATGAGTAATATGAGCCTTGAGCTTGCCTTAAAAGAGTTAGCGATTCCATTTGCACGAGCAAATGTAGGCGACCGTTATGTACTTGAAGTCTTGAAAGAAAAAGGCTGGAAGCTCGGCGGCGAAAACTCAGGGCATATTATCGTGCTAGACAAAAATACCACAGGTGATGGCATCGTTGCCTCACTTGAAGTCTTAGCTGCAATGGCATCTCATAAGTTAAGCCTGAATGATCTGGCTAAAGCTGTGCCGTTATTCCCACAAGTGTTAATCAATGTTCGCTTTGCAGGCGGTGCAAATCCATTAGACAGTGATGAAGTTAAAGCTGTTGCAAAAGATGTTGAACAACGTTTAGCAGGCAAAGGTCGTATCTTACTGCGTAAATCAGGCACGGAACCGTTAATTCGTGTGATGGTAGAGTGCGAAGATGGCGAATTAGCACAAAGCTGTGCAGAAGAAATTGCAGAAGCAGTGAAACGTAACTAATCGCAAGCGGTAAGATTTCTGCAAAATTTTGCAAGGATCTTACCGCTTGTTCTTTTTTAAATTATAATAACGCAAACGTTTGCTTTAAGGAGAACGCTATGGATCAACTTGAAATGAAAAAAGTCGCAGCTCGTGCGGCTTTACAATATGTCAAACCTGACACTATCGTGGGTGTAGGAAGTGGCTCAACGGTTAACTGTTTTATTGATGCCTTAGGCGAAATGGCTGGCGATATTAAAGGTACAGTAGCTGCTTCTAAAGCCTCTGAAGAACGTTTAAGAGCACTCGGTATTGAAGTTTTCAATGCAAATGAAGTAAGCTCACTGGATGTTTACATTGACGGTGCAGATGAAATCACCCCACAAGGCTATATGATTAAAGGCGGTGGTGCAGCACTTACACGTGAAAAAATTGTGAGTTCATTAGCAAAAAAATTCATCTGTATTGTGGATTCTAGTAAACAAGTCGATGTGTTAGGCTCAACCTTCGCATTACCTGTGGAAGTGATTCCAATGGCACGTTCTTATGTCGCTCGTCAATTAGTAGCCTTAGGGGGATCGCCCGAATACCGTGAAGGCGTTGTAACAGACAACGGCAATGTGATTTTAGATGTGTATAACTTCAAAATTCTTGAGCCATTAAAAATGGAACAAACCATTAATAATATCGCAGGCGTTGTTACTAACGGTATTTTTGCACAACGTTATGCGAATGTGACCATCGTGGGTACGCCTGATGGTGCAAAAATTATTGAATAAAACAAAATAAAAACGGAAGGCAAACATGACAACCAAAGTTTCTTTAGATAAATCTAAAATTAAATTTGTTCTGCTCGAAGGCGTGCACCAAAATGCAGTGGATGTGCTGAAAAATGCAGGCTATACCAATATTGAGTACCATAAAAAAGCCCTTGATGGCCAAGAGCTTATTGATACGATAAAAGATGCACATTTTCTCGGTATTCGTTCTCGCACTTTCCTTACCGATGAAGTTTTACAACAAGCACAAAAGCTGATTGCGGTAGGCTGTTTCTGTATTGGCACAAACCAAGTTGATTTAGAATCAGCAAAACGTCGTGGGATCCCTGTGTTTAATGCACCTTTCTCAAATACTCGTTCTGTTGCAGAATTGGTGTTAGGTGAAATCATTGTGTTAATGCGCCAAGTCCCTAAAGCGAATGCGGAAGTACATCGTGGTATTTGGAATAAATCTGCTGCGGGCTCAAACGAAGTACGTGGTAAAAAATTAGGGATTATCGGCTATGGGCATATTGGTTCTCAGCTCAGTATCATTGCAGAATCTATTGGTATGCAAGTTTACTTCTACGATATTGAAAATAAATTACCACTCGGTAATGCACAACAAGTAGCAAGCTTACAAGAGTTGTTAGCAACTTGTGATGCAATTTCGTTACACGTGCCAGAAAATGCATCCACGAAAAATTTAATTAATGCGGAGCGTTTGGCTCAAATGAAAGAAGGCGCAGTGCTTGTTAACGCTGCTCGTGGTACAGTCGTGGATATTGATGCTTTAGTGGAAGCCTTAAAGGCAGATAAATTGCGTGGTGCTGCTCTAGATGTGTTCCCAGAAGAACCAGCTTCTGCAAGCGATCCGTTTGAGTCACCGCTTTGCGAATTTGATAATGTGATCTTAACCCCTCACATTGGTGGATCAACCTCGGAAGCTCAGGAAAATATTGGTACAGAAGTGGCTAATAAATTCGTGAAATATTCAGATAATGGTTCAACACTTTCAGCGGTTAACTTCCCTGAAGTTTCATTACCTGAACATAAAGGCACAAAACGTTTATTACACATTCATGAAAACAAACCAGGTATTTTAAATAAAATTAACCAAGTTTTTGTGGATGCCAATATCAATATTGCTGCCCAGTTCTTACAAACGGATCCAACGATCGGCTATGTTGTGATTGATGTTGAAACAGAAAGTACAACAGAAGCATTAAAACGTTTAAAAGAGATCGAAGGTACAATTAAAACACGCGTACTTTACTAATAAAAACAAGCGGTTAGATTTGCAAAATATTTTACAAATCTAACTGCTTGAATGATCACTTAGAAAAAAATTATTGCACAATAATTTTTGCACCATTAGAGAAAACAATACTCTTCGCTTGGTAATTTGCATTAATCGACACATTCGGCTGACTTAATAATGCCTGTGTTTCTTGCGGTAAATTATTGAACGGAACAGAGAAAACAATTTCACTCGTTGTGCCACGTTTCAAATTATTCTTAAAGGAAACAGGCATATCTTGCAATAAAATCACTTGATTACCAACCATATAATTTGTTGCCCAATGTACTGTTCTAATATTGCGTTTGCTCTTATTTTCAACTGTATATTTAAAGTTAAGGATAACTTGATTTTTATCATCCCTAGAAGCTTCAATACCTAAAAACTTCACCGAAATAGCATCAGTAAACTGTTTTAAGCTTTTTTCTGCTTTAGTTTGAGCCGCATTTTTCTGAACATTAGTTTCTTGCACACTCGGTGAAATCTTTGTAGTTTCTGCATGAGCAGAAAGAACTAAACATGTCGTTAACGAAATTGTAAGTAAAGACTTTATTAATTTCATCTTATACTCCTTATAGTAATGATTTAATGAAATTGTACTCGGTATTTTAACGGTTTATCTAGCAATAAGCTAAGGATCTTTGATGTAATTCAAAATTAAGGCAATGTTGCAATCACTGCATAGCCATCCATTTCGCCAATTAAGTCTACTTGGCTACCAGCTGCAATGAAAACGGACTCCCCTTGTTTCAAATGAATTGCATCTTCGCCCAAATCAATATATAGACTCCCTGACATCACCAAAAGAATAGATGCGCTATCTGCATAGAAAGTCTCTTCATCAAATGGCTTAAATGCCAAATGTTGCATCGCAAAATCTTGCGCTTCTGGCGTTGGATAATGATGAATAGGCGATTCTTCATTTTCTTCTGCTCTAGGAATGATCTTGGGGTTAATTGCACGATAATCAATGGTATGCAACAACGCGGGAATATCAACATATTTTGGGGTCAGACCACCACGAATTACATTGTCCGATGCTGCCATGAGTTCAATATTTTGTCCACGCAAATAAGCATGGGGTAAACCCGTGCCTTGATAGATGCCTTCGCCTTTTTTCACATTAACAATGTTAAAGAGATAAAAACAGAGTAATCCCGCATCTAATTTGTCTAGGCTAATATTCATTGCCTCAAGGGTAAACAATAGCCAATAATCTGGATCATCTAATTTTAGTTTATCTTGTTGATAAGCCTCACCTTTTTCATTAATAATAGGCAAAAGCCATTCAGCTAACTGAGCTTGATCGGCTTGCATAATTTGGGCATATACTGTAGGCAAGCTTTGTGCTTCAATCGCTTTCGCTAATCCAGATAATGACGGATGCTTTTGCAAGCTCTCTTTGATTGCATCTTCTGATTTAAAACCATGCAGTAACCAGAAGTCTGATAAAGCAATCATCATTTCGGGTTTATGATTACGATCTTTGTAAGTACGGTTTGGTGCACTAAGGGGAATACCTTCTTCATTCTCTCGCTCAAAACCGTATTCTGCCTCTTTTTTGGTCGGGTGTAACTGAATCGAAAGCGGTAGCTTTACATCCAAAATTTTCAATAAAAAAGGTAACTCATCACCAAATTGCTCTCGGGATTTTTCGCCTAAAAGTTTTGGTGCTTTATCAATCACACGATCTAATGGCAACCATTGCCCTTCAAACTCGATCATAGATGGCGCAGAGCGATGAGCACCTAACCAATATTCTGCATAAGGCTTATTTTCTCGTTGTTTTAATTTAAGCCAATTAGGAATAAAAGTTTCTCCACCCCAATCATAATGCAGGAATTGACCTTCTAGCTTAAAAATCATGATTTGTATTCTCCTACGAAGGATATTTGCTCCTTCAATATTCAAGCGAATCGTTAATTTTGTTTTGCCTTAAAATCCAAAACCGCTTGTAGTTTACTACAAGCGGTCTGTTTTTTATGAAATTTTACAAATTTACCACAAACTTGCCTACGCCAAGCTCGTCTTCTTTACGCGTTCGAGCAATCACACTTGCAGCTGACTCCACAACACGAAGCCCCATTTGATCTTCAGTTCTCACCACTTCGCCACGTAGCGAGTTGGTATAAACATCGGTAATTTTAACATCGACAAATTTGCCAATCATATCTGGCGTACCTTGGAAATTAACAATACGGTTATTTTCAGTACGCCCCGTTAATTCCATAATGTCTTTTTTCGACGGACCTTCTACCAAAATACGTTGTTCTGTGCCTAACATTGCACGGCTAAACTGTAAGGCTTGGTTGTTAATACGTTGCTGTAAGCGATATAAACGCTCTTTTTTCTCATCTTCGCTCACATCATCTGGTAAATCTGCCGCAGGCGTACCAGGACGTGCAGAATAGATAAAGCTGAAACTCATATCAAAGTTGACTTGCTCGATCACTTTCATTGTCTGATCAAAATCTTCCGCCGTTTCACCTGGGAAGCCCACAATAAAATCTGAACTGATTTGAATATCCGGACGAGCTTCACGTAATTTACGGATCGTCGCTTTATACTCTAATGCCGTATGATTACGTTTCATCATGGTTAACACACGATCTGAACCACTTTGAATTGGCAAGTGTAAGAAACTGACTAATTCAGGGGTATCTTTATACACTTCGATAATATCATCAGTGAATTCAATCGGATGACTTGTGGTATAACGTAAACGGTCAATTCCATCAATAGATGCGACTAAACGTAGTAACTCAGCAAAGGTACAAATGCCACCGTCAAAGGTTTCACCTCGATAGGCATTCACGTTTTGACCCAGTAAGTTCACTTCGCGAACCCCTTGCTCTGCCAGTTGTGCGATTTCAAATAACACATCATCCACAGGGCGACTGACTTCTTCACCACGAGTATAAGGTACGACACAGAATGAACAATATTTGTTACAGCCTTCCATGATAGAAACAAAGGCTGTCGGCCCTTCTGCACGTGGCTCTGGTAAGCGGTCAAATTTCTCAATCTCAGGGAAACTAATGTCCACCACGGAACTTTTACCGCCACGGATTTGGTTAATCATCTCAGGTAAGCGATGTAAGGTTTGTGGTCCAAAAACAATATCCACAAAAGGTGCTCGTTCACGGATATGTTCGCCTTCTTGTGAAGCTACACAACCGCCCACACCGATAATTAAATCTGGTTTATCTTTTTTCCAGTGTTTCCAGCGACCAAGTTGAGAGAAGACTTTTTCCTGTGCTTTTTCACGGATAGAGCAGGTATTTAATAGTAATACATCTGCATCTTCAGGATTCTCTGTCAATTCTAAACCATGGGTGCTATTTAAAAGATCCGCCATTTTGGACGAGTCATACTCGTTCATTTGGCATCCCCAAGTCGTAATATGTAATTTTGCCATTGTTAAATAATAGATAAATCAATAAGTAAGAAAATAAAAGCGTAAAGGGCTATCCTTTACGCAAAAACCTTGTCTATTTTACCTTGTTGTGTATTTTATGGCTATAACAAATTCATTTTCCAAGCGGTCAGATTTGTGGAAAACTTTGCAAAAACGTAGCCATAAAAAAACCACAGGGGAGCCTGTGGTTTAGTACTTCTCGTTGAATAATTATTTAGTTAAGGTTAAAACAACGCTTTCACCTTTAACTACTTCGCCAGATAATTTTTGTAAGTTCGTAATTTCATCCATGTTTGAAATTACAACTGGTGTTAATACTGACTTCGCTTTTGCTTCAAGTAATTCAAGATCAAATTTAATCACAGGCTCACCTACTTTTACTTTTTGACCTTCTTCTGCAAGACGAGTAAAGCCTTCACCTTTTAATTCTACAGTATCAATACCGAAGTGAACGAATAACTCAATACCTTCATCCGATTCAATTGAAAATGCGTGGTTGGTTTCAAAAATTTTACCAATGGTACCGTTCACTGGTGAAACGATAGTATCACCAGTAGGACGAATTGCAACACCATCACCTACGATTTTTTCAGAAAATACAACATCTGGCACATCTTCAATATTAACGATTTCACCTGAAAGCGGTGCATAGATTTTTACTTCTTTCGCAGCAACATCTTTTTTGCCACCGAATAGTTTATCAAAAAATCCCATATTCAAATCTCCATTATTAAATGAACAAAATCCTCGTACATTTTATACGAGAATTTTGTATTTGTATTCATTTTTAGTTAAGCTTTTGGTAAAACTCGTCAACTAAACGTTCAATATCGGCTGCCGTTGGCTGAGCAAGCGCTTTATCTGCTAATGCTTTTGCATCCGCATAATTAATGCTCCGCGCTAATTTCTTCACATGCGGTACAGAAATTGCACTCATACTGAACTCGTCTAAGCCCATACCAAGTAATAGTGCCGTTGCACGCACATCACCCGCTAACTCACCACACATACCCGTCCATTTGCCTTCTGCGTGAGAGGCATCAATCACTTGTTTAATTAAGTTCAAGACTGACGGCGTTAATGGATTATATAGATGTGCAATTAATTCATTACCACGGTCAACCGCCAAGGTATACTGAGTTAAATCGTTAGTCCCAATACTGAAGAAATCCACTTCTTTCGCAAGATGGCGTGCATTTACTGCTGCAGATGGCGTTTCTACCATTACACCAATTTGCAAGTTCTTATCAAAGGCTTTACCTTCTGTATGAAGTTGAGCTTTAAGCTCTGCAATGATTTCTTTTAATTCACGGATCTCTTCTACCGAAATAATCATCGGGAACATCACCGCTAATTTACCAAAGGCAGATGCACGTAATACCGCGCGTAATTGTGTATCTAAAATTTCACGACGTACTAAACCGATACGCACCGCACGCCAGCCTAAGAATGGGTTCATCTCTTTTGGTAATTCTAAGTACGGTAGCTCTTTATCACCACCGATATCCATAGTACGAAGTACTACGAGCTTACCTTCCATTGCTTCCACAATTTCTTTATAGGCTTGGAACTGCTCTTCTTCACCTGGTAATTGGTTACGATCCATGAATAAGAATTCAGTACGATACAAACCAACGCCTTCACCACCGTTACGTAATACGCCATCCACATCACGGATAGTCCCGATGTTTCCAACGACTTCAATACGGTGACCATCTAAGGTTTCCGCTGGTAAATCTTTTAATTTAGCCAGTTCAGCTTTTTCTTCTGCAATTTTAGTTTGCAACGCTTTCGCTTTTTCGAGTTGCTCTGCAGAAGGATTGACATGCACTTCATTGTGAATCGCATCAAGGATTAAGATATCACCTGTATTGACTAATGATGTCACATTATTGGTACCCACCACCGCAGGAAGCTCTAATGAACGAGCCATAATTGAGGTATGTGAAGTACGACCACCAATATCGGTCACAAAACCAAGTACTTTATCTAAATTTAATTGAGCTGTTTCTGATGGGGTTAAATCGTAGGCAACAAGGATAGATTCTTCTTGAATATCGCCAAGATCCACAATATTCATCCCTAAAATATTGCGAATTAAACGGTTTCCAATATCACGGATATCGCCAGCGCGCTCTTTGAGATATTCATCATCAATTTCTGCGAGCATCGTCGCTTGCATATCAATAATTTTGCTTGCAGCAACATCGGCAGTTACTAAATTTTCTTCAACATAGCCTAAAATTTCTTCTTCAAGCTCTTCATCTTCTAAGATCATTAAGTGACCTTCAAAGATCGCTTCTTTCTCCTCGCCAAGAGTACGTCTTGCTTTCTCTTTAATCGCGGTAAGTTGAGCAGCCGCCTTTTCACGACCAGCAAAGAATTTTGCTTTTTCAGCCTCAATTTGAGCTGCAGTAATTTTTTTAGTATTAAGAACGATTGGTTCTTCTTTTAGAACAAGCGCTTTACCAAATACGATACCTGGCGAAGCAGCAATACCTGTGATCATAATAAATCCTCGGGTGAAATAGTATGGTAGATGCTAAATAGCACAAAACGACTTCACCACCCGAATATTGAGTAGTAAAGTCGCATAAACTATAGAAAATTACTCTAATGTAGGGATTAAATCGACTAAGAAATCTACCGCTTTTTGTTCATCTTCACCTTCAGCAGAGATCGTAATTACTGTCCCCTGAGTTAAACCTAATGTTTGAAGTTTGAATAAGCTTTTTGCACTTGCACTTTTACCACCTGAAGTGACTGTAACATCTGACGCAAAGCCTTTTGCTGCTTTAACGAATTCTGCTGCTGGACGTGTGTGTAAGCCATTTGGCGCAGTAATTGTGACATCTTTTGAGTACATAGTAGGTTCCTCTTAAATGGAGTAAAAAATAATAAAAATATATTGAAAGGTATAACGCCCCCTTCCAAAAAGATGGTGACACTTTACTACAAAATTTAAATAAAGACACGCCAAAACAGGTCAAATAAGTAATAAAATGTCAATTATCCGTATTTATTTTAATCATTGAAGAAAATCATTTGCGTCTAGTCAATTTTTGAACGATTAAGATTTTCTTTGATTAATTTATTTTTTGAAGTAAATAAGAATAGCCATTGCTTTTCTTGAAAAAATCTTGTATTTATCAATCTTTCAATTCAAACACAACTTCAATATCGTAACTAGGAGAAAAAAATGCAAAACGTTGGTTTTATCGGATGGCGTGGTATGGTGGGATCCGTATTAATGGATCGTATGGTACAAGAAAATGACTTCGCTAACATTAACCCTGTATTCTTCACCACCTCACAAGCGGGTCAAAAAGCGCCTGTTTTTGCAGGTAAAGACGCAGGTACATTGAAAAATGCTTTTGATATTGCAGAATTACAAAAATTAGACATTATCGTGACCTGTCAAGGCGGTGATTATACCAACGAAGTCTACCCAAAATTAAAAGCAACAGGTTGGAATGGCTATTGGATCGATGCAGCGTCTGCATTACGTATGCAAGATGATGCAATCATTGTATTAGACCCAGTAAACCAACACGTCATTACCGAAGGTTTACAAAAAGGCATTAAAACTTTCGTAGGCGGAAACTGTACCGTGAGCTTAATGTTAATGGCAATCGGCGGTTTATTCGAGAAAGATCTCGTGGAGTGGGTGTCTGTGGCAACTTACCAAGCGGCTTCTGGCGCAGGTGCGAAGAATATGCGTGAATTGCTAGTTCAAATGGGTGAACTCGAAGATTCAGTCAAAGCAGAATTAGCTGATCCAGCATCATCAATTTTAGAGATTGAACGTAAAGTAACGGCAGAAATGCGTTCAGAAGATTTCCCAACAGCAAACTTTGGTGCACCGCTTGCAGGTAGCTTAATTCCTTGGATTGATAAATTACTTCCAGAAACAGGACAGACTAAAGAAGAGTGGAAAGGCTACGCAGAAACCAACAAAATTTTAGGTTTAAGCGCAAATCCAATTCCAGTGGATGGTTTATGTGTACGTATCGGTGCACTACGTTGCCACAGCCAAGCGTTTACGATTAAACTCAAAAAAGATATTCCATTAGCGGAAATCGAACAAATCATTGCAAGCCACAATGAGTGGGTGAAAGTCATTCCAAACGACAAAGAAACCACATTACGCGAATTAACCCCAGCGAAAGTGACTGGCACATTAAGCGTACCGGTTGGTCGTTTACGTAAATTAGCAATGGGACCAGAGTATTTGGCAGCCTTTACCGTAGGCGACCAATTATTATGGGGTGCAGCAGAGCCTGTACGCCGTATTTTAGTACAGTTAGTGAAATAATCTTTTCATCTAATGATCAAGCGGTCAGATGATTGCAAAATTTTGCAACGATCTGACCGCTTGTGTTTTGTAGAAAAAGTGTGCCACGAAGACACACTTTGTCATGACAGATTACCAGTAAGCACGTACACCGATAACAGTTTCGTTATTACGTTCTTTTGATACTTTTACGCCACTCGTGTAGTTATTCACTTTTTGCGTTTTCCACTCAACAAAGGTTTTTAAGTATTTAGGTACGATATAGTATTCTGTTCCTAACATAAACTCGTGAGTTTTCTTGTTGGTATCAGCACCTGCAACATTATCTAAACGGTTTGTTTTATAGGCATACATCGTATAAGCAGACCAATCATCCGTTAATTTCTGATAAAGTACGGTACGAATTTCTTTACGTATGCGTTTATTACCAATAGTGCCTTGATCGCGCGTTACACCACGCTCCAAGTCTACACCAAACGTGGTTTTATCGTAAGTATACGCTGTACCAAACGCATAGGCAGTATAATCATAGGTATGTCCTGTGTTACGTTGTTTGAAACGTTCACTAGAGATACCTGTACCAAATTTGATGCTTTGTAAATCATCAATTTTGTGATTATAGATAGCGCCAGCACCCCATACATCTTTACGCTCATTAGCAAGATCACGAGCATCATTACCACGTTGGCTATGACCGCCGTAGAAAGCACCTAATTTTAAGCCTTCAATACCGCTATAAGTATATTGAACGACTTTACGTGATGCGCTATTTAATAAACCATCACTTAAGCTTAAGGTATTTGGTAAGTCTGTACGTTTTACTTCATCAGTAATGGTTGTCATGTGGCCGTAGGTTAATTCACCGTACTGTTTATGACCAATACCAGCATAAAGTTGGCGCGTATAAAGGTCATCAAAGTCGTGTTGTGAGCTTGATGTACCACGGAAACGCCATTCAACACGCCCTAAACCATAGAAACCATTACCAAGTTGTTGGGTTAATTTGAAACCAAAACGTGAGCCATTGTTAGCAACTGCGTAATTCACATGTTCACGCTCTGTTGTGCCATTGGTGTACTCCGTTTTATCTGATGTACTGTTCCATTTAAGACGAAGAGAACCGCTAAAATCTAATTTAGTTCCAGTTTCTTGATTATCTACTAGAGTATAAGCCTGTGCAGAACTCGCTGCCATAGCTAATGCAGAAAGAGTAAAGAGTGTTTTTTTCATAATGTGTCATTCCGAGTATATAAAAAATGGAGTGTAAACTAAATTTACCGCTCCATTATACCTAATAAGATATAACTGTAACGAGATATTTTTTCATTTCATAGAAATAAAAGGCATAAAAAATTGCCTAATAAAAAATTTAGGTGAAAAATGCTAATTCTCCTATAATAAACTTCATCCTTAATCTAAATGGGCAAGATATGACAACAACATCTCCTCTTATTGCCATTGTTGCAGGTGAAATTTCAGGCGACATTTTGGGTGCGGGCTTAATCCGTGCATTAAAAATCCATTATCCTAATGCACGTTTTATCGGTGTTGCCGGAGAGCGAATGCTCAAAGAAGGCTGTGAAACGTTATTTGATATGGAAGAACTTGCGGTAATGGGATTGGCTGAAGTCGTCAAACATTTGCCTCGCTTGCTGAAACGCCGTAAGCAAGTGATTGATACCATGTTAGCCTTAAAACCCGATATTTTTATCGGGATTGATGCTCCTGATTTTAATCTTGGCGTAGAAGAAAAACTCAAAGCACAAGGTATCAAAACCATTCACTATGTGAGTCCATCAGTATGGGCGTGGCGACAAAATCGTGTCCATAAAATTGCGCGTGCAACAAATCTTGTTTTAGCCTTTTTACCTTTTGAAAAAGCCTTTTACGACCGTTTTAATGCCCCTTGTCGTTTTATCGGACATACCATGGCCGATGCGATTGCGTTAAAACCAAATCGCCAAGAGGCTTGCCGTTTATTGCAATTAGATGAAAATCAACGTTATGTAGCGATTCTAGTGGGAAGTCGTGGAAGTGAATTGAATTTCCTGACAGAGCCGTTTTTAAAAACCGCACAATTACTGAAAGCTCAATACCCTGATGTTCAATTTTTAGTGCCTTTGGTTAATGAAAAACGCCGTGAACAATTTGAAGCGATCAAAGCACAAGTTGCTCCAGAATTAGAAGTGATCACCTTAGCGGGCAATGCTCGAGCTGCGATGATTGTGGCCGAAGCGACATTATTAGCATCTGGCACCGCCGCACTTGAAGCAATGTTGTGTAAATCGCCGATGGTGGTGGGTTATAAGATGAAGCCTTTGACCTATTGGCTTGCCAAAAAATTGGTAAAAACCGATTATATCTCTTTGCCAAATTTACTCGCAAACCAACCGCTTGTGACCGAGTTAATTCAAGAAGAGTGTACACCTGAGAATCTCGCACAACATTTAGGGGTATATTTATCGCAAGAACCTCGTGATGTAGCTCAAAAAAATACCTTAAAACAACATTTTATGGAATTACATAAACTCATTCAATGTGATGCGGATGCACAGGCAGCACAAGCGGTGGTCGATGTGATAAACAGCTAAATCAATGGAGGGAAGATGTACTTACGCAATATTGATATTATTGGGTTTAGAGGCATTAATCGTCTTTCACTAACACTTAGACCGAATATGGTGTTAATTGGTGAAAATGCTTGGGGTAAATCTAGTTTACTAGATGCATTAAGTTTGATTTTTAACCCTGAACAACAGCGTTATCACTTTCTTCCTTCTGATTTTCATATTCTTGATACAAAAACAGGGCAATGTGTAAAACAAATTACCTTGCTCTTTAGCTTTAGTTGTAGTGCCATTGGGGAGCATTTAGATCCAAATCATCAGGCATACGATGCGCTATTTGTGGAACATCAAGATCAATACCATCGCATTTATCTCAAAATTAGCGGTGAGTATCAACAAGAACGTATTCATACGGACTATGCCTTTTTAGATCAAGCGGGCAATGAAATTCAACTTGCTCAAAAAGAAGAGATTCTTTCTTTACTATTAGCTCGTTTCCCTGTATTCCGCTTTAGAGATGCTCGATTGCAAGATAATTTTGAAAAGAGTCTATGCCGTCTTTCTTCAACCGCGTGTAAAAATGAGCTGAATGAAAATATCGAAGCCTTTTTACAACTACTACAATACTATTTTTTCCAACCTAATCTTCAGCAAGATCAGATTTCCGATACCTCTGAGCTATGGCAAAAAGCCAAACAGCTTTGCAGTGATTTAAAACAAGGCGGAAATGCTTTACGCCAAGCCATCTTCACTCAGTTATCACAGCTGTTTATTGCACCGACACCAAAAGTCAAAGAGGGGCGTTTTATACAACAGCCGATCATATTATTTGAGGATCCTGATGCTCGGTTACATCCAAGAATGATGGCGATTTTGTGGGAACTGATGAATTCTCTCCCAATTCAGCGGATTACCACAACCAACTCTATTGAGCTACTTTCACAAGTCGAATTACGCTCTATTTGCCGTTTAGTTCGTTCATCAGAGGCAATAAAATCCTATCAATTAGCGAAATATACCTTATCTAAACAAGCGTTGCGTCGTTTAACCTTCCATATTCATTACAATCGTAGCATTGCCCTTTTTGCCAATGCATGGATATTGGTTGAAGGTGAAACGGAAGTGTGGTTACTTTCTGCTTTAGCTGAGCAACTCGGCATCAATTTAGAACTTGAAGGTATTCGCATTGTAGAATTTGCTCAATGCGGACTTCCCCCTTTATTAAAATATGTGAAAGCGATGGGCATTGAATGGCACGTATTAACCGATGGCGATATGGCTGGGAAAAAATATGCCGAAACGGTGAAAGAATTTATCGATGAAAGTGAAACACTCTCAGAACGTTTAACGGTATTACCTAAAAGCGATATTGAGCATTTTCTCTATTTTTCGGGGTTTGCTCCTGTTTTTATCCACCTTTCTCGCTGGAAAGCCCAAGGGAATTACTTCCCTGCCAGTAAGATTATTCAACTGGCAATACGTCGTTCTACAAAACCAGATTTAGCCCTTGCTTTAGCCTCAGAAATTGAAAAACGTGGCAAGCAATCTATTCCTAGCTTATTTACTCGCTTATTTGCGAAAGTATTAAATTTTGTAAAAGGATAACCAATGACAACATATTACATCAACCCAAAAGGAAGTATGGAGCAACTTTCCCATTTAGAAATGGAATTACTCACTCAAAAAGTGGAAAGTGAGCTTTATACCCTATACCGCAACTGCTCATTGGCGGTGTTAAATTCTGGCGCAGTCACCGATGACAGCCGTGCCTTGTTAAACGCCTATACTAATTTCAAAATTAACCTTATTAAGCGTGAACGTGGTGTGGCACTTGAGTTACATCATCCACCGCAAACGGCTTTTGTCGATAACAAAATTATGGTGAATATCCAATATCACCTTTTTGCTGTCTTAAGAGACATTTTATTTGTGAATGCGATTGGGCAACAAATTAATTTAACGAATGTATCCTCAACTCAAGCTATCACAAACCAAGTATTTGCTATTTTGCGTAACGCAAAAGTGTTAGCGTTGGATGAAGATCCGAATTTGGTCGTCTGTTGGGGCGGTCACTCGATTAATCAAACGGAATACCAATATTGCCGAGCAGTTGGGTTAGAGTTAGGTTTGCGGGAGTTAAACATCATTACAGGCTGTGGCACAGGCGTTATGGAAGCCCCAATGAAAGGCGCAACCATTGGGCATGCAAACCAACGTTATAAGCAGAGCCGTTTTATTGGGATCACCGAGCCTTCTATTATTGCCTCAGAACCGCCTAACCCTATTGTCAATGAGCTTGTGATTATGCCTGATATTGAAAAACGGTTAGAAGCCTTTGTCAGAACAGGGCATGCAATTATCATTTTCCCGGGTGGCCCTGGTACCTTTGAAGAACTGCTCTATATCATCGGGATCAAGCTCAACCCTGAAAATACGCATCATAAATTACCTGTGATTTTAACTGGTCCTAAAGAGAGTGAAGCTTACTTTCAAACCATTGACCGTTTTATTGGCGAAACCTTAGGTAAACAGGCACAATCACTCTATGAAATTATTATTAATGAGCCGATTGAAGTTGCCCATAAAGTTAAACGAGCGATGGAAGAGGTCAAAGCTTATCGTAAAGTCGTGGGCGATGCTTATGGATTTAACTGGTCATTAAAAATTACCGAAGAGCTACAAACGCCTTTCATTCCAACCCATGAAAATATGGCAGGATTGAACTTAAATCTCAACCAACCGATTGCAGATCTGGTCGCTAATTTACGCCGACTGTTCTCAGGTATTGTAGCGGGAAATATTAAATCGGAAACCCTAGAAAGAATTGAGCAATTTGGGCCATTTAAACTTCATGGCGATGCGGTTTTAATGGAGAAAATGGATAAACTTTTACAAGATTTTATTCAACAAAATCGGATGAAGTTACCTGACGGAGAAGCGTACCAGCCGTGTTACGAACTGGTTATAAACGATTAACATTCATTTAAATGCGACAAGCGGTCGGTTCAAGAGAAAAATTTGCAAATTTTTTCCCTAAAACGACCGCTTGTTGTCAATCTTATTTGCCTAAACAATCACTAAATTGATTAGCCAAAGACTGCAAAAATTCAGGGTAAGCATTTTTACTTAATTCAATTTTCGCCCCTAATGGATCTAATTGCCCTACTTTGGCTGATGTGCCTTTGCTTAAGCTTTCAATCACTTTTGGCGTAAATTGTGGCTCGGCAAATAGACATTGTGCTTGTTTCTGAGCAATGCTTTTCTTAATCGCATTTAAGGTCTTCGCCCCTGGTGCAACGGTTGGGTTGATAGTGAATGAACCTAATGATTTCAATCCATAAGCCTCTTCAAAATAGCCATAGGCATCGTGGAAAGTGTAGTAACCTTTTGATTTTAAAGGCTCTAACTGTTTCGCAATCTCGCTATTTTTCGTTGCCAATGTGGCTTTAAAATTCGCTAAATTCTCTGCAATTTTTGCTTTTTGTTCAGGTAATTGTTGGCTTAAACGCTCAGCAATTTGCTCTGCGATCTGCTCACCTGCTTTTGGTGAAAGCCAAATATGCCAATCTTCATCGTGGCTATGCCCATCGTGAGCGTGGTTATGCGAATGTTTATGTTCGTGCTTGTGATCGTGTTTATGATCATCTTTATGATCGTGCTTGTCTTCTTTTTCTTCACCCGAATGTTCCACAAGCTCTTTAATTGCAGGCACATCTTCAAGGGTTAACACTTTCTCTTTCGGTAGTTTATCAATACTTTTCTCTAAAAAAGATTCCATCTCTTCGCCAATCCATACCACAAGCTGTGCTGATTGAAGTTGCTCAACATCAGACGGTTTTAGGCTGTAATCGTGTGGTGAAGCACTGGTTGGCAAGAGCACTTTCGTTTCTGTTACACCGTCAGTAATCGCATTCGCAATAAAGCCAAGTGGCTTAACGGTGGTTAATACATCGGCGTTTGCTACGGCAGTTGCACCTAATAAGGCAAGGCTTAATACACTTTTCTTAAACATAACTTATCTCCTTTCAATCAAAGTGGCGAGATCTTAGCAGAACTGCATTAAATTTCTATAATTTTTTTATGGTTATTTGAATTTGCAAATTTTTTATGAAAAGTGACCGCTTGCAAGCGGTTAGATTTCGTTAAAATTTTGCTATACTTCCGCCAATGATGTGGAGAATCCAATGAAATATAAAAACCTGCGAGAATTTCTCGATCTGCTTGAGCAAAAAGGCGAACTGAAGCGTATTACTCAAGAGATCGATCCTTATTTGGAAATGACCGAGATTGCGGATCGTACTTTGCGTAAAGGCGGTCCGGCTCTCTTATTTGAAAACCCGAAAGGCTACAAAATGCCTGTGCTGTGCAATCTGTTCGGCACGCCGGAACGTGTGGCAATGGGGATGGGGCAAGAAGATACTAAAGCCTTGCGAGAGCTAGGCAAGTTGTTGGCGTTCTTAAAAGAACCCGAACCACCAAAAGGCTTTAAAGATCTGATCGGGCAGTTGCCACAGTGGAAGCAAGTGCTGAATATGCCAAGTAAGGTGTTGAATAAAGCAGATTGTCAGCAAGTGGTGATCTCAGGTGATGATGTCGATCTGTATCAACTGCCGATTATGCACTGCTGGCAAGGTGATGTCGCACCGCTTGTCACTTGGGGTTTAACCATTACGCAAGGACCTTATAAAAAGCGGTTAAATTTGGGGATTTATCGCCAGCAGTTAATCGGCAAAAATAAACTGATTATGCGTTGGCTGTCACATCGTGGCGGTGCGTTGGATTTCCAAGAGTGGAAAGAAGCTAACCCAGATAAGCCGTTTCCTGTTTCCGTCGCATTAGGGGCAGATCCAGCCACGATTTTAGCTGCCGTCACTCCGATCCCCGATACCTTATCGGAATACGCATTTGCAGGGTTGTTGCGTGGACATAAAACCGAAGTGGTGAAATCCATCAGCAATGATTTGGAAGTGCCTGCCAGTGCGGAGATTGTGCTTGAAGGCTATATCGATCTTAACGAAACGGCGTTGGAAGGGCCTTACGGCGATCATACGGGTTACTACAATGAACAAGAGTATTTCCCTGTGTTTACCGTGACGCATATCACCATGCGAAAAGATGCCATCTATCATTCCACCTACACGGGCAGACCGCCTGATGAACCTGCGGTCTTAGGCGAAGCCTTGAATGAGGTGTTTATCCCGATTTTACAGAAGCAGTTCCCTGAAATCGTTGATTTCTACTTACCACCCGAAGGCTGTTCTTATCGCCTAGCTGTAGTGACCATCAAAAAGCAATACGCAGGACACGCCAAGCGAGTAATGATGGGTGTTTGGTCGTTTTTACGGCAGTTTATGTACACTAAATTTGTGATTGTGTGTGATGATGATGTCAATGCGAGAGATTGGAAAGATGTAATTTGGGCGATTACCACCCGTTGCGATCCTGCAAGAGATACAACCTTAATCGAAAACACACCGATTGATTACCTTGATTTTGCTTCGCCTGTGGCTGGGTTAGGCTCAAAAATGGGGATTGATGCCACCAATAAATGGGCTGGCGAAACCCAACGAGAATGGGGAACGCCGATTACCAAAAATCCCGATGTCGTCAAACGTGTTGATGAAATTTGGGAAAGTTTGGGGATATAATCATGAAGGGTATCTGTGGATACCCTTTATTTTTCATTATGATGACTTTTCTCTATGCCAACCAATCCCCACAACTGCGGTAATAATTGCACGATAAGGCGTAATTGCTGTAATAAAATTAAACTGCGTCCGTCAATCTGTGACTGGAATTTGGTTTCAAATTGCTGGAGCTGTTGATCCATGGTCTGAATCGTCTGTTCGGTACAGGCTACGCCTTGTGCCATTTGTTCCAACAACATGGCAACTTGTTTAGCTTGTTTAAAAAAGACTGCAGAAAAATCAATGTCGTTACTTAAGTGGTGACTATCTATTCTATGTGTGCCTAAGGCTGAAATATAGCTCATTAAGGTATAACTTAATCCTAATAATTTGGGGGCAAAGTCTAACTCTTTATGGTATTTTTTAGGCTCACCTGTCATATTAGAAACCGCAGTACTTAAACTTGCCACCGCATTTTGTGCAGAACGCCGAGCAATACGATAAGAAAACTGATCTCGATAGCCAAATTGTAATTGTGCCACGATATGACGTAGATAGGTTGAACTTGCTTTTAATGTCTCTTTCAAACTATTGTGCAAATTAATATAACGCCAATCTGGCCATAAATAAGACACGCCAAACCACGCAATGCCAACACCCAGTAATGTGTCTAAAATACGAGGTAACATCGCGCTGTCCGCCCCAAAGCCAACGACATCAAAGCTCACCAGTACTTGAATCGTAATAAAAAAGGTAGAAAAGCTGTAATTATTCGTCCTAAAGAAAAAGAATAAGCTACTTGCTGCAACGATAATACCTAATTGCGCCTCAAGGGTTGGGGACAGATAGCGAAAAGACATGCCCACGATCACACCTAAGACGGTGCCAATAACACGCTGAACTAAACGTTTTTTGGTCGCAGAATAGTTAGGTTGGCAAACTAAAACAGCGGTTAATAAAATCCAATAGCCTTCCTTGATCTGAAATATTTCAACCAAAGTACTACACAAACAGACCACAATCGACAAACGTACCGCATGGCGGAAAAGCTGTGAGCTAAAATGGCATTGGCTTTTAATCGCTTTCAACATATTGCTAAATCCAGAGACATTTTCTGCGATCAAGCGGGCAGTTTTGGGTTGAGTTTTACGATGTTCCGTTTCTCTTTTTTCATCTGATAATTGCGCTAATTGACCTTCAATATTGCGTAGATTTTCAGTAATAGACTGCAACGTAGAAAAATGAGAAACACCTTGTGCTTGATGATAAGATAAGGATGAAGTCAGTCCAGTTAATACACGCTCACCACGATTATTATGTCGGTAAGATTCGTTATGGCGCAAACTGTGGGCAATTTGCTGACAAGCCATGGCTTGTAATTCTAATAAGCGTTGGAAACGGAAAATCAAATCGGTATTTTTCAGGCTTTGAAATAAACTTTCGTATTGGGTGTAGCTTGAACTCGCTCTTTCCCAAATATCTTGCCCTGTAAAATAATAGCGCAACATTTTTTGAGTACGTAAATGGCGATGTTGTCCTCGTAAACGATAGAACAAGGAAACACGTGCTTTATCAAACGTCGTCATGACATCAATATTCGCTTTAGCTAACGCAAATTGTTTTGCTGGTAAGCAATCCGTATCATCAGGGTCAAAAAAATCAGATTTGGCTTGCAGATATTTTCCCAAGGCTTCGAAATACAACGCCATATTTTCTTGTACTGTACGATTTGGGAAAAGCAGGTACACCACTACCGCCACCGTTCCATAAAGCAAGGTTCCAGCAAGAATCATCAGCGTATTGCCATACCAAGATGCGCTTTCTGTATAAGTTAAGGTGGTATAAACAGAAACTAACAGCGTTCCAAAGGCTATCGTACTATAGCGCTGCCCGATAGCACCTAACATAATCACAATAAAGGTGATTACGGTAATTAACGGAATAAATAGCCAGCCGTGACTTAATGCAAGCTGAGAGCTTAACGCTGAAATAGCAAATGCAATTAAGGTAAAAAAGAGATTGGTTAAACGCCCAGTTAAACGATTATCTAAATCAGACAAGCCTGCAGCAATAATCCCTAAGACTAACGGCATGGTTTGTTTGGAGATATTAAATTTCCAAACCAATAATACAGCAATATTCATCGCAAAAAATATCGGCAATGTACCAACAATATTTGCATTTAACCAATTCGATGAGATTTTTCTAAAGAAATTATGCATAACAATCGGGGATATTTGATGAATTTTTTACATTTTATGCCAATTCTAAGCATAAAAAACCTCGATAAATATCGAGGTTTTGTTTTAAGCCTAAATTATTTGAATTCGTAACGACGAATTGTTTTTAAATCAGGATCTTCATGGTTATAAGTGTCAGTAACATTTACTCTTGCACCAACTGCTGCATGAGCATCATACTCACGAGTCATTGTCACTAATTCACCGTTGTCTTTTTTAACAACAAGTTCAACAGTGTTATCAGATAAATTTTTGCTACTTACTACAGTTGCATTGCCTTTATCAGAGTAAACATCAGCAGTACAAGCTGCTAACACGGCACTCATTAATACAATAAGTGAAAATTTTTTCATTTTTATGTCCTTAAGATATAAACAAAATAAATTAAAAAATTATAAAAGTGAAACGTTTAGATCTGAGCTAGAACCCACGATTCTTACACGCTTACCTGGTACAAAACCGTCTTCTTTCTTCTGAACTACAACGATTTCTTTGCCATCATCTTTACGAATCACCATTTCTAAAGAAGAAACTTGACTCGCTTTTTCTTCGACTGTACTACCGATCATTGAACCTGCAATTGCACCAATTGCCGTTGCTACTGCTTGACCTGTACCACCGCCAATTGTAGAGCCAGCAATACCGCCTAATACGCCACCGCCAACTGTACCGATAACGCCTTGGTTATCCGCTTGGATTTTAACATCGCGTACAGATAAAATGGTGCCATAGCTGATTGAACGAGCTTCTTTAGCTTGTTCTCCACGGTAAACGCTACCGCTATAGACATCTGTATTTGCACAACCCACAAGTGTTAAACCAGCCATTAATGCTGCCGCTAATCCAAATTTTTTCATATTGTTCTCCAATAAAAAAGTTCAAAGACTATACTCTGAACAAACGATTGTATTTATATCATAAGGATGCAATTTAAGACAGCAAAAATTACGATAAGTTGCATTTTTTAACGAAATTGACACACTTGGATTTGGTAAACGTTCACCTTCAACTTGCGGCTGGCTGATTTTAATCTTTAATTCGGAATTAGCTTGCAAAGAAAATTGCTCATCTATCCGCTTACACCACTGTTCAACGCTCTCATTTTCGTGCATTGGGATAACAATCTCAATATGTTCCCAACCTTCTTCTGGGTAGCTGTTGCCTTTAGGGAACGGCAACTCAATCACTGAAACGGCTTGTCTGCAAAAATGCAGAGGCTGATTTAGAGTAAACAAACCTATCGGGCGACCATTAACTTCACTCTCTTTTAATAACGTTGAGCCAGTCAGTAGTATTGCTTTCCATTGGTGAGCGACTTCATCGCTATTCATTCGCACCGCCAGATGATCGATCTGATATTGGCTCAAATCAATCTGAGCAATCCCAGCAATCTGTGCTATTTTTCGCTCAAATTCAGCAAGATCACCAAAACAAGCGGTTAGATTTGTGAAAAAGTTTGCAAATTCGGAGCATTTATCAGTATTTTTTAGTATCATTGCACACATTTTTTAGTATTAGAAATAGGTATAAACGTGAATATTCAACACATTCTATCGGAAAAAATCAAGCAAGCAATGATTGTCGCAGGGGCAGAGCAAAATGTTGAGCCATTAGTGCGTCAATCAGGCAAAGTCCAATTCGGCGATTATCAAGCAAACGGCATTATGGGGGCAGCAAAAAAATTAGGCTTAAACCCGCGTGAATTTGCTCAAAAAGTGGTGGATAACGTTGATTTAAACGGCATTGCAGAAAAATTAGAAATCGCAGGCCCGGGTTTTATCAACATTTTCTTAGCCCCAACTTGGTTAGCTCAACAGGCGGAAAACGCATTCAGTGGTGATAAATTAGGCATTAACTTAAATCAAGCTCAAACGGTAGTGGTCGATTATTCATCACCAAACGTCGCTAAAGAGATGCACGTTGGGCATTTACGTTCCACCATTATCGGCGACGGCGTAGTGCGTGCCTTAGAATTTTTAGGCAACAAAGTTATTCGTGCTAACCACGTCGGCGACTGGGGAACGCAATTTGGGATGCTGATTGCTTACCTAGAAAAAATGGAAAACGAACACGCGTCCGAAATGGAATTGAGCGATCTTGAAGCCTTTTATCGCGCAGCAAAAGAGCATTATGATAGTGATGAAGTCTTTGCAGAAAAAGCTCGAAATTATGTGGTGAAATTGCAAAGTGGCGATGATTATTGCCGTACGATGTGGAAGAAGTTGGTAAACATCACAATGCAACAAAACCAACATAACTACAACCGTTTGAACGTGACGCTTACTGAAAACGATGTAATGGGCGAGAGCCTTTACAATCCAATGTTGCCTGAAATTGTGGCGGATTTAAAAGCACAGGGTTTAGCCGTTGAAGATGACGGGGCATTAGTGGTTTTCCTTGACGAATTTAAAAATAAAGACGGCGATCCAATGGGCGTGATCGTGCAGAAAAAAGATGGCGGTTTCCTTTACACCACCACCGACATTGCTGCTGCCAAATACCGCTACGAAACCTTAAAAGCAGATCGTGCGTTGGTCTTTTCCGACACTCGCCAAAGCCAACATATGCAACAGGCTTGGTTAATCACTCGTAAAGCAGGTTATGTGCCAGACAGCTTCAGCCTTGAACATCACAACTTTGGAATGATGTTAGGCAAAGATGGCAAACCATTCAAAACCCGTACAGGTGGCACGGTTAAATTAGCCGATTTACTTGATGAAGCTGTTGAGCGTGCAGAAAAATTAATTGCAGAAAAAAATCCAGATTTAACCGCTTGTGAAAAGCAAGCTGTGGTGGAAGCCGTGGCAATCGGGGCGGTGAAATATTCCGATCTCAGCAAAAACCGCACCACAGACTATGTGTTTGACTGGGATAATATGTTGAGCTTTGAAGGCAACACTGCACCTTATATGCAATATGCCTATACGCGTGTGCGTTCGATCTTCAGCCGTGCAGGGATCGACCCGAATAGCTTAACAGGCAATATCATTTTAACTGACGAAAAAGAACGCAACCTTGCGATTAAACTATTGCAGTTTGAAGAAGCGGTGACTGTGGTGGCAAAAGACGGCACGCCACACGTTCTCTGCCAATATCTCTATGAATTAGCAGGCATTTTCTCTAGCTTCTACGAAGCCTGCCCAATTCTCAATGCTGAAGAAAGCATTAAGCAAAGTCGCTTAAAACTAGCTCACTTAACAGCGAAAACCTTAAAACAAGGGTTGGATCTGTTGGGTATTAAGACGGTTGAGAAGATGTAAAAACAAAGACCGCTTGTAAGTCACTACAAGCGGTCTGTTTTAAGCTACGTTTTACAATTACGCCTTAATCTGCCCTTTCAAGAAATCCAACAACTGTTCTTTGGCAATCATCTGTTTCTCACCTGTACGGCGGTTTTTGTACTCAATTTCGCCATTTTCAAGGTTTTTCTCACCGATAACCACCATATGTGGTACGCCAATTAATTCCATATCAGCAAACATCACACCTGGACGTTCTTTACGGTCGTCGAAAATCACATCAACACCTTGTGAACGTAAGGTTTTATACAGATCTTCTGCAAAGGTTTGGACACTTTCAGACTTGTGCATATTCATAGGGACAACCGCAACAGTGAACGGAGCAATCGCATCGGTCGGCCAAATGATCCCACGTTCATCGTGGTGCTGTTCAATTGCAGCAGCAACAACACGAGTGACACCGATACCATAACAACCCATAATCATTGTTTGTGGACGACCATCTTCCCCTTGTACTGTCGCTTTCATCGCTTCAGAATATTTTGTGCCAAGTTGGAAAATATGCCCCACTTCAATACCACGTTTAATTAATAGCGTACCTTTACCGTCTGGACTTGGGTCGCCTTCTACCACATTACGCAAATCTGCAATTTTTGGTAAAGCAACATCACGTTCCCAGTTGATGTTGAAGTAGTGCTTACCGTCAATGTTCGCCCCTGCACCAAAGCCGCTCATTAACGCCACACTTCTGTCGATAATTACTGGAATTGGCATATTCACAGGGCCTAACGAACCTACGCCTGCACCGATTTTCGCTTTAATTTCCGCTTCATCAGCAAATTCAAACGGCTCTGCCACTTCTTCGCATTTCACCGCTTTGATTTCATTGAGTTCGTGGTCGCCACGGATAACTAATGCCACTAACGGCTGTTCTTCACTTGCACCTTTTACAATCAAGGTTTTCACCGTTTTTTCAATCGGTAAATTGAACTGCTCAACGAGCTCTGCAATGGTTTTTGCATTTGGCGTATCTACAAGGGTCATTTCTGCCGTTGGAGCTTGACGCTCGCCGACTGCAATCGCTTCTGCAAGCTCAATATTTGCCGCATAGTCGGATTCGGTTGAGAACACGACATCATCTTCACCGCTTTGTGCCAACACCTGAAATTCGTGTGATGCTGAACCACCGATAGACCCCGTATCCGCTGCAACAGGACGGAAATCTAAGCCTAAACGAGTGAAAATATTGCTATAAGTTTGGTGCATCACATCGTAGGTTTCTTGAAGCGACTCTTTGCTGGTGTGGAATGAGTAAGCGTCTTTCATCAAAAACTCACGTCCACGCATTACCCCAAAACGTGGACGCACTTCGTCACGGAATTTGGTTTGAATTTGGTATAGGTTTAACGGAAGTTGTTTATATGAACTCACTTCACGGCGCACTAAATCGGTAATGACTTCTTCGTGGGTCGGGCCTAATACGAACGGGCGGTCGCCACGATCTTTAAAACGCAGTAACTCAGGGCCGTAATCTTCCCAACGCTCAGACTCAACCCATAAATCTGCTGGTTGCACCACAGGCATTTCTACTTCTAAAGCACCGCTTTTATTCATCTCTTCACGAATAATATTTTCTACTTTTTTCAACACACGCAACCCAGTCGGCAACCAGTTATACATACCTGATGCAAGCGGTCGGATCATACCAGCACGCAACATTAACTGATGGCTAACGACTTGAGCGTCGTTTGGGGTTTCTTTCAAGGTTGAAAAGAGATATTGACTTGTACGCATTTATTTATCCTATTTGTATCAATTCTATAAAACGAAATGGGCGGTATTTTAAATCAAAAAGCGGTTAGATCGACAAAGAATTTTGCAAATTGTAAAAAAATCCTAAAATCTGACCGCTTGTTTTAGGTAATTTTAGAGAAATGCCGATTCGATCAAAAATCCGCTATGGATAATCCCTAGCCATAATGTTAGAATGCTAAGGCTTTTTCGTCGAGTTTACTGACGAAACCTTTTATTCTTAGTATACTGGAACACATTGCTGGTTTGACTTGTTTTAAAATAGTTGAATTTAGCAAATTTTCCTTTACACTATATCAACTCTCGCACTTAGCGAATTTATACACATAGGAAACAAAAAATGAGCATTGAAGAACGCGTAAAAAAAATTATCGTTGATCAACTTGGTGCAAAAGCAGAAGATGTAAAACCAGAAGCTTCTTTCATCGAAGATTTAGGTGCAGACTCTCTTGACACTGTTGAGTTAGTGATGGCTTTAGAAGAAGAATTTGATATCGAAATTCCAGATGAAGAAGCAGAAAAAATCACTACTGTTCAATCTGCGATTGATTACGTTCAAAACAATCAATAAGATTTATTCTAAAAAAGGCGACTTTATGTCGCCTTTTTTATTGTCTTTAAGAAATCTAGACGTCTAGATTGCGATATATTGCGGTTTTGATTAGAATATACACCACTTGATTGAATTTAAGGTAGATAATCCATGGCAGATTGGAACGGTGAATATATTAGCCCTTATGCTGAGCACGGCAAAAAGAGCGAACAAGTTAAAAAAATCACAGTCTCTATTCCAATTAAAGTATTGGAAATTTTGACGAATGAACGTACACGTCGTCAAATCCGTAATCTTCGTCATGCAACAAACAGTGAATTGTTGTGTGAAGCATTTCTTCATGCTTTCACAGGTCAGCCACTTCCAACGGATGAAGATCTGATGAAAGAGCGCCATGATGAAATTCCAGAAGAAGCTAAAGCGAAAATGCGAAAAATGGGCATTGACCCTGATGAGTGGCAATATTAATCTAAACCTAAGCCTCGCAAATGCGAGGTTTTGTTTTAAAGGAATAATATGAAAATTTCACAACAAATTAGTAAAGAAGTCCGTTGGGCATTGTCGCTCACCTTATTCTATATACTTGGCTGGATAGGATTTGCTTATTTTTCTCCAACAGGAAGAGGCATTTTAGGTTTCCCAATCTGGTTCGAGCTTTCATGTATTTATTTACCACTCTTATTTATTTTAGTCATTGTCATGGTGGTTAAATGCTGTTTTAAAGAGTTTGATTTAGAGGGCAAAGATGAATCTTGAGATGTTACTTCCCCTTATTGCCTACTTAATTTTTGTATTTGGTGTGGCGTACTATGCTTACCGCCAACGTACAAGCGGTAGTTTCTTATCAGAATATTACATGGGCGGACGTTCCATGTCTGGCTTTGTTCTCGCTATGACAACAGCAGCCACCTACGTTGGTGCAAGTAGCTTTATTGGAGGTCCTGGCGCGGCCTATAAATATGGATTAGGCTGGGTTTTACTTGCGATGATTCAAGTCCCTGCGGTATTACTCTCTTTGGGCGTTGTTGGAAAAAAATTAGCCATGCTTGCTCGCCAAACAAACAGCGTGACGATCAATGATATTTTATTCGCTCGCTATCAAAATCGCTTTGTTGTTTGGATCTCCAGCTTTGCATTATTGCTCTCATTCTTTGCCATGATGACCGTTCAATTTATTGGCGCTGGACGTTTGCTCGAAACAACCCTAGGCATCTCTTATTCCACCTCTATTCTTATCTTTGCAATCACTGTAGGGATCTATACTTTCATTGGTGGATTCCGTGCAGTCGTATTGACCGATACTATTCAAGGATTAGTGATGGTATTCGGTACGCTGTTATTACTCGGCGGTGTTATTTATGCCACAGGTGGCGTTGAAAATGCGATCAATCAATTAGAAATCATTAACCCCCAACTGATTGAACCCTACGGCATTGATGAACGTCCATTAGATTTTACCTTCATGACCTCCTTTTGGGTATTAGTCTGCTTTGGTTTAATTGGATTACCTCATCTTGCGGTACGAAGTATGGCGTACAAGGACAGCAAAGCATTACATCGTGCGTTAATTATTGGTACTGTGGTCGTCGCGATTTTAATGTTTGGTATGCATCTTGCTGGCACATTAGGCAGAGCGTTACTACCAGATTTAAAGGTCGCAGATCAGGTTATCCCAACATTAATGATGCAAGTTTTACCTCCTGTTGTGGCAGGTATTTTCTTAGCCGCACCAATGGCAGCCATTATGTCGTCTATTGATTCAATGTTGATTCAATCATCATCAACATTGATTAAAGATCTTTACTTGGCCATTAAACCTAATGCTATTGATGATGAGAAGAAGATTAAATTCTTCTCTACAACAACAACGTTAACCATTTGCATATTCTTAATTTTTGCCTCTATCAATCCCCCTGAAATGTTAATCTGGCTGAATTTACTTTCATTAGGCGGATTAGAAGCCACATTCTTATGGGTGATTGTCTTAGGGCTATTCTGGAAAAAAGCAAATGCCACAGGGGCATTATGGTCTATGGTGGCAGGATTAACAAGCTATGTGGGAATGACAGTGTTAGGAATTAAAATTTTAAGCTTCCACGTTATTGTTCCCGCACTCTTTATTGGTTTAGTTGCATTTTATATAGGCAACCGCATTGGAGAGAAAAAATCTCAAAACCAATAACAAAACATATAAAAAAACCGTTGGGTCCTCATCACCCAACGGTTTTCTTCTCACACTAAAGTGCTTCAATCGCCTTATGCTGCGCTTGCAATTTCTCAAGTCCGTCTTGGTACTCTTGCATTTTTTCACGCTCTTTAGCGATCACTTGTTCTGGAGCTTTTGCGACAAAGGCTTCGTTGCTGAGTTTGCCTTCGATACGTTTAACTTCGCCTTGAAGTTTTTCGATCTCTTTGGTTAAACGAGCAAGTTCGGCATCTTTGTTGATAAAGCCTGCCATTGGTACTAGCACTTCTGCGTTGCCGATTAGTTTTGCCACTGAAAGCGGAGCTTCTTCGCCTTGGGCAAGCACTTGTACGCTGTCTAATTTCGCCATTGCTTTTAACAAGCGATCATTTTCCGCTAACATTTTGCAATGTTCATCAGACAGGTTACGCACTAAGAAATCCAAGCCTTTACTTGGGGCGATGTTGCATTCTGCACGGATATTACGCACAGCCACAATCAACTCTTTCAACCAGTTGATTTGCATTTCTGCCGCTTCGTCAATTTGGCTTTCCTCTACTTTCGGGAAAGGTTGTAACATAATGGTGTCGCCTTCTACCCCTGCAAAGTCTTTGACTTTCTGCCAGATTTCTTCCGTGATGAACGGAATAATCGGGTGCGCTAAACGTAATAGTTTTTCCAACACACGCACGAGGGTTTGGCTTGCACCACGTTTTTGTGCATCTGTGCCGTTCGCAAACACAGGTTTGGTCAGTTCTAAGTACCAGTCACAGAATTGGTTCCAAGTGAATTCGTAAATGGTATTTGCTGCTAAGTCGAAACGGTATTGGCTTAACGCATCACGGAACTCGCCCACAGTGCGGTTGAATGTGGATTGGATCCAACGATCCGCCAAGCTGTATTCCACTTCGCCTGCCGATAAGTCTAATTTATCGTTAGTAAGTACGAAACGGCTCGCATTCCATAATTTGTTACAGAAATTACGATAGCCTTCCAAACGTTTCATATCCCAGTTGATGTCACGTCCGTTGCTCGCTAGTGCCGCCAAGGTGAAACGCAATGCGTCCGTACCGTGTGGGGCGATACCGTTCTCGAACTCTTTACGGGTTGCTTTGGCAATTTTTTCTGCCAACTGCGGTTGCATCATATTGCCCGTGCGTTTTTCGAGTAGATCTTCAAGGCTGATACCGTCAATCATATCAATCGGGTCTAATACGTTCCCTTTTGATTTCGACATTTTTTGCCCTTGTTCATCACGGATCAAGCCCGTTACATACACAGTTTTGAACGGCACTTGCGGTTTGCCGTTTTCATCTTTGATGAAGTGCATCGTAAACATAATCATACGAGCCACCCAGAAGAAGATGATGTCAAAGCCTGTGATTAACACATCGGTCGGGTGATACATTTTGAGCTCTTTGGTTTGCTCCGGCCAGCCTAAAGTTGAAAATGTCCATAAGCCTGATGAGAACCAAGTATCTAACACGTCTTCATCTTGTTTTAACGCAACATCAGCATTTAACTGATATTTTGACCGCACTTCCGCTTCATCACGCGCCACATAAACGTTGCCTTCCGCATCGTACCACGCAGGAATACGGTGTCCCCACCAAAGTTGGCGAGAAATACACCAGTCTTGAATATCACGCATCCAAGAGAAATAGAGGTTTTCATACTGTTTTGGTACGAATTGAATTTCGCCGTCTTCCACTGCTTTAGTTGCTACTTCCGCAAGCGGTTTCACGCTCACATACCATTGGTCTGTCAGCATTGGCTCAATCGGCACGCCACCACGGTCGCCGTAAGGCACTTTTAAGTCGTGCGGTTTAATTTCTTCTAATAAACCAAGGGCTTCAAAGTCCGCCACGATTTTCTTACGAGCCGCAAAACGCTCTAAACCTTGATAATCAGCCGGGATAATTGCGACATAATTTTGCAATGGTTTACCGTCTGAGCCGATAATTTCCGCTTCCGCACGAATATCCGCATTTAAGGTCATCACGTTTACCATTGGCAACTGATGACGTTTACCCACTTCGTAGTCGTTGAAGTCGTGGGCAGGGGTAATTTTCACCACGCCCGTACCGAACTCACGCTCTACATAATCGTCAGCAATAATCGGGATTTCACGGTTTGCAAGCGGTAGGATCACGGTTTTGCCGATCAACGATTGATAACGCTCATCTTCAGGGTGAACCGCCACCGCCGTATCGCCTAACATCGTTTCAGGACGAGTAGTTGCCACCACCAAATAATCTTTACCGTCCGCTGTTTTCGCCCCATTAGCTAACGGATAGCGGAAATGCCACAGCGAGCCTTTGCTCTCTTTGTTTTCCACTTCAAGATCGGAAATCGCCGTATGCAATTTCGGATCCCAGTTTACCAAGCGTTTACCACGATAAATCAAGCCCTCTTCGTGTAAACGCACGAACACTTCTTTTACCGCATTGGACAAGCCGTCGTCCATCGTAAAACGCTCACGATCCCAGTCAATTGAGTTACCTAAGCGGCGCATTTGCTGGCTGATTGTACCGCCTGAATAAGCTTTCCACTCCCAGATTTTATTGATGAAAGCCTCACGCCCATAATCGTGACGAGTTTTGCCTTCTTCCGCCGCAATTTTACGTTCCACCACCATTTGGGTCGCAATCCCCGCGTGGTCAGTCCCCGCTTGCCATAGGGTGTTATTGCCTTCCATACGGTTAAAACGGATTAAGGTATCCATTAAGGTTTGCTGGAAAGCGTGCCCCATATGCAAACTCCCCGTCACATTTGGCGGTGGGATTGCGATACAGTAACTTGGAACATTCGGGTTTTCATTCGGCTTAAAATAGCCTTGTTCTTCCCAGTGTTTATAAAGTGCTTGTTCGACTGCCGATGAGTCGAAACGATCTGCCATTTCGAATTTTTGGGTCATTTTGTTTCTCTTTGCTAAGGTGCTTATAACACACCGTTATTTCTAAATTTAAAATGAAATGGTGCGTTTGCACGCATCCTATGAAATTTATTTAGTCTCTTGGCTTTCTATAAATTTTGCAAAATTTTACTCAAATCTAACCGCTTGTCATCCACGCACGGCAAAGCCGTACGTGGTTACGTTCAGTCTTCGACTGAGTGAGCCACGCTGTGGCCTTTTTTTCTAATCTCCAGTCCCAGCGGGGCTGAATTATGCTTAACCTAGTACGGTTTTACAGTGCTAGGGCTAGGGGAAATTTGTTACTCGCCTTTTACCATATCCAAATGCGGTATCCCATCTTCCAAATAAACCTCAGAAATCGGTTTAAACCCGAGCGATTGATAAAAATCTTGCAAGTAGGCTTGAGCTTGCACATAGACGTTTTCACTTTGCCATTGTTGCTGGCAAATGGTTAAGGCTTGTGTCATCAATTTTTTTGCTAAGCCTGTCCCACGAGCTTCTTTTGTTACCAACACTCTGCCGATATGCACACCGTCTTGTTCAGGGATAATCCGACAGTAAGCGGTCAGTTTTGCCGAATTTTTTGCAAAAAGGTGTAAGGCTTTCCGATCTTTGTCATCGACTTCTTGATAAGCGCAATTCTGTTCTACCACAAAAACGGCGATACGCGCTTGGTAAATCTCAAAAAGTTCTTGGGCAGAAAGTTCGGAAAATGCCTTTAGTTGCCACATACGCCTTGTTTCAATCCTAAGATCACTAAATCTTCAAAATGCGTTTCCATATCTGCAACTTGGGGGAGTTTTCCCCAAATTTCAAAACCCACTTTATTCAGTAAGCCTAAACTTTGAGTGTTATTGCCGAACACAAACGCTAATAACGTGTGCAGTTGGTAATTTGGCATTTGTTCAATCAGGAAATTTACGCAGGCTTTGCCGATACCTTTGCCGTGAACCGCTTTATCGAGATAAAAACTGATTTCGCTAGAGCCGTCATAAGCGGCACGGCTGTAAAATTGCGAGTAGCTACACCACGCAACAATTTGTCCGTCCAATTCATACACCCAAATCGGATATTTAGTATGATTTAGATGCTGATTAAACCACGCTTGGCGACTTTCCTTCGTTGCAGGAGCTAAATCAGCCGTCACCGTGCGTCTTTCAATCACTTGGTTATAAATTTCAAGAATTCGGGTTAAATCATCTTGTTCTGCTAGGCGGAACATTTCTCTCCTTAAACTTGCTCGGTGCTCAACTGCCACCCCAACTGACGATACTGTTTATAACGCTCTCTTGCTTGGGATTTTTCAGTTTCATCCACAGGGACAAAATCAATAATTTGATTAAAGCTGTTAATAAAATCGGGTAATGCTGTTTGTAATGAAATTAACAGATCTCTACGTTGAGCATTGCGTTTACCTTTCCACGAAATTTCAATCGGTGTGGCATAGGTAGTGACTTCACCAGACAGATTATGCGGTACAAAATCATCTGCTTCTCTTGCCCAAAGTGCTTCATCAAGGTTGAATGCTTGTTCTTCGGTTTCACAAGCAATCAGTACGCGTTTACCTTGTCGCCACGCTTTTGCGGCTAAATCGCAAGCAAGGGCTTCTTGGGCGGAAAGTTCGCCTATTTGAGTTTGGCTCAAAATATAGAATTGCACTTGCTTCACGGTCTATCCTTTTGCATTAAAATTGTAAACGAGCGATTGTAACGTAAATTTAAGGAAAATAACAGAAACTGCAAGCGGTTAGATTTGCAAACTTTTTTGCAAAAGTACCCGCTTGTTAATAGATTTTTATGACAAATACAAAAATGATTACTGAACTTTCTTAAAATCAGTTACTCTAATGAGCGATTGAGTATCTCGCTCAAGATTTTTCACTTTAAGAGGACTTAAACTATGGGTTTATTTGATTTTGCAGCAAATATTGGCAAAAAACTATTTAACAAAGAAGAAGATGCATCTAAAGCAGTGACAGATCACATTGCAGAAGATAATCCAGGTATTGAAGGCTTAAACGTTACTGTTGAAGATGGCACAGCAAAAATTACTGGTGCGGCATCAACAGCAATCGCAATCGAAAAAGCAATTTTAATGGCGGGTAACGTTGCAGGCATTAACAATGTGAATATTGATGATGTGGTGATTAAAGAAGGCCAAATCGCAGGTGATGATGAATTCTATGTGATTCAAAAAGGTGATACTTTATGGAAAATCGCTGAAAATGCTTATGGTAACGGTGCAAAATATAAAGCGATCGTTGAAGCAAACAAAGAAGTGATTAAACACGAAGATAAGATCTTCCCTGGTCAAAAAATTCGTATTCCTAAAGGGTTATAATTTTATCCTTTGATATGTAAAAATGGAAAGTCTGAAAAGACTTTCCATTTTTGTTTAAAATTCACTCAAACACACTTTCCCCCTTTCACGATCCACGCTCTATTGACTAAAGTTCTCGACATTGCATTGACAGAACGTTACAATTTCGGTCTATTTTTCTATCTGTATTTTAGATACCAAATCCTTTTCCAATTACTGAGGTTTAAGAATGTCAATTTCTATTGAAACATTAGAAGGCTTACAACGCCGCGTAACAGTTACCGTTCCTGCAGATAAAATCGAAGCAGGCTATAAAGAACAATTAAAAGGCTATGCGAAAAATGCTCGTGTAGATGGTTTCCGTAAAGGGAAAGTTCCTCACTCAATCATTGAACAACGTTTCGGTTTAGCGGCTCGTCAAGATGTTTTATCTGAAGAAATGCAACGTGCTTTCTTTGATGTTGTGATTGCAGAGAAAATCAACCTTGCAGGTCGTCCAACATTCACTCCAAACAACTACCAACCAGGTCAAGAGTTCTCTTTCACTGCAACATTTGAAGTGTTCCCAGAAGTTGAATTAAAAGGCTTAGAAAACATCGAAGTAGAAAAACCAGTAGCTGAAATCACAGAAGCTGATTTAGACAAAATGGTTGATGTATTACGCAAACAACAAGCAACATTCGCAGAAACTGCTGAAGCAGCGAAAGCAGATGGCCGTGTAACTATCGACTTCGTAGGTTCAGTAGATGGCGAAGAGTTCGAAGGCGGTAAAGCATCTGACTTCGTATTAGCAATGGGTCAAGGTCGTATGATCCCTGGTTTTGAAGAAGGTATCGTAGGTCACAAAGCGGGCGAACAGTTCGACATCAACGTAACTTTCCCAACAGAATACCACGCTGAGAACTTAAAAGGTAAAGCTGCGAAGTTCGCAATTACCTTGAAAAAAGTAGAAAACACTGTTCTTCCTGAATTAACAGAAGAGTTTGTGAAAAAATTTGGTTCAGCAAAAACCGTTGAAGAGTTACGTGCTGAAATCAAGAAAAATATGCAACGTGAGTTAAAAAATGCATTAACTGCTCGTGTGAAAAACCAAGTAATCAACGGTTTATTAGCAAATAACGACATCGAAGTCCCTGCATCAGCAGTCGCTGAAGAAGTGGATGTATTACGTCAGCAAGCAGTTCAACGTTTCGGCGGCAAACCAGAAATGGCTGCACAATTACCAGCTGAATTATTTGAAGCAGATGCAAAACGCCGTGTTCAAGTCGGTTTATTACTTTCAAGTGTAATCACATCTAACGAGTTAAAAGTTGATGAAGATCGTGTGAAAGAAACCATCGCAGAATTAGCATCAGCTTACGAACAACCAGCAGAAGTGGTTGAATACTATGCGAAAAACCCACGCTTAACAGATAACATCCGTAACGTAGTGTTGGAAGAACAAGCAGTTGAAGCTGTGCTTGCAAAAGCAAAAGTGACAGAAAAAGCCTCTTCATTTGATGAAGTGATGGCTCAACAACAAGGCTAATTTCTCTTATTCATTATTTGGCACGCCTTGGCGTGCCTTGTATTAAATGCCGTTGGCGAGTTTATCTCGCTATGACTATCCGTTTATATTAGAGAGAAACCTATGGAACAACTCACTTTTGCAGAACAACTTCAGCAATTCGTTGCCAACCACACCATCATGGTTGTGGCATGGATTGCGTTAGTGATTGCTGTGGTGATCAATTTATATAAAGGTGCGACGAGCAAATTCAAAATTGTGGATAACGCTCAAGCAACCCAACTGATTAATAAAGAAGATGCAGTACTGGTTGATGTGCGTTCAGATGATGAATTCAGACACGGGCATATCATTGAAAGTTTGCATTTAATTCCAAGCGATATTAAAGCGAAAAAAATCCAGTCTATTGAAAAGCATAAAGAGCATGCGGTGATTGTGGTTGATGCCAATGGCTTGAGTGCAGGTGGTTTAGCAAACGAACTTGTTAAACAAGGCTTTAATAAAGTTTATGTGTTGAAAGAAGGTATTGCAGGCTGGCGTGCAGCTAACTTACCGCTTGTGAAAAAACATAAATAACTCAATAAATTCAAATAAGGAATGACAATGGCTGAAGAAAACCAAGTTGCAGCAACAGAAGAGCAACAAACTCCATTTGAAATGCAAATTCAACGTATCTATATCAAAGATGTTTCTTTTGAAGCACCGAACCTTCCGCATATTTTTCAACAAGAGTGGAAACCACAGTTAGGGTTTGAATTAGATACCGAAACTCGTGAGATTGCAGAAGATACCTACGAAATCGTGTTACATATCAATGTTCAAACAACTTTAGAAGATAGCGAAGATGTTGCATTTATCTGTGAAGTGAAACAAGCGGGCGTATTTACGATTAAAGGTTTGGAAGGCATTCAGTTAGCACACTGTTTAGCATCACAATGCCCGAATGTATTGTACCCTTATGCGCGTGAATTAATTTCAAGCCTAGTTAACCGTGGAACATTCCCAGCATTAAATCTTTCACCTGTAAACTTTGATGCGCTATTTATGGACTACTTAGAGCGTCAACAAGCAGAAGAAAAGGGTGAAACACCTGCAGTAAACTAATTGTTTTCATCAATAAAGATAGGTATGCTAAGGCATGCCTATTTTTTTAGCTAAAAATAATAAATATGAATAAAACATATACTGCTCCCGTCACTGTTTTAGGCGCAGGCTCTTATGGTACAGCCCTTGCTATCGCACTTTCTCGTAATGGCCACAAAACCTATCTTTGGGGTCATAATCCACAGAAGATGGCTCAAATGGCAGAAACTCGCATGAATGCAGAATTCTTGCCTGATATTGTATTTCCTGAAGCCTTAGAGATTGAAAGTGATTTAGCCCTAGCGTTAATGAAAGCAAAGGACATTCTTATCGTTGTGCCTAGCCACGTATTTTCCGATGTATTACAACAAATTCAACCTTTACTGACCCCAGAACATCGTATTATGTGGGCAACAAAAGGATTAGAACGAGATACTGGGCGCTTATTACAAGATGTTGCTTTGCAAATTTTAGGGCAAAACCACCCGCTTGCAGTACTCTCTGGCCCAACATTTGCAAAAGAATTGGCTCAAGGGCTGCCAACTGCAATTTCCCTTGCATCAAACGATGCATCTTTTGCCGATGAAATGCAACAACGTATTCACTGCTCTAAAGCCTTTCGAGTCTATCTAAACAGTGATATGGTGGGTGTTCAATTAGGTGGTGCAATTAAAAACGTCATTGCGATCGGCGCAGGTATCTCTGATGGCATGGGATTTGGGGCAAACGCTCGCACAGCATTAATTACACGAGGACTGGCGGAAATAAGCCGTTTAGGGGCAACATTAGGTGCAAATCCAACCACATTTATGGGCATGGCTGGATTAGGCGACTTAGTGCTTACCTGTACCGACAATCAATCCCGTAATCGTCGTTTTGGCTTAATGCTAGGACAAGGTCGCTCCGCAGAAGATGCCATGGCAGAAATCGGACAAGTAGTAGAAGGATTTTATAATACTAAAGAAGCCTATTTACTGGCTCAGCAACAAGGCGTTGAAATGCCGATTGTCGAGCAGATTTACCAAATGTTATTTTGCGGTAAACAAGCTACAGAAGTTGCAACTACGCTATTAGGACGTGAACGAAAAGGAGAATAGAAATGACAACACAACAGCTCGATCAAATTTGGCATCATATTCGTGAAGAAGCAAAAGAATTAGCAAATAGTGAGCCGATGCTTGCCAGTTTTTTCCACGCCACGATTTTAAAACATCACAACTTAGGCGATGCATTAAGTTATATCTTGGCAAATAAACTCTCTAACGCCATTATGCCTGCGATTGCCTTAAAAGAGATCATCGAAGAAGCTTATCAGGCTGATCCACAAATTATCATCAGCGCTGCTCATGATATTAACGCCGTTCGCACACGAGATCCTGCGGTTGATAAATGGAGCACTCCTTTACTTTACTTAAAAGGTTACCATGCCTTACAAAGTTATCGAGTAACACACTATTTATGGAAACAAGGCAGAAAAGCATTAGCGATCTACCTACAAAACGAGATTTCCGTCGCCTTTGATGTTGATATTCACCCCGCTGCAAGAGTCGGCTGTGGCATCATGTTAGATCATGCAACAGGTATTGTTGTTGGAGAAACGGCGGTCATAGAAAATGATGTGTCTATTCTACAAGGTGTAACACTTGGTGGAACAGGGAAAGAGCATGGTGATCGTCATCCTAAAATCCGAGAAGGCGTTATGATTGGCGCAGGGGCAAAAATCCTTGGCAATATCGAAATCGGACGTTACTCAAAGATTGGCGCAAACTCTGTTGTCTTACAAGCGGTGCCAGAATACGCCACCGCCGCAGGTGTACCAGCTAGAATTATCGGTCAATCTCAAGATCAAAAACCCGCTTTTGACATGAACCAATATTTTGATGATGCAAATGAAGGTGTTAATGGTGATGGGATTTAGTGGATTTTATCTCTGCTAACAGAGATAAACAAAACTCCCTGTTATTTTCGACATTCTCTCATGGCACTCGTTTAAAAATGAGTGCTTTATTTAGAACGGTAATTTGCAAAAAATTAACCTTAAATGACCGCTTGCATTACTCTGTTATGATGAATAAGCCAGTAAGCTTTCTTTTAACTTATTTCCAACCATTTCAAAATAGCTATTATTAGTACCTAACAATAATGCCATCATAACAGCTAGGTACTTAATTTGTTGGATGTGATTGTTTTACATTGAACTATATAGGAACAAAAAAGCCTTGAAAACGTTTATTTTCAAGGCTTTTTCGTATTTGATAGAACTCTATCGAACTGTGTTTTGGTGGAGCTGGCGGGAGTTGAACCCGCGTCCGAAATTACTCCATCTTCAGCACTACACGTTTAGTCTAGTCTTTAATTTCGCTTACCCCCAGCGGACAGACACGCAAAGAATAAGCTAGTTTGATTTAATTTAGTGTTTCGATCCTCAAACGGCGGCGTCCACACGATCTCGTTTTGGGTGACTTATCGAACTCCTCGTCTTACGAGCGGAAGCTGAGGCGATAAGGCTATGAGCAGGTTATTAAGCTGCTAAAGCGTATTGTTCGTCGTTTGCGACTATTTTTTGCGGTTTGTTTACGAGGCCTACCGCACCTCGACGTGCACCTTGGACTTCGCTAATCCCGTCGAATCCAAGATCAGCCCCAAAAGTCTGGCGATTGTAAAGGAAAGCGGTGAGATTTGCAAAAAATTTTGCATCATTCTCTTTGATTCGTTTTTTGAAGTAGTTCACATAAATACAAATTAGTTTCGATTTTCAACATGAAATGATTGTGTATTAATACTACTTTTCATAATATGTTAATTGTTTTATGGGACTTTTACATCATAAGCTCTTATAAAATAAATTAAGTAATATATGATGTTCGTATTAAAAGGAGCGGTTATGTCTTTCGATTATGCTCAAAGAGAACCTGAAAAATTTATGACGTTTTTAAAACGTCAAAAAATGATTTTTATCGTGGCATTTTTAGGTTATGTCTGTGCTTATTTGGTACGGAATAATTTTAAATTAATGTCTAAATCTATTATGGTCACAAATGGATGGGACAAAGCTGATATTGCAATGCTCCTTTCTTGCCTAACGATTTCCTATGGTTTGGCTAAATTTTACATGGGAGCATTGGGAGACCGTGTTGATCTACGTAAGCTATTTTCTATCTGTTTAGCTGCGAGTGCTGCAATCTGTATTATTATCGGTATTTCCCATACTTCGATTATTTTACTTGCAATACTGCTCATTCTTTGTGGTGTTGTGCAAGGTGCTTTAGCCCCTGCATCTCAAAATATGATTGCTAATTATTATCCGAATAAAACACGTGGTGCTGCGATTGCAGGTTGGAATATTTCTCAAAATATGGGTTCTGCATTGTTACCAATGGCAATCGCCACAATGACAACCATGGGATTTATTGTGCCAGCCACAGGCGATATTTTTATGGCGTTCTTAGTTCCAGGTGTTTTGGTATTACTTTTTGCTTTATTTTGTTGGAAATATGGCGGAGATAACCCTGAATCTGAAGGTTTAGACTCGTTACGTACTATGTATGGCGATGCGGGTGAATCAAATGTGGCAACGGAAGAAGAAAAAAATACGCTGACTTATTGGCAATTAATTTGGAAATATGTCTTTTTGAACCCTGCATTGCTCTTAGTTGCAGCTGTCAATGTCGCTTTATATTTTATCCGCTTTGGTATCGAAGATTGGATGCCAATTTATCTTCACGAAGTGGCTCACTTAGGTGATGCAGAAGCTCACATGGCAATTTCTGTTTTAGAATGGGTGGCAATTCCAGGGTCATTAGTTTTTGCATGGCTAGCGGTGAAATATCCGAACAAAATGGCAAAAATGGGGGCTATTGGTTTATTTATCATGGTTGGTATTGTTTTCGCCTATGAATATGTTGCTGTTTCAGGTCCGTCAAACTATGGATTACTTCTTGTTATTTGCGGGATTCTTGGCGCTTTAATTTATGGTCCGCAGTTAATCGTCAATATTTTGACAATCAACTTTGTGCCATTAAATGTGGCAGGAACAGCAATTGGCTTTGTAGGCGTAACAGCTTATCTTATTGGTAATATGGGAGCAAACTGGGTAATGCCATTAATGGCTGATGGATTTGGTTGGTTCTGGTCTTATGTTGTGATTGCACTACTTTCAGCATTTTCAGCTATTGGGTATTTAGTCCTTGCAAAACATGAGGAGAAAACCATCAAAGCTTAAGTACTGTTTTGATAGAAGCCGAGTTCATTTGAACTCGGTTTTTTTATTGATTTATTAAATCAGTTGGTAATCTAATCAGAAAGCGGTAAGATCTGTAAACTTTTTTGCAATTTAGTTTTCAAACTAATTGTATGACTAATAAGAGAAGAATATGACTATACAGCCTAAAATGGATATTGATGATACAGATATCGAAGATGCAGAAATTATAGAGCCAGATGAGGTTGAACTAATCGAAGATAATGATGATAGCACCCACCCTGCCCTTGCGAATAATATGCTTGTGCCACAAGGCGGAAGTCTTGATAGCTATATTCGTATGGCAAATCAATATCCTATTTTAACCGCAGAGCAAGAAAAAGAGCTCGCAGAACGTTTTTACTACGATGAAGATTTAGATGCAGCAAAACAGCTGATTATGTCGCATTTACGTTTTGTGGTGCACATTGCACGAGGTTATATGGGCTATGGTTTGCCGTTAGCTGACTTAATTCAGGAAGGTAATATTGGCTTAATGAAAGCGGTAAAACGCTTTAATCCTGAAGTTGGCGTTCGTTTAGTCTCGTTTGCGGTACATTGGGTGAAAGCAGAAATTCATGAGTATGTGCTGAAAAACTGGCGTATTGTGAAAGTGGCAACGACCAAAGCTCAACGCAAGTTATTCTTTAACCTACGTAAAAATAAACAACGTCTTGCATGGTTTAGCGAAGATGAAATTCAAAAAGTCGCTGAGGACTTAGGTGTATCTCCCGAAGATGTTAAAGAGATGGAATCACGAATGACAGGGCAAGATATGGGCTTTGATTTACCTGTCGGTGATGATAGTGATGAAGCTTATGTTCCATCCATGTATATTGAAGATGATCGTTCTAACTTTGCAGATGAATTGGAAGATGAAGAACACAATGGACAAGCCACAGCACAGCTTGCTTATGCACTGACGCAACTTGACGAACGTAGCCAAGACATTATCAAAACACGTTGGTTAGATGAAAACAAAGCCACCTTACACGATTTAGCTGCAAAATATAATATTTCTGCAGAACGTGTTCGACAGCTAGAAAATCAAGCGCTCAAGAAAATTAAAGATGCGATTACCCTTGAATAATGGGTTTTAGATTGAGATCTGCTAGGCAGATCTCAATGAAATTTCCCCTATCGCAAAACTGCGAATAATTTCTCCTTGTTGCAAAATCAATTCTCCATCTTCGTTAATCCCAAGAGAAATGCCATGAATTTCTTCATTTTCTGTGATTAATCTGACCGCTTGATTGCGGAAAATATCAAACTGTTGCCAACGTTCTGCATAGGGTTCAAAGGCGGTTTGTGGGTAAGTTGTTAAGGCATTTTGTAAGCGTTTTGCCAGTTCAGCAACCAGTTGGGAACGATCTATCTGATGTTCAGACAGATCGCTCCAAGCCTGCGTGACCACATTTTCATCGACATTGTTCATACCTAAATTTAAGCCGATACCAATCACAAGGTAAATTCCCGTTTTATCGACACGGCTCTCAATCAAAATGCCCCCCATTTTTTTACCTTGATAGTAAATATCATTGGGCCATTTAATTTGAATATGTGGTACGTTCAGTGCTTGAAAGGTCTCGGCAATTAATACTGAGACCACTAAACTTAATGACGAAAGCTGTGGGATTTCCAATGAAGGATAGTGCCACAACATTGAGAAATAAACGTTCTGGCTTTCAGGGGAATACCATTGCCGTCCGCGTCTGCCCCGCCCTGCTGTTTGAGATTCCGCCACACAGAGTGAGCCTAACGGCAAGGTTTTATAGTGCGTCAGTAGGTATTCGTTGGTGGAGTCAATCTCTTTAAATACAAGAGCTTGCCCTTGCGTTAATGCCGATGTAATTAAATGTTGATCAAGTCCCATTGCCAATTACCTTGTCACCAGTTCACTATCCACTTCGCCCTGTCGTCCCATAAAACGCACTTCAGGGTGTAATTCAACGCCAAATTTTTCACGGACTTGACGACGGACTTCTTTGGCTAATGCAACAACATCAGCCCCAGTGGCATTCTCTTTATTAATCAGCACCAACGCTTGTTGGGTATGGACTGCCGCTCCGCCGATTTGGAAACCCTTTAAATTTGCTTGGTCAATCAACCAACCTGCAGGTAATTTGACTGAACCATCCGCTTGCGGATAGTTTGGAATAGTCGGGTAAGCGGTCTGAATCTGTTGAAATTTTGCAAATTCCACCACAGGATTTTTAAAGAAACTGCCCGCGTTACCAAACTCATCTGGATTCGGCAATTTCGCACGGCGTACGGCACAGACTTCATCAAACACTTGCTGTGGTGTCACTGCATTTGGATCAAATTGTGCCAGAGAACCATAATTTAAAACAGGTTGCCACGCCTTTGCCAACTTCAAACCGACAGCCACAATCGCATAATGCTCACGATATTGATGTTTGAATACACTTTCGCGATAGCCAAACTCACACTCATTTTTCGTTAAGCGAAACTGTTCACCCGTTTTAAGATTTAGCACATCAACATAATCGCAAACACGCTCAAATTCCACCCCGTAAGCCCCGATATTTTGAATCGGTGCAGAGCCAGCAACACCAGGAATTAACGCCAGATTTTCAAGCCCGCCAATCCTTTGTTTCAACGTCCATTGCACGAGTTCGTGCCAATTTTCACCGCCAGCCACCTGTAAATAATGAAAATGATCGTCTTGACGATGTTCGATCCCTTTGAGCTTATTGACTAATACTGTGCCGTCAAAATCGTCTAAAAACAGCACATTAGAGCCTTGCCCTAGCAACAAAATTGGTTGCTGTGCTTGATCGGCTTTTTGCCATTCGGTTAATAGTTGTTCAATGCTGTTGAACTCGATAATGACCGACGCTTTTGCGGGCAAATGAAAGGTATGAAATGGGGTTAAGGTCTGACTCATTGACTACTCCAAATTCTGAATTTGCTCACGCATCTGTTCAATCAACACTTTCAGCTCAACGGCAGAATTAGTGACATCAGCATTAATAGATTTTGAGGCGAGCGTATTCGCTTCACGATTTAGTTCTTGCATCATAAAGTCTAATTTACGCCCAACCGCACCGCCTTTTTTCAAAATAGATGTGGTTTCTTTGACGTGTAGCTGTAAGCGATCTAACTCTTCCGCCACATCGACTTTTTGAGCGAGTAGTACCATTTCTTGCTCTAAACGTTGTGGATCAAGTTGCAAGTTCAGTTCATCAAAACGCTGTTGCAAGCGGTCTTTTTGCCACTGTAAAACGCTAGGCATTTGAGCCTGCACTTTTGTTGCTTCTGTTGCAATGGCGTCTAAACGCTGTTGAATTAAGGCTTGTAAGTTCGCCCCTTCACGTCCACGCATTGCAATAAATTCTGCAAGGATCTGCTCAAAACCGTCTAATAAATCTTGGCTGATCTGGTCGAGATCTTGATTTTGGTTATCGACAACCCCAGGGAAACGCAGAATATCCACTAAGTTAATTTCGCCTTCTTGGGCTGTTTCTTTTAGCCATTGTAATGAGCTAATCACCTGTTTGGCATACTCTTGATTTAAGGTTAACCCATTGTTTTGATTAGTATTTAATTCAATGCGTAAACTACACTCGACTTTACCACGGGTTAATGCTGTTCGCAGACGTTCACGCAAGGTCATTTCCAAATTGCGAAAGGCTTCAGGCAGACGGAAATAGGTTTCTAAAAAACGTTGATTAACCGAACGGATTTCCCATACGGCGTTACCCCACTCTTTTTTAAGCTCAAGGTGGGCGAAAGCGGTCATACTGTAAATCATTGTACTCTTTTCTCTTTGTTACAAAATTTGGCATATTGTACTTGGTATTCTGCTAGAATAGGGGAAATTTTTTAGAGAAAAGGAATAAATATGCGTCCAAATAATCGTCCTGTTGATCAAACTCGTCCTGTAAAAATTACTCGTCACTATACTCGCCATGCCGAAGGGTCTGTGTTGGTGGAATTTGGTGAAACCAAAGTGCTGTGTAACGCCACCGTCGAAGAAACTGTGCCACGCTTTCTTAAAGGGCAACAACAAGGTTGGGTGACTGCTGAATACGGTATGTTGCCAAGAGCCACCCATAGCCGTACCCAACGTGAAGCGGCGAAAGGCAAGCAAGGCGGTCGTACAATGGAAATCCAGCGTTTAATCGCTCGCTCCTTGCGTGCTGTTGTGGATTTGAAAACCTTAGGTGAGCGTACGATTACGGTAGATTGCGATGTAATCCAAGCCGACGGCGGTACACGGACTGCCTCTATCACTGGGGCTTGCATTGCGTTACACGATGCGATTAACAGATTGATCGCTGATGGCTTATTGAAAGAAAACCCTATGAAAGGATTGGTGGCGGCAATTTCGGTTGGGATTGTTGATGGACAAGCAGTCTGTGATTTGGAATATGTAGAAGACTCTAACGCAGAAACTGATATGAATGTGGTGATGGTTGAAGACGGTCGTTTAGTGGAAGTACAAGGCACAGCCGAAGGTGAACCGTTCAGCCATATGGAATTATTGCAACTCCTTGATTTAGCACAGAAAGGGATTGAACAGTTGTTTGAAGCACAGCGTCAGGCGTTAAACAACTAAGAGCTCATTATACAAGCGGTACGATCTTGCTCATATTTTGCAAAAAATAGAGAGAATCGTACCGCTTGTGAAGCTTAAAGTAGAATGGTGGCTTTTAATCCTTTTTGGCCATCAATAGCGCCATTTTCAATCTGAATTTGATAATGGTGAAGCTCTGCAATACGTCTAACGATGGATAAACCAAGCCCACTTCCTTTTTCATTTTGACCTGCTGGACGATAAAAACGTTGTCCTAATTTAGCCAAATCCGCCTCATCCACACCACCGCCATTATCTTCTACAATAATTCGATGTTGTTCTAACGTTACTCGAATTACGCTATTTGGCTGACAGTATTTAATTGCGTTATCAATCAAATTTCTTAACATCAATGAAAGCAATAAAGGCTGTCCTTGCTGGACTTTAGGTGTTCCCTTCTGTTCAAATTCAATCTCCATATCACGTTTTTGTGCTTGGAAATAAAGCTCTCCTACCAATGATGGAATTAATTTATCCCAATGAATATCTTCTACACCTTCCAACTCCGTTAAGTTATCTAAACGGGATAGCGTAAGCAGTTGCTCAATAAGTTGGGTTGCTCGGTTAATGCCTTGGGTTAAATTGCCTAACGCCTTATCACGCAAGGCGCTATCATCACCCGCTAATTGTGCGATTTCCGTTTGAATCTTTAATGCGGCTAACGGACTACGTAATTCGTGAGCGGCATCCGAAGTAAATCGACGCTCTCTTAATAACATCGTTGATGTTTTATCGAAAAACTGATTTAAGCTCGTCACTAACGGCAAAATCTCTTTTGGCACTTCTGTCGAAAGCGGACTATTGTCTTCCGGTGTTCGCTGTTTAACTTGTTCGCCTACGCGTTGTAGCGTCTGTAATTCTCGCTTAATCACCCAAACAATTAAGCCTAATAATAATGGAAGGCTTGCAAACCAAATCCACATTTGACTAAAGACCATGCCTTGAGTGAGATCATCACGATAATCGAGCTCTTGTCCAACGGCGACCAAGAAACGATCACCAATCGGCAACCAAAAAATTCGCCATTCATCATCATCTTCATGATTTAAACGAGATTTTGAAAAACCACTCATGTTTTTAAAAGGGAAATTTTCACCACTATTACCATCACTCAGCACCATTTCTCCTTGAGAGGTGAAAATCGCAAACGCCAAAGCATCATCATCAAATTTCGCTTTTTTAAAGCCTTTTTTATGATGTTCGCCATTAAATGCGCGTTGGGGTTTTCGTTCCATCAGTAAGGTGCGTAAATCCGATGAGGCAAGGCGTTGCGCAAATAAAATCTGCTGGGCATCAAATACTTTATTAACTTCGCTACGGACTTGTACCCATGCCACAGCCGTTGAGATCAACCAAATAAACACCGCAGTACAGGAAATCACCAGCATTAAACGAAAACGTAAACTGGTATTTTTAATGAGTTTCATCGTTTTTCCCTAAGGCATAGCCTACGCCGTGTACAGTGCGAATAAATTGTTTTCCTAATTTTTGGCGAAGGTTATAGATGTGTACTTCGAGCGCATTGCTATTAACTTCATCGTCCCAAGTATAGAGTTTTTCTTCAATAGAAGAACGGGTTAAGACACGATCTTTATTGTGCATAAATAACTCAAGTAAATTGTATTCCCTTGTGGTTAAGGTCACTTCCTGATCTTTAAGGAACACTTTACGTTGGTTTGGATCGAATCTCACTAAGCTGTGTTCAATCACAGGATTAGTATGTCCATAACGACGGCGGATCAATGCTTGTAAGCGTGCCACAACTTCTGCGAGTGCAAAAGGTTTACAAAGATAATCATCTGCTCCACGTTGTAGCCCTGTGATACGTTCATCAAGGGTATCTCTTGCGGTTAAAATCAGCACCGGCACATCTTGATTTGCTCTGCGCCAATTTTGTAGCACATCAAGTCCGTCCATTTTAGGCAAGGTGAGATCGAGCACTACGGCATCGTAAGGGGCAGAACTGAGCGCATCTAAACCTGTTTTACCGTCCGTAAACCAATCCACACTAAAACCCGATTTAGTTAGCCCTAATTTCAACCCTTCGCCAATTAACGAATCGTCTTCAATTAATAAAATACGCATCTCAACCTCCAAAATAGAAAAAGTGGCATTGCTGCCACTTGGAATTATCGCATTAATTTACTTTTTCTACACGATGAACTTCAATATCGGTCTTATTCCAAGACTTATCAACTTCACCATAGAGTTTCACTTCATTATTTGGGGTAATTTCTTGCCCAGCCCAAGCTTTACGCTCAATTTCTACGTTAATTTCCCCGCTTGCATCACGGAATAAGAAATCTTCTTTCCCGACTTGTTTTACAATCTTACCTTGTAAAACGACATATTGATCATCATTCATTGAAGCGACTTCACTCACTTTGGAAGGTGCTTGATTGCTATTGTAGCCTCCACGTTTAAATTCCCCTTTTTGTTGAACTTGGTTCATCGTTTGTGGTGCATTTGGATCTTGAAATCCACCATTTGGGGTATTTGCAAAAGCTGATGCTGTTAATGTGGATAATACTAAAGTTGAGATTAAGGTTAATTTTTTCATAAATTTCTCCAAGTTAAGTTTATAAACCAAAGCTATATTGCTTTGTTGGAATGTATTAAACCAAATAAATCTTAAGAAACCCTTAAGACGTGAAATTTTTTAAAGAAAAATAATGATTAAAAAATAAACTTCAATCTCATGCTTATTCAAATTTCATCTAACTTATTGTTTTATATAGGAAAAGTAAATTATTCAGATCGTTATTTTAGGTTATACACGATCATTATCCCGATCTATCACAATTTTATCCACAGAGAATGGGGATAAAACCATGCAAAATGTGAATAGAATAGGCATTTAGTATGAAAAATAGCTAAGTTATCCTAAAAAGAGAATAAAATAAGCGATCAAATGTGTGCTTATACAGTGGAATGAGATCGAAAATGATCAATAAAAGAAAATAAGATCGAAATGAAGATCTAGTGGTTAGTAAAGTTATCCCAAAAAAGTTATCAACAAATTTTCACATTATCCACAGAGTTATCAACAGACTGCAAAAAAATGTGTAAATCTCACCGCTTGTTTAGCCCTTGGCGGTTGTTCAAATAGCCGAAGTATGAAACAATCTCATCATTTTCAAATTTATTCAATTAAGGCGGTCTAAATTGATCGATTTCGATGGTTACCGCCCAAATGTTGGTATCGTGATCTGCAATAAACAAGGGCAGGTTCTCTGGGCAAAACGGTTTGGTCAAAACTCTTGGCAATTTCCACAAGGTGGAATTAATGAAGGGGAAAACATTGAAGCAGCAATGTACCGTGAGCTCTTTGAAGAAGTCGGTTTATCTAAAAAAGATGTGCGATTACTTTGGGCATCGAAGTATTGGCTAAAATATAAATTGCCGAAACGCTTAGTTCGTAATGAACAAACCCAACCTGTCTGTATTGGTCAAAAACAGCGTTGGTTTCTGTTGCAATTAGTGGCAGATGAAAGTGCGATTAATCTTAAAACCAGTAAAACACCAGAATTTGACGGCTGGCGTTGGGTGAGCTTTTGGTATCCTGTTCGACAAGTGGTTTCATTTAAACGTGATGTTTATCGTAAAGTGATGAAAGAGTTTGCTCAAGTGTTAATGGGTGAAATGAGAAAAACGGATAGCGACACCACTCGAGAAAATACAAAAGAACAGAAAGAAACTAAAACAGAAAAACGCGATTTCCGTTCAACCAAACGGGAATTTCGGAAGCCATACCGTACATTTAAGGGGAAAAAATAATGGTCGAAATGTTAGTCAGTTGCCTTATTTTAGGGACGGTGGCAGGCTTTCTTGCAGGGCTGTTTGGCATTGGTGGCGGAATGATTATTGTGCCGACATTGGTCTATCTATTACCTAAAATTGGCGTACCCGATGATTTATTAATGGCAATGGCATTAGGTACATCATTTTCCACGATTGTTTTAACCACCTTTTCTGCGGCACAGCGTCATCATAAATTGGGCAATGTTCAATGGTCTGTGGCGAAATTTTTTGTTCCAGCACTAATGGTATCCGTGTTTGTTTCTGGGCTGATTGTGAGTGATTTGCCAAAAAGTGTGATGACTAAAATTTTTGCGGTGATGATTCTCTATCTCTCCCTGAAAATGTTTCTATCATTAAAGCCAAAACAAGTAGAGCCAAAGCCACTAACAACCCAATCCACTGTCATTGCTGGTGGCGTTATTGGAATGCTTTCGAGCTTTGCTGGGATTGCAGGTGGTGCATTTATTGTACCTTTTTTAAACAGTCGCGGTATTGAATTGAAAAAAGCGATTGGCACTTCTTCGTTTTGTGGCGGTCTATTAGGGTTAGCGGGGGCGATTAGTTTTGTGATTAGCGGTTGGAATAATCCACATTTACCCGAATACTCTTTTGGTTACATCTATCTGCCAGCCTTGCTAGGTATTACGCTAACATCTATTTTTACATCAAAACTTGGAGCAAGTGCCGCCAATGTGCTACCTGTTCCCATTTTAAAACGAGCATTTGCCATTTTCTTGATGTGTGTTGCGGTCAATATGTTTTTTAAATAAAAGGAAATTTATGTCTGAACAATTTTTAGCCTTTCCAAATATCGATCCTGTGGCTCTCAAACTTGGTCCAGTTTCGTTACATTGGTATGGCATTATGTATCTGCTCGGCTTTGGCTTTGCTTATTGGCTTGGTACTAAACGTGCAAAAAATTCTAATGGTGTATGGAGTGTTGAACAAGTCGATCAGCTTCTGTTTAACGGCTTTTGGGGCGTTGTACTGGGCGGCAGAATTGGCGATGTATTCTTTTATAGCTTCGACCGCTTCCTACAAGATCCCCTGTATTTATTCCGTATTTGGGAAGGGGGAATGTCGTTCCACGGCGGTTTACTTGGTGTGATTGTTGCAATGCTTTGGACTTCCCATCGTCAAAATCGTAGCTTTTGGCAAACTGCTGACTTTATCGCACCGCTTATTCCTTTTGGGCTAGGATTAGGGCGTATTGGTAACTTCATCAATGACGAACTTTGGGGACGTGTCACCGATGTGCCTTGGGCAATCATGTTCCCGAGTGGCGGCTATTTACCACGCCATCCATCTCAACTTTACGAAGCCGTTTTAGAAGGGTTAGTACTGTTCTTTATCCTAAACATTTATATCCGTAAACCACGCCCAACAGGCTCGGTGGCAGGACTATTTTTAGTGGGCTATGGAGTGTTCCGCTTTATCGTCGAATACTTCCGTGAGTTCGACCCAAATGTAAATACCGCAGCGGATTTAATCACGCGTGGGCAGTTGCTCTCATTGCCGATGATTATCGGGGGAATAGTGATTATGGCGGTTGCTTATAAAATGGATAGAAATAAATAAGCTACGAGCGGTGAGATAACGCAAAATGTTTGCAAAATCTCACCGCTTGTCTTTTAAGGAGAATAAAATGACACAACAATTCAAATTAATCGGTTTTGATCTCGATGGAACGCTAGTCAATAGCTTACCTGATTTAGCCTTATCGCTTAATTCAGCCTTTGCTGAAGTCTGCTTGCCACAAGCCCCTGAAGAGCTTGTGCTGACTTGGATTGGCAATGGAGCTGATGTACTTTTTGCGAAAGGAATGGAATGGACAGGAAAAGCAGATAACTTTTCACAGGACGAATTAGCCCAAATTAAACGCCGATTTGGTTATTTTTATGGCGAAAATGTCTGCAACATCAGCAAGCTCTATCCTAATGTTAAAGACACATTGGAAGCACTCAAAGCACAGGGCTATATTTTAGCTGTGGTAACAAATAAACCAACTAAGCACGTTTTACCTGTATTGCAAGCCTTTAAAATCGATCATCTCTTTTCAGAAGCGCTTGGTGGGCAATCTCTGCCTCAAATTAAACCACACCCAGCGCCACTTTATTACCTTTGTGGTAAATTTGGTTTATATCCCCACGAGATGTTATTTGTCGGAGATTCTAAGAACGATATTTTGGCAGCGAAGGCTGCAGGTTGTAAAAGCGTGGGTTTAACCTATGGATACAACTACAATATTCCCATTAGTGAGTCTGAGCCTGATTATGTTTGTGAAGACTTTGCTGAGATTTTGAAGATTGTGAAGGGATAAAATGAAGGTTGGCATTGCCAACCTTTTTCGCTAATTTAGCCCTAACAAAATCAAATTTAAACTCAAGATCCCTAAACCAACACTCAGCAAAATGTTCTTTAGCCATTTATAGCTAGCAATCACCAAAATAAGTGCGATCAGTTGAGCAATAAATAAGCTATAGCCTTCATTGTTTTTCGGTAAACTTAAGCTCGTCAGTACCAGTAGTACCATAATCACAAGCGGTAACATCTTATTCAATTTCTGCAAAATCGGAGAAGATAGTACGGTTTTGGGTAAAAATAACGGTAAAAAGCGACAAAGTTGAGTACCTAATGCCAATGCAATCAACATATAAATAATATTTTGCGCTTCCATTAAACTTGTCCTTTTTTCTCAGTGAATGATTGGGGCAAGAAAGCGACAATGATAATGGCGATGATGATTGCCACAAGCAAGACGCTTGTTTGTGTGATTTGCCCTGCAAGTAAAAATCCAATCAATGCAATAAAAATCGGCTTCCACTGCTTTTGGCTACTGTATTGTTCATAAGCTAAAATGGCGAATAAGCAAGGCAGTGCGAAATCTAAATTGGGAATATATTGGGAAACAGAATCGCCTAGTAAAATGCCAACAATGGTGGCAAATGTCCAATAACTCATTCCTAAGATACTGATTTTAAACATCATTGCCTGACGGGTTTCTTGAGGTAAGGTGGTTAATACGCCGAAGTTTTCATCTGTCAGATAGCTTAATGCAAAAAAGCGGTTGAGTTTTTCTTTGGGTAATGATGAATGCATATTGAGTGTATAAAAAATAAAACGTAAGCTCATCAATAAAGTGCTGAGAAAAACGGAAACTACCCCCGCTCCAGAAACAAAAAAGGGAATTGCCGCATACTGTGCTGTGCCTGAAAAAACGGTAAAACACATCACAATTGTAAACCACGCAGGCATTCCTGCATTAGTTGCTAACATTCCATAGGCAATACCTGCCGCAAGGTATCCCATAAATATTGGTATAGTGAGTTTGAACGCACTTTTCCAACTATTTTCTGTATTGAATGACATATAACCCCAATATTCGAAAAAGAAGTGATTATACAAAGGGTAAATCAATTTGCAATTGTCCTTCTATACTTATTCTTAGGCTACATTTACGTTTGCTTTCATCATAGATTCATCATAAATAAAAAAAACCGACCACAAGCGGTCGGTTTCTCTCATTTTTTTGCAAATTATGCTGCTTTTGCAAAATACGCTTCTAAATCTTCGCTACCGCCAATGTATTGACCGCCGATAAAGACTTGTGGTGCAGTTGCTTTGCCTGTAATTGCACGAACAGAGGTGGTGCTTGCATCACGACCTAATACGATCTCTTCAAACGCAAAACCTTTTTCTGTTAATAATGCTTTTGATTTAGCACAGAATGAACAACCTGGTTTAGTGATGATCGCCACAGATGCTTTTGCTTTCCAGTTTGGATCTAAATATTTGATCATCGTATCTGCATCAGACACTTTGAATGGATCACCTGGCTCTTGCGGCTCTACGAACATTTTTTCTACTACACCGTTTTTCACGAGCATAGAGTAACGCCATGAACGTTTACCAAAACCCAGATCTTCCTTACCAACAAGCATACCCATACCTTCAGTAAATTCACCGTTACCATCTGGAATCACAGTAATATTCTCTGACTCTTGATCTGCTTTCCACGCATTCATTACGAATGTGTCGTTAACTGACATACATACAATTTCATCTACGCCTAAGGCATAGAATTCTTTTGCTAATTCGTTATAACGAGGTAAATGTGTTGAAGAACAAGTTGGCGTAAATGCACCTGGTAATGAAAATACGATTACCGTTTTATTGTTAAACAACGCATCGGTGGTAACATCCACCCAAGCATCGCCTTGGCGAGTTCTGAAAGTAACGCTTGGTACTCTTTGTCCCGTCATATCTTTTAAAGACATTATTTTCTCCTACATCTGTTTTAAAAAACTCGCCATTTTACATATAAATATGACATAATCCAGCTCATTATATAGATAACATAAAAAAATATATGAACATTCGTGATTTAGAATATTTAATTGCCCTTGCGGATTTTAAACATTTTAGAAAAGCCGCAGATGCTTGTAATGTTAGTCAACCAACCTTAAGTGGGCAAATTCGTAAATTAGAAGATGAATTAGGCACAGTCTTATTAGAGAGAACAAGCCGTAAAGTCTTGTTTACCCAATCAGGTTTGATGTTGGTTGAACAGGCCAAAGTGATTTTACGCGAAGTCAAAGTACTTAAAGAAATGGCAAGTAACCAAGGGCGGGATATGTCTGGACCATTACATATCGGTATTATTCCAACCTTAGGCCCTTATCTATCGCCTATTATTTTACCTCACTTAAAATCCCTATTTCCCGAACTTGAATTGTATATTTATGAATTACAAACATCAGCCTTGGTTGAACAACTTGAGTCTGGACAATTAGATTGTGGTATTTTAGCCTTTGATAAAAATAGCCAACCCTTTATTGAAGTCCCTATATTCCATGAAAAAATGTTATTAGCCGTATCCCATGAGCATGAATGGGCGAAAGAAAAAATGATTCCGTTATCTAAACTACGAGATAAAGAGATGCTTATGCTCGACAACGGACATTGCTTAAGAACACAAACCATGGATTATTGTTTTTCAAGTGGTGCAACAGAAAATGCCCATTTTAAAGCCAGTAGTTTAGAGACATTACGCAATATGGTTGCGGCAAATGTTGGTATCGCATTTATGCCCGAATTAGCGGCGTATTCAGGGAGCTGTGATAATCTCACTTACCTACATTTTAGTGCGCCAGAACCTTATCGTGCGGTAGGTCTTATTTATCGTCCAGGCTCGCCGTTACGTTTACGTTATGAGCGTTTAGCCAAAGAAATTAAACAACTAATGGAACAAAGAAATGAGCGTAGTGGGCGTTAGAGCTATCCAAAAAGAAAAAACACGTCGAGCATTGGTTGATGCGGCTTTTAATCAATTAACCGCAGAAAAAAGTTTTTCTAACTTAAGCTTACGAGAAGTCGCTAGAGAAGCAGGCATCGCGCCAACCTCATTCTATCGCCATTTTAAAGATATGGATGAACTTGGTTTAGCCATGGTCGATGAATCTGGTCTCATCCTTCGCCAGCTCATGCGACAAGCTCGTAAACGCCTTGAAAAAGGAGGAAGTGTTGTGGTGATTTCTGTCGATACTTTCTTCGAATTTATTGAAGAACGACCAAATATGTTCCGTTTACTGCTACGCGAAAGCTCAGGCACATCCCAAGCTTTTCGCACTGCTGCCTCAAGAGAAATCCAACATTTTGTTGCAGAACTTGCAGAATATATCCAACTCAAAGATCAACAAATTAGCCGAGATCTCGCCTATATCCAATCAGAAGGCTTAGTAACCCTTGTTTTTACAGCAGGATCTCATGCTTTGGATATGAATACACAAGAACGTGAAAGACTAAAACAACGTGTCGTCATGCAATTAAGAATGCTAGCACGTGGCGCAAGCTCTTATGTCAATTCACATCGAGAAACGATATGAAAAAACAAACATTTCTGATCCGTTTTATTAAAAATATTCTTCTCTTTGGTAGCTTATTTATCATACTTAGTGTTGTGATGGATTGGTACCGCAAACCTACTGCCCCAACCCAATTCTCAGAACAGGTACTGTATGATATTCACCTGCAACCTAAAGTCATTGCTCAACTGAGCCATGAAAAACCGCTTTTACTTTATTTCTGGGGCAGTTGGTGTAAGTTCTGTGAATTTACATCCCCAGCCATATCTCAGCTAGCTCAAGAAAATGCGAATATTTTAGGCATTGCACTCAAATCAGGAAATGATGATGAAGTAAAACAATATATGGAAGAGCATCAATACCGTTTTGCAACCATCAACGACCCAACAGGCGAATTTTCAAAAAGCTGGGATATTCAAGCCACTCCCACCTTAGTCATCGTAAAAGATGGCAAAATGATTAGTCATACTACGGGGTTCTCAACCTATTGGGGAATAAAGATTCGGCTATGGCTAGCGGATTGGGCAAGATAAACAAGGCATCGTAAACCAAAGGGGAGTTTTGTACTCCCCTTTCTTCTTATTTAAGCATTTTGATCAATAATCCAAATTCTACGACTAGCAACGGCACACTCACCCACAACGGCAAGGCTTCAAACTTCCAAAAGGTACCGGCAATCGCTACGCCTAAAATCATCAAACGGGAAAAGCCCGTATTATTACGTTGTGCTTTCAGGCTTTGATTAATTTCATTTAAACGGAAATTAATCTGTTTTTGTTGTTGCAAGGCTTGGAACATCGCTTCAGGGAACTCGGCAAAATGCTCTCTAAATTGCGGAGCACGCTGTTTTAGATCTCGCCACATCGCTTTAAAGCCCACTTGTTCATTCAACCAATCTTGTAAAAACGGTTTAGCGGTTTGCCATAAATCTAACTGGGGATAAACCTGTCTGCCTAGACCTTCAATATAAAGTAATGTTTTTTGTAATAACACCAACTGTGGCTGTACTTCCATATTGAATTTACGAGCAACGGTAAACAAATTCAACAAAACATGTCCAAACGAAATTTCCGAAAGGGGTTTAGCAAAAATCGGCTCACAGACTTCTCGAAAGGCTTCTTCAAAAGCATCAATATCGGTATCTGCTGGTGTCCAGCCTGACTCAACGTGCATTAACGCAACTCGGCGATAATCACGATTGAAAAAGGCAACAAAACTTTCGGCAAGGTAGCGTTTATCGTTCTGATTTAAGGTGCCGACAATACCACAATCAATCCCGATATATTGCGGATTTTCGGGGTGATTTGGATTCACAAAAATGTTACCTGGATGCATATCGGCGTGGAAAAAGCTATCACGGAAAACCTGCGTAAAAAACACCTGCACACCACGTTCGGCAAGCAGTTTCATATCAGTGCCGTTAGCTTTTAGATCATCAATATTTGCCACAGGAATACCATAAATCCGTTCCATCACAATCACATTTTTATGGCAAAACGCTTGATACATTTCGGGCACATAGAGCATTTCACTGTTTTCAAAATTGTTACGCAAGCGGATAGCATTTGCCATTTCTTTGCGAAGATCGAGTTCGTCCAACAGCGTTTTTTCATACTCACGCACCACTTCCACAGGGCGTAAGCGTCTGCCCTCTTTATTTAAACGTGGAATCCAATTCGCCAAACGGTACATCAAGGCTAAATCGTCCTTAATCACCCGGTCAATTTCTGGGCGAAGGACTTTTAATACCACTTCTTTACCTGCAAGCGGTTGGTTTTGATTGAATTTTGCCGTATGCACTTGGGCAATAGACGCAGAAGCCAATGCGGTTTCATCAAAATCATCAAACCATTTTTCCAGCTTATCACCCAGAGCCTCTTCAATTAAACGACGAGCCAGTTTTCCATCAAAGGCTTCAACAGAATCTTGTAGCAACGCAAGCTGATCTGCTAATTCAGGTTCAAACAGATCTCGACGAGTAGAAAGCATCTGTCCCAGCTTAATCCACACCGGCCCAAGCTCTTGCAAGGCAAGGCGTAAACGCACGCCAAAAGGCTCGTTCGGATATTGATTTTTTACCCAAAACAAGGATTTCCGCCCACAACGAACCCCTCGTGTTAGTGGAATATCTGGAATTACCTCATCAATACCATAGCGGAGAAAGGTGTGAATAATGTGATAAAGACGACGCAGGTTTTTGATGTTCATTATATTCCCAATTTTGCAAATTTCTGCTCTAACCGTACCGCTTGCTGTTCCAACTCTTTTACCTGATCGCAAAAATCAACCACTTGCAAACGATGAACAAGCACTGGGCGTTCGGTCGTCAAATTATCGACAAGGTGCTGACTGTCTTGCACAAACTGATTTTTCACCTTGGTAAAAATACCCTTGGCGAAATCCGTTGAAGCCTGAGCCGGTACATCACCGATAAAACGTGAGAGCAATTCCGCAGGATCTTTTTCCAACTCGTCAAGTAACTGTGAAAAATGCTGTAATACTTGAATATCGCCTGTCAAAATCAGTGTTTTATTATTAATCAACTCACTCAGTTTACTTTTATCCGCCAGTTTTGGGAGAGCTGTCGTATCAAGACTCACGACACAATCAACTTCACCCTCATAATTCGCCAGCCAATCCGTACGGTTTTCATTGAAAATCACAAAAAGTATAATATTCGGTTGATTTAACTGAATTTTAAGAATTTTCCCCGCAAGTTTGCGCAACATCGGCGATGTTTGGGGTGAACGTTCAATCAAATGATTAAACGCCGTTTCCAATGCTCCTAATGCAAATTGCGGTAGCATCAACTGTTGTAATAACGTTTTCATTTTTAAAATTTGTACCCACGATGTAATGCCACAATCCCAGCACTTAAATTGTAATAACCGACATTTTCAAACCCTGCGTTTTCCATCATTCCCTTTAATTCCTCTTGTTTCGGGTGCATACGAATAGACTCGGCGAGGTAGCGATAGCTGTCGGCATCATTAACGACCACTTCGCCCACTTTCGGCAGAATATTAAATGAATAGAAGTTATAAACTTGGCTAATCGGATCGATAATCGGCTTAGAAAATTCCAATACCAGCAAACGTCCGCCCGGTTTCAACACACGGAACATTGAACGTAACGCTTTATCTTTATCAGTGACATTACGCAAACCGAAGCTAATCACAATGCAATCAAAGGTGTTATCCGCAAACGGCAGGCACTCTGCATTCGCTTGCACATAATTCACATTGCCGACAACGCCCAAATTCCGCAACTTTTCACGCCCGACTTCCAACATTGAGCTGTTAATATCGGCAAGTACAACTTCGCCTGTTTCGCCAACAATACGAGAAAATTTAGCGGTGAAATCCCCTGTTCCCCCTGCTAAATCCAACACTTTCTGCCCTTTTCGCACCCCACTGCAATCAATGGTAAAACGTTTCCACACACGGTGAATACCAAAAGAGAGCAGATCGTTCATTAAATCATATTTGCCTGCCACGCTATGGAATACATTGGCGACTAACTGCTGTTTTTCTTCTTTGGCAACGGTTTTAAAGCCAAAATGGGTGGTTTCTGATTGGGGTTGTTGAGATTGTTGAGCGTCGTTCATTGTTTCGTTCTCATTAGAAAAAATTAAGGCGTACCATAGCAAAAAAGCGGTGAGATTTCCTTAAAATTTTGCAAAATCTGTTAATATAGCCACAAATTTTATCGTAAGGACTTCAAATGAAAACGGCAATTCTTTATCTCACCCGTGACGGACAAACTAAAAAAATTGCAGAATATCTTGCTCAAGCACTCAATGGTGACACAACGCTTATCTCTTTGCGTGATATACCGCAACCATCAGCCGAACAACTTGCACAGTTTGACTGTATTATCATCGGGGCTTCCATTCGTTATGGGCATTTTGATCCGATTTTAGAACCCTTTATTCAGCAACACTATGCTCTGCTCAATCAAAAGAAATCTGCATTTTTTAGCGTCAATCTGACCGCTCGCAAAGCCAATCGCAATACGCCAGAAACCAATGTTTATACCCGTAAATTACTCAGCCGTATTCAATGGAAACCGAATTTAGTGGAAGTGATTGCAGGGGCATTGTTCTATCCACGTTATACTTTTTTCGACCGCTTTATGATTCGCTTTATTATGAAAATCACCAAAGGCGATACGGATACCAGCAAAGAGTATGAATATACCGATTGGCAAAAAGTTAGCCAATTTGCCGAACAAATTCGTAAATTAAGTTAAAAATGTTACAAATTTTTGAAATGGTTAGTTTATAATCGTTATTAAGCCACTCATCGGGTGGTTTATCATTTTTTTAGTTAAACTATTTTTTAAGGAAACCCCATGAGTATTTTAAAAGAGTTCCGTGAATTTGCGGTAAAAGGTAACGTTGTTGATTTAGCTGTCGGTGTGATCATCGGTGGTGCGTTTGGTAAAATCGTTTCATCTTTAGTGAGCGATGTCGTTATGCCACCAATCGGTTGGTTAATCGGTGGTGTAGATTTCAAAGATCTTGCTATCGTTATTCAAGAGAAACAAGGTGAAGCGGAAGCTGTAATGATCAAATACGGTGCATTCTTACAAAACGTATTTGATTTCTTAATTATTGCAATGGCAGTCTTTGCAATGGTTAAAATTATCAACAACCTCAAAAAAGCTCCAGTAGAAGAGCCTGCTGCGCCAGCTGAACCAACAGCAGAAGAAAAATTATTAACTGAAATTCGTGATTTATTACAAAATAAATAATTCCAGTATATAAAAAAACGGCATCCGAAGATGCCGTTTTTTTATATGTACTCGTTTATATTTTTAAGCCTCAATACCTTCAAAAAGTAAGGTACTTAAATAACGCTCTGAGGCAGAAGGTAAAATTGCAACAATCGTTTTATCTGCAAACTCAGGGAGTTTGGCTAAACGATCTGCAGCTGCCACAGCTGCACCAGAAGAAATCCCCACTAAAATACCTTCTTCTGCAAGTAAGCGACGTGCTGTTGCAATAGCTGTTTCACTATCAACCTGCTCAACACGGTCAATTAAACTGAGATCTAAGTTTTTCGGGATAAAGCCTGCGCCGATACCTTGAATTTTATGCGGACCTGGTTTTACTTCTTCGCCATTTAATGTTTGGGTAATCACTGGTGATTCCGCTGGTTCAACCGCGACACTGATAATCTGTTTACCTTTATCTTGTTTAATGTAACGGCTTACCCCTGTGATCGTGCCACCTGTGCCCACACCTGCAACGAAAACATCAATATTGCCTTGTGTCGCATTCCAAATTTCTGGACCTGTAGTTTGTTGGTGAATCGCTGGGTTTGCTGGGTTTTCAAACTGTTTAAGCATAATGTAACGGTTTGGATCACTTGCAATAATTTCTTCTGCTTTTGCAATCGCCCCTTTCATTCCCTTAGCACCTTCGGTCAATACTAACGTTGCACCTAAACCGCGTAATAAACGACGACGTTCAATACTCATAGTCTCAGGCATGGTTAAAGTTAATTTATAACCACGTGCTGCGGCAACATAAGCTAAAGCGATCCCTGTGTTACCGCTGGTTGCATCTACGATTTCTTTATCTTTGGTTAAAATACCATCTTTCTCTGCTTGCCATACCATGTTCGCACCGATACGGCATTTCACACTAAAACTTGGGTTACGAGATTCGACTTTAACTAACAAGTTTCCGTTTTGCCCAAAATTTTTTAAACGAACAAGGGGAGTGTTGCCAATTGTTTCTGAGTTGTCTGCATAGATAGTCATTGTGTTCATCCTTCTTAGTTTTAGCTGTATTGGAAAAGTGAGCTAAGCATAGCAATTTTTAATAGAAAGTTAACGATTAGAAATTTATTTGATATAACCAAAAAGAATATATTTGCAAATTTTTGCCAAAATCATACCGCTTGTTATCAACTTCGTTTAAGATAGATTTATCTTTTAATCTGAATAAAAATGGAAACATGAAAAAGACAACTCCACCTAAAAATAGAACGCTACAACAACTGATTACGCTAATTGTTATTGCTATCTTTGCAGTCTTTACGTGGTTAAATAATGAAGAAAAAGCCAATAAAAGCACAGCTTCAACAACTTCAAATACATCAACAAAAACCACAGAAACTCAAGCCAAGTCTGCGCCATCATCAGATGTCTCTATTCCAGATCAATTAGGCAACTATGATACCAAAATGGCGAATGACAATTTGGGGCAAAATAAAAATGCGCCGGTCGATTACTATATGCTTGCGCTTTCATGGTCACCGAGTTTTTGCGAAACGCAACGTAATAAAAATAACGGCGAAGTTCCGAAACATCTGGCTTTCCAATGTAATCAGGCTGCGCAGCTAGGCTGGGTGATTCACGGATTATGGCCACAAGCTGTCAATGCTCGTTCAGCATCCGATCACCCACGATTCTGTCAAGGCGACTTGCCGAAATTGCCTGAAGATCTGATCAAACAATATATGCCGGAATCACCGGGGGCAAATCTGTTGCAAGGGCAATGGGAAAAACACGGCGCTTGTGCTTTCAATAACGCTAGCGATTATTTTGCCAAACAAAAACAGCTATTCCGTAGCCTAAACCTACCGGGGCAAGAACTTTCTCGTAAAGAGCTCTTTGCATGGATGAAAAAATTCAATCCACAGTTAAAAGATGCTTATCTTGGAGCAAGTAAAAACGAACTCTATATTTGTTACGATAAAAGCTGGAATGTGATGGATTGCCCACGTTAATGCAATTTCGAGCGCTTAAAATGCAGGTTCAACGCCAACTAAAACGGGATTTGGAAAAAGCGAATAACTATTTCCAAACCTCTTTTGTTGAGCCCACGGTGACTTATACGGTACGTGGGCAAAAAGCAGGCGTTGCATATTTGCAACAAAATGAAATTCGGCTTAATCCGATTTTATTAGAAGAAAATGGGGCAGAATTTGTTTCGCAAGTCGTGCCACACGAGTTAGCACACTTATTAGTCTATCAACGATTCGGGCGAGTTCAACCCCATGGAAAAGAGTGGAAAATGATGATGGAACAGGTGCTTGGCGTACCGGCAGAAACCTATCATTGCTTTGATACCACCAATGTCAGCGGGCAACAATTCCCCTACCGTTGCGGATGTCAAACTCATCAACTCTCTTTACGTCGGCATAACGCTATCGTAAAACATGGTCGCAGTTACATTTGCAAAAAGTGCAAACAGACTTTAATTGCCTGCGATTAACCCCACTTTTTCACCAGCCCAGATAATTCCTCTTTCGACAGTTTTTTCAATTTCGGGCAGTTGCCACAGTAATCATTTTTGCTGTCTAAATGGGCGTGGCAACAGACTTTTCGTAAGCGGACAGGCTGTGGAAAAGGCAATTCAGGAAAAGAAATATATTCAACAGCATTATAAAATGGCGACCATTCATATTCCGTCCATTTCTTTTCAAGCAGAATTTGGCGATAAGTTTCACTCACATCAATGCCTTCCGCTTCTAACTCTTTCAAGCTAAATTCAATCAAGTTAGCACAGTTATGCCAAAATACCGCTTCATTTAAACGGCTGACTGCAGTTAAGCGGTTAAAAATCGGTGAAAGAAATTGTTTTAACTGTTGATAAGCGTGGAGAATGTCGCTTTGATTGCGTACTTGTCGCACAGGCGTGTAGCTTAAGTTGATAAGAAATCCCTTGATCTTACCGCTTGTTGTTAGATCTAAAGCTGTTCCTTGCTCGCTCAGTACAAGATGTAGCTGGTGTTTATGTAATAACCAAACCCAGTGCATAATAAAACCGTTAAGCCAATAGCGTTGCCAGATTGAAATCGTGGCTTTTTGCGGTTCGGCTAACAGTGCTGAAAAATGCGTTGGTAATGCAGAATGATAAAACTGCTGAAAAAACATTGCATTGGAGATTTTTTCGGGCTTTTCCACAAAAGTCAGCAGGTAGCGACAATGTTTCAGGCGTTCTGAAAATAAGTTCTGGCGAAGTGTGTTCAGTTCCGAGCAACTAAAAAGTAAATTCATAAATAGCATAAAGAAATGTAAATATTATTTTAATGATAATAATTTCTAATTAGAATGACAACTTTGTTTTAGAACTTTACATTTCACTCGGATTTTTATGTTTGTGGTTAAACAGGCAAGTTTTGCCATTCCAAATCGTACGCTGTTACAGCCGATTTCGGTGCAATTTGAACAAGGAAAAGTGTATGGATTGATCGGGCATAACGGCTCAGGCAAATCCACTTTAATCAAATTGCTTGCCAAACAGCAACCGCTTTCATCGGGTGAAATTCTTTTTGATAACCAACCGCTTGACGCTTGGTCAAACCGTGAGTTTGCCAAGCGTGTCGCTTATCTTCCGCAACATCTTCCACAAGCGACCAACTTAACCGCAAAAGAGCTAATTGCAATGGGGCGTTATGCGTGGAACGGGCTTTTTGGTCGTCAAACGGCTCAAGACAAGCTGGCGATTGAGCGTGCTTTGGCTTTAACACATACCGAAAAATTTGCCGATCAGCTAGTCGATGTCCTATCGGGTGGCGAGCGTTCTCGTATTTGGTTGGCAATGTTGTTGGCACAGCAAAGTCAATTTCTACTGTTAGATGAACCTTTGGCGGCGTTAGATATTGCTCATCAAGTGGAAGTGATGGAGCTGATCCAACAACTGAGCCGAGAGCTGCATTTAGGCGTGATTATTGTGATCCACGATATTAACCTTGCTTCTCGCTACTGCGATCACCTTGTCGCTCTACACAGTGGCAAGCTACTTGCTGAAGGCAATTCTCAACAAATTATCAATACCCCGTCTTTGAAGGCGATTTATGGGATTGAGCTGAATGTGATCAACCACCCTGAAACGGGTAGACCGGTGAGTTTTTATTAAGATGATAAACCTAAAAAAGCTCACTGTATGGCTACAAGCGGTCACTTTCTCTCTCTTTTTTGCAAACACCCTATCCGCAGGTGAACCGCTACGCAATTTAGCGACATTGGATTGGACGGTAGCTGAAACCTTGATTGCCCTTGATGAACAACCAAAAGCCGTTGGCGATGCAAAAAATTATAAAGTTTGGGTATCGGAGCCAAAATTGCCTGAAAATACGCTCGATCTCGGTATTCGTTTGCAACCGAACCCTGAACAGCTTTGGCAACTTTCGACACAGCTAGACGCTCAGCCTTTGCTGTTTATTAACTCTTCGTTTTATGCGTCTGCCACGCCGATGTTGGAAAAATTCGGCAAGGTGCATTTGGTCGATTTCTATAAAGAAGGCGATGCGTGGCAGAATGTGGTCGAAGCCACTCAGCAAATTGCCGATATTATTGAAAAGCCTGAACAAGCGGATTACTTACTGAATAAGTATTGGCAAAAAATTGCTGAAATTCGACCGCTTGTACAACCCTTTACCGATCGTCCTGTGCTGTTGGTGCAGTTTATCGACACACGTCACCTGCGAGTTTATGCAGAAAATAGTCCGTTTGGAGCGGTGCTGTCGCAACTTGGTTTTAAGAACAGTTGGCAAGGCAATCACAACAACTGGGGTTTTGAGATTATCGACGTGACCCAACTGGCGAAATTACCGCCTGAGAGCCGTTTTGTCGTGGTTAAACCTTATCCGTCAAATATCGGTTCTGCCTTGAAATACAACACCTTATGGCAAAAACTGGCAATGGCGAAAGATCCGCTGATTTTGCCTGAAGTCTGGACATTCGGAGCTATTCCATCGGCTCAACGCTTTGCGGAAGTGCTGGCAAACGGCTTAATCAATGGGGGCGAACAATGGTAAACCGTCCACAGATATTGTTCGTTCTACTGTCCGCTTGTTTTATCGGGCTGATGATGTGGCTACTCGGCGTGCAACTGCCTAAACAGCAATCCCTTGTTAGTCTGTTTCAAGCCAGTGACAATCTCGATATTTTGTTAATTCAAAGCTACACCCTGCCACGCATTGCCATTGCGTTATTGGCTGGCGGAATGCTCGGTTTGGCAAGTTTGCTGTTGCAACAAGTGATGGCAAATCCGCTGGCTTCCGATAATACGCTTGGGATCAGTGCCGGCTCGCAGTTTGCTCTGTTTATTACCGCTATTTTTGCACCGAATTGGTTGGATATAAGTTCAAGTGCCATTGCGTTAGCCGGGGCTGGTTTAAGCCTGATCTTGGTTCTGACGTTAGCAATGCGAAAAAAAATGTCGCCGTTGTTGCTGATTTTGGCTGGTTTGGTGGTCAATCTCTATTTTGGTTCATTCTCCGCCTTGATGATGTTGTTTTACCCTGAAGAAGCACGGGGCTTGGCACAATGGGGGGCTGGTTCTTTAGCTCAAGAGAGCTGGCGAGATCCGCAATTTTTGGCAATACAAGCGGTCATTTGTGGCGGATTAATTACAATGTTGCTTCGCCCGCTCACCATACTTTCATTAAACGACAGCAATGCCCAAAGCCTTGGCGTGCCTGTTAATCGCCTACGCTTTTTCGGGGTGTTTATCAGTGCTTATATGATTTCGGCGGTGGTAAGTTGTGTCGGTATGCTCGGTTTTATCGGGTTAGCGTCCGCCACCATTATTCGCCAGCTTGGTGTGCGAACGCTGAAATGGCAATTACTCGGGGCGTTTGCTGGTGGGGCGTTACTGCTGGCGGTCACGGATTTACTGCTACAACTGCTTGCCCATTTTAAAGGGATTAACTTGCCAACGGGGGCTGTGACGGCTCTGCTTGGTACGCCGTTATTACTGTGGCTGATGTTCCGCTCACTATCAAATACGGGGCGTTTAACGGAAACATCTACTCGTCTATCTCGCCGTTTTCATCGCTACACCTTACTGCCGATTGTGTTTGTTTTTGCACTTGTGCTATGGCTTGCACTCGCGCTGGGCAAAGGCACAAGCGGTTGGTATGTATTGGAATTTAACGAATTTTACGCACCGCTTGTCGAGCTACGTTACCCACGCATTTTGACCGCCATTGCTGTTGGGATCTTATTGGCGGTGGCTGGCGTGTTATTGCAACGCTTAACCCTAAACCCGATGGCAAGCCCTGAACTGCTCGGCGTGTCATCCGGCACCAGTATGGGGATTTTAGCCGTGCTGTTCCTTACCAGCACCGCCCAAACGGAATGGTATTGGCTGGCAGGTATCGCAGGGGCGGTTGTGGCTCTGTTGGTGCTGACAGCGATCAACCAACGCAACGGAATGTTGCCCGAAAAAGTGCTACTCACAGGGATCAGTCTGTCGGCACTGTTTGATACTTTGCAACGCATAGCCATTGCCAGTGGCGATCCAAGAGCGAACCAACTGATTGCGTGGACATCGGGTTCGACCCAACAAATCGGGGCGGATCTTGCCGTGCCGTTTTTCTTGATAAGCCTTGTTCTATTAGGGATTAGCCTGATTTTCAGCCGTTGGCTTGAGTTATTGGCATTACAAGCCCCGATGGCACAAGCCTTAGGGCTAAACCTAAAACGTACCCGTTGGATTTTGATTTTATTTACCGCATTACTGACGGCGTTAGCGACTTTGATTATCGGACCGCTCAGTTTTATCGGCTTGCTCGTACCGCATATCGCCCGTTTTCTCGGCGTAAATCGAGCGAATTCTCAGATTTTAATCTCTGCCCTTATCGGCGGTTTGATTATGGTGTTTGCCGATTGGCTCGGCAGACAGATGTTATTCCCTTATGAAGTGCCGGCCGGTTTAGTGGCAACGCTGATTGGGGGGACTTATTTCTTGCTGATGGTGAGAAGGGTGTAACTTATTTTATTAACACAAAGGACTTTAAAATGAAAAAAACATTTGTTTATTCAACAATTTCTCAAGTAGTACTGCTTGCCATTGCAAGTCATGCAATGGCAAACGAACAAACTAATGCAGAAACGGCGACATTGGATGAAATCAGTGTGGTGGGCGGTTCTATGTACCGTATGGGCGAAGTGCCGGTGCATCAAGCAAAATCGGCGGTGGCGATTAATCGTGAAGAGCTTGATAAACAAAACATTACCAAAGCAGATGAAATTGGGCGTTATCAAGCTGGTTTCGCCAACCAAGTATTCGGTGAAGATACCAACACCAACTGGTTCCGTGTGCGTGGTGCAGAAGTCACTCAAGCGGTGGACGGTTTACCGACCTTCAACTACGGTTTCTTTACCCCTTATGTGAACACCTTCGGCTTAGAAGCGGTGGAAATCACCAAAGGTGCGGATGCAATGACATTCGGTGCGGCACAATCAGGAGGTTTAATCAACTATGTCAGCAAGCGCCCGCATAAAGATCAAATCGGCAAAGGCGAATTTAAAATCAATATGGGAAACAACACCCAATATGGTTTTGGTGCGGATTATACTGGTGCAATCAATGCGGATGAAAGTTTACGTTATCGTTTCGTAACATCTTATGGCGGTAAAGACGGGCAATGGGACGGCACTAAAAACGAAACGCTCTATATCGCACCTTCATTTGAATGGGATATTTCAGATCGTACCCGTTTAACGATTTTGACGAATTATCAGCAGGATAAGGGCGTGCCGAGTTCAAACTTCTTACCGCAAGAAGGCACTTTAGTCGCCTCACCAAACGGCTATATCAGCCGTTCTACTAACTTGGGCGATCCAGTCAATGATAAAGAACGTAACCGCCAATATGGAGTTGGTTATGAATTAAATCATGACTTTGCCAACGGCTTTAGCGTCAACAGTAGTTACCGTTATAGCTATGTAGATAACTATCACCGTGGTTCTTATGCTTATCCGTCCGCCTATGATGCTAGCTGGGCACCACTTGCGCCAAGTGCCGTAGGTTATGCTTTAGCGCGTGGCGTGGTGTTTAACGATGGTAAATCCATTTCTCACGCAATCGATAATAATGTGACATGGAAATTTGAAAATGATTGGCTGAAAAATACCTTAGTGGCCGGAACCGATTACCGCCATCAAAAAGTCGATGCGCTATATACCTTATTCGGCAGTACGGCAGCAACCAATGTCTTTAATTCGGCGGTAGGCTATAACCAAGCTCAAGATGTGAGTGCCGCACCGCACGTTCAAATTAAAGCACGTCAATTAGGTTTTTATCTACAAAACCAAAGCCGTTTTGCGGATAAAATCGTTTTAGGCTTAGGCGTTCGTCACGACCGTGCCAAACAAGATGAATACACCAGCACGCAAAGTGTGAAAGCGAACCACACGTCTTACTCAGCATCATTAATGTATGAGGCACCGTTCGGTATCAATCCTTATTTTGCTTACAGCGAATCTTTCCGTTTGCCAGTCGGCTTAAGCGGTAATCAAACGTTATATGATCCGAACACGACCCGCCAATACGAAGTGGGTGTGAAATATCTGCCGACTTGGTTAGACGGCGTGATTACCGTTGCGGGTTTCCAAGCGAAAGATAAAGGTGCATTAATCGGTAACGGAATTGGTGCAACGGTCAGTAGCACAGATCCAGTAAGACGCAAAGGCGTAGAACTTCAAGCGGATGTTTATCTCACTGAAAACTGGAATTTAGGCTTAGCTTACACTTACTTGAAAGCCGTTACCCAAACCTCAACGGGCGATGTGCGCAAAGAATTATTGCCAAAACATACGCTGGCAACCAGAACTTATTACACCTTTAACAGCGGTGCTTTAAGTGGCTTAACCTTAGGTGCTGGCGTGCGTTATGTGGGAAGTAGCGTGACCGCTCAAGGATCACTCTATTCTGGTGCGAAAGTTCCGTCTGTCACCTTGGTGGATTTAATGGCACGTTATGACTTCAACAAAAACTGGAGTACCCAAATTAACGTGGAAAACGTAGGTGATCGTAGCTATGTTGCCGGCTGTGATTACTACTGCTACTACGGTGCAGGACGTAACATTAACGCTCAAGTGAGTTATAAGTTCTAATATGTGAATACAAGCGGTCGGTTATCCCTAAAAATTTGCAAATTTTTAAAAGAAACTGACCGCTTGTAATTAGCTATCAAAATACATCAACGATACTACCCTTTCACATACCCCACCACAAACTCCGCAATCTGTTCCACATCATTAATATCTAATAGATTTTCTCTTTCCAACGGATAATCCGTTGCGGTGGCAAGGGTGAAAGGATCTAACTCAGGTAAGGGTTTGTCCATCTCTTTTCGGTGTAGCTGAATTTTCGGCAAGGTTTCGTGTTTAAAGCCTTCGACTAAAATCAGATCGACATCTTGTGTTTCCATCTGTTTTACCAGTGCATTAAAGGACGCTAGAGTATTCGTTTCCACCATCATCGCCCAACGCTGTTCACAGACAATCATTGTCGGATTTGCTCCCGCTAAGCGTAGGCGGTGGCTGTCTTTGCCTGCTTTATCGACATCAACATTATGGTGAGAGTGCTTAATTAAACCTACCTTTATCCCTTTTTGATTTAACTGGGGAATAAGCTTTTCAAGTAAGGTGGTTTTGCCTGTGCCGCTATAACCCGTGATTGCTAATAACGGAATGCCCCCCTCCGTCCTGCGGACACCTCCCCCCGCAAGCGGAGGGAGGGAATACGGAAGAAAATCTTCCGGGGTATTAAAATTTTGAAACGCCTGTTTTTGTTCGGAAAAATCAACGGCAATACTGCGTTGGCTTTGGAAAAACTGAAATAGACGGCGTTCGCCATTATGCAGATAATCTTGCAATGCAGGTAATACAGAACGGTGGATTAAGGCAAAGGTCGGGTGTGGGCGTTCACCGTCGTGGGCGTAGGCAATTTGTGCATTATTAATTTGTAAGGCTGTGCTAAGTTTTGCGACAAGATTTTCAGGCAAAAATGGGCTGTCGCAAGGGACAAACAGCAAGTATTCGCTGTCGATTTGCTCGAAGCCCGATAACATACCGCTTAACGGACCTTGAAAGCCGTCAAGACTATCAGCATAAAGCGGAATATCGGGATAATGTTGCTGATATTGCTCTTGCAAGCGGTTTACATTCAGCCAAATTTTGCAAAGTTGCGGGGATAATCTGTCTAAAATATGCGAAATCAAAGGTTTACCTTGTAGCAGTTGCAATCCTTTTTGTACTCCATTCAAACGACGGGCAAGCCCCCCTGCTAAAATTACCCCTTGAATTTGATTAAATTGCATTTATTTTCCCCTTGTTTTTGCAAAATTGACCTTAAAAGTATATGATTCTGCCTAGTTTTTTCCAAATTTTTTTAAGGATTTTCCAATGAAATGTAAACGTTTAGACGAAGTTTTAGAATTGTTGGGCGAACATTGGCGTAAAGAACCCGATCTTCACTTACTTGATTTATTACACAAACTTGCTGAAGAAGTTGGCAAACCAAACGATTTAGATGCGTTGCGTGATGAAGTGTTAATTTACCAACTCAAAATGCGTGGCAAAGATAAAACTGAAGTGATCCCTGGCATTAAAAAGGATTATGAAGAAGATTTTAAAACCGCTTTATTAAAAGCGCGTGGAATTTTAAATGATTAATGTTGTCATAGGATCGACGACTTTTTAACTCGAGGACTTTATGAAAAAATTTGCTTTAAAAACCGTATTCATTGCCCTTTCTGCATTAGGGGCTTTTTCAACAACCGCAATGGCACAAGATCCTGTTGCAAATAAAGAGTATATCGAAGTTCGCCAAGTGCCTTCGGCTCAAAAAGAGGTGTTAGAATTTTTCTCTTTCTATTGCCCACACTGCTATGATTTTGAATTGAATTACAAAATTCCAAGTAAAGTCAAAGCGGGTTTACCTGAAGGTGCGGTGTTAAAACAGTACCACGTTGATTTTTTAGGTCGTCAGTCGGCAGAATTAACACGAGCGTGGGCATTAGCAATGGCATTAGGCGCGGAAGATAAGGTGAAAACCCCATTATTTGAAGCAGCACAAAAAGATGCGATTAAATCGATGGGCGACATTCGTGCGATTTTCTTAGCCAATGGCATTACCGCAGAACAATTTGACAGTGGCATTAATAGCTTTGCGGTGAATGGTTTAGTAACCAAACAAACTCAAGCTGCTGAAGAATTTAAAGTGCGTGGCGTGCCTGCATTTTTTGTGAATGAACAGTATCAGCTAAACCCAGAAGGTTTCTCTGATTCAGGTTCAACCAATGAGTTTGTTCAGCGTTATATTGATGCGATTTTATTCTTAGTGAAAAAATAATCCTATAGAATATAAATATCTAAACCGTTGGTTAACCACATAAGTTTAACCAACGGTTTTTTTGTTTATTTCACCAACTCACCTTTCGCTTGTAAATCTGCGTGGTAGGAAGAGCGGACGAAAGGTCCACAGGCGGCGTGTTCAAAGCCCATTTCGTTGGCTTTTTCACGGAACATATCAAATTCCGTTGGGTGAACATAACGTGCCACAGGTAAATGGTGGCGACTTGGTTGTAAATACTGCCCTAATGTCAGCATTGTGACCCCGTGATCACGCAAGTCTTGCATCACCTGTAAAATCTCTTCGTTGGTTTCCCCTAAACCGACCATAATGCCTGATTTAGTTGGAATATCTGGGAAAACCGCTTTAAATTCTTTGAGCAGTTTGAGCGACCATTCATAATCCGCACCTGGGCGAATTTCTTTATACAGGCGTGGTACGTTCTCAAGGTTATGGTTAAACACATCTGGCGGATTTTCTTTTAAAATTTCAATCGCTTGTTCAATGCGACCACGGAAATCCGGCACTAAAATCTCAATTTTAATCCCAGGGTTTAACGCACGGATTTCTTTCACACATTCCGCAAAATGCCCTGCACCACGATCAGGCAAATCATCACGATCTACGGACGTAATCACCACATATTTGAGCTTCATATCCTGAATGGTTTCCGCCAGTTTTTTCGGCTCATCTTTATCTAAAGGTAACGGCTTGCCGTGAGCCACATCGCAGAATGGGCAGCGACGAGTACAAATTGCCCCCATAATCATAAAGGTTGCCGTGCCGTGATTGAAACATTCGTGTAAGTTTGGGCAAGAGGCTTCTTCGCACACAGAGTGTAACCCGTGGCGACGCATACCGTTTTTGATACTTTCAATTTTCGCTGAGTTGGCTGGCAGTTTAATCTTCATCCACTCAGGTTTTTTCAGTAATTCTTGGTTGGGATCGATATTTTTAACGGGAATAATGGACGTTTTAGCGGCATCACGATATTTCACGCCACGTTCCATTTTAAAAGGTGTACCCATTCGATAATTGTCCTATTTGTTAATAATTTGTTGCTTATTATAGCCGAGAATTTGGGTAAAGTAATCGACCAATTTAGGCGAAACCTTGTCGCAATCAGCTTCAGCGACAAAATCAGCTAATTGACACATTTCCAACCCAGCATAGCCACAAGGATTGATGTTGCGAAACGGTGTTAAATCCATCTGGATATTCAATGCCAGCCCGTGAAACGAACAGCCTTTGCGAATGCGTAAACCAAGGGAACAGATTTTCTTACCGTCCACATACACCCCAGGAGCATCCGGTTTTGGATAGGCATCAATCCCATAATCTGCAAGGGTTTTCACCACACATTGTTCCAATGCCGTCACCAAATCTCGCACGCTCAAATCGTTACCTTTTGCTTTGTGGCGTTTGATGTCGATCAGCACATACATAATTTGCTGTCCTAGACCGTGATAGGTAATCTGCCCGCCACGATCCGATTGCACGACAGGAATATTTGTCGGATTGAGCAAATGCTCAGGTTTCCCTGCTGAACCTTGAGTAAACACCGACGGGTGCTGAACCAGCCAAATTTCATCGGCGGTCTGTTCATCACGCTTATCGGTAAAGTCCTGCATTTTGTGCCAAATTTCTTGGTAATCTTGTACACCAAGTTGGCGAATGATAAGTTGGGGCATGGGTTACAGCACCATTCTCACGCCTTCAATTTTGGCTAAGTCGGTATAGAGTGTTTCAACTTGTTCGATATTTTCTACTTGGAGAGTGATCGATACCGAATGATAAGTCCCTTTTCCACTCTCTTTAAGAGAAGGATTATAGTCGCCTTTAACCACTTTTTGCACTTCGCTAACTACATCATCAATTAAGCCTTCACGAGCCGCACCCACCACTTTAAAAGTGAATGAACAAGGAAATTCAAGTAAGTCTTTGAGTTTTTGTTGTGGAATATCTGATAAATTCACGTTTTTTGTTTCTGTCATTTTTGTATCCTGATGAATATGATAGCGGTGCGATCTTGCAAATTTTTTGCTAAATCCCACCGCTTGTAAGATGTCTCATAAAATGGGGTGTATTACCTAAATTACAAGGGGCGATTAGTTGAATAAACCTTTTACTGTTAAGACTATCCAATCCCACGCTTTGCCAAAAATTCCAGCTTCTTCAACATCTTGCATGACTTGCAGATCAATAGAAGCAATATCTTTATCATTTAGTTGATAAATCACTTTCCCTACAATTTGACCTTTAGCTAATGGCGCTTCTAAATTAGTTTTATCTAAAGTATAACGGGCTTTTAACTCTGCAGCTTTTCCTTTTGGCACAGTGATATAGCTATCATTTAATGTACCTAGCTGAATTTTACCCACATCACCATAATAAACACTTTGCTCTAATACATTCTGCCCCGCTGAAAGTGGTTTAACGGTTTCAAAGTTGGCAAAACCCCATTGTAAAAGTTTCTTACTTTCCACCTCACGGCCTTTCATGGTTGGCACACCCATCACAACTGAAATAAGACGTGTATTGGTATTGTAAGCGGATGCAACTAAATTATAGCCAGCCTTATCAGTATGACCTGTTTTCATCCCATCTACATTGATGGATTTATCCCATAATAAGCCATTACGGTTAGGTTGCTTAATTTTATTGAAGGTGAAATCTTTCTCAGCATAAATTTTATATTCTTCAGGTAAATCACGGATTAAATGTGCACCAATTATTGCCATATCACGGGCAGAAGAATATTGCTCCGGATGATCTAAACCATGAACAGTCGCGAAATGAGTGTTTTTCAGGCCAAACTGCTGGACATATTTGTTCATGCTATCGATAAATGCTTGCTGAGAGCCAGAAATATGCTCTGCAACTGCAACGGATGCATCATTACCTGAGACAACAATAATCCCTCGATTTAAGTCATCAATAGAAACTTGCTGATTTAGGTTAAGAAACATTTTTGAAGATCCTGGGAATTTTTGCCCCCAAGAACTTTCTGTGACAGTCACCATGTCATTATTTTTAATTTTTCCTTCTTTCAGTGCCATACCAACAACATAGCTGGTCATCATTTTGGTTAAGCTTGCTGGATATTGACGCTGATCTGGATTTAAGCTTGCTAATACTGCACCTGAATTATAATCCATTAAAATAAAGGTTTGCGCATTGACCTGTGGAGCCGCAATACCAAAATCGATATCCTCTGCATAAGCAAAATTCACACTAGAAAAAGCAAGTGCACACAAGCTAGCTGTTTTGAGTAATTTACTTTTTAACATATAAAATCCTATCTATTTTTCTGAATAACTTATCACACGATAACCCAAACGGTTGAGCTGTTGTTTTACCTTCATTGATTCGTTTGCCGATGCAACATCAATCACAACATCAAAGCGACTGCCTTTTTCTATGATATGGCTCGTTGCTTTAACTGAGCTTGCCACCTTTTGGGCTTCCTTTTCATTTTTTAATTGCAACACTTTGACTGCAAATTTAGGGTCAGAAATAACCGCTTGCGTTGTAGATGCTTGTTGTACTGAAGTTGCGGGAACAGCTTTAATCGCTAAAGAATCCCCAGATTTTTTGACTTTTAAATTCAGTCCTTCTCTTTTGGCTAAATGATAAAGCGACTCTGCACCTTTGCCGATAATATAACCTTGGCTATCGACTTGCATCGCCTCCACTTTAACTCGGGCTGTGCCTGATTGAATCATTCCTAATTCTTTTGCAGCACCTTTCGATACATCAATGATACGATTTTTGCTAAAAGGCCCTCGGTCATTAATTCTTACGATCACTTTTCGACCATTACGCAAGTTAGTTACTAAAGCATAAGAACCCAATGCCAATGTTTTATGTGCTGCGGTATAAGCATGTTTATTAAAAATTTCACCATTTGCGGTTTTACGCCCATGGAAATCACCGCCATAATAGCTCGCTATTCCTGTTTGGCTGTACTGTTTTGAAGCTTCCTTTCCAATAATCTTATGGGTTTTCCCCTTCTCTTGGTAGGATCGCTGGCTTGTTGAAACCTTGACTGGTTTTAATTCTGCCCCTTTTACACCATAAAGCTGATGTGTTTTATTTGTTGTTTTTACTGACTTTTTAACAACTTTTGTTACTTTCTTAGCTGTTTTTGAAATCGTAGCACTTTTCGCCTTTTGCGGTGCTGCAATAGAATGTAACGGGCTAAATGCCACTAGACTAGCCAATAATATTGTTGCAATTTTGGTTAGTTTCATAGAAGTTCCTCTTAATAATACAATGTAAATTTATCAACTAAATCCACACTATAATTTAGTATAAGGATTATTTTTGTCTCGACGTTCACGATGAACATAACTCGACATCATTAATCCAAAAGCAGCCATAAGCGTTACATAAGATGTTCCACCGTAGCTAAAAAGGGGTAATGGTACACCTACGACAGGTAAAATACCGCTCACCATACCAATGTTCACAAAAACATAAACGAAAAAAAGTAGCGATGTTCCGCCAGATAAAATTCGTCCAAATGCAGTACCCGACTTTGCTCCAATCATTAAGCCTCGAGCAATAATAAAAAGATAAATCACCAATAAAATTAATACCCCAATCATACCGTGTTCTTCACTTAATACCGCAAAAATAAAATCGGTATGCGGTTCAGGCAAAAACTCTAATTGTGATTGAGTACCTTCCATCCAGCCTTTTCCTTCAATGCCACCTGAGCCGATCGCAATCTTAGACTGAATAATATGATAACCAGCTCCTAACGGATCTTTCTCTGGGTCAATTAATGTCATCACTCGAGTTTTCTGATAGTCATGCATTAAGTAAAACCACATGATTGGAATAAACCCTGCTAAAAAGACCACACCAGCACCAATAAGTTTCCAACTTAATCCCGCTAAGAAAAGTACAAACAACCCTGCTGCACAGACTAAGATAGAGGTTCCTAAATCTGGCTGTGCGGCAACCAATAAGGTTGGAACAATAATCATCGCAAGTGCAATAGCGGTATCTCTGAAATCTGGTGGAAGTGAGCGTTTACCTAAATAGGTTGCAACCATTAATGGTACGGATAATTTTGCAATTTCCGACGGTTGAAAACGAATGAAGCCTAAGTTCAACCAACGTTGAGCACCTTTACTCGTTTCACCAACTAAATCCACGAGAACCAATAAAATAATGCAAACCACGTAGAGGTATGGAGAAACTTTTTCATAAAACCTTGGTGGAAACATTGCCATCACAAACATAACACCAAGTCCTAAACAGACCTGGACAACCCTATTGGTAAACATTCGCTCACTGCCACCACTAGCACTATAAAGAACCAGTAAACCGTAACCTGTAATAGCAAACAGACCAATTAGGAGCCATATATCTAAGGCAAAAATTTTCCAAAAACGGCTTAAAAATGATGATTTATTCACTTAATCCCTCTGTAGCTTCAGTAACAAGCGGTGACTTTGTTTCCACATTTTGCGAATCTGTAGATTTCGACAAATGCAACAATGCATAATCCATGATCTTACGTGCAACAGGCGCTGCAGTACTACCGCCGCCGCCCGCATTCTCTAAAATAATTGAAATAATCACTTTTGGATTTTCATAAGGTGCATAACCAATAAACCAACCATGGTCATGAAGATCTTTTTTCAATCCTTTCGCATTATAGTTTTGCCCATTTAAACTGAAGACTTGTGCTGTACCCGTTTTTCCAGCTGCACGATATGCCGTTCCTGCAAAGGCTTTTTTACCTGTTCCGTTGCTTGCATTAATAACGTTATACATACCTAACTTAGCCAGTTGCCAATATCGACTAGAAACACCAGTAATATCTTCATACAACAGCGGATCTTTATATGGTGTCACTTTGGTGGACATCACTTCTTTCATTAAGTGAGGGGTGTTCACTTTTCCATCATTGATTAAGACGGCTGTCGCTTTAGCTAATTGTAATGGCGTAGAAATCCAATAACCTTGTCCAATGCCAACGGAAATTGTATCGCCTTGTAACCAAGGTTTTTTATAACGTTTTTGTTTCCACTCTCGACTTGGCATAATGCCGACAGATTCTTCCGCTAAATCAATCCCCGTTTTAACACCAAAACCAAATTTTTTCATCCAGTCAGACATTTTATCAATCCCCATATCGTAGGCGAGTTGATAAAAGAATGTATCTGAAGATTCTACAATCGCTTTATGCACATCTGTTCTGCCATGGCCACTCTTTTTCCAGTCTCGGAAACGTTGTGTTGAGCCAGGTAAAATCCAGAATCCCGGGTCAAAAATAGTCGTACTTGGAGTGATTTTACCTTCACTTAGCCCTGCGACAGCCATAAAAGGCTTAATGGTTGATGCAGGTGGATAAGTTCCTTGAGTTGCACGGCTATATAACGGACGATCAGGATCTTCTAAAAGTTGCTTATAATCCTTTCCTGAAATTCCATCGACAAATAAATTATTATCATAACTCGGGTTCGTCACCATAGCTAAAATACTGCTATCTTTCGGATCCATGACAACTACCGCACCTTTCTGATTACCCAATAAATTTGCCACAAAGCGCTGTAATTCAATATCAATGGTTAATCGAATACTTCCGCCAGCAACAGCAGGCTGATCACGCAATTTACGGATGACTTTACCACGGTTGTTGATTTCAACTTCTTCAAAACCGGTTATGCCATGAAGTTGTTCTTCATAAAATTTTTCAATCCCTAATTTACCAATATCAGATGTTCCCGCGTAATTTCCATATTTTCCTTCATCTTCTAAACGCTTTTTATCTTTATCGTTAATTTTCGCAACATAGCCTAAAATATGGGTCAATACATCACCATAAGGATAATTACGTTTGAAATATGCGTGAACATCCATACTTGGGAAACGGTGTTGATTCACAGCAAAACGTGCAATTTGCTCTTCTGTTAAATCGGGCTTTAATAAAATTGGGGTATAACGTGAGGCTCGTTTTTTTTCTTTACGGAAATTCTCAATATCTTCATCACTCAAGCCAACGAGTTGCTTAAGCTCTTCTAATGTTTGTTCTAAATTATCTACCTTCTCTGGCACAATGTATAAGCCAAAGTAAGTTAAATTTTCAGCTAAGACTTTACCATTACGATCGTAAATTAATCCACGTGTAGGCGGTACAGGTAATAATTTAATACGATTGCCATTTGAACGAGTTTGATAAGAATCATATTCGACGATTTGTAAATGATAAAGATTAGTCAGTAATACACCTGTAAGGACAAGAACACCAATAAAAGCCACTAAAGCACGACGCACAAACAAATTTAACTCTGCTTGTCCATTACGCACTTTTTCGTAACGTTTTGATTTCGTGAGTTTGCCTAATTTACCAATCATGCGTCATTATTCTCGATGATAAGGGTGATTTGTGGTTAAAGACCAAGCTCGGTACATGCTCTCTGCCACCACTATTCGCACAAGGGGGTGCGGTAAAGTGAGCGGTGAAAGAGACCAGCTCTGTTCTGCAGCTGCTTTACATTCTGGTGATAAACCTTCAGGTCCTCCAATTAATAGGCACACATCTCGCCCGTCGTTTTTCCAACTTTCTAATTGCTGGGCAAGCTGTTCCGTTGTCCATGGTTTACCTGGAATATCTAACGTAACGATTTTTCCACGCCCGCAAGCAGCCAACATTGCCTTACCTTCCTGCTCTAAAATACGCTTAATATCCGCATTTTTGCCACGCTTTCCAGCTGGAATTTCAATAAGCTCAAAAGGCATATCTTTTGGGAAACGACGTTGATACTCTTCAAAACCTTTGGTAACCCAATCAGGCATTTTAGTTCCCACTGCCACTAATTGAATTTTCATCTATACCCAAAGTTTCTCTAATTGATACATTTCACGACTATCTTGTTGTAGGATGTGCACAATCGCTTGACCGAAGTCGACAACGATCCAATCTGCGACAGACTTACCTTCGTGAGCAAAAACTTCAACACCCGCTTTTTTACTTTCTTCAATTAAATTATCCGCCGTTGATGCCACATGGCGACTCGATGTCCCCGTACATACAATCATAGTATCGGTAATACTGGATTTTCCACGCACATCTATCGCTTGAATATCTTGAGCTTTGAGCCCTTCTAATGTCTCTGTTAAAAATTGAACTAAATTCATGACCATCTTTATTCTACTTATTTTAAAAGGCGCGAATTATACCATAGAAAAGTGAAGAAACAGGCAAAATGCCATAACAAGCGGTTAGATTTATGAAAAGTTTTGCAAATTGGAACAAATAAAAAAGGCAGAATTCACTTCTGCCTTGATAATCAATAATAACGATATGTTTAACGCGTACCAAATACCACGATAGTTTTCCCATGCGCAGAAATTAAACCTTCGTCCTCTAGCATTTTTAAGATACGCCCTACAGTTTCACGGGAGCATCCCACCATCTGCCCAATTTCTTGGCGGGTAATCTTAATTTGCATACCTTGAGGGTGTGTCATCGCATCGGGCATTTTCGCAAGGTTCATCAATGTTTGAGCAATACGCCCTGTCACATCAAGGAAAGCAAGGTTGCTGACTTGTCTTGATGTCATACGTAAACGGCGAGCCATTTGCGCAGATAAATACATCAAAATATCAGGATTAAGATGGACTAACTGTTTAAATTTCTTATAAGAAATTTCCGCAATTTCACAGTTACCTTTTGTTCTCACCCAAGCCGTTCTAGGCTGTGTTTTTTCTTCAAAAAGACTTATTTCACCGACGAATTCGCCTTGACCTAAGTTTGTTAATAGCATTTCTTTGCCTTCATCATCCTTAATGAAGACAGAAACAGATCCACTGACAATATAGAATAATGATTCTGCATCTTCGCCTGCATGAATCAGGGTATATTTTGCAGGATAACGATGAATATGACAGTGCGTGAGAAACCATTCAACAGCGGGATCATGAATAGACGGTGGTGGGCTAACGCCTTCTAGTTGTGCTGTTGAGATTGAAACATCTTGCATAAAAACCTCTATAAATCATTTATAGTTGATATAGCTTAATACTACGTAAAGAAGTGTAGCACAAATTTACAAATTCCCTAAGAAAGATTTTTTGTCCTTGATATCAATGCTCTCATGCAATTCAGACCATACAATGACGATTTTATCTGCTTTAAGTTGTGCCAAAAGATGTTCCCGTTTTTCTTCCAAAGTATATTCACGAGTGCCGTAATCGGTCCCCTCTCTTAAAATAAAAGAATCTAAAACGTTATATAAGGTACTTTCTTCAAGTTCTTGCCAAGGGATAATCATTTTTTTCCTAGTAGAATAATGGCTTAATTAGTTGCCACTGTTTTTCAAAATGTTGATGTTGGTTGAAGCTAAAATTAGAGCGAACAAGGCGCAAAAATTGCCCTTCACAGAAATTCACCAAGTAACCCGCTAATGCTCGTTCATCGGCAAAAGCTCTGCCTTCCCGCAATTTACGCATCTGCAATAAATTCATAAATTGTAGCTCTAACCCTTCAAAGAATTTTGCGACACGTGCTTTGAGTAGCTCATCTTCAAACATTAATGCATGCCCAGTCAGAATGCGTGTCACCCCCGGGTTCTTTTGCGCAAATTCTAAGATGGTTTGTAAAATTGCTTTAACCGCAAGTTCCGTACTTTCTTGGCGTTTACTTGCATTGATATAGCTCGTTAATGTCATTTCAATCCGTTCAATCAAAGCCTCAAACATCTTTGTTTTACTTGGGAAATAACGATATAACGCCCCCTCGGACACGCCGACCGCTTTTGATAATCTTTCGGTCGTAACACGTTGCATACCTTCTTCCGAGTTAAGTAGTCCGATTAAGACTTCTAACACTTGCTGTTGGCGTTCTTTTACCGATTTTTTCGGCATTTTAATAACAGGTTCTGTCATTTTTAATCCTATTGTTTACCTGAATGCCCAAAGCCACCTTCGCCACGATCGGTTGCGGTAAATTCTTCTACGATATTAAATTGCGCTTGTACCACAGGGACAAAAACGAGCTGGGCGATACGATCACCTACTTCAACAGTAAACGGCTTATCGCTACGGTTCCATAGGGAAACCATTAGCGGACCTTGATAATCGCTGTCTATTAAGCCAACCAAGTTACCCAATACGATCCCGTTTTTATGTCCAAGCCCTGAACGAGGCAAAATCACCGCAGCTAAGCTTGGATCGGCGATATAAACCGAAATCCCTGTTGGAATTAACACTGTCTGCCCTGCTTCCACGGTTAAAGGTTGCTCAATCAATGCACGTAAATCTAACCCTGCTGAGCCTGTTGTTGCATAGGTTGGCAGAGGGAATTCTGTACCGATACGTTTATCTAAAATTTTTAAGTCGATTTGTTTCATTATTTTTCCTATTTATATACTAAATTTATGAATCCTCACTCTGATTAGATTCTAAAAATTGCCTTGGCACATCAATGCTAAAACCCGATGATAGTAACCACCTACACAATGCATTTGTTGCCACATTACCTTGAGAAAATTTGACTTTTTTCTGCATAAAGACTTTGTTTTTGGCTGTTAACACTAAATACCCAAAAGTATGACAACCAAAAACATTACAAAGTAATACATTACGCTTATGCTGAATAACCGTAGATTCACAAGCGAAATAGGTTGAAATTTCAGGCGGTGCAAACTTAATATTATGTGAAATCAGTTGTTTTCTAGTGAGTACAGTTAAAACAATATCTTCATAATGACTTTTTGATGTAGTATAGTCTAGACTGATTTTCTCTCCCATAGATAAGGGCTCTGGTATAGGAAATGAAAATTTAATTTTGAGTTCTCTAGGAAGTTTTAAGATTCTTTTACTTCTTAATGAAAAACCACCATTCTGCCCTTCAAAAATATGTTCTGGCATATTTTCATAGAAAGGATCACACTGTTCATTGTTATATTGTTTTAAACTCCCATCCTCTAAGTATTCATACATACAGTAGAGCGGAGCTCCAATAAAATCATAATTAAAAAATTCATCTTTCCAATTATCGCCATTAACGACAAAGCCGTCATTTTGTACAACAAGTGCAAAATCAGTCTCAATAAGATCGCCTAGAGCATATACGATAAAAAGATTGTATTCTAAATAATTGAAAGGCTTACAACGAATATGTTGTACATAATCTTCAAGATGTTCAGGACGTTCTGGTGAAATTAATACACATTTCAAATTTTCAACAGGAAGCTTTTTCTGCAGTTCCTCGTAGCTACGCTCAATTGCATAAGCTGAGCCCTGTGCATAATCTTGATGGCCAGTTACACTCACGATCGTGAGTGTTTTAGTATTTTTGTCAGAAGATTTATTCATTTTGCTTTCACTCAAATTCATTTAACCCGCAATATCGGTACGGATGTATTTCAAAGATTGGTGTTCAAGTTCAAACACCCAATAAATTGCCCATTCATCATCAAAATCCCCGCTTTCATTAAAAGAAAGGACAAGCTGATTATGATGAATATAAGCTTGATAACCTTGCCAAGACAGCCCATTATCTATATTCACACTATAAAAACCAGACTGTTTTAGTGCCTCATTATCTATGGTGTTTAGTAATTTTTGGAAAATAGGCCAATGTTCTTTATCTATGGTCATCTTCATCGTTTTCTCAAGTAATACCTTATCTTGAGCTAACTGTGTTAAATGTTCTAGCTGGGCTATTATCTCTGTGTGTGTTTTTTCTAAAATTAAAATCTGTTTTTGTAAGAGGTCAACATTTTTTTGCTCTATTACCGTCAATGTAACACTGCTATTATCCTTTGTAGGCTTATACCAATGCTGTTGCTCATAATACGCTTGCAATTCTTGTTTTTGAAAACGGTATCCTTTGGTTGCATACAGATCATTTTTCATTCGTAGCAACTTAACCAACGGTATTTCAGCAAGATTGGTTTTCGCAAGAAGCTCCGTCGAACATTTTTTACAAGTACTTTGAGGCTCTGCTATATCTAAAGCTAAAAGTGTAGGACTGAAAAATAAATAGAGTAGGAAGTATTTTTTCATATACCTGTAAAATTTTTATTAAATCTGACCGCTTGTTACCAAGATTTCACAAGGCAACCAACCGATTTCTTTGCCTTTACTCACTAATGCCCATTGATAATGAAGCTCCAGTGATTCAACAATATCTCCTTTCACTACCGCCAATTCCGTTGGGTTGTAATCGGTCACTAAATGATTCGCTCGGACAAAATGTTCAGGCACATAAGTGTGATAGCCCTCAATTTCACAAGCATACCAATTCGGATATTTCCGACAAGGTGTAAGCGCTTTGATTTCAGTGCCTTTCACAAAAGTAGGAAAAATACCTTCTTCAATGGTATAAGATGTAGTGACCTGTAGTTTCATATTCGTTCCTTAGAGATGGCGGTAATGTTCTACAATCTCATCCACCAGCTTTTCCGCCAATTTCCCTTTCTCTGCAAGCGGTAAGATCTTTTCACCATTTTGCCAAAAGAGATGGAGTGTATTTTGATCTTGCCCGAACACCTGTCCGCCAGACACATCATTGGCACAGATTAAATCCAAATTTTTACGTTGTAACTTATCTTTCGCATAATCTGCTACATTTTGCGTTTCAGCAGCAAACCCAACAACGAAAGGGCGATTTTGAGTAAGATGGGCTACTGTTGCAATAATATCGGGATTTTTGACGAGCTTTAAAGTGAGTTCATCATTATCGCCTGTTTTCTTGATTTTCTGTTCTGCTACCTGCTCTACTCGATAATCTGCCACCGCAGCACAGCCGATAAAAATTGCATTTTTTTGAGCTAAACTGACCGCTTGTTCCGCCATTTGTTGTGCAGAAATCACATCAATACGGCTAACATTTTTCGGTGTAGCTAAATTAACAGGGCCAGCAATCAAGGTAACTTTTGCCCCACGTTTAGCAAAGGCTTCTGCTATCGCAAAGCCCATTTTACCTGAGCTGTGATTGCTGATATAACGCACAGGATCGATCGCTTCACGCGTTGGGCCTGCGGTAATTACCACACTTAAACCAGCAAGATCTTGCAATTGCGAAAAATGATCTTCAATCACTTGGAAAATCTCACTCGGCTCAGACATTCTGCCTTTACCTATATCGCCACAGGCTTGGAAGCCAGCGTTAGGCCCAATGATCGAAACACCTTGCTCAGTCAAACTTTGCAAATTTTCCTGCACAATCGACCGCTTGTACATCTGCTGGTTCATTGCAGGTGCAAGCAAAATTGGCGAAGCGGTCGCAAGGCAAATGGTCGAAAGCAGATCATTTCCCATTCCAATACGCAACCGAGCAATAAAATCTGCTGTCGTAGGGGCGATCACCACTAAATCAGCCCATTTCGCCAGTTCAATATGCCCCATCGCTAATTCTGCTTGGGGATCGAGTAAAGAGGTTGAAACTGCATTACCTGAAATAGCTTGTAACGTCAGCGGTGTGACAAAAGCTTCTGCCGCAGGGGTCATTGCCACTCGCACTTCTGCTCCTGCCGTTTTTAATAAACGGATTAGCTCAATGGTTTTATATGCCGCAATGCCACCAGTAATGCCGATAAGGATTTTTTTATCTTTTAACATAATGAATCATCTTTATGAGAGATATCTTTCTTACCATTTTACGCAAATAGGTGCTCACTCACAACGCCCTATTTTTGCGATCTTCGTCGAAAAATGAGAAAAAGCCTTTTGAATCAATGAGGGAAGATTTTTATGCTTTTGATACTTTTTAACTAATTGAACAAAAAATATGAACCTAACCTCTCCTGAGTTAATGCCAAGAGAAAAACTACTCAAATTTGGCGTAGAAACATTAAGTGATGCTGAACTATTGGCTATCTTTTTACGTACAGGAATTAAAGGGATACCCGTAATGGATCTATCAGAAAGCGTACTCACTGCCTTTGGTTCATTACGGGGATTGCTGTCAGCGACATTAGAAGATTTCTGTAAAATCAAAGGGTTAGGACAAATTCAGTATATTCAACTTCAGGCAACAAAAGAGATGACCAAACGCTATTTATCACAACAAATGAAAGTGAACGAAATGATTGATAGCCCTTACCTTGCTGTGATGTATTTTCAATCTGAATTAGAATCGTGGGAGCGAGAAGTGTTTATGGTGATCTTTTTAGATAACCAAAATAGGTTGATTAAAACAGAAAAAATGTTCTATGGCACGATCAACCAAGCGTCTGTTCACCCACGTGAAATTATCAAAGAAGCCTTGAAGTGCAATGCTGCAGCCATACTAGTTGCCCATAACCACCCTTCAGGGAACTGCAAACCCAGTGAAGCGGATCGCTACTTAACGAGAAAGATCGAAATGGCGTGCGATCTGATCGATCTTCGCTTTGTCGATCACATTATTGTCGGCAAAGGTGATTACTTTTCATTCGAAGAAGAGAAGTTTGAACAGGAAAATTGTGAATTTTCCCCTTGTTTAGATGAACTAAAGCAAGTATAATCCGCAGTCTTTAAAATAGTCTGTGGGTCGGGTGCATGTACCTGACGAGGTCGTCAGACGGTGTTGAGCCCATCTGATCGCCCGAACCATTTAGCTTAAGCTTAAGTAATATCGGAGAATTAAAAATGTCTAGAGTCTGTCAAGTAACAGGCAAGCGTCCAGCTGTTGGTAACAACCGCTCACACGCAATGAATGCGACTAAACGTCGTTTTCTTCCAAACCTTCACACTCACCGTTTCTGGGTTGAGAGCGAAAACCGTTTCGTAACTTTACGCTTAACAGCGAAAGGTATGCGTATTATTGATAAAAAAGGCATCGATGCAGTATTAGCTGAAATCCGTGCTCGTGGCGAAAAAATCTAAGGAGCTAACAAATGGCAGCTAAAGGTAATCGCGAGAAGATCAAATTAGTTTCTACTGCTGAAACTGGTCACTTCTACACAACCACAAAAAACAAACGTAACATGCCAGAAAAAATGGAAATCAAAAAATTTGATCCAGTTGTGCGTAAACACGTTGTTTATAAAGAAGCAAAAATCAAATAATTTGCTTGTTCATCTTAAAAACCCAGCGAAAGCTGGGTTTTTTTCTCTTGATAATAATTAATGATGTAAAAAAACATAGAATATCCTACCGCTTGTATTTTCAGCAAAAAAGTTTCCTATTTGTTACTAAAAAGTAATCAAAAAATCACTAAAAAATAATATTTTTGAAAGCAAAAATTCCCTTTTTGATCTAAGTCAGATCTATCTCAAAGTCATCAAAGAACTACAAGCATTTTCACTCCAAATGAGCAATAATTTCCTCAGTTAAAATATTAATCTTTAGAGGAAGCTACTATGGCTCAAAACAACCAAACTGCATCTGTCTACGATGCTCAAACAGAAGTGAATGAACTTGTAGAAAAAGGTTTAAAAGCGTTAGATGAATTTCGCTTATTAAACCAAGAACAAGTGGATTATATTGTGGCAAAAGCATCTGTTGCAGCCCTAGATAAACACGGTGTACTAGCGCTTCACGCCGTAGAAGAAACGGGACGCGGGGTGTTTGAAGATAAAGCGACAAAAAACCTGTTTGCCTGTGAATATGTCGTCAATAATATGCGACATCTCAAAACTGCCGGGGTTATCAGTGAAGATGATGTAACAGGTATTACGGAGATTGCTGATCCTGTCGGTGTTGTTTGCGGAATTACTCCAACTACTAACCCTACATCTACCACCATTTTCAAAGCACTCATCGCCCTTAAAACTCGTAATCCAATCGTTTTTGCCTTCCACCCATCTGCTCAACAATGTTCTGCTCACGCTGCTCAAATCGTCTATGATGCTGCGGTTGCTGCTGGTGCACCTCAAAACTGTATTCAGTGGATCAAAACTCCGTCTATGGACGGAACTTCACTCCTTATGAAGCATAAAGGCATCGCAACCATCCTTGCAACGGGTGGTAATGCGATGGTGGAAGCCGCCTATTCTTGCGGTAAACCTGCGTTGGGGGTCGGTGCTGGTAATGTTCCTGCCTATGTAGAAAAAACCGCTAAACTTAAACAAGCGGTATATGACATTGTGATGTCGAAATCCTTTGATAATGGAATGATCTGTGCATCAGAACAAGCAGCCATTGTGGATAAAGAGATCTACGATGATTTCATCAAAGAGATGCAATCTTACGGCGTTTATCTCGTGAATAAAAAAGAGAAAGCGTTACTCGAAAAATATATCTTTGGTGTAGATAAAGCGGATAAAACAAGTTGTTCGGGTGCTAAATTAAACTCTGCGGTAGTGGGTAAACCAGCAGCTTGGATTGCGGAACAAGCGGGCTTTTCTGTACCAGAAAAAACCAACATCCTGCTTGCAGAATGTAAAGAAGTCGGTGAAGTCGAACCACTAACCCGTGAAAAATTATCACCAGTCCTTGCTCTATTAAAATCAGACTCCACAGAACACGGTTTAGCCTTATCTGAAGCGATGGTTAATTTCCACGGTTTAGGACACTCAGCAGCCATTCACACACAGGATAAAGCATTAGCGAAAAGCTTTGGCGAACGAGTGAAAGCCATTCGCGTGATTTGGAACTCGCCATCTACCTTTGGTGGCATCGGTGATGTGTATAACTCTTTCTTACCATCTCTCACCTTAGGTTGTGGCTCTTACGGTAAAAACTCGGTAAGTAATAACGTAAGTGCATTCAATCTATTAAATATCAAACGTGTGGGCAGACGGAGAAATAATATGCAGTGGTTTAAAGTACCATCAAAAATCTACTTTGAGCGTGATTCAATTCAATATCTCAAATCAATGGTAGGTGCAGAAAAAGTGATGATCGTAACCGACAGATCGATGGTTGATCTTGGCTTTGTCGATCGTATCACTGAGCAACTTCGCCAACGTCGTAATAAAGTCACCTATCAACTCTTTGCAGATGTTGAACCAAACCCAAGTTTAGATACCGTTAAACGTGGGACAGAATTAATGCGTAGTTTCCAACCAGATACGATCATTGCTCTAGGTGGTGGTTCACCAATGGATGCAGCGAAAATCATGTGGTTATTCTATGAACAACCAGAAGTGGATTTCCGTGACCTTGTTCAAAAATTTATGGATATTCGCAAACGTGCCTTTAAGTTCCCACAATTAGGACGTAAAGCGAAGTTTGTCGGTATTCCAACCACATCAGGAACAGGGTCTGAAGTCACACCATTTGCAGTAATTACCGATGGTGACATTAAATATCCGTTAGCAGACTACTCGCTAACACCAACAGTCGCGATTGTCGATCCTGCATTAGTGATGTCTGTTCCATCTCACGTTGCCGCAGATACCGGCTTAGACGTATTAACCCATGCGACCGAAGCCTATGTGTCGATTCTTGCTAATGACTATACCGACGGTTTAGCCTTACAAGCGATTAAACTCGTTTTTGAAAACTTAGAAAAATCGGTAAAAGCCTTCGATGAAGTCGCTCGTGAAAAAATGCACAATGCATCAACAATGGCTGGTATGGCATTTGCGAACGCTTTCTTAGGTATTTGTCACTCAATGGCACACAAAATCGGCGGTAAATTCCATACCGTTCACGGACGTACTAATGCAATCTTGCTTCCGCACGTGATTCGCTATAACGGCACTCGCCCAACAAAAGTGGCAACTTGGCCGAAATATACGGATTATGTTGCTGATGTGCGTTATCAAGATATTGCGAAAATGCTAGGCTTACCAGCCGCTACTCCAGCAGAAGGCGTTGAATCTTATGCCAAAGCGGTACATGATTTAGCCGTACGTTGTGGGGTGAAAATGTCGTTGAAAGATCAAGGGGTTGATGAAAAAGCCTTCCTTGATGCTCGTCGTGAATTAGCCTTCAATGCCTTTGAAGACCAATGCACTCCAGCTAATCCACGTTTAGCGATGGTGGCAGATATGGAAGAAATTATGACCAAAGCCTATTATGGTAAATAATCGTTTTCACGATATTTAGGGATACAAGCGGTAAGATTCGTAAAAAATTTTGCAAATCTGACCGCTTTTTGCATTAAAACATTGATCTTTTCTCGAGTTTTGGCTTTAATGCTTGCCCGATTTTGATTTTCCTAAATTAAGTATAGATAGAGGCAATTATGGCAGAAAGTTTTAGCGTAACACGTCGTTTCTTTGACGATAAAAATTATCCACGTGGTTTCTCTCGTCACGGTGATTACACCATTCGTGAATCACAAACCTTAGAGCAATTTGGTCAAGCCTGCTTAGCATTAGAAAACGGTGAACGTAAACCTGCTACTGCAGAAGAAAAACAGTTTGTAGCTGTTGTTAAAGGTGAAAAAGCTGCAGAAACTTTCTTAGAAAAAACGTGGCTTAAATACCGTGATTTAACCAGCAAAACCAAACGTATTTACACTCTTTCCGGCGATGTAAGTGGCGATCTTGGCGGCGACGATTCAGCAGAATAATATGTGTGGGAAGGCTTGAAAAAGCCTTTTCTTTTTCTTTCTTAATAAATTCAAATGACCTTACCAATTCATCAATATCCAGAGCTACTTGCAAAAAAAGCAGAGAATCTCACCGCTTTACTTGCACCTTTTAATGCACCTGAACTTGACGTTTTTGCATCTGACACAAGCCATTTTCGCTTGCGTGCAGAATTTCGTGTCTGGCACGATAATGGCGATCTCTATCACATTATGTTCGATCAGGCGACCAAGCAACGCTACCGTGTCGATCAATTTCCGATTGCCAGCCAACTGATTAATCGAATGATGACGGTGTTGCTAGCTGAAATCAAAGGTAACGAGATACTGACGCGTAAACTGTTTCAGATTGATTATTTAAGTACATTAAGTGGGCAAATCGCCGTTTCAATGCTTTATCATAAATCGCTGACAGAAGAATGGATAGAACAAGCAAAGTTACTTAAACAGCGGTTGATCGGCTATGGTTTTGATGTCCAACTAATCGGGCGTGCGACGAAGCAAAAAATTGCATTAGATTGTGATTATGTAGAAGAAGCCTTGAATGTTGATGGGCAAATTTACCGCTATCGCCAAGTGGAAAATAGCTTCACCCAGCCCAACGGTAAAATGAACATCAAAATGTTGGAATGGGCAAGAGCTTGTACGGCAAATAGCAAGGGCGATTTATTAGAGCTCTATTGTGGCAATGGTAATTTTTCAATTGCGTTAGCAAACCAGTTTCGTAAGGTATTAGCGACCGAGATTTCAAAATCATCGGTAGAATCTGCTCAATATAATATTGAAGTAAACGGTGTAGATAACTTGCAAATTATCCGAATGTCTGCGGAAGAATTTACGGAAGCGGTGAACGGCGTTCGAGAATTTTACCGCTTGCGTGGTATTGATTTGAAACAATATGATTGCAATACCATTTTTGTTGATCCACCACGAGCAGGGCTTGATCAAGCAACATTAGAAATGGTGCAGGGCTATGAAAGAATCCTCTATATCTCTTGCAATCCACATACGTTAGCCGACAATTTAAAACAATTAACCCAAACTCACCGCATTGAACGTTGTGCATTGTTCGATCAATTCCCTTACACTGAGCATATTGAAAGTGGGGTTTGGTTAATTCGTAACAACTAAGTAGGCGAAAAATAGAACATTTGACGGTTTTGCATCATTTTATGCTTGACCTAGTTAAGAGTTATCTATATCATCTCGCCTGTTTTCAGCGGAGGAATGGCAGAGCGGTTGAATGCACCGGTCTTGAAAACCGGCGAGGGTTAACGCCCTCCGTGAGTTCGAATCTCACTTCCTCCGCCACTGAATATACAGCCTGTTGATAAGCGATTATCAGCAGGTTTTCGCTCTCAAGAGCAAATAGAAATTAAAAATAGCTTTCAACTCGGAGGAATGGCAGAGCGGTTGAATGCACCGGTCTTGAAAACCGGCGAGGGTTAACGCCCTCCGTGAGTTCGAATCTCACTTCCTCCGCCACTTATTTTAAACGCCAGTTTTGATAACTGGCGTTTTTTATATCTTAAACCCACCACCCACAACACTAAACGCTCTCTTTTTCATATAAATTGCAAAAAATTCCCAAAATCTCACCGCTTACACGTTATAATAATGACATTTTTTGAATGAATTTTTAGGAAAAAGACAATGACAGCAAAATTTAACGTTAAAACTTTCCAAGGTATGATTTTAGCCCTGCAAGATTACTGGGCAAACCAAGGTTGCACCGTGGTTCAGCCGTTTGATATGGAAGTGGGGGCAGGTACCTCTCACCCGATGACCTGTTTGCGTGCGCTTGGCCCTGAGCCAATGGCGTTTGCTTACGTTCAGCCTTCACGCCGTCCGACTGACGGTCGCTATGGCGAAAACCCAAACCGTTTACAACACTACTATCAATTCCAAGTGGTGATCAAACCATCACCGGATAACATTCAAGAACTCTATCTCGACAGCTTGAAAATGTTAGGTTTCGACCCAACGCAAAACGACATTCGCTTTGTGGAAGACAACTGGGAAAACCCAACACTAGGGGCGTGGGGCTTAGGTTGGGAAGTGTGGCTAAACGGTATGGAAGTGACCCAATTTACCTACTTCCAACAAGTGGGCGGTTTAGAATGTAAACCGGTAACCGGCGAAATCACTTACGGCTTAGAGCGTTTAGCGATGTACATTCAAGGCGTGGACAGCGTGTACGATCTGGTTTGGTCGGACGGTCCGCTTGGTAAAACCACTTACGGCGATGTGTTCCATCAAAACGAAGTGGAGCAATCTACTTACAACTTTGAATATGCCAATACGGATTTCTTATTCTACTGTTTCGATCAATACGAAAAAGAAGCCCAAGAGTTATTGTCATTAGAAAAACCGTTACCATTGCCAGCTTACGAGCGTATCTTAAAAGCGGCACACAGCTTTAACTTACTTGATGCTCGCAAAGCGATCTCTGTAACCGAACGCCAACGCTATATTTTACGTATTCGCACCTTAACCAAAGGCGTGGCAGAAGCATACTACGCAAGCCGTGAAGCCTTAGGGTTCCCGGGTTGTAAAAAATAAAGAAAGGGGGAGAAAATGAAACTTTGGTACTCAACAACGAGCTCGTTCGCACGCAAAGCGGTGGCGACATTGAAATATCATCAACTGGAAAATCAAGTGGAGCTGTTGCGTATTACCAATTCATTTGACCCCGATTCGCCACATAATAAAGATAATCCGCTAGGGCGTATTCCTGCGTTACAAATGGAAAACGGCGAATGGCTGTTTGGCAGTTTTCTGATCAGCCAGTATTTAGATGAAATGGGATCGCAACCGACATTATTTCCAAAAGATGAAAAGCGTTGGCGTGTCTTAAGTTTACACGCATTGGTTGAAGGCATTTTGGAAAATACCACCCCAACCATTGTTACCGAACGCCGTTTTCGCCCTGAAAATGAGTGGTGGAAAGCTCGCCATCAACAGTTGATGGATCGCAATATTCGTAGCTTTAAACAGCTTGAAGAGAAGCTGGCAGAATTTGGCGATGAGTTAAATATCGGCACATTAACCACCGTTTGCTTAATTGATTGGTGGCAGTTCCGCCCTGATAATACAGGTTATGATTTAGCAAAAGATTTCCCAAATCTGACCGCTTGGGCGGCAATGATGAATGAGAAATATCCTGCATTGCAAGCAACTCAACCAACTTTATAAGCACAGATAAAAGAACTAAAAGAGGAAGAAATGGCAGACTATCAATACCCAAAAGACATTTACACAGAAGCGGAGCCGGATGTAAACACCTTAGCCAATTTAGGACCTTTAACGGCAATGGCTGGCGTGTGGGAAGGTAAGCGTGGGCTAGATGTTAATCCAAAAGCCGAGGGACCAGAAAAAGATCCTTATATTGAGCATGTTGAATTACAGCCTATTGATGCTCAAACAAACGGCCCTCAACTGTTTTATGGCTTACGCTATCATACTCGTATTGTGCAGCCAAATGAGGTGGAAACATTCCACGATCAAGTTGGCTATTGGTTATGGGAGCCTGCAACAGGCAATATTCTTTTCACGCTCAGTATTCCTCGTGGACAAACGCTCATGGCAACAGGTAATGCGCCAGCGGATGCGAAAGAATTTACCGTGAAAGCCGTACGTGGCTCGCTGACAAATGGCATTATTTCAAACCCATTTATTGAACAGAACTTTACGACTGAAAGCTATACCATTAAGGTAAAAATCAATGATGATGGTACTTGGTCTTATGAACAAGATACAGTAATGATTATTCCTAATTATCCTGAACCGTTCCATCATACAGATCGTAACCGTTTGACTAAAATTGCAGAACCTACGCCAAACCCAACAGCATTGGCGGCGAAATCTGAATAGTATATAAAGAGGCTAGCCTAGTGATGAAGCATTATCTTGCAAAAGTATTTCCATATTTGACCGCTCTTTTCTGCACATCTGTGTTAGCAAATAGTGTCGTAGCCGAACAGCTAAATGATTTATCATTAGATGAATATGAGCTGGATAAAGTGTTGATTTTTAGCCGACACGGATTGCGTTCCCCAGTAGAAAAAGATCCTAAAGAAATGGAGAAGTATTCTCCTTATCCCTGGGCTAAATGGGATGTACCTTCGGGCTATTTAACGGCTAAAGGAACCATTTTAGAAACTTACTTTGGACAATATATTGGACAATGGCTAGCTCAAAAAGGATTACTGACAACAGAACGTTGTGCAACGGGTAAAGGCATTTGGGCTTATGCTAATAGCGTACAACGTACTGTTGCGACCGGGCAAGCTATTATTAGTGGAGCATTTTCTGGTTGTTCTGTTAATTTACAACATCAAGGCGAAGTTGGGACAGAAAAAGATCCCATTTTTGATGCAGTGGCTCATCAACCAGATGAAATACTTATTGAACAAGCTAAGCGTAATATTGATTTAATTACATTACAACAGCAACTTAAACCACATTATGCTTTATTAAGTGAACTGATTGATTATCGTCATTCAACTAATTGTCTCCAAAAAAATCAGTGTGATTTAGGCGAAAAACTTGGTGAATATAGGATTCAAGATAATAAATCAGTAAAAATTACAGGGGCAATTAGTACCGCAAAGAAAATTGTGAGTGCATTGCTTCTTGCTCATTATGTTGGTAAACCTAGCTCTGATATTGCCCATGGAAAGATCGATACTCAAGAGAAATGGCAAGCAATTAACGAAATCAAAAATGCTTATTATCGAACTTTATTTAAAGGAAATCAGGCTCTAGCACAAAATGTTTCTCAGCCACTTTTACAACTTATTCAGCAACAATTAAACAGCGAGAATAAAATTATTTTACTGGTGGGACATGACTCTAATATAGTGGCTTTGCTCGCAGCGCTAAATGTAAAACCCTATGAATTAGAAAACTCGTTAGAAAATATTCCAATCGGAGGAAAATTGTTCTTTGAAGTTTGGAAACATAAGAATAGTGGACAGAGACAATTTCGCTTAGAGTACGTTTATCAAACAACAGAACAGCTAATAAACCTTACTCCGTTAAATTTATCTACACAACCTTATAGAGCAAGATTAGAATTAGCGGATTGTTCATTGGATAGTAAAGGTCTGTGTGAATACGACCGCTTCCAACAAATTTTACAGAACAGTTTAAAGGTTAAATCAGAAAGATAATGGAGTTCAATATGACAAAACCAGTTTTATATTTCGCCCACTGGTGTCCTGATACCGCCCCATTTGTCGCTGAATTACAACGTCTTGGTATTGACTACGAAGAACGTGAAATGACAACAGGCGGTGCAAATTTAAAAGCTTTTTTAAAACTTCGCGATAACCACCCTGCATTTGATAACGCCAAAGCCAATGGCTATATCGGCATTCCTGCGTTGGTGTTGGAAGATGAGAGAGTGGTGTTGGATTTAGCTGGGTTAGCCCAAGCACTGACGTACTAGGTTAAGCTAGTGTTGTCGCTCTGCGACAAGCTAATAGGTTGCGGAGCAACCGCACTATGCGTAACCCCATACGAAGTATGGGGAAATAGTGGAGAAAATAAAATGCAAATTTCTAAAAATAAGATTAATGCAACAGGTTTAATTTTAGTCGTTAAAATTAAAAATGCTTTAGAATTATCCAAAAATGATAGCCTTAATTTTACATTGCAGAATTTTGATGATACTAACTTAAAATCTAGAACATTAGGTAACTGGATCTTAGCGAAAGATAAGGCAGATAAAATTCAATATATTATAGGCGTAAATACAGGTGGAGAGAATTTGGTTGTGTCCGCCTACAAAGTTACCCACTATGAAAGGTTTCAGACAAAGAATGGTAGATGGAGATACCGTTTCCATTCTACTTCTAATAGCGAGGCTCTCTTAAAAGAATTAAATATTTATCATAAAAAGATTTACGATTTGAAATTTGGTCAAGGTTCTGAAAAAGCTTATATTGTAAACTAGTGTTTAGATAAGAGAACTCCAAAAATGACAACGCCAGTATTCGATAAACTGACTTTTAGAAAAGATGAATTCTATAAATATGAAATAATAGGTGATGCTTTTAATCCTAAAGATTATGGTTTAAGTCCTAAGCAATTTGGTTCACATTGTTGGAAAGGGTTTATTTGTTTTTATGAAGTATTAAATAAACAACTTTATCTTAGACATTTAATTATCCTTTCGGAAAATTATCCGATTTTAAATAATGTTAAGGCTCAACCAGCAGATCCAACATACAAATATTGTGGTTCTGGTTGTTTTATTTATGAGCAACCCTTTGGGTATTTTAATTTAAATCTTAAACTAGAGTTTACAGGAATACTAGAAGCAGGAGATTTTTCTTCTCATTTTGAACCACCATATAGGAAAGAAAAACCTGATTATTTATTTTTTGAAAAAGGAGTTTTAAAAAAGATTAAGAGAACTAGAAAGAGTTTCTCTTACTTTCTAAGAAGGTTAAAAAAATATATGTAAGTTTCTTTTTCATTTTGTGAAATATCTTAGATAAGGAATAACATAAATGCTCTTAAGCACATCATTAAATATAATCAGACGTATAGAACCTAAAAATTTATCTTCTAAACAGAAAGAAAACTATAATTTTCATAAACAGGCTGCGGTTTTAGCTGATTATGGATTTAATTGTATTAAGTTAAGTGATGATTGGGAAGGTGCAGATTTTTTAGCACACTGCAATGAAATTACTTTAAAAGTACAGTTGAAATCAAGAACTGCAATTGCTAAAAAATATATTGCGAAAGACCTATATATGCTTTTCCCTTTAGATGATACAGATGTAAATTCTGACTGGTGTTTAATAAAACACGATATTTTGATGGAATTAATAGCTAATAAATTAGATTGGTTAAATACAAAAAGTTGGATTAAAGATGGAATATATAACTCATCAAAAGCACCTAAAGAAATTTTACCTGAGTTACAAAAATATATTCTTAAAGGGCAAGATACTTTAATCTTATAAGTTTATATTTAAAATTAAAAATCCAAACGGTGCGTTAAAACGCACCCTACAAGAGAAAAGAAAAATGACAACACAAAACTTCCTTGCCGAGATCGGCACAGAAGAGCTGCCACCGAAGGCACTCAAAAAATTAGCGACCGCATTTGCGGAGAATGTTGAAGCGGAATTAAACCAAGCTGGTTTGAGCTTTGACAAAGTGGAATGGTTTGCAGCGCCACGCCGTTTAGCGGTGAAAGTATTGGGGCTTGCGACAGCACAGCCAAGCAAAGAAGTGGAAAAACGTGGTCCGGCAGTGTCGGCAGCGTTTGATGCGGAAGGTAAGCCGACCAAAGCGGCGGAAGGCTGGGCGAAAGGCTGTGGTATTACCGTTGAGCAGGCGGAGCGTATTGCTACCGATAAAGGCGAATGGCTGGTTCACCGTGCGGTGATCGAAGGTCAGCCGACCAAAAACTTGTTAGTGGGCATTATTAGCCAAGCGTTGGCAAAATTGCCTATTCCAAAAACAATGCGTTGGGGCGATAAAACCGAGCAGTTCGTGCGTCCTGTTCACACTGTAACCTTATTGTTGGGCGATGAGCTAATCGAAGGCGAAATTTTAGGCGTAGCAAGCGGTACAACGGTTCGTGGTCACCGTTTCTTAGGCGAACGTGAGTTCCAAATCAGCCACGCGGATCAATACCCTGCATTGTTGAAAGAAAAAGGCTCAGTGGTTGCGGATTTCAACGAGCGTAAAGCGTTAATTCTTACAAAAGCACAAGAAAAAGCGACCGCTTTAGGTGGCGTGGCGGATATTGAAGAAGACTTGTTAGATGAAGTAACGTCTTTGGTGGAATATCCGAACGTGTTGGCGGCGAAGTTTGAAGAGCGTTTCCTTGCTGTACCTGCGGAAGCCTTAGTTTACACAATGAAAGGCGACCAAAAATACTTCCCGATTTATGATAAAGACGGCAAATTGCTACCGCACTTTATCTTTGTGTCGAACATCAACCCTGAAGATCCAAGCAAAATTATCGAAGGGAACGAAAAAGTGGTTCGTCCACGTTTGACCGATGCGGAATTCTTCTTCAAAACCGACTTAAAACAGCGTTTGGAAGATCAGTTACCACGTTTAGAAACGGTGTTGTTCCAACAACAACTCGGTACGTTACGTGACAAGACTGCTCGCATCGAACAACTGGCAGGCGAAATTGCAAAACAAATTGGTGCAGATGAAACCAAGGCGAAACGTGCCGGCTTGTTGTCGAAATGTGATTTAATGACAAACATGGTGTTTGAATTTACCGATACGCAAGGCGTAATGGGTATGCACTATGCTCGTCACGACGGCGAAGATGAAGAAGTGGCGGTGGCGTTGAACGAGCAATATATGCCACGCTTTGCAGGCGATGAATTGCCGAAATCACTTGTGGCAAGTTCTGTTGCGTTAGCGGATAAATTCGATACGCTCACGGGGATTTTTGGTATCGGTCAGCAACCGAAAGGCAGTGCCGACCCATTCGCTTTACGCCGTGCGGCACTTGGTGCGTTACGCATTATTGTAGAGAAAAACTTACCGCTTGATCTGAGCGATTTAGTGGCGACTTCAGCGAAATTGTTTGGCGACAAGCTCACCAACACGAATGTTGTGGAAGAAGTAGTGGACTTTATGCTCGGTCGTTTCCGTGCGTGGTATCAAGATGAAGGCATTGCGGTGGACGTTATCCAAGCGGTTCTCGCTCGCCGTCCAACTCGCCCGGCGGATTTTGATGCTCGTGTGCGTGCGGTGTCGCATTTCCGCACCTTAGATAGTGCAGAAGCATTGGCGGCAGCGAATAAGCGTGTGAGCAACATTCTTGCTAAAGCCGATGTGGCAATTGGTGCAATCGATCTTAGTGCTTGTGTTGAACCTGCGGAAAAAGCGTTGGCGGAAGCGGTAATTGCACTCGAAAAAGAAGTGCAACCGTTGATCGCTCAAGGCGACTACACGGCAGTTCTCGACAAATTGGCAAATTTACGCCAGCCTGTCGATAGCTTCTTCGACAACGTAATGGTGAATGCGGAAGATCAAAAACTGCGTCAAAACCGCTTAGCGATTTTAAATACGCTACAAAACTTATTCTTACAAGTGGCGGATATTTCGTTGTTACAATAAAACAAGATAATCAGACCGCTTGTACAAGCGGTCTTTTTTCAACAAAGATTTGCAAACACAAAGAGGTAAAAAATGTCAGTTAAAAGTGAAGTATTATTTAGTAATCAATGGGACGTGCGTATCAGTGATCCAGGGTTAGAAGGGGCAATGAGCCATTACTTTGAAACGGTTTATTTAAACCTAACTGCCCACATTGATACTAACAAAGTCAGCTACGAATTTACCCGTAAAGTTGAAAACGAAGTGCAAACCCATTGTATTTTCCATAGTGTTGATGAGCTGTTTAAATTCTTAGCAGAATATCTTGGACCTGTTGCACTAGGCAATATCGGAGTCAAAATCGGTAAATTAGGCTTAGCGTAATTGTCTATGACCAACCCCCTTTACCAGCAAACTCAAGCTTATTGGGACTTTCTACGCATTGAAAAGCAAGCAAGTCCCCATACGCTCAGCAATTATCAACGTCAGCTACAAGCGGTCTGCGAAATGTTACAACGAGCAGAAGTCACACGTTGGCAAGAGCTTGATGCCTCGACAGTGCGTTGGATTTTGTCACAAAGCCATAAACAAGGGCTAAGTGCAAAAAGTATCGGTTTACGGTTGGTGGTACTACGTCAGTTTTTGGCGTTTTTGGTGAAACAAGGGGAATTAAAGGTAAATCCAACCTTAGGCATAAAATCGCCTAAAGCTAATAAGCATCTTCCTAAAAATATTGATGCGGAGCAGATCGGACAGTTGCTAAATATAGACAGTAACGAACCGCTTGATCTGCGAGATGTGGCAATGATGGAATTGATGTACAGCTCTGGACTACGCTTGTCTGAATTACAAGGGCTAGATTTAGGCGATATGGATTTATCTAACCGTGAAGTGAGATTACTTGGTAAAGGAAACAAAGAACGTATTGTGCCAATTGGTTCTAAAGCTTTAGATGCGATTCAACATTGGCTTGCAGTACGTGGACAGTTTCAGCCAAAAGACAATGCCGTTTTTCTTAATCAGCGAGGTGGGCGACTCTCCCACCGCTCTATTCAGTTAGCAATGAAAAAATGGGGACAAAAGCAAGCTCTAGATACTCACCTTCATCCCCATAAATTACGCCACTCTTTCGCCACGCATATGCTAGAAGCAAGCCAAGACTTGCGAGCAGTGCAAGAACTGCTTGGACATAGCAGCCTTTCAACAACTCAAATTTATACTCACCTTGATTTCCAACATCTTGCGAAAATTTATGACTCTGCTCACCCAAGAGCAAGAAGAAAGAAATAAGCGATAAACTATAACTTATCCGCATGGTGAATGAGTACAAAACGTTCCCATAACTGTTCGTTAGTTTCAATATGCTCTGGATCAGTAATAATGCAGTTATTAATCGGGCAGACTTTCTGGCAGGTTGGCGTTTCGTAATGCCCTACACATTCCGTACACAAATCAGGGTCGATCACATAGATCTCATCACCCATAGAGATGGCTTGGTTTGGACATTCCGGTTCGCACATATCACAGTTAGTGCATTTGTGAGTAATCAATAACGCCATAGTTCTTATACATTCCTAAATCATTTGGAGCGACGATTATACAGAATGAGCTAAAAGTAGAAAGTCTTTATACATAATTTTGCAAATTTTTGTGTAAATCTAACCGCTTGACTATACATTTTTAAATGACAAAAAGTCATATTTCGCCTATCATTCTGCCATTAATTCGAGGACGAACTTATGACCGATTTTGCTTATCTTCAACAGAAACGTAAACAGCTCAAACTGAAAGTCAATGACGTATGTGAACAAGCTAATGTAACAAGGGCTTATTTCAATCAATTAGTGACTGGAAAGATCAAAAATCCAAGTGCCACAAAATTGAATGCACTACATAAAGTGTTGAATATCGTTGAAGAAAATAATCAACGTGTTGGCGTTATTTTCGGGAAGTTTTACCCTGTGCATACGGGGCATATTAATATGATCTACGAAGCATTCAGTAAAGTGGATATACTACATGTGATCGTCTGTACCGATACGGAACGTGATTTACAGCTGTTTCGTGACAGTAAAATGAAGCGTATGCCGACGAATGAAGATCGTTTGCGTTGGATGCAACAGATCTTTAAATACCAACAAAAGCAGATCTTTATCCATCACTTAGTGGAAGATGGCATCCCAAGTTATCCAAATGGCTGGCAAGGTTGGGCAGATCGAGTGAAAGAACTGTTTACCGAAAAACATATTCAGCCGACATTAGTCTTTAGCAGTGAGATTCAAGATAAAGCACCTTACGAGAAATACTTAAATCTGGAAGTGCATTTAGTTGATCCTGAACGTAATTCCTTTAATGTTTCCGCCACTAAAATTCGTAATAATCCGTTCCAATACTGGCGTTTTATTCCGAAAGAAGTTCGCCCCTTCTTCGTCAAAACCATTGCGATTTTAGGTGGTGAAAGTAGCGGAAAAACTGTCTTAGTTAGCAAACTTGCCAATGTATTTAATACTACATCAGCGTGGGAATACGGACGAGAGTTTGTGTTTGAACAGCTGGGCGGTGATGAGCAAGCGATGCAGTATTCAGACTATCCACAAATGGCGTTAGGTCATAAGCGTTATGTGGATTATGCAATGAAGCACGCACACAAAGTGGCGATTATTGATACCGATTACATCACCACTCAAGCGTTTTGTATTCAATATGAAGGCAAGCCACATCCATTCTTAGATTCAATGATCAAAGAATACCCTTTTGATGTGACGATTTTGCTCTCGAACAATACAAAATGGGTGGATGATGGATTACGCAGTTTAGGTTCACAAAAACAACGCCAACGTTTCCAGCAACTACTGAAAAAACTACTAGAAAAATATAACGTGCCTTATATTGAAATTGAATCACCTAGCTATTTAGATCGCTACAACCAAACCAAAGCAGTCGTTGAAGCGATTTTAAATGAAGAGCTAGATTTAACACACGAGAAAAACGAATGATACTTTTTGCGGGCGATCCACACGGGAGCTACGCCCACCTTTATCCCTTTGTACAGTCACAAGAGAATGTTGCTCTAGTGATTTTAGGGGATCTACAACTCACAACCACCGCAGAGTTGGATAAACTAGCCCAACACTGCGATATTTGGTTTATCCATGGCAACCACGACAGCAAAACTGTCGCGGCGTTTGATGCTATTTGGGGAAGTGAGTGGAAAGAACGTAACATTCATGGAAGAGTGGTGAATATTCAAGGAAAACGAATTGCGGGCTTAGGCGGTGTTTTCCGCGGACATATCTGGATGCCGCCACATCGCCCGATGTTCTTTGATCCTATCCATTATTGCCAATACAGCCCACAAGAACGCATCTGGCGTGGCGGAGTGCCACTCCGTCACCGTACGTCGATTTTTCCGTCAGATGTGGAAGGCTTAGAAACGCAAAAAGCAGATATTTTAATTACCCACGAAGCCCCAAGACCACATCCGCAAGGTTTTGCAGTAATTAACCAACTGGCACGTAAAATGGGAGTACGAAAAATATTTCATGGTCACCACCATGATAATTTTGATTATCGCCCGATCAACCGAAATAAAGCCTGTGAGATTTTTAATATTGGTTTTAGAAGCCTTGCGGACATTAATGGAAACTATTTGCTCGTTGGCGTGGATGATCGTGATAAGTAACAACCTGACAAGCGGTCAGTTTGTGTCAACATTTTGCAAATCTTAATATAGCCAGCCCTTGCTGGTTGTGATCTCATCGTAAATCGGGGAAAATACCCGCCATTTTTGAAACAGAAAACGAGAATAGAATGTCATTAAATAACTACCCTCAAGAAGTGAATAAACGCAGAACCTTTGCGATTATTTCTCACCCTGATGCCGGTAAAACGACCATTACCGAAAAAGTGTTACTTTACGGAAACGCCATTCAAACCGCAGGTTCGGTAAAAGGCAAAGGCTCACAAGCGCACGCCAAATCCGACTGGATGGAAATGGAAAAGCAACGTGGGATTTCAATTACCACCTCCGTAATGCAGTTCCCTTACAATGATTGCTTGGTGAACTTACTTGACACCCCGGGACACGAAGACTTCTCGGAAGATACCTATCGCACCTTAACGGCGGTGGACAGCTGTTTGATGGTGATCGACTCGGCAAAAGGGGTTGAGGAACGTACCATTAAATTGATGGAAGTCACCCGTTTGCGTGATACGCCAATTTTGACCTTTATGAACAAGCTCGACCGTGATATTCGTGATCCGATGGAGCTGTTAGACGAAGTCGAGAACGTGTTGAAGATCAACTGTGCGCCGATCACTTGGCCGATTGGTTGCGGTAAGCTGTTCAAAGGGGTGTATCATCTCTATAAAGATGAAACCTACCTCTACCAAACAGGGCAAGGACATACCATTCAAGAAGTGCGTATCGTCAAAGGGTTAAATAATCCAGAGTTAGACCAAGCCGTAGGCGATGATTTAGCACAACAACTGCGTGACGAATTAGAGCTTGTACAAGGGGCAAGCCACGAATTTGAACTGGATGCCTTCTTAAACGGCGAATTAACCCCTGTTTTCTTTGGTACAGCATTAGGTAACTTCGGGGTCGATCACTTCCTAGACGGCTTAACCGAATGGGCACCAGCACCGCAAGCCCGTGAGTCTGATTTACGCAAAGTGGAAGCGAGTGAAGAAAAATTCAGTGGCTTTGTATTCAAAATCCAAGCGAATATGGATCCAAAACACCGCGACCGTGTTGCCTTTATGCGTGTTGTATCGGGCAAATATGAAAAAGGAATGAAGCTCAAGCACGTTCGTATCGGTAAAGATGTAATCATCTCCGATGCTTTAACCTTTATGGCTGGCGACCGCTCCCACGCAGAAGAAGCCTATGCTGGCGATATTATCGGCTTACACAATCACGGTACGATCCAAATCGGCGATACCTTTACCCAAGGGGAAAACTTGAAGTTTACCGGTATCCCGAACTTCGCCCCTGAATTGTTCCGCCGTATCCGCCTAAAAGATCCGCTTAAGCAGAAACAGTTGCTTAAAGGTTTGGTTCAACTGTCGGAAGAAGGTGCGGTGCAAGTGTTCCGTCCATTGATGAATAACGACTTGATCGTTGGTGCGGTTGGGGTGCTTCAGTTTGATGTGGTAGTTTCACGTCTGAAAACCGAATATAACGTCGAAGCGATCTATGAAACCGTCAATGTGGCGACAGCTCGCTGGGTGGAATGCAAAGATGCGAAGAAGTTTGAAGAATTTAAACGTAAAAACGAGCAGAATTTAGCTCTGGACGGTGGCGATAACTTAACCTATATTGCTCCGACAATGGTAAATCTCAACCTGGCTCAAGAGCGTTATCCTGATGTGGAGTTCTTTAAAACAAGAGAGCATTAATTGCCCTCTCCCTCCGAAAATCCTGCGGATTTTTATGTACAACCCAAACATCGTTTACATTTTCCCTAAGGACATCGTTTACATTCACTTGGGTTGTATATGCCACTGAGTGGCAGGTTTAATTTTCATCTCTCGGGCATCAAAAATACCTAAGAAATGAAAACGGTAATAAATATGCCAAATGCCGTCAGCGTAAGGCTCAAAGGCAACTGGCTCACTGGCGAGAACTTGGCTGAGGTAGTAAGTTTTACCTTGCCATTTTACTTCACCATTTAATCTTACTTTACGGACATCGACATTATCACTGTAGTCGTAAGGCTCAATCTTGCCTGTGTAAGTCCGTATTGATGGCTGATAACATTCAACCGGTGTTTTACGACCAATACCTTCGTGCGAGCGTTCCTCGTTATATTCTCGCAAGAACTGGTCAAAGAACGCTTGTTGTGCTTCAAAGCTATGCTGAGGCGACAGCTGGGCTTTTAAGCTGCGGTGCATTCGTTCGTGTCGTCCGTTTTGTTCCGGATGTGAGGGTTTAATCCGTTCCGGACGGATACCCAAATCAATCCACCATTTAGACAGCTTGCTGATACCGCCCAATGCTTGCGAGGCAAAAGGCGAGCCGTTATCAGTACGAATGGCACAAGGCATACCGAACGCCGTAAAAAGGCGTTCAAACTCAGTCATCACTGGGGCAGAACGTGTATTCGGTAGCCCTTTGCAACAGAACAAATATCGGCTGAAGTTATCTGTGACAGTCAGCGGATAACAGAGCTTTTGATTACCGAGTAAGAACTGCCCCTTAAAATCGGCACTCCAAACGGTATTCGGTGCAGTGCAATCGCTAAAAAGCTCTGTATCTGCACTGATACGCCGTTTGGACTTTCTCGGTTGCACGAGCCCTGCACGAGATAAAATTAAATCGCCGGTGCTGTCTGCTGGCTTCTTCACGTCAGGAAAATGACGTGCAAAGCTATCTAGTAGTTTTTTAGCACCCCAATGAGGACGTTTAATCTTCTCATTGATAAGCCACTCACAAATCCACTGTGGCGCGGCATTCGGGCTATGATGCGGTTTACGAGATAACTCCCTTAACCCTTCAAGGCCTACTTGTTCGTGGCGTTTAATCCATTTATCCGCTGTTGGACGACTTATATTGAACTGTTTACAAAGTTCAATTTTAGTATGGCGTCGGCTAAGCCACGCTTTAATAAAAAGTACACGCTGTTGCATCGCATCGGTCTCTATCCAAGGCATCACCAATCTCCTGAGGGATTTTGATGATGAGTTTACGAAAGAATGTAAACGATGTCTTTGGGTTAGAGTGTAAACGATGTTATCAGGTTGTACCTTTTCTCCACCCTCTCCCGTAAACGGGAGAGGGGAAAATAAGATATAGAATAGAAGAATAAATATGAGCGAACAAATCTACGGTATTCACGCCGTTAAATCCTTTTTAGATGTCGCACCCGAACGATTAATCGAAGTGTTTGTGCTAAAAGGTCGTGAAGATAAACGATTAACCCCATTACTCAACGAATTACAACGTTTAGGCATTCGAGTTCAGCAGGTCAACCGCCAAGCCCTTGATAACAAAGCCCAAGGCGAAGTACATCAAGGGATTATCGCCAAAGTCATTCCAGCTAAAGAGCTAAATGAAAGCGATCTTGATCAAATTTTAGATCGCAAAGCAAATCCATTCTTATTGATCTTAGACGGTGTGACCGATCCCCATAACTTAGGGGCTTGTTTGCGTACTGCCGATGCGGCAGGGGTTGATGCCGTGATTGTGCCAAAAGACAAATCAGCACAACTGACATCAACGGCTCGCAAAGTAGCTTGTGGTGCAGCGGAAACCGTGCCTCTTATTCGAGTAACGAACCTCGCCCGTACAATGCGTGAGTTACAAGAACGTAATATTTGGATCGTCGGCACAGCTGGCGAAGCGACAGAAAGTCTGTATCAGGTGAAATTAACTGGATCAATTGCGTTAGTGATGGGAGCAGAAGGGGACGGAATGCGTCGTCTTACCCGTGAACATTGTGATCAACTGGTGAGTATTCCAATGGCAGGATCGGTATCGTCGCTAAATGTATCCGTGGCAACAGGGGTTTGTCTGTTTGAGATTGTGAGACAAAAACTCGCACATAGTCACCCATAATCCAATAAAAAAACCGACCAAGCGGTCGGTTTTTCCAAAAAATTTGCAAATTTATTTAAAAAAGCAATTACGCTAATTTTTTGATTTGAGCTGCTAACTTAGATTTGTGGTTAGCTGCTTTGTTAGCGTGGATTAAGCCTTTAGATGCCATACGATCCACAACTTTTTGCATTTCAACGAAAGCTACTTCTGAAGCTGCTTTATCACCAGTTGCTACTGCTGCATATACTTTTTTGATGAAGGTACGCATCATTGAGCGTTGGCTTGCGTTATGTTGGCGGCGTTTTTCTGATTGAACCGCACGTTTTTGTGCTGACTTGATATTAGCCAAGGTCAAACTCCTAAAAATATCTGTGTAAAAATAAAAACATAAAAAACAATTTTTTATGCAGTGCTATCGATAGTTTAAATTCATTTTCAACGAGACACGGGCTTGAAAATAACATCGTTTCACGCAAGATGTGTTCTTGAGTGAAAGATAGGGGCGGATTTTAGCAGTTTTTTTCTGATTTTCCTATAACAAACTGCTAAAATTCCGATCAATTTTTTAAGAAGATAAAGAGAACAGATTGTGAGCAAGAAATTATTAAGATCAGGCTTAATTGTCAGTAGTATGACATTAATCTCTCGCGTACTTGGTTTAATTCGAGATGTGGTTGTTGCAAATTTACTAGGGGCAGGCGTTGCCGCCGATGTATTTTTATTTGCCAACCGTATTCCTAACTTTCTTCGGAGGCTTTTTGCTGAAGGCGCTTTTTCTAAAGCCTTTGTGCCTGTGTTAGCGGAATATAATGCCGATAATGATCCAGATAAGACCCGAGAGTTTATCGCCAAAGTATCGGGAACGCTGGGAGGATTAGTGACTGTTGTTACCTTAGTCGCTATGATTGCTTCCCCTGTGATCGCTGCATTATTCAGTACAGGCTGGTTCTTAGATTGGCTCAATGATGGCCCGAATGCAGAAAAGTTTACCCAAGCATCCCTGTTATTAAAAATCACCTTCCCTTATTTATGGTTTATCACCTTTGTTGCCCTATCTGGTGCGGTGCTCAATACCTTAGGCAAATTTGGGGTAATGGCATTTTCTCCAGTTTTACTGAATGTGGCGATTATTGCTGTGGCGATCTTTGCTTCCCCTTATTTTGACTCTCCCGATACGGCACTTGCGTGGGGGGTATTTTTAGGTGGCTTATTGCAATTCCTATTTCAAATCCCTTTTATGAAAAAAGAAGGGCTGTTGGTTAAACCTAAATGGGCTTGGCACGATGAAGGGGTGACAAAAGTTCGTAAATTGATGATCCCAGCCTTATTCGGTGTTTCTGTTACCCAACTGAACTTGCTCATTAATCAGATTATCGCCTCATTTTTAATTACAGGCTCAATCAGTTGGCTCTACTATGCAGATCGCCTTATTGAATTCCCATTAGGGCTGTTTGGTATCGCGATTTCAACGGTGGTATTGCCTAGCCTTTCACGTATCGCAAAACAGAAAGATTTGACAGATGAACAACGTAAATTCAACTTTGAGCAAACAATGGACTGGGGCGTTCGTATGGTATTACTACTCGGTATTCCTGCGATGATCGGTATTATGATTTTAGCTCAGCCATTAATAATGACGATGTTTATGCACGGGAAATTCCAACTGGCAGATGTCATTGCTTCCTCAAAAGCATTAACAGTGATGTGTTTTGGGCTAATTAGTTATATGCTCATCAGCATTCTTGCTAATGGTTTTTACGCCAATCAAAACACCAAAACACCAGTTAAAATCGGGATTATTGCTGCAATCAGCAACATTTGTTTTGGTGTCCTTGCAATTCCTTTTGGCTTTGTTGGTTTAGCGATGGCTTCTGCATTATCTGCAGCGGTCAATGCTACCTTACTTTACCGTGGTTTATCTCAAAGCAATATTTATAAAGTCAGCATAAAAACGGCGATCTTCACCTTAAAATTGCTTATTTCTGCGTGCATCATGGGCGCATTGGTTTCCTATTTTTCGCCTGATTTACAAGGGTGGAATGCATTACACTTTTGGTCAAAGGTTCATTGGCTAGCATGGTTAATTGTACTAGCGGCAATCAGCTATTTTGCAAGTTTAATTGCCCTTGGTATTCGTCCAAAAGATTTCCGTGCTGCTTAACACTCAAGCGGTGAGATCTGCAAAAAAATTTGCAAATCTCACCGCTTGTCTGGATATTCAAATGTCTTTAGAAAAATTATTACTTACTCGTCGTTTTATTTCGACCCTTGCTTATTTTTCAATGCAAACGGTCTTTTTTATCTACCTGCAACAAAAAGGCTTATCTAACGCTCAGATCGCATTTTCGTTGTCGGTACTGTTTTTTTGTAGCCAAGCCCTTGCAATTTTTGCAGGAGTGTTAGGCGACCGCTATGGTTTAGCGAAAATGATGTTAGTCGGCTGTATGCTCGATGTGATCGCCTATATTTTCTTCTTGTCAGCAGAAAGCTACACGGTGTTATTAATGGCGACAATGTGCTTTGGTATGGGAAGTTGTCTGTTTGCAACGAATGCAAGGGCGTGCTTACTTGCATTGGCTGGCGATGAATATGCGGCGAAAACTCGCTTACAAGGCAAATTCTTACGGGTCACCAGTATGTCGTCAATGGCAGCTCCGTTGCTGGCTATTCCCTTCATCAAGTATGAACAGATCAATACATTAATCTGGTGCTGTTTTTTATTGGAAGCGGTGTTATTTGTGTTTATGGCAAAGCCGTTCTACCAAATGGAAAATGTGAACAATTTAGTGAAATTTCGTTGGGGGCAAATTCGAGAAATCATCACCAAAGAGTTTATTTTTGTTCACTTAATGCTGTTTGTACCGTTAAGTGTCGCAATGTCGTTTTTTGTGATTTTTCCTTATCTGTTTGACAATAAACTCAATGCTCCAGAGCAGATCCCAATTGCGTTATTTATTAATGGGTTAATGACTGTTGCCCTACAATCGTATTTTTCTAAGCATATCAATTTAACCCGTAAGCAACTTATTTTCGTCAGCCCGATTTTAGCGGTCGGTATGGTTGTGCCTTGGTTTATCACGCTACATTATGCTTCGTTAGTTTCTGCTTATATCTATTTGGTGATTTTTACCTTGCTTGAAGTGTATGCACTAACCGCAATGGCGAATTTACTGGTGAAATTTGATAACGGTAAAAATCGTGGATTTATCTTCGGATCGTCCCGCTTGATCCAGTCGATTTTGACGATGATAGTGATGAATTTAATTCCTGTACTGTTTTTGGTGTAACAGATGATGACACAAATTCTGCTGATTTCTTTCGGTGCGGTACTCGGCGCACTCTCCCGCTGGCAACTTGGTATATGGCTCAATCCGCTTATCAGTCAGTTTGCTTTTGGCACTTTACTGGCGAATGTGCTTGGCTGTTTTTTGATTGGTATTGCGCTAGGTTTGAATTTACAAGAAAGCTCAAAATTGTTATTGATTATGGGATTTCTCGGCAGTTTCACAACATTTTCTGCTTTTTCAGCGGAGATCAGCGAAAAACTGCTTCAAGAAAAGTGGTTGAATGCGATGGGGATTTTTCTACTACATAATATCGTTGGTATTATCGCAACGGTGGTCGGTGTTCTGTTGATTAAAATATTCACAAGCGGTAAGATTTAACCAAAATTTTACAAATCATATAGGTGAGAGCAATGAACCTACTTAATCAATCTTGGGAAAAATATCTGCGCTTCATTTTTATGCTATTGGCTGTCGGGCTTTTCTCTAGTGGGGTTGTCACCTTCATTGCATCAAACTGGGAATTACTCACTAAATTCCAAAAGCTCTATGGCGTTCAAACGCTACTCGTTGCCGTCACACTGCTTGCCGTGTGGATTTATCATCGAGAAAGTAGGCAAGGAAGTACCGTCAAAAGTTATGCACTCTTTTTTGTCTCCTTGATTGTGATTGGCGCTTTACTTGCTCTTATCGGACAAATTTATCAAACAGGAGCTGACCCTTGGCAACTTTTTGCTCTCTGGACATTGTTGCAGTTACCCCTGTTACTTTGCCTACCTAATATCGCTGGCGCTCTACTCTTTTTAGCCACCTTGAATATTGCCTTACTTCGTTATCAATTTGTTCATCATATTGACGCATCTTTTATCATCGGTGCTAATTTGCTTCTGCTTGCGGTAATTGAAGCGACAAAATCACGCTTATACGATCCTTGGCTTGTCGTGAATAAAATTCAGAATGTCATTTTAGTAGCGGTATTAGGCTGGTTCGTCGTGGAAAATACCCAATTAATCCCAATCACTTGGCTCATTTCCATTGGGCTACTTTGGTTTTACAGAACACGTCGTCTTGACTTATTTAATCTCTCCGTACATCTTGCCTATTTGATTGCATCCGTAAATGTCTGGTTATTAGATCAACTTGAACTGGGCGGACTAATGTTTTCATCACTCATCACATTGTTTGCTCTCCTTTTTGTTGCCTATTACGTCAAAAAATCATTCGGTGCTTATTTATCCCAACGTCAATCACACCTTGCCGTACAACTGCTCTATCTATTTTTGATTGCACTCGGTACAGGGATGCTTGTCCTATGTATTGCTTTATTTGTCGTACAAGATGAAGCCTACACGTTACTTTTCACAACAGCCATTCTCCTTATTCCTGCGTTCGCTTTTAGGAAAAAGGAAAATTATTTAGAACTCAGTGCGATTTGTTTTTTGGTTGCATCAGGGACTTGGACTGCATTTTGTCTATTTTTAGATATATCCTCTTGGATGGGATTAACCTTAAGCATTACCGCATCGGTAATCGTTTACTTGATAAATCAACAACATTGGGTAAGAACAGTTGTTGTTCTTCAGATTTTATTTATACTTTTTGAACATTTTTATGCCTTTAACGACTTCTATTCCTCTGAATACGAACATGAAATGTTTTTCTACCATTTCTTTAGCTCTTATTCGTTTTACTGGCTATCATTGGGTTCACTGATTTGCTTTTACTGGATGGGACGCACTCGGTTTGATTTACGACCTATGGCGTGGGGTTTTCTTCTCTTTTATGTGTATTTTGTTTTCAGTAAATCACTCTTTAGTTATCACGTGGAAGCGGATGAATTACCGCAGATAAATACCTTTAGTGACTTCTTCCATTTGGCTACTTTTGATCTGTTCAATCGCCCTTGGGATATTCATTCATTTTTATCTCTCGTTGCATCCCTTTATGCCATCGTCACTTTTTTACTTTTACATAAAGCACAGCAACGCCCAATACATTGGCTGATTGCTATTGGTATCTTATTTTTGAGTATTAGCTTTATTAGCGTTCCATTACTCATCTTTTGTATTGCATTACTCTTATTCGCTTATACCAAACAAAGCCAACCGCTCTTTGTATTTAGTTTAGTGATCGCAATAGCATCATTAGCAGAATATTACTATTCACTAAAACTGCCGTTACTCTATAAATCCTATTTGTTGTTAAGTGTAGGTGTTGTATTTAGCCTGATTGTCATCAGCTTATATCGCCAATATCCAGAGCAACAAGAGCATATACAAGGGCATTCTTTATACACTAAACGCATACCTGTTACGGCTCTTGTCACGCTTATTTTAACCCTAGGCATTGCACAATTTACGATTCATCAGAATGAAGATGTATTAGAAAATGGTGAATCTATTGTACTGAAGTTAGCTCCAAGAGATCCAAGATCGATAATGCAAGGGGATTATATGGAACTCCATTATGAACTACTCAATCAAGTAGGTAATGCGTTACCCAATGAAGAAATGACCAATAGCAAAGCCTATGCACTACTCACACTGGATGAACAGCGTATTGCAACACTTTGCCGAATTGAATTTGAAAAACCACAGCATTTTGATGGCTGTGCACAAGGTATTTATTTACCCGTTACACTAAATAGTTATGGGGATTTATCTCTTCCAACCCAGCAATTCTTCTTCCCTGAAGGCAAAGGGGAATATTTCAACCAAGCGGAATATGGAGAATATCGTTTTAAAGAAGGAAAGGCGTTGCTATTGAGATTACTGAATACAGAATTAGAAGCGTTATAGTCATAATAACGCTTTAAACTCAAATTAAATACTTTTTAAAATATAGAAAAATAGCCCATAAAATCCAACAAAACCACAACAGAGCAAACTAGCTGCAAGTCCTTTTTGAGAACGGTGTAATTTATATAACAGACCTGAAATGGCTAATAACACGAAAGGGTAAATCCAAAATGCCGTTGAAAACCAATCAATTTGGCTTGGTGTTAAATTTGGATTATCTGAAAACTTTGGTGAAACCAATAAGGCGAGTGGCCATAATGCACTGGGTAAACAGAAAAGTGCCAATGCCCAGCTAAATTTTGAAAAACCTTGTTGCATATTATCCCCTTGGGTGAAACTGTTGATGTAATGATTTTAAACGAGCTTTCGCCACTTGGGTATAAATTTGTGTGGTAGAAAGATCACTATGTCCAAGCAACATCTGTACAACACGTAAATCTGCACCGTGATTAACTAAATGTGTGGCAAATGCATGACGTAATACATGGGGAGAGAGCTTATCACTATCTATGCCCGCTAACAATGCGTAGTGCTTAATACGATGCCAAAATGTCTGACGTGTCATCTGATTACCTAATCGGCTTGGAAAAACCACATCCGATTGAGTGCCATTTAATAACGTACTACGTCCATATTCAAAGAACTGCTGAATCCAATAACACGCCTCTTCTCCCAAAGGCACTAAACGTTCCTTATCACCTTTACCAATGATACGCACAAGCCCTTGTCTTAAACTCAGGTTATCTAACGTTAAAGAAACGAGCTCTGTCACACGTAAACCCGTTGCATAAAGCAATTCTAACATCGCCTTATCTCGAAGCTCTAAAGGATCATTGGTATTAGGTATATTCAGTAAATCTAACACCTGTTCCTCACTCAATGACTTAGGCAAATGGGCAGGTTTACGTGGTGATGTCAGCGTTGCCGTCGGATCATCATCACGATAATTTTCTAGATACAGAAAACGGAAGAATTTGCGTAAACAACTTAACATTCGAGATGAACTTGTCGCTTTATAACCTTGCTCTACTCTTTCACCTAAAAAAGTTTGAAGATCGGCATAATCTATCGTTAAAAAGGCTTTAGGATTAGAAAGCCATTGAGAAAAACCTTCTAAATCCAGACGATAGGATGCCACTGTATTTTCTGATAAACCGTGTTCTTGCCACAGTGTATCAAGAAATTGTTCAATAATAGGATCAAGCTGTTTCATACAAGCGGTAGGATTGTTATCAAAATTTGCAAAATTCTAACATAAAAGTCAGGAAGTATTTAAAAGATAGCTAAAACGAAAAAACCGATTAGCTTTCACTAATCGGTTTCTCTTAAATAATGGCAGGGGCGGAGAGGCTCGAACTCCCAACACCCGGTTTTGGAGACCGGTGCTCTACCAATTGAACTACGCCCCTATATAAATCATATATAGCTAAAGCGAGTATCTAACTCGCTCTTAAATAAGTGGCGGAACGGACGGGACTCGAACCCGCGACCCCCTGCGTGACAGGCAGGTATTCTAACCAGCTGAACTACCGCTCCGCGAATTGGGTAATTGGCAATGCCCTACTCTCACATGGGGAAACCCCACACTACCATCGGCGTTACTGCGTTTCACTTCTGAGTTCGGGATGGAATCAGGTGGGACCACAGCACTATGGTTGCCAATAAATTCTTTTATTAAGTTAGCTCACTAAAAAGTAATGAACTAAGTTAATAAAACCCTGATGGTGCCCTACTCTCACATGGGGAAACCCCACACTACCATCGGCGTTACTGCGTTTCACTTCTGAGTTCGG
>NZ_CABFKH010000002.1 GCF_901764975.1 Actinobacillus indolicus | reverse complement strand
AACCCTGCCACTCAGTGGCATATACAACCCAAGTGAATGTAAACGATGTCCTTAGGGAAAATGTAAACGATGTTTGGGTTGTACAAAGGCGGAAGGGGGTAGTTACCCCATCTGTGCCTGAGTAATAAAATCTTTCAACCCGAGCAAAATATTATTAATGGCAACCGCAGAAAGAATTAAGCCCATCACACGGCTAATAATAGCTGCACCAGCATGACCAATAAAGTGTTGAATACGGTTTGCCACTAAAAATAAAATATAGGTAATTAGCAATACTGAAAGCATAATCCCTGTAGTAAAAACTTGATCTAAAAAGCTATATCTGTGATTATCCGTTAATAAAACGACGGCCATCATTGCTCCAGGCGATGCAATAGAGGGAACGGCAAGTGGATAAACGGCTAATTCATGTAAGTTGCTACGCATTTTAATTTCATGATCAGGTTTGCTTTCACCAAAAATCATCGTTAATGCAAATAGCAATAAGACTAAGCCCCCCGCAATTTGGAATGCTGAGAGTGGAATTTGCATTGCTTCAAGTAACCATTGTCCCATGACCAAGAAAAAGAGTAAAATCCCAGCCGAAATTAAAATCGCATTACGGGCAATCTTACGACGATCCTCTGGTGATAAACCAACGGTTTTTGCCAAATAAACGGGAATTGAACCAATCGGGTCGATGACAGCCCAAAGTACAACAAACTGAACAACTAACGAATCAAACATTTACTTTCCCTAACAAAATAAAAAATTGTCGTTATTGTGCAACAAATTCACCTTAAAACCAAATAACTTATTTAAATTTCAATGATTTTTTTTACAGATTTAACATTAAAACGCGGTCAAACCATCTTACTTGAACAAGCAAATGCGACCATTCATACTGGGCAAAAAGTTGGTTTAATAGGCAAAAACGGCTGTGGTAAATCGTCACTGTTTGCCTTATTAAAAAATGAACTACAAGCAGAAGGCGGCGATGCCAGCTATCCGAAAAATTGGTCTATTGCGTGGGTAAACCAAGAAACGCCTGCATTAGATATTTCTGCATTGGATTATGTGATCCAAGGTGATCGAGAATATACCCAACTCACCGCCCAACTTGAGCAAGCCAACCTTGAGAATAACGGCAATTTGATTGCTACCTTACACGCCCAACTGGATACCATTGACGCTTGGACAATTCAATCCAGAGCTTCAACCCTACTCAATGGCCTAGGTTTTAGCACCGAACAGCTTCAACTGCCGGTAAAATCGTTTTCGGGCGGTTGGCGAATGCGGTTAAATTTGGCTCAAGCCTTAATTTGCCGTTCCGATTTGTTGCTCCTTGATGAGCCAACCAACCACTTAGATTTAGACGCGGTGATTTGGCTTGAACGCTGGTTAAGTAACTATCGTGGTACGTTGTTGCTGATTTCCCACGACCGAGATTTTCTCGATTCGATCATCGACCGTGTCTTACATATCGAACAGCAAAAACTATTTGATTACACGGGCAATTACAGTTCGTTTGAAATCCAGCGGGCAACGAAACTCGCCCAACAAAATGCGGCTTACCAACAACAGCAGCAAAAAATCGCCCATTTGCAGAAATTTATCGACCGCTTTAAAGCCAAAGCCACCAAAGCAAAACAGGCTCAAAGCCGTGTCAAAGCCCTTGAAAAAATGGAACTGATTGCTCCTGCCTATGCCGACAGCCCATTTTCATTTGAATTTAGAGAGCCACTTTCACTGCCTAACCCATTGTTAATGATGGAAAAAGTCAGTGCAGGCTATGGCGAAAGAACCGTATTGCAATCGGTCAAACTCAACCTAGTACCAGGTTTTCGCATTGGTTTATTAGGGCGAAACGGTGCAGGGAAATCCACCTTGATTAAGCTACTAGCAGGGGAAATTCAAGCCCAATCAGGGCATACGCAACTGGCAAAAGGCGTTCAACTTGGCTACTTCGCTCAACATCAATTAGACACCTTAAGAGCAGATGAAAGTGCTTTGTGGCATTTGGCTCGCCTTGCCCCTGAAAAAACCGAACAGGAACTACGCAACTATTTAGGCGGTTTTGCGTTTCACGGCGATAAAGTCAAACAAGAGGTCAACTCTTTCTCTGGCGGTGAAAAAGCTCGCCTTGTGCTTGCACTTATCGTATGGCAACGCCCGAATTTACTGCTACTCGACGAACCGACCAACCACTTAGATCTCGATATGCGTCAAGCCTTAACCGAAGCCCTGACACAATATGAAGGATCGCTGGTGATCGTCTCCCACGACCGCCATTTACTACGCAGTACCGTCAATGAATTTTATTTAGTTCACGACGGCAAAGTGGAAGAATTTAACGGCGATTTGGAAGACTACCAAAAATGGCTAAACGAGCTGAATGTTCAGTTAGAATTTGCAAAAAAAGCAGAAAATCCGACCGCTTGTCACAATGAAAACAGTGCGGTAAACCGTAAAGAGCAGAAACGCCAAGAAGCCGAATTACGCCAACAAGCCGCCCCACTGCGTAAAAAGCTGACGCAGTTGGAAAAAGAGTTAGAGAAACTCACCGCTAGTTTAATAACCCTAGAAGAAACCTTGGCTTCCCCTGAAATTTATGACGCAGAAAATAAAGTCAAATTAACAGACACTTTGGCAAAGCAAGTGGTAACCAAAAAACAGTTGGAAGAAGTCGAAATGAAATGGCTTGAAGTGCAGGAGCAGTTGGAAGTATTGATGAATGGATGATCGAAAATGAAAAAAAATGTCTCTTTATATCGTTACACCTTACCTATTGAAACAGGCATTATCTTACGTAACCGCCGTTTAAAACAACGAGAAGGCTTGATTATCCATTTGCAACAAGCTGACAAAGAAGGGTGGGGGGAAATCGCGCCATTGCCTGAATTTAGCCAAGAAACCTTAGCAGAGGCGGAAGTCGCAGTTCGCCAATGGATTGAAAAATGGCTAAATCATCAAGACGAGTCTTTAACATCCTATCCACCGTCTGTCGCATTTGGGGTGAGCTGTGCCTTAGCAGAACTCAATGGAACATTAAGCGAAGAAGCCAACTTTCAAACTGCGCCGCTCTGTTATGGCGACCCAGATGAACTTTATGCAGAACTTAACCAAATACAAGGGGAAAAAATCGCCAAAATTAAAGTGGGGTTGTATGAAGCTAATCGAGATGGACTTATTGCGGATATGTTTTTAGAAGCTATTCCTGATTTAAAATTGCGGCTTGATGCTAATCGCTCGTGGACATTGGAAAAAGCGTTACTTTTTGCAAGCGAAATCGCCCCTGAACGCAAAGATCGTATTCAGTTTTTAGAAGAACCTTGTAAAACCCCCGAACTTTCACGTCAATTTGCTGAACAGACAGGGATAAACATAGCTTGGGACGAAACAGTACGAGAGCCCAATTTTTTGGTAAAAAAAGAGCCAAATCTAACCGCTATTGTGATTAAACCAACACTGGTGGGATCGCTTGAGAAATGTATTTCACTCATTGAACAGGCTCATCAGCAAGGTTTAATTGCCGTGATAAGTTCAAGTATTGAATCCAGTCTTGGGCTTACTCAACTGGCTCGTTTTGCAAATCAATACACGCCGAATACCTTGGCAGGTTTAGATACTTTAGACTTAATGAAAGCACAATTATTAAGACAATGGGGGAATTCCACATTGCCTTTAGCTGATCTGAATAGCGAATTTGTTACAAAATTAGGCTAAAAATAAAGCACGAGTAAAATGCTCGTGCTTATTAGGTTTATTCACTACGCCAAATCAGCGTTGCCATTCGACCTGTGATTTTATCTCTACGGTAAGAGAAAAATTGTTCTGCATCGCAATAGGTGCAATAATCGCCCCCTGCAATTTCCGTAATCCCAAGTTTATTTAGGCGTTGGCGAGCAATTTGGTAAAGATTACCTAGAAACTTACCGCTTGTATGTTCATCGACAACAAAGGCTTCTCTCGCTTGGGGATCGAAGGCACAAAACTGCTCTATCACTTCTTCACCAACTTGAAATGCGGTCGGACCGATTGCAGGACCAAGCCAGACACAAATATTCTCAGGATCACATTCAAATTCTGCCACTGTAGCTTCAAGCACTCCATCGCATAAGCCACGCCAACCTGCATGAGCCGCTGCAATCTCTTTGCCATCTTTACTGCAAAAAAGCACTGGTAAACAATCCGCTGTCATCACTAAACAGACTTGGTTTGCTCGATTGGTATAAACTGCGTCCGCTTCAATGTCGTTTTGTTCATAGGGCAGACGTAGCACCCTTGTACTATGTGTTTGCGTTAAATAAAGTGGAAAATGTGGCAAGTTCCCTTGTTCTTGCAAGATCTCACGATTAGTTTGCACAGATTGTGGATCATCGGTGACGTGATCACCCAAATTCAAGCTATCAAAGGGAGCTTGACTTACCCCACCTTCTCGAGTGGTGGTGAATGCGTGAACGAAATCAGGAACAGACCAAGTTGGCAGAATTTTTTTCATTGCTTATTTTCTCACGGCAATCGCTTCAATCTCAATGCCAACATCTTTGGGTAAACGTGCGACTTCGACACAAGAACGAGCAGGGAAATTTGGGTGATGGTTTTCACGGAAAAAGGCTTCATATTCGGCATTTACCGTAGCAAAATCATTGAGATCTTTCACAAATACGGTGGTTTTTACAATATCTGCCACAGATAAACCCGCTTGTTCAATGATTGCTTTCACATTTTCAAGGGATTGACGAGCTTGAGCTTTGATATCAGCTGGGACTTCGCCTGTTTGTGGATTAACAGGAATTTGCCCTGATGTGAACACTAAATTGCCTAAATCAACTGCTTGTACATAAGGCCCGATTGCTTTTGGGGCATTTTCGGTATGAATAACTGTTGTCATAAAAATCTCCTTGTGAAATAAATTAAATTCGACATTGAGAGTTTGAAAGTTTTTTTGTGGTTTGTAAATAGTTATAATAGCCAACTATTAGGATTTACATTTTTTCATTTAAAACTACCCGCTTGTGAGAACATAATGAGCATTAACGTTACCGAAATTGTTTTACACCAACTTCAACAAACGCCAGGGGAAACCGCTGAACTTCATACGGTTTTACGCGAAGATCTACTTGCGATCAGCCCTGAAGCTGAACAGATGATGTTGCAACTACATCAAGCCTATCAAAATAAAGCGAAAGCCTATGGCATATTTCAGTCTGAGTCCATTTTTGCACAACAATTAAACCGCTTGTTAGAAGGCGAAAGTGAGTTTCTGCCTTTTAGCCATAGCTGTGCAAAAATGTTAGCGACAGAATTAGTCAAATATCCTTTTGCTTCGGGTGGAACTTTTATCCTTTGCCGTTATACCTTTTTAGCGACGGAATATCTCTTTATCGCATTAATTGATAGCCGTGCGTCTATGTTGGTTGATGATAAATTGGAGGTGAAACGCACAGAATATCTTGATATTACACAATATGATATTGCTTGCCGTATCAACCTGACTGAACTCAAACATAATGCACAATCTAACCGCTATTTAACCTTTATTAAAGGGCGTGTTGGGCGTAAAGTTGCCGATTTCTTTATGGACTTTTTAGGGGCTGAAGAAGGATTAAATCCGCAGGTGCAAAATCAAACGTTGCTTCAAGCGGTGAGTGATTATTGTGAACAAGGCGAGTTAGACAGCAACCAAACTCAAGTGGTCAAAAAGCAGGTGTTTGAGTACTGTAAAGGGCAAATCAATAGTGGGGAAGAAATTGCGATCAGCGAATTATCGGCGTCAATGCCAACCTTAAAAGAGATTGATTTTGCTGACTTTGCCGAGCAACAAGAGTACGGCTTAGAAGAAAGTATTCCGCCTGTGCGTAATGCGTTAAAAACCTTAACCAAATACTCAGGTTCAGGAAAAGGGGTGACGATCAGTTTTGACGCTGAATTATTATCTCAACGTATTATTTGGGATGAACTAAATGATACTTTGACAATCAAAGGATTGCCTGCAAATTTACGTGATCAATTAGAACGTAATAAATAATGACATTTTATCGGCGATTTCGGTATAATCGCCAAAAATTTAAAGAGGAAGGTTATCGCTATGAAAATGAAATCTCTTGTTGCAGTATTACTACTTGCTTTAGGTGTAACGGCTTGTTCTACGGTAAAAAAAGTCGTTTATCGTATTGATGTGCCACAAGGTAACTATTTAGAACAAGATAAAATTGATCAACTTAAAGTTGGTATGAATAAAGAACAAGTACAATACTTACTTGGTACACCGATGTTAAGAGATTCATTTGCTCAAGATCGTTGGAGTTATGTATTTATTTTACGTAAAGGTCACGAGGAGCCTGTTCAACGTACATTGTTCGTTCATTTTGATAAAAAAGGCTTAGTGAGTAATGTGCAATTAGATAAACCACTCACAGAAGCAGAATAGCAGTAAATTGTAGAATATATATTTTATTTAAAATATCCTCATTTCTCTTTGACTACGAGTAAAGTGAGGATTTTTCTTATTAAGAATTAGGCGGGTTTTATGAAATCTCTTATTGTTTTTGGTACACGTCCAGAAGCGATAAAAATGGCTCCTTTGATTAAAGAATTTCAAAAAAGAGCGTTAGATTTTAAAGTGTGTGTCACAGCACAACATCGCCAAATTCTTGATCAAGTTTTAGCGCTTTTTAATATAAAACCAGATTACGATCTGAATGTCATGAGTAATAAACAGACTTTGTCTGAATTAACCTCTGATATTTTAGTTCAAATTCAACCTATTTTAGAAAGTTATCAACCTAATGTGATTTTCGTTCATGGTGACACCACCACGACATTTGCCGTCTCTTTATCCGCTTATTACCATAAAATTAAAATTGCACATATTGAAGCGGGCTTAAGAACAGGAAATCTCTATTCTCCATTTCCAGAAGAAGGAAATAGAAAACTGACATCGGTATTAGCCGATTATCATTTTGCGCCAACAGAATATGCTAAATTAAATTTATTACGAGAAAATATTCCTGCTGAACAGATTTATGTGACAGGGAATACCGTTATTGATGCTTTATTTTTTATTAAAGAAAAATTAACACAAGATGTTAGTTTATCTCAGCAACTACATGAAAAGTTTTCTTATTTACAAAATAAAAAATTTATTCTGATAACAGGGCATCGCCGTGAAAATTTTGGCAAATCCTTTGAAAATATTTGCCAAGCCATTTTACAATTAGCCAACAAATATCCACATATTCAATTTGTCTTTCCAGTACATTTAAACCCAAATGTCCTTGAACCTGTAAATAGATTACTAGCAAATATCCCCAATATTTATTTGATTGAACCACAGGATTATTTGAGTTTTGTTTATTTAATGGATAATGCTTATTTTATTTTAACGGATTCTGGCGGCGTGCAAGAAGAAGCTCCAGCTTTAGGCAAAGCTGTATTAGTGATGCGTGATATCACAGAACGCTTAGATGCATTAGCATCAGGTAATATCAAGTTAGTAGGAACATCAAAGGACTCTATTGTAGAGCAAGTGTCTTTATTATTAGAAAATCAAGAAGCCTATTTATCCATGTCTAAAATATATAATCCTTATGGTAATGGCCAAGCGGCAAAACAGATTTTAGATATTTTTCAACATAATAAAGGATAATCTCGTGCCGCAATTTAACCATATTTCTGTCATCGGTTTAGGTTATATCGGTTTACCTACGGCTGTTGCGTTTGCTCAGACAGGAGTGAAAGTAACAGGTATTGATATAAACCCAGATGTTGTTGCTCGGGTTAATCAAGGTCAGCTTCATATCCTCGAACCTGGATTAGAGATTGCTTTAAAGCAGAGTGTTGAGCAGAATTTATTGACCGCTCAAATAACGCCTGATGCGGCAGATGTTTTTTTAATTGCTGTTCCAACCCCATTTAATCATCATACTCAACAAGCTGATTTAACTTATATTGAATCGGCAAGTCGTGCTATTGCGCCTGTTTTAGCAAAAGGAAATCTGATTATTTTAGAGTCCACCGTACCTGTGGGAACAACCGAATATTTCGCAAATAAGTTGGCAGAAGCCCGTCCAGATTTAACTTTTCCACAACAAGTCGGCGATAATTCAGATATTCGCATTGCCTATTGCCCTGAACGTGTGTTACCAGGGAAGATTCTGCAAGAGATCGTTGATAATGATCGAATTATTGGCGGAATGACATCAAGGTGTTCAGAACAAGCGGTAAAATTGTATAAAAAATTTGTCAAAGGCGAATGTTTTGTTGCAAATAGCCGTACTGCTGAGATGTGCAAGCTGACTGAAAACGCCTTTCGAGATGTGAATATTGCCTTTGCTAATGAAATCTCAATGATTTGTGATGAATTGGATATTAATGTTTGGGAATTAATTACCCTTGCTAATCGCCATCCAAGAGTCAATATTTTACAAGCAGGCTGTGGTGTTGGTGGGCACTGTATCGCGGTTGATCCTTGGTTTATTGTCAGTAAATCCCCTGAAACAGCAAAGCTGATTAAAACCGCTCGAGATGTGAATGATAGCAAATCAGAATGGGTGATAAATAAGGTTAATCAAGCGGTTATTGATCACTTAAAAGCAAATCCAACAAAATCTATTCAAAAGATAAAAATCGGCTGTTTAGGATTAGCATTTAAAGCAGATATTGATGATTTAAGAGAAAGCCCTGCGCTTAAAATTACCCAACAATTAGCAACAACTTACCCAAATCAAATTTGGGTGGTAGAGCCGAATATTCAGCATTTACCTGAAGAGTTAAAGGAAAATGCACAATTAGCTGATTTAGAAAGTATTTTAGAAGAGATGGATATTCTCGTGATCTTGATTGATCATAAACCTTTTAAAGATATAGATTGGAAAAAAATAGAAAAGGCGATATTAATTGATACCAAAGGGATTTCTTCATTGAATAGATAACAAAAAACCCACTATTCAGTGGGTTTTCGTTTCTCTTAAACGCGTTTGAAGTCTAAGTGAACAAGTTTTGGTTTAGTTGGGTGACGTTGAATCGCTTGTACTTTTACTTGCTCTTCTTTACCCGCAACAACGATAGTTAAAACTTCGTTATAGAACGCATCGTGTACTTGTGCGTTGTTTACTTTATCGTGGTCTAAAATGATTGACACAGCTTCTGCTTTACCACCGTAGATGATCGCAGGAACTTGACCATTGTGACGCAGGCGGCGGCTCGCACCCTTACCTTGCGCCGAACGAACTTCAGCTTCAAATTTGAATGACATAATTAAATTCTCATAAATAAAAAGGGAACCTAAGGTTCCATTGATTTAAAAATAGCAGGCGACCCAGCTATTTCCCTAAATTTGACGGTTAAAAAACCGAGTGCGTATTCTAATTAATTTTGAGCAAAAATCAAATACTGTTTCATTTTTTTCACTTTTTCATCAGTATAATTAAGTAACGTAAAGTAATTTTGCGTAATTTGTTAATAAAGTCGCCAAAGTTATTGTAAAATATCACCATTTTCTTTTTATCTTACTTTGTATCTTACTTAGGGAGTTAGCAATGGCAAATACACAGCCAATTAATCTTAGTCCAGAGAATATTCAAAATGTCAAAAATGCGATTTTACATAAACTTGTTTTTGCTCTTGGTGTAGAACCGCGTGAAGCAAGTAAACGTAACTGGTTAAATGCGGCATTGCGTGTTGTGCGTGACCTTTCTACGGAATCTTGGTTACAAACGCGTCGTAGCCAAGCGGCAAACACAAGCCGTCGTGTCTATTATCTTTCTATGGAGTTTTTAATGGGAAGAACCTTCAGTAATGCCATGATTGCTGAGGGTGTTTATGATTTAATTCGTGCAGCCTTAGATGAATTAGGCCAAGATATTGAAGACATTATTAACGAAGAAGGTGATCCTGGTTTAGGTAATGGTGGCTTAGGTCGTTTAGCGGCGTGTTATATGGATAGCCTTGCAGCAATGAAGATTCCTGCGATTGGTTACGGTATTCGTTATGAATATGGTATGTTCCGCCAAGAGATCAAAAACGGTGAGCAAGTTGAGCACCCAGATTATTGGTTAGAAAACGAATTTGCATGGCCTTATTTACGTTCAAGTAAAAAATTCCCTGTACGTTTCGGGGGGAAAACGTGGCAAGAGGGTAAAAAAACGGTATGGCAACCAGATGAAGAGATCATCGCTCAAGCCCATGACCAACTTATCCCTGGTTTTGAAACCACGGCAACCAACAGCTTACGTCTATGGTCTGCACACGCAGGGGAAAAACTATTTGGTTTAGCAGACTTTAACCGTGGTGACTATTTTGCCGCAATGAGCCAACAAAATAGCTCAGAAAACGTGTCTCGAGTGCTTTATCCTGACGACTCAACTTACAATGGTCGTGAGTTACGTTTACGTCAAGAATATTTCCTTTGCTCTGCGTCTGTACAAGATATCGTTCGCCGTCACGAAGTGGAATCAGGCTCTTGCCTAAATCTCGCTGAAAAAGTGGCTATCCACCTTAATGACACCCACCCAACCCTTGCTATTCCTGAGTTAATGCGTATTTTAATTGACGAAAAAGGTTATAGCTGGGAACAAGCGTGGAATACAACGCGCAAAGTCTTCTTCTACACCAACCACACTTTAATGAGTGAAGCATTAGAAACGTGGCCGGTAGAAATGGTAGCTCGTATCTTACCGCGTCACTTACAAATTATTTTTGAAATCAACGACTGGTTCTTACAAGAAGTTCGTGAAAAATTCCCTGGTGATGAAGATCTTATTCGCCGAGTATCTATCATCGATGAAAACGGCGACCGTCGTATTCGTATGGCGTGGTTAGCGGTGATTGCATCAGGTAAAGTCAATGGCGTAGCCAAAATTCACTCAGACTTAATGGTGGAATCTATCTTTGCGGACTTTGCGAAGATCTATCCAGATCGCTTCACCAACGTAACAAATGGTGTTACCCCACGTCGTTGGATTCATATCGCTAACCCTGGACTTGCTGCGATTTTAGATAAACGCATTGGCAAAGAATGGCGTACCGATTTAACTCAGTTAGACAAGTTCAACGCTTTTGTTGATGACGCAGACGTCCAAGCAGAAGTGGCAGCAGTGAAAGTAGAAAATAAACGTAAACTCGCCGCTTATGTAGAACAAACTCAAGGCATTAAGCTCAACCCTGAAGCGATTTTTGACGTTCAGATTAAACGTATCCACAAATACAAACGTCAGCAATTAAATGTGTTACACATCATTGCTCACTACAACCGCATTTTAAGAAACCCAATTGCAGATTGGCAGCCACGCGTCTTTATCTTTGCAGGTAAAGCGGCAAGTGCTTACTATGCAGCGAAAAAAGTGATTCGTTTAATCAACGATGTTGCAAACGTGATCAACAACGACAGCCGTATTCGTGATTTAATCAAAGTCGTCTTTATCCCGAATTACAGCGTAAGCCTTGCACAATTAATTATTCCAGCAGCAGATGTGTCTGAGCAAATTTCCCTTGCTGGTACAGAAGCATCAGGTACATCAAATATGAAATTTGCCCTAAACGGTGCATTGACAATTGGTACGCTTGATGGTGCAAACGTGGAAATTTTAGATCGTGTAGGTAACGACAACATCTTTATCTTCGGTAACACCGTAGAACAAGTAGAAGAGTTACGTCGCAATGGCTACTCACCATATCACTACTACGAAAAAGATGCGGAATTAAACGAAGCGATTTCTCAAATCTTAAACGGTAAATTCTCACCAGAAGATCCATACCGTTATCAAGAGTTGCTCCTCTCATCTGGTGACTACTATCAAGCCTGTGCAGATTTCCGTAGCTACATTGATACCCAAGAGAAAGTGGCAGAGTATTTCCGCAATAAAAAAGCGTGGACACGTTCTGCGATCATCAATATTGCGAATATGGGTTACTTCTCATCAGACCGTTCTGTATTAGATTATGCGAAAGACATTTGGAAAATTGAGCCAATGAACGAAACGCAATTATCTTCTCAGCCTAAAGTGGCAGAAATGATGAGTGATACGAGTAAATTACTGATTATTAAGTAATTTTTAAATTACCCAAGCGGTCGGATTAGAGAAAAATTTTGTAAATTTTGGGATTAAACAGACCGCTTGTGATGTGAAAACGGACGCTTATGCGTCCGTTTTGTTTTAATATTTCCGCTCCAGCTCTTCTTTCGTAAACATCATCAGATTTTTATTTCCTTGTAACAGCTGATAGTAATAGTCGTAAGCCAATACATTTTGCACATAGCCACGGGTTTCTAAAAAGGGGATAGAAGCAATAAATTCATCCATGGAGAGTGTGCCATTTGCTCTTTCTAACCAGCGAACGACACGATGTGGGCCTGCATTATAGGCTGATGCAATCAAGATTCGATTGTTCGGATATTTGGCATTAAGTTCAGCCAAATGGGCTGTGCCTAACATAATATTTTTAAAGGGATCGGTTAGATCTCTTTCTCCCGCATAGACTAATTGGCTCTCTTTAGCCGTTTGGCTTGCAGTTGTAGGGAGCATTTGCATTAATCCAACCGCATTAGCATGAGAGCGAGCTTGGAAATTCCATGCACTTTCTTGGCGAGCAATCGACATGGCAAAGGTTTTTGTAATCGATTTATCTTTTAGGTTAAGATCAAACCAATCGGAATAAGCATTCGGTAAGCGAAGTGGTAAATAATCCCACGCCTTTGCTTGAATTGTGCCTTCGACACTTAAGTCATACCAATCCTGTTTTAATGCAAAGGCACTTAATGCAATTTTTTCATCAAAACTGACCGCTTGTAATAAGTCAATCCAAGCAAGTCTTGCTTGACTAAAGCGTTTTAATTCACGTAATTCTGTAATGCGATCAAGCTGTGGCTTAAAAGAAGCAAGTTGGCTCTCCGTAAGCGAGAGTGTTTCAGGTAACGTCGGTTGATAGGCTTTTCCAAGCGCTTGTGCAGCAAGCATTGGATAGAATCCACGCTCTTTGGCGAGTTCAGTCAGTAAGTTTTGTTGAAGTGCAGGGTAGGACTTCGCAAGCCAATATCGCCACTCAACTTTCGCTTTGCCTTCGTCACTGAGAATATCAAGCCACTCTTTAAGATCGCTTTTTTGCCAAATTGCCATACGTAAACGGCGTTCGGTAAGATTGTCGGCTTTTAAGGTTTTGAGTTGATCGTCTCTCCATAATTGGAAAATCGGGTCGTTATTATCAAATAATCGACTGATAAAACTGATTTTCCATGTGTTTAATTCTTCAGGCGTGAGTTGCCATTTCTCTGCCCAAGTTTGATAGCGAGAAAAATCAGGTTTTTCCATCTGTTCAGGCAAAGTGCGGATAAATTTGGCAAAACTGGAAGCAACAAGCTGTTTATTTTGGCTGGCAAGCGGTTGGTTCTCAGCAAAATTTTGCAAATAGCTTGGGTTATCTAGCAGTTTTTGAACTTCATTTAACCATATACCTAATTCTGTATCTTGGTTATTGGCAATAAGATCATTCAGTGCCGTTTTATTTTCAGATGAAAATAAGTTGAGTACTTTCTGCTTTACTTTTTCAACAGTTTTTAACCCTTTATCACGCCAATAGGCTTCTAATCCAGCACAGGAGGAAGGTAAACTGCTTTGAGTAAGCCAAAGTTGTTCAAATTGAGCAATGAGTTGATCCATTTCAACTGATGTTGTTGCAGAGCTATTACCTGCTTGTTCCGCTTCGGGATTCGGTTGAAGTTGCTCTGCGAGTAGCTGATATTGAGTGCCAAGTACTTTACATTGGTTTTCTACACCATCCGTCGTGATTTTTTTACTGTATTCTACTAATTCCGCCCATTTCTGCTGTTGGTAAAGTATTTCAATAGGGCGTTGGCTTAACTTATTTCGTTTAGCGGTATTTGGATATTGATTTACAAATTGACTGATTTCATCAACTGTTGCCTGATTGGCTTTCATTTTGGCTTTCAGCAATGCCCAAGCCATTTCTTCTTGCAATGGATAGCCATTGAGTATTGTTTGGAGCTGGTTGATAATGGTTAATATGGGGGCTGAGAGCGTACTTGAGCGTTCGGCTGTTTGCAGTAGCGATTCAAATTGAAGAAAATTTTCACGTTGTGTTTGACGGATCTTTTCATCTTGTTGTATTTGGTGAAGCCACTCTTGTTTAAGTTGTTGTACTTCGGCTTCATTATACATTTTAGATGTCGGTGTCTGATTTGCCCAGAGAGAAGGGCTAGCGATAAAGAGAGCTAAAACGGTTTTTTTCCACATAAATGATTTATCCTGTTGTATTCTTTCTTTGATTTAGAATGCAAAAACCGCCTGAAGTTTCAAACAACAAGCGGTCTTTTTTCATGAATATTTTACAAATTATTCTTCAATCACAACTTTTGCAATGTAGTCTAAATTGCGGTAGCGTTGTGCGTAGTCAATGCCATAACCAACAACAAACTCATCTGGAATCGCAAATCCAACCCATTCCACAGGCACATCAATTTCACGGCGAGAGGGTTTATCGAGTAATGTACAAATGGCCAATGAGGTAGGCTCACGTAGATTAAGAATATCGCGAACTTTGCTTAACGTGAAACCCGTATCAATAATATCTTCAACGATAAGTACGTCTTTTCCTTGAATTTCACTGTCTAAGTCTTTAAGAATTTTGACATCACGGCTTGATTCTGTGCTTAACCCATAGCTAGATGCCGTTAAGAAATCAATTTCTACGGGAAGGTCGAGATGACGAACTAAATCAGCCATAAACATGAATGAACCACGTAATAATCCTACAACGACAAGGCTTTGACTGTTTTTATGGTGATAGTGATGATTGATCTCTTTAGCAAGTTCGATAATACGTTGTTGAACATCTTCAGATGAAATTAGCGTTTCAATGTGGTGCTTTTTCATAAATCAGCCTAAGTAAATGGCACGCCCTAAAGGATTCGAACCTTTGACCCACGCCTTAGAAGGGCGTTGCTCTATCCAGCTGAGCTAAGGGCGCAAATACAATTAATAAAAAGGGAAGTTGATATGGAAAGGAGTGGTCGGCGAGATAGGATTTGAACCTACGACCCACTGGTCCCAAACCAGTTGCGCTACCAAGCTGCGCTACTCGCCGCCGTAAATGTGGTTCGCATTATAGTTTATTTCTTTTTTAGGTCAATAAGTTTTTGATTAATATAAATTAAATGTCTGTTCTTTGAACATCACTATAATTAGGGCTTACTAAAAGCGCTTTTTTTTGAGAAAATAGCAAACGATTTCGTATTTTATATTTTTAGGAGAACTTATGTCCGCACAAGTTATTTCAGGTAATGCGCTTGCTACAAAAATTAAAGGGGACATTGCGGCACAAATTTCATTAAATCTCGCACAGGGTAAGCGTGCACCAGGGTTAGCGGTGATTTTAGTCGGTGCAGATCCCGCTTCTCAAGTTTATGTCGGCAGTAAGCGTAAAAGTTGTGCAGAGTTGGGAATAGAGTCTAAATCCTATGACTTGCCTGAAAATACTTCAGAACAAGCGCTTTTAGATTTAATTGAAAAATTAAACCAAGATGAAACCGTAGATGGTATTTTAGTGCAGTTACCATTACCAAAACAGATTGATTCTACCAAAGTGATCGAAGCGATCCGTCCAGACAAAGATGTTGATGGTTTTCATCCTTACAATGTTGGACGTTTATGCCAACGTATTCCAACCTTAAGAGCTTGTACTCCTTATGGTGTGATGAAATTATTAGAAACTACTGGTGTGAGTCTTTATGGAAAACATGCTGTCATTGTTGGGGCATCGAATATTGTCGGCAGACCAATGGCATTGGAATTATTATTAGGCGGTTGTACGGTAACGGTAACACATCGCTTTACACAAGATTTAGAAAGCCATATAAGACAAGCAGATATTTTAGTTGTGGCGGTAGGGAAGCCAAAATTTATCCCTGGTGATTGGGTTAAAGAAGGGGCGATTGTTATTGATGTGGGAATTAATCGTCTCGACGGTAAATTAGTTGGTGATGTGGATTATGATGTTGCATCTCAAAAAGCGAGTTTTATTACGCCTGTCCCTGGTGGCGTTGGACCTATGACTGTCGCAATGTTGATGCAAAATACCCTACAAGCCTATCATGTACATTTGAGTCAGTAAAAGAGAGTAAAAAAGCTAAGTCTTTCGACTTAGCTTTTTTGTTATCCTTATTTTGCTAAAAAGTTCATAAAGGCTGTGATCGTCCCTAAGTTGATAATATCGACAAAGAATGCCCCAACAAGCGGTACGATTAGGAACGCTTTATGCGAAGGACCGAAGGTTTCTGTCACAGATTGCATATTAGCAACTGCAGTTGGTGTTGCACCTAAGCCGAAACCACAATGGCCTGCTGCAAGGATTGCAGCATCATAGTTACTGCCCATGACTCTAAAGGTCACAAAATAGGCATAAACGATCATAACAACCGTTTGTACTAATAGGATGATTAACATCGATCCTGCAAGCCCTGCTAATTCCCATAATTTGATACTCATTAATGCAATCGCAAGGAATAAACTTAATGAGGCATTACCAAATACGTCGATCGCACGATCGAACATGTCAAATTTAAAGACAAGGGTGAGTACATTACGCAAGAATACGCCAAATCCTAACGCCCAAACGAATTGTGGTAATCCTGAATCAGGAAATACTTTTACCATAACAGAAGAAAAAGCCAAACAAGCTGCAAAAAGTGCCATGGTTTCAATGGTTGATGTAGCGGTAATTAAGCGAACATTATCAGCATCTTCAAAGGTATCGCCAGCATATTTATGTTCTACGGTTTCAACTTTGGCATTCTGTTTTGTCGGAGAAATTTTCATATTATTCACTAAACGACGAGCAACAGGACCGCCAATTAAACCACCAGCGACTAAGCCAAATGTGGCAGAAGCCATTGCCATTTCCATTGCACCAACCACGCCATGTTTTTCCGCAAATACGGTTGCCCAAGTTGCACCGGTACCATGTCCTCCAGTAAGCGTAATAGAGCCAGTAATCAGTCCAACAAGTGGATCTAAACCTAACAAGCTTGCTAAAGCAACACCTACGCCATTTTGAATAATAATAAATACACTTACTACAATTAAGAAAATGATTAAAGGAATGCCGCCTTGTTTTAATCGAGAAAAATCAGCAGAGAGTCCAATTGATGAGAAAAAGGCTAGCATAAAAGCTGTTTGAAGCGAGGATTCAAATTTGAATGTAATTCCAGCAAATTTATAAAGGCAGAAAATAATTGAGGCAGCAAATAAGCCCCCTGCTACAGCTTCTGGGATGTTAAAATCTTGTAAGAATTTGATTTTATTAACAAAAACTCGACCAATTAATAAGACGAGCGTTGCTGCAATCAGAGTGTGATAACCGTTTAATACGATCGGTTCCATTTTATTACTCCTTTTGTTATAAAAATGAAGGGGCGAATACTAGTACAAATTAGCTATGGTGTCAAAAAGGGGTAAAACAAGCTTATATCAAGGATGAGCAACATAAAACATGAAAAACAGTATTGTTTTTTGAGTTAGATCTCATTTTTTCATGATGAGCTTTGGTAAAATTTGCCTAGTTTATTTTTATTGTGAGGCTTATATGAGCGAAATTGCGTTAACAGTTAGCCTATTATCTTTAGTTGCTGTTATGGGACTATGGATAGGGCATATCAAGGTGCGAGGCGTGAGTCTTGGAATTGGAGGTGTATTATTTGGAGGGATATTTGTCTCCCATTTTATGACACAATTTGGTGTTACACTAGACTCTCACACCCTTCACTTTATTCAAGAGTTTGGATTAATTCTCTTTGTTTATACTATCGGTATCCAAGTAGGTCCGGGTTTCTTTGCATCTCTTAGACAATCAGGATTAAAGCTAAATGCATTTGCATTAATGATTGTTGGCTTAAGCGGTATTCTTGTTATTTTACTCCATAAGCTATTTGATATTCCCCTTCCTGTTATTTTGGGTATTTTCTCTGGCGCAGTTACGAATACGCCATCTTTGGGGGCTGGGCAACAAATTTTAGCGGAGCTTGGCGGTGATACATCCACATCTGTGATGGGCATGGCTTATGCGATTGCGTATCCATTTGGTATTGTGGGTATTTTACTGGCAATGTGGTTAGTTCGTATTGCATTTAAAATTAACGTGGATAAAGAAGCGGACGAATTCGACTCTGCATCAAATAGTAAAAAAGAAGGATTAAGTACTTTAAATGTCCGAGTGACAAATCCCAATATTAATGGATTGATGTTAAAGGAATTTCCTGATTTTGAGTTACATGATGTGGTTTATTCTCGTTTAAAACGCGGGGAGGAGCTTTTTGTTCCTAAAGTCGAAACTCGGATTCAAGTGGGGGATATTTTACATATTGTTGGTGAGAAAGGAACATTGCGTAAAATGCAACTTATTCTAGGTGAAGAGGTGAATGTTTCTGTATCAACGAAAGGAACAATGTATAAAAATGAACGAGCCGTTGTGACGAATGAAAAGGTGTTTGGTAAACAAATTCGTCAGTTGATGTTAAAGGGGAAATACGATGTGGTGATTTCTCGTCTAAACCGTGCTGGTGTTGAATTAGTTCCAAATGGACAAATGACCTTACAGTTTGGTGATGTATTGAATCTTGTTGGTCGTCAAGAAGACATTGATGCGGTAATGGCGATTATCGGCAATGCTCAACAGAAATTACAACAAGTACAAATGTTACCTATCTTTATTGGGATTGGGCTTGGCGTATTATTAGGCTCTATTCCAATTTATATTCCGGGTTTCCCTGTTGCATTAAAATTGGGGTTAGCGGGTGGACCTTTAGTTGTCGCATTAATTTTGGCGCGAATTGGTAGCGTTGGAAAGCTCTATTGGTTTATGCCACCAAGTGCAAACTTGGCTCTACGTGAAATTGGGATTGTCCTTTTCCTCGCGGTTGTTGGATGGAAAGCGGGTGGTAATTTCGTCAATACGCTATTGAGCAATGAAGGTTTATCTTGGATCTTCTATGGTGCGTTAATTACCTTTATTCCACTCATTATTACTGCGGTAGTTGCACGTATTTATGGCAAACTTAACTATTTAAGCTTATGTGGTTTACTCGCGGGTTCAATGACAGATCCGCCAGCGCTTGCCTTTGCGAATACGATTAAAGAAAACAATGGTGCAGCGGCATTGTCTTATGCAACGGTTTATCCTTTGGTGATGTTCTGTCGGATTATCTTGCCGCAAATTTTAGCGATTTTATTGTGGGTTGCGGGCTAGTCAAAAAAGCACAATTAAAGGGAACAAGCGGTGAGTTTGTTCCCTTTTTTTACACATTACATCCAAGCTAATTGTTTTAAAATAACGATGCCTAAACTCGTTGTGAACATTGAACCTAAATTGGTGAGTGCAATAAGGTTGGCTGAGGCAGTCGCATCACCACCAAAATGTCTCACCATCGCATAACTTGCGGCAGCAACAGGGGTTGATGAAATAAGAAATAAAATACCAATCGACATTGCAGGTAAATCAAAGACAAATTTACCTAATATCACCATAAGTAATGGTGCGATGAGTAATCTCCCGATGCTTGCCACAATGACGATTCGACTAATTTTTAACGCTTTTTTATCGCTTTGTTTAAGTAATTTAAGTTGTTTGAAATTTAGGCTTGCTCCAGCGCAAATCAGTGCTAAGGGGAGTGCAATATTCGCAAGATAATCGCCTGTTCGAATCACGGTCTTGGGAATAGCTACCTCTAATTTACTCAAAATAATGCCAAGTACGATAGCAATAATCAGCGGATTTTTCAGAATCGATTTTATGATTTTACTCACACTTGGTTTTCCATCACTGAGTGAATTTGTTAAGGTAATAACGGCAAGTATATTAAATAATAGGGTAATACAAGCTGTATAAACCGAAGCGGGGGCAACGGCAGGCGAGCCATATGCATTGATACAAAGTGCGAGTCCTAAAATACCGCTGTTAGCACGAAAGAGTCCTTGCACAAAGATCCCTCGATATGCTCGATCATCAATAAAGCGTAGAGCAAGCAGTTCGCCCCCAAAATAGATAATCAGCGTGCCAATCACTCCGGCTCCAACGAGCCAAATTTGGCTTGAATAATCGGTTGGTTCTTTCACCACATTGACAAAAAGTAGAGCGGGGAGGGCGATATTAAACACCAGTTTAGAGGCAATTTCGCAGAAATGATCGTCGATCATTTTTTTACGGCGTAATGCAATACCCAGTAATAACATGAGAATTGTCGGGAGCGTTACGCTGGCACTAAAAAGTAAAGCTTCAATAAACATGGTCATCCTTATGATAACGACAAGCGGTCAGATGATGTCATTTTTTTGCAAAAAATTGTTGTGATCTGACCGCTTGTAAACTAACAAAAATGATAGATAAGTTTAGTGAGGAGTTCTCTTGTTGGCTCAATAAACTTCGCATCTAAATACTCATCAGGCTGGTGGGCTTGTTCAATAGAACCAGGGCCTAATACGAGCGTTGGACAAAGCTGTTGAATGAAAGGCGCTTCGGTACAATAATTTACCGCATCACATTTTTCGCCGAGCAATTTTTCTACAACTTGTACAACTTGGGCAGAGTGTTCACATTCATAACCCGGTATGCCAGCGTGTAGCGCTTGAATTTGAATGCGATCTCCCCATTGTTCAATTAAAGGCGCAAGATGTTGGCGTAGCAGATCTTCCAAATCTTGTACCGCTAAATTAGGTAATGGTCGTATATCAAGTTGGAGTTCGCAACAGGCACAAATACGGTTAATAGCATCACCGCCGTGGATATTGCCGAAATTCATGGTCGGATAAGGCACTTTAAATAACGCATTGTGGTATTTGTGTTTCAATTCATCACGCATTTTCATCAAATTACCTGTCACTTGATGCATAATTTCAATGGCGTTAATTCCTTTATCTGGATCGCTTGAATGGCCTGATTGCCCAATAATGCGAACTGCTTCTCCCATATGTCCTTTGTGGGCTCGGATAGGTTTAAGGGAGGTTGGTTCACCAATAATCGCACAATCAGGGCGAATGTGGGCGTGTTGAGCAAAGGTTCTTGCCCCAAGCATCGTCGTTTCTTCATCCGCTGTTGCGAGAATACGTAGAGGTTTATTGAGCTTTTTGAGATCAATTTGACTGATAGCATCCACCACAAAGGCAAAGAAGCCCTTCATATCCGCTGTGCCTAGACCGTAGAATTTGCCCTCTTTTTCCGTTAAATGAAAGGGGTTAAAACTCCAACGTCCTTCATCATAAGGTACGGTATCGGTATGCCCTGCAAGCAGTAAACCACCTTCGCCTTCCCCATAGGTTGCGAGTAAATTATATTTTTGACGGCTACCTTCAACGGCAATGATCTCTGTTTTAAAGCCAAAATCACTTAGCCAATGGGCAAGTAACTCAATTAATGCCTTATTAGAAATATCATATTTTTCTTCAAGGCTACTAATGGTCGGAATTTGAATTAATTGACGATAACGTTCAATAAACGGCAAGGTATTTTTCATCTATTTTCCTTATTTAAAATGGCAAAACCAATCGCAACTTCCCAGATAAATAAGCTGTAAAGACTAACTCGTTCCAATAATGCTAAGTAAGGAAGTTCTATCCATAAACTGCTGGTAATCGCACAGGCACCAATCACTCCTGCAATTAAGCTATAACGTTTTAATTTTTGCAAGTGAGGTTGAATCATTCCCAAACCAGATGCAATCATCGCTAAGTTTCCGCATAAATAGGTTAAAGAGGCTCCCGTATTTTGTAGTCCTCCAAGGGTATATTTTCCGCCTTGAGAGCTAAAAATCAGGATAGCGCCACAGCTGAAGAGCAATGAAAACAGAATACCTAACAATCTAAAACGGCGTGCGGTAATTTGTGTTACTCCAATAAGATAGATAAAGATAAACAGACATCCCTGTACTAAAAATGCCATTTTCATCGAAAAATAGAGTGGTGAAAGATGGATTTCTTTTCCATCAATAATCGTGCCAGAAGGTTGCAATAACTCAAGGGGAGTATGGTGAACATAGGCTGGGAGATAAGCATCACTAAATAAAATCGTAATGAACTCAGCAAAGAAATAATAGAGTGCTACAAAAACAGACAGCACAGCAGTTAATTTAATGATTCCGCTGACAGAATGACGCACACAAGGGTACATCAAAAAGGGATAAAAGCGGACGCCAAAAGAGCCACTGGTAAAATAATCTTCAATGGTTTGATAATGGTGAGATAACCATTGCCAAATCTTGCTTAATTTAGAAAATTTCATGGGATAAAAACTTAGAAAGTTATTTCGTTAAAATACGAAGTTAAAGATAACAGATATCTACGTAATGTATCATAAATTGACATAATGGCTAGAATTTAGGAAAAATAGTTTGTTATTTTTTATTAAAAAACGTATTATAGACGTCTAGATGGAAAAACTTCCAAATTAAATTTCTTACAAGCGGTTAGTTTTTACTATTTTTTTGCAAGATCTTACCGCTTGTATTACATATCATATTTAATAAAATCAATAGGATAACAAATGGCTATTAACTTATTTACCTCGGAATCTGTATCAGAAGGTCACCCAGATAAAATCGCAGACCAAATCTCAGATGCAGTATTAGACGAAATTCTCAAACAAGATCCTAAAGCGCGCGTGGCGTGTGAAACTTATGTAAAAACCGGTATGGCACTGGTAGGCGGTGAAATCACCACTTCTGCTTGGGTGGATATTGAAAACTTAACTCGCCAAGTAATTTGCGACATCGGTTATACCCATTCAGATATGGGATTTGATGCGCACTCGTGTGCGGTATTAAATGCCATCGGTAAACAATCACCGGACATTAATCAAGGTGTGGATCGTGCTAACCCGTTAGAGCAAGGTGCAGGGGACCAAGGGATTATGTTCGGTTATGCAACAAATGAAACGGAAGTATTAATGCCAGCACCAATCACTTACGCCCATCGTTTAATGGAACAACAAGCGAAAGTGCGTAAATCAGGTAAATTAGATTGGTTACGCCCAGATGCGAAAAGCCAATTAACCTTTATTTACGAAGATAACAAAATTAAGGGCATTGATGCTGTGGTGCTTTCAACCCAACACGCAGAACACGTTGATCAGAAGACCGTGTTTGAAGGTGTGATGGAAGAGATCATCAAGCCAGTATTGCCAAGTGAATGGTTAAGTCAAAATACTAAATACTTTATCAACCCGACAGGTCGTTTCGTAATTGGTGGCCCAATGGGCGACTGTGGTTTAACAGGTCGTAAAATTATCGTTGATACCTACGGCGGTGCGGCTCGTCACGGTGGCGGTGCGTTCTCTGGTAAAGATCCGTCAAAAGTGGATCGCTCAGCTGCCTATGCTGCACGTTATGTTGCGAAAAATATTGTCGCAGCAGGTTTAGCAGATCGTTGTGAAATTCAGCTTTCTTACGCTATCGGTATCGCAGAGCCGACATCAATTATGGTGGAAACCTTCGGTACAGGTAAAGTAAGCAATGAAGTGTTAGTCCGTTTAGTGCGTGAACACTTTGATTTACGCCCATACGGCTTAATCAAAATGCTAGATTTAATCCGTCCGATTTATCGTGAAACTGCCGCTTACGGACACTTCGGTCGTGAGCATTTCCCTTGGGAAAAAACGGATAAAGCGGAAGTATTGAGAGCGGATGCGAAATAACTCAATATTATCAATGGGCGAGCGATGAGGTTTGCCCTTTTTTTATGCTTATGTTCGACAGTCATATTCATTTGGATCAATATTCAGAACCGCAGATCCGTCATATCATACAAAACCCAAAACTGGTAGGTGTGCTTGCGGTTGCGACAGATTTAGCCAGTAGCCAACGTTTATTGGCGCTTAAACAGCAATTTCAACACATTCATATCGCAGCAGGGTTTCATCCAGAACAACTACTACCTTCATCTACGGAACAAAAGCAACTGTTTGAATGGATTGCAAAAAATCATCAAGATCTGACCGCTTGCGGTGAAGTCGGTTTGCCCCATTATCTAAAACGTGAGCAACCAAATTTAGATTATCAGCCTTATATCGTACTGTTAGAGCAGTTTATCTTGCTCTGCAAGCGGTACGATTTGCCGATAAATTTGCATATTGTTTATGATGATACGGAAATTGCCCTTGAGCTGTTAGCAAAACATCACATTCAAAAAGCCCATTTTCACTGGTTTAAGGCGAGTGATAAATGGCTAAACGAATTGTTAAAAACATCTTATTTTGTCAGTGTAAACCCTGATGTGTTAACCAATCCGAAAGTACAGAGAGTCGTGGAGAGTTTTCCGTTGGAGCGAATCATGGTTGAAACGGACGGACCTTGGCAACATCAACATTTTTTACCCATTCATATCACAGAGCAACTTTCTGCCACAATCCAAAAAATAGCCTCACTCAAACAGATGTCATATGATTTTGTTTCAAGACAAATCTATCTAAATTCGATTTCTTTTTATTCAATTAAGTAAAATTTTGTGATCTATTTCACATTTTCTCTTGAAATCCCCTTGACAATCCCAATTTATAGTTTCGTCAAGCGAGAGTAATCTCGAAGTCAAAACATTTAATAACAGAATTTAGAGGAAACTATGAATATTGATAAATTTACCAGCAAATTCCAATCAGCGATTGCGGACGCACAATCCTTAGCCGTTGGCAAAGATAATCCCTATATTGAGCCAGCCCATTTAATGCTTGCCTTGTTAAAGCAAAATGATGGCTCAATCACACCGCTTGTCACCAGTTTAAATGTGCAACCTAACCGTTTAAGCAGTGAACTTGATGGCATTATTAGCCGTTTGCCGCAGGTGCAAGGGGGCAATACACAGCCGTCGCAACAACTTTTTCGCTTGTTAAATCAATGCGATAAATTGTCGCAACAGTTTGGCGATAGCTTTATTTCATCAGAGCTATTTGTGCTTGCGGCACTTGAAGATAATGGTGATTTAGGCAAGTTATTGAAAAACTTAGGTTTAACCAAAGAGAAGGTGACAGCCGCCATTCAACAAATTCGTGGAGGAGAGAGCGTGAATAATCAAAATGCAGAAGAAACTCGACAAGCGTTACAAAAATATACCATTGATTTAACTGAACGGGCTAAAGCAGGCAAACTTGACCCTGTGATCGGGCGTGATGAAGAGATCCGCCGTACTGTGCAAGTGTTGCAACGCCGTACTAAAAATAACCCCGTGCTTATCGGTGAACCTGGTGTGGGGAAAACGGCGATTGTCGAAGGTTTAGCACAACGTATTGTCAATGGCGAAGTGCCTGAGGGTTTGAAGAACAAACGGGTTTTATCGCTTGATATGGGAGCGTTAATTGCAGGAGCAAAATACCGTGGTGAGTTTGAAGAACGTTTGAAAGCGGTATTGAATGAACTTGCCAAAGAAGAAGGGCAAGTGATCCTGTTTATTGATGAAATTCATACGATGGTCGGTGCAGGTAAAACCGATGGAGCGATGGACGCAGGTAACTTGTTGAAACCGTCTCTTGCTCGTGGCGAATTGCACTGTGTCGGGGCGACAACCTTAGATGAATATCGTCAGTATATTGAAAAAGATGCGGCTCTGGAGCGTCGTTTCCAAAAAGTGTTAGTCGATGAACCGACGGTTGAGGATACGATTGCGATTTTGCGTGGTTTGAAAGAACGTTACGAAATTCACCATCACGTTCAAATTACTGACCCTGCAATTGTCGCAGCCGCAACCCTTTCGCACCGCTATATTTCCGATCGTCAATTGCCCGATAAGGCGATTGACTTAATTGATGAAGCAGCATCGAGCTTGCGTATGGAAATCGACTCTAAACCAGAGCCGTTAGATAAACTTGAACGCCGTATCATTCAGTTGAAATTAGAGCGTCAAGCGTTGCAAAAAGAAGAAGATGAAGCCAGCCGTCAGCGTCTTGCAAAATTAGACGAGGATCTAACCGCTCGTGAGCGTGAATATGCGGAGCTGGAAGAAGTATGGAAAGCAGAAAAGTCCGCTCTATTAGGCACGCAACACATTAAAACCGAGTTGGAAAACGCCCGCATTGAAATGGATCAGGCTCGCCGCGAAAATAATTTCGAGAAAATGTCTGAATTACAATACGGCAAAATTCCGGCACTTGAAAAACAGTTGCAAGAAGCGGTAAAACGTGAAGAAGAAGGCGGTGAAAATCACCTGCTTCGCACCAAAGTGACCGATGAAGAAATTGCCGAAGTGCTTTCTAAAGCCACCGGCATTCCGGTATCCAAAATGATGGAAGGGGAAAAAGAGAAACTGTTGCGAATGGAAGAAGTGCTACACAAACGAGTCATCGGTCAAAGTGAAGCGGTTGATGCGGTGGCAAATGCGATCCGCCGTAGTCGTGCAGGCTTGTCTGATCCAAATCGCCCTATCGGTTCATTCCTATTCTTAGGACCGACAGGCGTAGGGAAAACAGAGCTTTGCAAAACATTAGCCAACTTCTTATTTGACGACCAAGATGCGATGGTACGGATCGATATGTCCGAATTTATGGAAAAACATAGCGTATCTCGCTTAGTCGGTGCACCACCGGGATATGTCGGCTATGAAGAGGGCGGATATTTAACCGAAGCGGTTCGCCGTCGTCCATATTCCGTCGTATTGCTCGATGAAGTGGAAAAAGCTCACCCAGATGTGTTCAACATTTTATTGCAGGTACTTGATGATGGCCGCTTAACTGACGGACAAGGTCGCACGGTGGATTTCCGCAATACCGTCGTCATTATGACATCAAACTTAGGTTCGCACTTAATTCAAGAGAATGCGGAAAATATAAGTTACGATGAAATGAAAACTATCGTGATGAATGTGGTTGGACAACATTTCCGCCCTGAATTTATCAACCGTATTGATGAAACTGTGGTATTCCACCCATTAGATAAAGAAAATATTCGTGCGATTGCAAGAATTCAGCTTGAGCGTTTAATTAAACGTATGGCGGAACGTGGCTATGAAGTGGCTGTGACCGATGCGGCAGTTGATCATATCGGCGAAGCAGGCTTTGACCCACTCTTTGGAGCAAGACCGCTCAAACGTGCAATTCAGCAAGAGCTTGAAAACACCTTGGCACAGCAAATTCTCTCCGGCAAATTGTTGCCGAATAGTCCTGTGACAGTGGATTATCAAGACGGAAGAGTTGTAGCAACTCAATAGTGCTATTTATATGATATCCCCTCCTCGTGAGGGGATTTTTTTGCAAAAAATTGAGCAAAACTGACCGCTTGTTATTATTCAAGTTTATGTTCGTTAATTTTTTGTTAAAAAATAATTTTGTTCATCTTGAGTTGTCTTCTTTTCCATGTAGAATAAGGTATCAATAGGTTAAGAAAAAGTTATTTTAACCCATTGATTATTCTTCACCTTTACCAAGAGGGCTTACTATGTCAAACGCAAAAATCACCTATACACTCACCGATGAAGCGCCGATGTTGGCGACTTATTCTTTTCTTCCGATTGTTCAAGCCTTTACTGCGGCGGCAGATATTGAAGTCGAAACGAAAGATATTTCGCTTGCAGGCCGTATTCTTGCCAATTTATCTGGGTATTTAAAAGAGGAGCAAAAAACAGCAGATGCTTTGGCTGAACTGGGTGAACTCGCCAAAAAGCCTGAAGCTAACATCATCAAACTGCCAAATATCTCCGCCTCTATTCCTCAACTAAATACCGCCATCGCCGAATTACAATCCCAAGGTTTTGCTGTGCCGAATTATCCGGCTGATCCGAAAACAGAAGAAGAAAAAGCGATTAAAGTAGCCTATGCCAAAGTATTAGGCTCTGCGGTTAACCCGGTATTGCGTGAGGGTAACTCAGATCGTCGAGCGCCAAAAGCGGTTAAAAATTACGCGAAGAAAAATCCGCACTCAATGGGGGTTTGGTCAAAAGACTCTAAAACGAAAGTCGCTCATATGGAATCGGGGGATTTTTACGGTTCAGAACAATCCGTTACCTTACCGATGGATGCAGTAAATGCACAATTTAAAATTGAATTTGTCGCAAAAGACGGTTCGGTAAAAGAACTGAAAGCCTTGTCAGTATTGAAAGCAGGTGAGGTGATTGATTCGTCAGTAATGAGTTTATCAGCCTTAAAAGCCTTTGTTAAACAGACAAAAGCAGATGCGAAAGCCGCTGGTGTGTTATTTTCTGCACATTTAAAAGCAACGATGATGAAGGTATCCGATCCGATTATTTTTGGGGCGATTGTTTCAGTCTATTTTGAAGAGGTATTTGTCAAATATGCAGATCTCTTTGCACAATTAGGCGTAAATCCGAATAACGGCTTGGGAGAGCTGTATGCGAAGATTGCAGGTCATCCGCAAGAAGCCGAAGTAAAAGCGGCGATTGATTCTGCGATTGAAAATGGTCCTGCGATTGCGATGGTGAATTCGGATAAAGGTATTACAAACTTACATGTTCCGTCTGATGTCATTGTTGACGCTTCAATGCCTGCGATGATCCGTACTTCAGGTCAAATGTGGAATAAAGAAGGTAAACAGCAAGATACTTTTGCGCTGATTCCGGATCGTTGCTATGCAGGTGTATATACCGCTGTGATTGAAGATTGTAAAGAAAATGGCGCATTTGATCCGAAAACTATGGGATCTGTTCCGAATGTGGGACTGATGGCACAGAAAGCGGAAGAATATGGCTCGCACGATAAAACTTTCCAAGCTGAAGCTGATGGGGAAATTCGAGTGGTGGATGCTAACGGCAATGTGTATATGAAACATCAGGTGGAAGCCGGTGATATTTTCCGTATGTGCCAAACGAAAGATGCGCCGATTAAAGATTGGGTCAAACTTGCCGTCACTCGTGCTCGTTTATCAGAAACACCAGTGGTTTTCTGGCTTGATGAAAACCGTGCTCACGATCGTGAGATCATCAAAAAAGTAAAAGCCTATTTACCTGAGTTTAATCCTAAAGGATTAGACATCAGCATTCTTTCACCGGTTGAAGCGTGTAAATTCTCTATTCAACGCATTCGTGAGGGGAAAGACACAATTTCCGCCACAGGTAATGTATTACGTGACTATCTAACCGACTTATTCCCGATTTTAGAATTAGGCACATCGGCAAAAATGCTCTCAATTGTGCCATTGATGAACGGTGGCGGTTTGTTTGAAACCGGCGCAGGCGGTTCTGCTCCTAAACATATCGAACAATTTATTGAAGAGGGTTATTTACGTTGGGACTCTTTAGGTGAGTTTTTAGCATTACAAGCCTCTCTTGAGCATATCGCCCAAACCCAAAATAACGCTAAAGCGCAAGTATTGGCGGATGCGTTGGATGAAGCAAATGCGAAATTTCTTGATAACGATAAATCGCCGGGGCGTAAATTAGGTACGATTGATAACCGTGGTTCTCACTTCTACCTTGCTATGTACTGGGCGGAAGCCTTAGCTAAGCAAAGTAAAGATGCGGAACTGGCGACAAAATTCCAACCGATAGTAACTGCAATGCAAGCCTCAGAAGCGCAAATCAATGCGGAATTGATTGGTGCACAAGGCAAAGCACAGGCAATTAAAGGTTATTATCAACCTGATTTTAGTGCTACATTACAAGCAATGAGACCATCTCAAACATTAAATGAGATTATTCGTCATATACATCCGTAAATTCATTGACTTTTTTATCATTTATCGCTAATTTGTGGATGTTTTTAGTACAAAAACAATACGTTATTTATAGGAGATTTTATGCAAGATCGTTTAGTCACTTCCGCAAGAAGTGAATCCCTTCTTAGCACACATAAAGTATTACGTAATACTTACTTTTTGCTTGCGTTAACGCTCGCATTTTCTGCGGTCGTTGCTTCAGTAACAATGGCTCTGAACTTACCTCGTTTACCTTGGTGGGGAATGTTAGTTGGTTTTTATGGCTTACTTTTCTTAACTAATGCAACGGCAAATAGTGCAGCAGGGTTAGCCAGTGTTTTTGCGTTAACGGGTTTCTTAGGTTATAGCTTAGGTCCAATTTTAAATGCCTATATCAGCAATGGCTTAGGCGATGTGGTTGCATTAGCTTTAGGAGCTACTGCGTTGGTGTTCTTTGGCTGTTCTGCGTATGTATTAACTACTAAACGTGATATGTCTTTCTTATCGGGCATGATGATTGCGTTGTTCGTGGTGTTATTAGTAGGTATTGTGGCGAACATCTTCTTAGCTATGCCTGCGTTAAGTTTAGCGATCAGTGCATTATTTGTAGTGTTCTCAACGGCTGCAATTTTATATTCAACTAGCAACATTATCCATGGCGGTGAAACCAACTATATCCGTGCAACCGTTGATTTATATGTGTCTATCTACAACCTGTTTGTAAGCTTATTACAGCTTTTAGGTGTGTTTGGTAGCGACGATTAATTTTTTAATTGACCTTTAAATGCCACATGATTGTGGCATTTTCTATTTATAGTATGACCTATTTTATCGAACTCAATCATCAACAATACCCCACAGACGAACACGGCTATTTAAAAAATTTAGACGATTGGTCGCCTGAACTTGCCGTGGTTATTGCTCAAAAAGATAATCTTGAACTTAGCGAAGCTCATTGGGAGATCGTCTATTTTGTGCGAGAATTTTATCAAGAATATAAAACATCCCCTGCAATTCGAATGCTAGTAAAAGCGTTGTCACAGAAATTTGGTGAAGAAAAAGGCAGTAGCCGTTATTTACAACGTTTATTCCCCGAAGGCCCAGCAAAACAGGCAACCAAAATTGCAGGCTTGCCAAAACCTGCGAAGTGTTTATAGGAATGAAGATGAACAGCCCACAATCAATCTGTATTTTACGCCTTTCTGCGATTGGTGATGTTTGCCATACCCTTGCGGTTGTGCAAGCCATTCAACGCCAATATCCGCAAGCTGAAATCACTTGGATTATTGGTAAAACGGAGTCGATGTTAATGCAAGGTATCCCGAATGTAACCCTTGTGCCTTATGATAAGAAAACAGGGTGGAAAGGGATTTTGGCGTTATGGAAACAGCTTCGTGACAAGCGGTTCGATTATCTGTTAAATATGCAAACGGCATTGCGTGCGTCTATTTTATCGCTAGGTATTCGAGCAAAACAGAAAGTGGGTTTTAATCGAGATCGGGCAAGAGAAGGGCAGTGGTTATTTACAAATAAAAAGGTGGAACAGACCTCTTCCCCCCACGTTTTAGACGGTCAGATGATGTTTGCTAAAGCGATTGGCGTGCAAGATCTACGTCCAACTTGGAACTTGCCAGTGAGTGAAGAAGATTTAGCCTATACATCGCAATTTATTGATAAACAAAGAAAAAATTTAGTCATTGCCCCTTGTTCTAGCAAAAAAGAGAAAGATTGGTCGCCTGAAAATTATGGGCAAATTGCACAATTTGCATTAGCACAAAACATCAATGTGATTATTGCAGGATCTCCGTCGGCTTATGAGATGGAAGTGACTGCAAAAATTCAACAACTTGCACCGAATTGTCTTAATCTTGCTGGAAAAACCAATTTAAAACAACTTGCCGCATTAATTCGTCAAGCAGATTTGGTGCTATCGTCGGATTCAGGCCCTGCACACATTGCAACAACGCAAAATACAGGGGTGATTGGTCTATATGCGATTCATAACCCACGCCGTACAGGCCCTTATTTAGATTTAGATAAAGTGGTGTCTGTTTATGATCAGGCGGTATTAGAGAGCCGTGGAAAACCTTGGGATCAGTTGCCTTGGGCGACAAGTGCGAAAGGTGATGGACTGATGGAGCGAATTTCAGTAGAGCAAGTGAAACAGAAAATTCAAGATTATTTATAAAATTATTGAAACTTTGCCAATTACGTTGTAAATTAGTTTTGTATTGATTTTTTTACAATTATAGGAAATAAAAATGAACACCGTATTTAATCAGGATAGCTTACACAACGTAAACATTTGTGATGAAAAAGTTTTGCTGACCCCAAAAGGATTAAAACAAGAGTTTCCGTTGCCTGAACATCTGCGTAAACAGATTGAAGAATCAAGAAAGGTAATTTCTGACATTATTCATAAACGTGATAAACGCCAGCTTATTGTTATCGGCCCTTGCTCCATTCACGATCCTGTATCTGCATTAGAGTATGCCAAAAAATTAAAAGTATTAGCAGATAAAGTGTCAGATAAACTTTACATTGTAATGCGAGTGTACTTTGAAAAACCACGTACTACGGTGGGTTGGAAAGGCTTAATTAATGATCCTAATTTAAACGGTACATTTGATGTTGAAAAAGGGCTACGCATTGCGCGTAAATTATTATTGGACTTAGCTGAACTTGGCTTGCCACTTGCAACCGAAGCCTTAGATCCGATTAGCCCACAATATCTTGCTGATCTATTCAGTTGGTCAGCGATTGGAGCAAGAACGACAGAATCTCAAACCCACAGAGAAATGGCATCAGGCTTATCAATGGCGGTGGGATTTAAAAATGGGACAGACGGAAATTTAGGCGTTGCGATTAATGCAATGCAGGCTTCTGCAATGGGGCATAGTTTTATTGGGATTAACCAACAGGGGCAAGTGACAGTATTGCACACTAAAGGCAATCCTGATGGACATGTTATTTTACGCGGTGGAAAATCCCCGAATTTTGAAGCTCAATATGTGCAAGAGTGCGAGCAAGCATTACGCAAAGCAGGCTTGCCTGAAGCGATTATGATCGACTGTAGTCACGGCAACTCTAATAAAGATTATCGCCGTCAGCCGTTGGTGGCGGAAAATGTGCTACAACAGCTTGTCGCAGGCAATCAATCTATTATCGGCTTAATGATTGAAAGCCATTTATTTGCAGGCAATCAATCGTCTGAACAACCTTTTGAACAGATGCAATATGGCGTATCTATTACAGATGCTTGTATTGATTGGCAAACAACGGAAACCTTATTAACCGATTTTGCAGAAACCCTAAGAAAGTAGTATGAACCCATTAAATCCTATCCGTGAACAGATCGATCAAGTCGATCAACAGTTAATTGAATTATTGTCAAAACGTCTTTCACTAGTGGCCGAAGTTGGCAAAATTAAGCACCAGCACGGTTTGCCGATTTATGCCCCTGAACGTGAAGCCGCAATGATTGCCGCTCGCCGTCAAGAAGCGGAAGCTCAGGGCGTTCCTGCTGATTTGATTGAAGATGTGTTGCGTCGTCTAATGCGGGAATCTTATGCCAACGAGAATAAACACGGCTTTAAAGCGACAAATGAGCAAGTGCGAAAAATCGTGGTTGTTGGTGGCTTGGGCAAGCTAGGCGGACTGTTTGCCCGCTATTTTGAATTATCGGGCTATTCGGTGGAACGCCTTGATCGAGATGACTGGGAGCAGGCAGAACAGATTATGCACGGAGCGGATTTAGTGGTGGTTTGTGTGCCGATAGCCAACACCTTAGATATCCTTGAGCGTTTACAGCCGTATTTGAACGAACAGATGATCTTAGCTGATCTCACTTCAGTCAAAGCACAGCCGTTAGCGAAGATGTTGGAAGTGCATTCTGGAGCCGTTGTCGGACTTCACCCAATGTTTGGGCCAGATATTGCAAGTTTTGCCAAACAAGTGATCGCTTGTTGTCACGGGCGTTTTGCCGAACGTTATCAATGGTTGCTTGACCAAATGCGGATTTGGGGGGCGAAGATTGAAGAGATCGATGCCACAGAACACGATCACGCTATGACCTACATTCAAGCACTACGCCACTTTTCCACCTTTGCTTATGGGCTACATTTATCGCAACAAGCGGTCAAATTACCGCAATTACTTGCACTTTCGTCACCGATTTATCGTTTAGAGCTAGCAATGATCGGCCGTCTATTTGCCCAAGATGCGAAACTGTATGCAGAAATTATTGCCGATAAGCCTGAAAATTTAGATGTAATTGCTTCACTACAACAGAGTTTTCAGCAGAGTTTGGCATTTTTTCAAGAAAACGATAAAGAAGGATTTGTTAATGCTTTTGAGAAGGTTCATCAATGGTTTGGAGACTATTCAGAACAATTTTTGAAGGAAAGCCGTAATTTGCTCCAACAGGCTAATGATTTACGCTAAGAACTATTGGAATAGTTTACTCTTTAATTGTTTGTAATAGAACAACTTTATGTAATTTACTTTCATTTCTTTACATAGATCACACTTTTGACATTTTCTTATTGCGATTCCGAGCAAACATACTAAGATCGCCACCGATTTGGTGGTTTGAGTTATGTTTGCATTGTTGACCCAATCCTCCAAACGGTAAATCTAATTATTCAGGAGGATCTATGGATCAACATTCATCTAAACGTTTTTCGCTTACATGGGTATTGAACTTATTCGGTACCGCAGTAGGGGCTGGCGTACTTTTCTTACCGATAAATGCGGGTATGGGTGGTTTTTTACCACTTGTTGTGATGACAATTTTAGTCGGACCAATGACCTATTTGGCTCACCGAGGCTTGGCGCGTTTTGTGCTATCTTCTAAAACACCAGGAAGCGATATTACTAATGTAGTACGTGAACACTTTGGTGATGGCGCGGGCAAATTAATTACATTACTTTACTTTTTAGCAATTTTTCCTATTTTATTAATTTATGGTGTGGGTATTACCAATACAGTAACTTCATTCTTAGAAAATCAATTACACGTGGCAGCACCACCAAGAGTGATCCTTTCCTTTATTTTGATTGCGATCATGATTGGGGTGATGTTGTTAAATGAAGAGATGATGTTAAAAATTACGACTTATCTGGTTTATCCATTAGTCGCAATTTTATTTGGCTTATCTATTTACTTAATTCCAGAATGGAATGGTGCGGCGCTTAGCCAAGTTCCACAAGCTAGTGATTTTTTAATCACCTTATGGTTGACGATTCCGGTGTTAGTCTTTGCCTTCAACCATTCTCCAGCGATTTCATCTTTTGCCCTTTCACAACAAAAATTCTATAAAGATCCAGAACAAACCGATAAACATGCAAGTAGTGTATTACGCTCAACAGCGATGATTTTGGTCTTGTTTGTGATGTTCTTTGTCTTTAGCTGCGTGTTAACCCTAACGCCAGAAGAATTACTGCAAGCCAAAGCACAAAATATTTCTATTTTGTCTTACTTAGCGAACAAATTTGATAACCCAATTATTTCTTACTTCGGTCCATTAGTGGCGTTTTTAGCGATTGGTAGCTCTTTCTTCGGTCACTATCTTGGCGCACGTGAGGGCTTAGAAGGGTTAGTTAATCAAATGCGTAAAGAGCCGATTGAGCCTGCGAAATTCAAAAAAATCACCGCCGTTGTTTTCTTAATTACCCTATGGATTGTGGCAACCTTGAACCCAAGTATCCTTGGTTTCATTGAAAGTCTTGGTGGCCCTGTTATAGCTATGATTCTATTTATCATGCCAATGTATGCGATCCATACCATTCCAGCGTTACAAAAGTTCAAAGGTAAATTTAGTAATGTGTTTGTGGTAGTGATGGGATCAGTTGCAATTTCAGCAATAGTGTACGGATTATTCTAAAACCGTTACAATAGCCGAAATTTTTTCTTCCCCCTGCCACTTTTGGGTAGGGGGAATTTATTTTAAATAAGTGTGGATATTATGATTAGCGTTTTTGATATGTTTAAAGTGGGAATTGGGCCTTCAAGTTCCCACACCGTTGGTCCGATGAAAGCGGGTAAAGAATTTATTGATCATTTAATTGATTGCAAAAAATTGGCAGAAACTGACCGCTTGCAAGTCGATGTCTATGGCTCATTAGCCTTAACAGGACGTGGGCACAGTACGGATACAGCAATTATTATGGGTTTAATGGGCTATCTGCCAGATAATGTAGATATTGAACGTATTGAATCAGTGATTGCTGATGTAAAACAACATCAACAGCTTATGGTTTCAGAAGCTCGACCAGAACACGCTAAAACAATCACTTTTGATTTTTTTGCGGATATGCCATTCCATTATGACTTTTTATCACGCCATGAAAATGGGGTGACGTTCAATGCTTTCTCTAAAGGGGAATTGGTATTGAGCAAAACCTATTATTCGATTGGCGGTGGCTTTATTGTAGATGATGAAAACTTCGATAAGGTCAAAAGCAGCAGTGTAGAAGTGCCATTCCCTTATAAAAACGCGGAAGATATTTTGAAACATTGTAAAGCCAATGGCTTGCCAATTTCGAGCCTTGTTTGGAAAAACGAATTGGCATTACGTCCAAAACAAGAGATCAGTGATTACCTTGCAAAAGTATGGAAAACCATGGATGACTGTATTGAACATGGCTTACATACCGAAGGGTTATTACCTGGCCCGTTAAAAGTAATTCGCCGAGCGCCATCGCTACGCCGAACATTAGAAGCAACCAGCAAACTCAATAATGACCCAATGCAAATTATTGACTGGATCAATATGTATGCTTTAGCGGTAAATGAAGAAAATGCCGCAGGGGGTAGAGTAGTGACTGCGCCAACCAATGGCGCTTGCGGTATTGTACCCGCAGTATTGGCCTATTACCGTCAGTTTGTCGGCGAATTAACCCAAGAAACAACAGAACGCTATTTATTAGCTGCAAGTGTGATTGGTTCACTTTATAAAATGAATGCGTCAATTTCAGGGGCAGAAGTCGGTTGTCAAGGTGAAGTGGGTGTAGCTTGTTCTATGGCTGCCGCAGGTTTAGCCGAGATTATGGGTGGCACACCTGACCAAGTTTGTATGGCGGCCGAAATCGCAATGGAGCATAACCTTGGTTTGACTTGTGACCCTGTTGGTGGACAAGTTCAAGTGCCTTGCATTGAACGCAATGCGATTGCATCGGTGAAAGCAATCAACGCAAGCCGTATGGCATTACGCCGTACAACGCAGCCGCGTGTTACTTTGGATAAAGTAATTGAAACCATGTATGAAACAGGCAAAGATATGAATGCGAAATACCGTGAAACATCAACGGGCGGATTAGCGATTAAAATCGTACCTTGTGATTAGTCGATAGACAATACAAATAAAACTGTGGATAATAAAGCATTATCCACAGTTTCGGAGGGTATATGCCAAGAGTCATTGTTGACACAGATTTTGTCATCCATAAAGAAGATGAGCAATGGAGTGATGATGAGATCCAAATGATCGAACAGTTCCAAGCAAGTCATTATCATGGAAATATCTCTAATGAGATTTTTCATAAAATGGCAGAGCGTTTAGCAAAAGGCGATCAAAGTGCATGGAACCCTCTCGAAAACTAATTTCAGCAATTTTTGAAACATACCCAGATAAAAATATCCGAGACAAAATTTACTAATTGATAAATTATTAACGTGAATCAAACTTTAACCCTTCCCCCCCTAAGCCTTTATATCCATATTCCATGGTGTGTGCAGAAATGCCCTTACTGTGATTTCAACTCTCATGCCCAAAAAGGCGTTATTCCTGAACAGGAATATATCCAACATCTGTTAATGGATTTGGAGCAGGATTTAGCCATCTATAAAACGGCGATTGGTGATCGTAAAATTCACTCGATTTTTATTGGTGGTGGTACGCCAAGTCTTTTTTCGGCGGAAGGTATTGCTTATTTATTGGCTGAAATTCGTCAGCGAATTGCATTTAGTGAACAGTGTGAAATTACCTTAGAAGCCAATCCCGGTACGGCAGAAGCAGAACGGTTTATCGGTTATGCGCAAGGCGGTGTTAATCGGATTTCAATGGGTATTCAAAGTTTTGAACCTGAAAAATTGCTGAAACTCGGGCGAATTCACGATAGCCAAGAAGCAATACAAGCGGTTAGATTTGCGCAAAATTCTGCAAATGCAGGGCTGAAAAGTTTTAACATTGATCTGATGCACGGTTTGCCAAATCAGTCGGTGGCGCAAGCCTTAAATGATTTACGTCAAGGGATTGCCCTAAATCCACCGCATTTGTCGTGGTATCAACTGACGATTGAGCCGAATACGATGTTCTATTATCGTCAGCCAACATTGCCTGATGATGACGAACTGTGGGAAATTTTTGAACAAGGTCATCAACTTTTAACGCAAGCAGGCTACGAACAGTATGAAACGTCTGCCTATGCGAAAAAAGGCTACCAATGCCAACATAATCTCAATTATTGGCGGTTTGGTGATTATTTAGCGATTGGCTGTGGCGCACATGGGAAAATCAGCTATCCAACGGGAGAAATTTATCGTTTCAGCAAAACCAAACACCCGAAAGGCTATATGCGGGGTGAATATCGCTATCAGCAAGAGCCGATTGCATTGGATGACCGACCGTTTGAATTTTTTATGAACCGCTTTCGCCTGCTTGAAGCTACGCCTAAAGCTGAATTTGAAGCCTATACGGGATTAGATCGACATATCGTTCAACCGACAATGGATTGGGCATTAGCGAAAAATTTCATCACTGAAACGGCAACCCATTGGCAAATCACCCAACACGGCAAACTGTTTTTAAATGAATTGTTGGAAGGGTTTTTGGCAGATTAAGCCTAGTTGCTTTATAAACAAAGGAAATTTGCAAAACTTTGTCCAAAACGGACCGCTTGTGTAGTAATATACAAGCGGTCTATTTTTAATGGAATTTTACAAATGAATACACTTAAAGTGGGCGATATCGCTCCCCAATTTACCTTACTGAATCAAGCTGGCGAGAGCGTCTCTCTTTCCCAATTTCAAGATAAATATGTCCTTGTTTATTTTTATCCAAAAGCGTTAACCCCTGGCTGTACTACACAGGCGTGTGGTTTAAGGGACAGCAAAGATGAGCTAGATGAATTAAATGTGGTGGTGTTAGGCATAAGCCCTGATCAACCGAAAAAATTAGCTCAGTTTGTGGAGAAAAAGGCATTGAATTTCACCCTATTATCCGATCCTGATCATCAAGTGGCTGAGGCTTTTGGTGTGTGGGGAGAGAAGAAATTTTTAGGAAAAACTTATGACGGCATTCATCGTATCAGCTTTTTAATTGATACAAGCGATAAGATCGTGGCGGTATTTGACAAATTTAAAACCAGTCAACATCACCAGCTCATTATCGATTTTTTAAAAGGGTAATAATGATGGCAAAGAAAGCAATTTTTTTGGATAGAGACGGCACGATCAACATCGATCACGGCTATGTACATACGATTGATGATTTCCAATTCATTGAAGGTGTAGGCAAAGCATTAAAAAAGCTCCAAGACAAAGGCTATTTACTTGTTCTAGTCACCAACCAGTCGGGCATTGCTCGGGGCTATTTTAGTGAAGCACAATTTCACCAATTAACCGAATGGATGGATTGGTCACTGGATGAAGATTATGGTGTTGTGTTGGACGGTATTTACTATTGTCCACATCATCCTGAAGGACAAGGCGAATATCGGGAAGAGTGTGACTGCCGTAAGCCGAAAGCGGGGATGTTTTTGCAAGCGATAAAGGATTTGGATATCGATCCTGCACAGTCTGTCATGGTGGGGGATAAATTAGAAGATCTGCTTGCGGCAGAAAACGCAGGCGTAAAAACCAAAATTCTCGTTCGTACAGGCAAAGCGGTAACAGATGAGGGTATGGCTAAAGCGGATAACGTGATCGAGAGTTTGGCAGATTTGCCTAAATATCTCTAAGTTTTTATCATATTAGCTATGATAAAGCGGTTATTTTGTTTGATAATTTTGCAAATTGATTAAAATTCATTGAAAATTTCATAAAAAGTCTTATGCTAGGCAACGGAATTTTCTACATTACAATTTAACTTCTTCACAGGGAGAAATTTATGGCATTAGGTTGGTACGAACTTAAATTAGCAAAAGATGGACAATTTATGTTCAACTTAAAAGCGGCAAATAGCCAAGTTATTTTAAGCAGTGAATTATATAAAACGCGTGCAGCGGCAGAAAATGGTATCGCATCAGTACAAAAAAATGGTGTAGATGAAACAAAATTTGAAATGAAAACGACAAAAAGTGATCAACCGTACTTTATTTTAAAAGCGGGAAATCATCAGGAAATTGGTCGTAGCGAATACTATTCTTCAAAAGCAGCAGCGCAAAACGGTATTAAATCCGTGATCAATAATGCGGCAACCACTGTAATTAAAGATAAAACAGTAGAAGCATAATAATATAAAAGGCAATGGTAAGTTGCCTTTTTTATCTCTATTAACGTTGGTATTTTTCAACTGCAGTTAGCATACCCCGCAATAGATTTAATTCATTCGTTTCTAATTCAGCTCTTTGGTATAAGCGGCGTAGTTTAAGCATCACGGCTTCATTACGAATAAATCCAAGCTTTTTATAAAGTTGTTCGGTATGCTGAAAGAAATGCTCTAATGCTTCCGCGCTCGGATAGTCTGCAAGCGGTGTGATTTGTGGATTATTTTGCAAATCCAACCAAGCCATACGGATTTCATAGCAAGCGAGTTGGACCGCCATGGCTAAATTAAGAGAGCTATAGTCAGGATTTGTTGGAAAATGTAAGTGATAATGGCATTTCAACAGTTCTTCATTGGTTAAACCGACACGCTCTCGCCCAAATACAATCGCAACTTTCCCTTGCTCAGCACGTTGCATCGTAATTTCGCCACATTTTCTAGGCTCAATTAAGCTATTTTGTAAATGTCGAAGTCTTGCACTGGTGCCAATCACTAATTGACAATCTGCAATCGCTTCATCAAAAGTCGCGTAGATTTGCGCATTATCTAAGACATCTTTTGCACCAGCAGCAAGGGCAATGGCTTGTTCATCAATAGACTGTTTTGGGGCGACCAATCTAAGATTTCCAATGCCCATCGTCTTCATTGCGCGTGCTGCAGAGCCGATATTACCGCTGTGGGATGTTTCGACTAAAATGATTTGAATTTGATTAAGTTGCATAGCCAATTATTTTAATAGATTAAATTATTGTAATTCTAACCCAAAATGGGGGATGACGTTATTGTAATGTGTAGCATAAATGTTACACTGTTTGCTCTTTTTTCCTATTGAAAATGCGGTACTTCATGAAATCATTCAACCTTAAAAAACTCGTTGCTAGTGTTTGTCTTTTATCTCCTGTCGTTATGCCTAATGTTGCCTACGCAGAAGGTAAATTAACGGTCTATTGTGGTGTTCAAAATAAAGTCTGTGAAGATTTAACTAAACGTTTTTCGCAAAAATACAATATTGAAACACAATTTATTCATGGCGGGACCGGCACTATTTTAGGTAAGTTAAAAGCAGAAAAAGATAATCCTCAAGCGGATATTTGGTATGGCGGAACAATTGAACCTCATTTTCAAGCAGGGCAATTAGGCTTACTTGAAGCATATCGTTCACCTTTACAATCTGAAATTTTGCCACAGTTTAAATCGTTGATGGAGAGTGATAACGGAAAATATACTTCAGCAGCGTATTTGATGATTCTCGGCTTTGGTATCAATACAGAAAAATTAAAGCAATTAGGCGTAGCAGCACCTAAAAAATGGCAGGATTTATTAGATCCCCGTTTAAAAGGTGAAGTGCAGTTATCTGATCCAAGAAGCTCTGGAACGATGTACACCATGATGGCGACATTGATTCAACGTTTAGGAGAAGAAAAAGCATTTGAGTATTTAAAACAGCTGGATAGCAATATTTCTCAATATGTAAAAAGTACCCTGGTGACAACGAACCTTTCCCGTGGTGAAAGTGCCGTAACGGTTGGATTTGTACATGGATATATCACAGAAAAAGAAAATGGTGCTACCGTAGATTATGTTTTACCTGAAGATGGGGTAGGGTATGCTTTAGGTGGCGTAAGTGTGATTAAAGGTGCTCGTAATTTAGAAAATGCTAAATTATTTATGGATTGGGTGCTTTCTAAAGAGGTTCAGGAAATTCCTTGGCGGGCTCATGGTGTTTATCAAAGCCCGACAAATGTGAACTCAGAAGTTTCTCCACTATCCCCAAAACTAGATAATCTCAAATTAGTTGAAATTGATTATGATCGGTTTGGATCAAGTGAGGAAGGCAAGCGTTTAATTGATAAGTGGGTATCTGAAATTAAGCTCGCTAAATAAACGGATAGATTAAAGGCATAGTAACAGTCACTATGCCTTTATTTTTATAAACCGAGTTTTTCTTTATAATGCAATCGACAGACAGAAAGGTAGCTATCATTACCACCAATTTGGATTTGATCGCCATCTTTTACGGCTTCACCTTTCTCATTCATACGAATTACAAAGCCTGCTTTACGACCGCAGTAGCAAATGGTTTTGAGTTCTTCTAATTGATCTGCCCATGCGAGTAAATAGCGACTTCCTTCGAATAATTCAGCTTGGAAATCAGTACGTAAGCCATAGCACAACACAGGAATTTTCAATTTATCGACCACTTCTGTTAATTGATAAACTTGCTGTTTCGTTAAAAATTGCGCTTCATCAATTAAGATACAATGTAATTTTTCTTTGGTAAGGTGTTGTGAGATTTCAGCAAATAAATCACTTTGCCCATGAAATAATTGTGCTTCTTGAGAAATACCAATTCGTGAGGCAACTTTACCAACGCCATAGCGATCATCAATGGCTGCAGTATAAACAAGGGTATTCATGCCGCGTTCTTGATAGTTATAAGATGATTGAAGCAGAGTCGTTGACTTTCCTGCATTCATGGAGGAATAGTAGAAATAGAGTTTAGCCATAGTCTTTTTTACAATAAAAAAACGGCTAAAAAATTAGCCGTTTATTCAATACATTAGATTAAACGTTATCGATTTGACCTAAAAGTGAACGTAAACGTTCTTGGAAGCCTTGATGTTCCGCTTTTAATTGTTCGTGCTCTTGACGTAATGTCTCGTTTGCACGGTTTGCTTCTTCGTTTTTACCTTTTAATTCTTCAACTTCTAATTGAAGTAGTTGGATTGTTTCTACCGCTTGTTTAATCTTGTCTTCAAGTTGGTCTAAAATGGTTACTGACATAATATGTTCCTCTAAATTAGGTGATGCAAATAATGTAAAAATTCTACCTTAATTAGAGAAATTTTTCATTATAAAGTTCTGATTTATAGATAAAAAAATCCCCTAACAAATTGTCAGGGGATTGTAAGATTATTTCACACGAGAAACGTATTCGCCTGAACGAGTATCTACGCGGATTACTTCGCCGATTTGAACGAAAAGTGGAACACGAACAACAGCGCCTGTGCTTAATGTTGCAGGTTTACCACCTGTACCCGCTGTATCGCCTTTTAAGCCTGGGTCAGTTTCGATAACTTCTAATTCAACGAAGTTTGGTGGAGTAACACCGATTGCAGAACCGTTCCATAATGTGATGATACATTCTGCTTGATCAACTAACCATTTGTCGTTGTCGCCTAATGCTTTTGCATCCACAGAAATTTGTTCGAACGTTTCTGGGTGCATAAAGTACCAGAAATCTTCATCTTTATAAGAGTAAGTGTAGTTGTAATCTACAACATCCGCAGCTTCAACCGTTGAACCTGATTTGAAGTTGATCTCTAATACTTTACCAGAGATTAATTTACGGATTTTAGTACGGGTAAATGCTTGACCTTTACCTGGTTTTACGAATTCGTTTTCAACGATGACACAAGGTTCACCATCTTGGATAAATTTTAAACCCGGTTTGAAATCATTAGTGCTGTAACTAGCCATTGTTATCCTCAGAATTTTAGATATAAAGTAATGCCCAAAGGGCTAAGGTATAAAAAGGCGTATATAATACACTAAAATCCTTAAAGATTTAAAAATTTATTTAGGCTTTAGCGATGAAGAAGGTATAATCCACGCGTTTTAACCAACATAAAGGAATAACAATGAAAAAAATCATGACATTAACTGCTGTGTTAGCACTTTCTTTTGCAACCGTGGCTGAAGCTAAAAAAGTAGGTGGAAAAGTAACAAGAGCAAAAACACCTGCGACAGTACAACAATCAACTACGCAACAAAAAGCCGATGCAGATTTTAACAATACCCCAAATCAAACTGCACCGACTGCTGGAGCAGCTCAACAAGCGCAAGGTAACCGTTTAGGGAACTTCGCAACAGGTGCGGCTGCGGGTTATTTATTAAGTGAAGTGCTTTCACCAACAGAAGCACAAGCACAAACTCAAACAACGCCTGCAACTCAAGCGCCAACAGAGCAATTAACTCAACAAGTACAACAAGTTGCACCCACGATTCCAACCTTTAAAGCCGTTGACCCACAAAACGATCCTTATCTTATCGAAAAAACACCTGGCTATTTACGTTACTGTTTAAACGGCGTGCAATACATGGTGGGGACAAACAACAGTCAATTACCACCAACGTTGATGGTTGATAAAACGAATGCACCTGTACAGTGTGTGATTAGTCAATAATCTCATCAACAAAAGGGGTAAACTTGAACATCTCATTTTACGATGCACCAACAAAAGCACAATGGCTACAAGATCTGGCGGAAGCCTTTAACCGCCCAGAAGATTTGCTCAGTTACCTTGAGCTAGACATTGCAGATTTTGAGCAAGATCTTACCGCTCGTAAACTGTTTGCCTTAAGAGTGCCACGCCCCTTTGCAGAAAAAATGAAAAAAGGGGATCGTAATGATCCCCTTTTTTTACAAGCGGTCACTTTACGAGAAGAATTTGCAAAAGTTGACGGCTTTGTTACCGATCCCCTTGAAGAGCAACATTCGCCTGCGCCTAATATTTTGCATAAATATCATAACCGCTTGTTATTTATGGTAAAAAATAGCTGTGCGATTAACTGTCGCTACTGTTTCCGTCGCCATTTTCCTTACGATGAAGTCAAAAGTGGCAAAGCAACATGGCAGAAAAGTCTTGACTATATTTCAGCTCACCACGAAGTAGAAGAAGTGATTTTATCGGGTGGCGATCCCTTGATGGCAAAAGACCACGAGATGGATTGGATTTTTAGCCAATTAGAACAGATTCCCCATGTCACTACCGTGCGTATTCATAGCCGTTTACCTGTGGTTATCCCAAATCGTATCACAGACGAATTGTGTCAACGATTGTCACAAAGCCGTTTGAATGTTGTGTTAGTGACACATATTAATCACGCGAATGAAATAGACGATATTTTTGCTGAAAAAATGCAGAAGTTAAAGCAAAGTGATGTTGTATTGCTCAACCAATCTGTTTTACTCAAAGGAATAAACGACAACGCTCAAACCCTGAAAGCCCTAAGTGATAAATTATTTCACTACGGCATTTTACCTTACTATCTGCACCTACTAGATAAAGTAGATGGTGCGAGCCATTTTCATATTGAAGATTATCAAGCCTTTGAGATTTATCGTGAATTACAACGCATTACATCAGGCTATTTAGTCCCAAAACTAGCTCGCGAAATTGCAAAAGAGCCAAATAAAACCTTAATGGGCTAACAAGCGGTGAAATCCGCTTATAATTTGCAAAATTTTCCCCGAAATTGACCGCTTGCTTATGCTAAAATCCTAGCAAATTTTCAGACTAGGATTTTTCAATGAACAAGCAAGGCAAACCTTTTATTCTCCATTCTCCTTTCAAACCATCAGGCGATCAGCCGACTGCGATTGCTAAATTAGTCGAGGGGTTGAATGACGGCTTGGCACATCAAACCTTGCTAGGTGTAACAGGATCGGGCAAAACCTTTACGATTGCTAATGTAATTGCGACTTTAAACCGTCCGGCAATGGTGCTTGCCCCGAATAAAACCCTTGCGGCACAGCTTTATGCCGAGATGAAAGCCTTTTTCCCTGAAAATGCAGTGGAGTATTTCGTTTCCTACTACGATTACTATCAGCCTGAAGCCTATGTGCCTGCCAGTGATACCTTTATTGAAAAAGATGCGTCTATCAATGAGCAGATCGAACAGATGCGACTGTCTGCCACCAAATCTTTTTTAGAAAGACGGGATACGATTGTTGTGGCATCGGTATCGGCAATTTACGGCTTGGGGGATGTAGATGCCTATATGCAGATGATGTTGCATCTGCAAGTGGGCGAAATGATCGACCAACGCAAAATTCTCTCTCGCCTTGCTGAATTGCAATACACTCGCAACGATCAAGCCTTTCAGCGTGCGACTTTCCGTGTGCGTGGTGAAGTGATTGATATTTTCCCTGCCGAATCGGACGATGTCGCTTTACGTGTAGAGTTGTTTGATGATGAAATCGAAAACCTTTCTTTATTCGATCCGCTTACTGGGCATAGTTTAGGGCGTGTTCCTCGTTATACGATTTACCCGAAAACCCACTACGTTACGCCGAGAGAGCGAATTTTAGAGGCGATTGAGCAGATCAAAGAAGAACTTGCCGAGCGTCGAACTTACTTTATCAAAGAGAATAAATTGCTCGAAGAACAGCGGATCGCCCAGCGTACTCAGTTTGATATTGAGATGATGAACGAGTTGGGCTACTGTTCAGGTATTGAAAACTACTCACGTTATTTATCGGGCAGAAAAGAGGGCGAACCGCCACCGACCTTGTTTGACTATATGCCGTCGGACGGCTTGCTGATTATTGATGAATCCCACGTTACCGTGCCACAAATCGGCGGTATGTTTAGGGGCGACCGAGCAAGAAAAGAAACTTTGGTGCAATACGGTTTCCGTTTGCCGTCCGCTTTGGATAACCGTCCGTTACGTTTTGAAGAGTTTGAACGCTTATCGCCACAGACAATCTATGTATCGGCAACCCCCGGACCTTATGAATTAGAGAAAAATCCTGATGTGATCGACCAAGTGGTTCGCCCGACTGGCTTATTAGATCCGATTATTGAAGTTCGCCCTGTGGCAACGCAAGTTGATGATTTATTGTCAGAAATTCATAAGCGTGTGGCAGTAGATGAACGAGTGCTAGTGACAACGCTGACTAAAAAAATGGCGGAAGATTTAACGGACTACCTAGACGAACACGGCGTGCGAGTGCGTTATCTACACAGCGACATTGACACAGTCGAGCGGGTCGAAATTATCCACGATTTACGAATGGGAATGTTTGATGTGTTAGTGGGGATCAATTTACTGCGAGAAGGTTTAGATATGCCGGAAGTGTCGCTGGTAGCAATTTTAGATGCCGATAAAGAAGGCTTTTTGCGTTCCGAACGTTCTTTAATTCAAACCATCGGGCGTGCTGCCCGAAACCTCAACGGCAAAGCGATTTTATACGGCGACCGTATTACCAACTCAATGCAAAAAGCGATCACTGAAACCGAACGCCGCCGAGAGAAACAGCAAAAATACAACGAAGAACACGGCATTGTGCCACAAGCGTTGAACAAAAAAGTCGGTGAGTTGCTCGATATTGGTCAGACGGATAAACCGAAACGCAGTAAGAAATCTGCAAAATCAAGCGATGATCAGACCGCTTACATTCCGAAAACTCGCAAAGAGTTAGAAAAAGAACTGAAAGTGCTTGAACAACAGATGCGAGATTTTGCTAAAGATCTTGAGTTTGAAAAAGCAGCTGCGGTGAGGGATAAGGTGCAGCAGTTGAAAACTTATTTATTAGAAATTTAGTAGCTTTGCCGATTTGAGTAATTTGATGGTCAAGCAGTTACTTTATTTTATTTCAGATTTATGATAGATATCACCCAAAATGAGGATTTTTAGGATTAACTTATGGATCATTCTGTTCACAACAAATTAGTGTCTTTTATTTGGAGCATTGCGGACGATTGTTTGCGCGATGTGTATGTTCGAGGCAAATACCGTGATGTGATTTTGCCGATGGTGGTATTACGCCGTTTGGATACGTTATTAGAGCCGACCAAAGCTAAGGTATTGGAAGAAGTCCGCTTTCAAAAAGAAGAGTTGGAATTTACCGAGCTAGATAGCCAACCCCTTGAAAATGCAACGGGTTATGTTTTTTATAACACCTCAAAATGGACGCTCAAAACCCTGTATCAAACTGCCAGCAACACACCGCAATATATGCTGGCTAATTTTGAAGAGTATTTAGACGGTTTTAGCAACAACGTTCAAGAGATTATCAACTGCTTTAAATTACGCGAGCAAATTCGTCATATGTCGAATAAAAATGTGTTGCTTGGTGTATTGGAAAAATTTGTTTCGCCTTATATCAACCTCACACCACAAGTGCAAACCGATCCCGAAGGCAATAAATTGCCAGCATTAACCAATTTGGGTATGGGGTATGTGTTTGAGGAGTTAATCCGTAAATTTAACGAAGAAAACAACGAAGAGGCAGGGGAACATTTTACCCCTCGTGAAGTGATTGAATTGATGACGCATCTTGTGTTTGATCCACTCAAACAGGCGATTCCAGCCATCATTACGATTTATGATCCTGCTTGCGGCAGTGGTGGAATGCTGACTGAATCACAAAATTTTATTGAAGAAAAATATCCATTACCTGAAAGTCAAGGACAACGTAGTATTATTCTCTTTGGTAAAGAGATCAACGACGAAACCTACGCCATCTGTAAATCCGATATGATGATTAAGGGCAACGACCCACAAAACATCAAAGTCGGTTCAACCCTTTCAACAGACACCTTCCAAGGCAAATATTTCGATTTTATGCTTTCCAACCCACCTTACGGAAAAAGTTGGAGTAGCGACCAAAGTTATATCAAAGACGGCAATAGCGTTATTGATGACCGTTTTAAAGTCAGCTTACCTAATTATTGGGGAGCTGTAGAAACCGTAGATGCCACGCCACGTTCCAGTGATGGACAATTACTGTTTTTAATGGAAATGGTCAATAAAATGAAATCGCCGAAAGACAATTTAATTGGTAGCCGTGTTGCCTCTGTACACAACGGTTCCAGCTTATTTACCGGCGATGCAGGTTCGGGGGAAAGCAATATCCGCCGTTATATTATTGAAAATGACCTACTCGATGCCATTGTGCAACTGCCGAACAACCTATTCTACAACACAGGCATTACCACTTACATTTGGTTACTCAATAACAATAAACCTGAACAGCGTAAAGGAAAAGTACAACTGATTGAAGCAAGCCAATTATTCCGCAAATTGCGTAAAAATTTAGGTGATAAAAATTGTGAATTTTCCCCAGAGCATATCGCTCAAATCACGCAAACCTATTTAGCCTTTACCGAACAAGAGGGCGAATTTGCTACAAAAATCTTTGATAACCAAGACTTTGGCTATTACAAAGTGACTATTGAACGCCCGGATCGCCGTAGTGCACAATTTACTGCCGATAATATTGCCACTTTACGTTTTGATAAAAGCTTGCTTGAGCCAATGCAATATTTATACCAACAATACGGCGAACAAATTTACCAAGTGGATGTATTGGCAAAAACCGACAAAGAAATCACCGCTTGGTGTGAAGAACAGGGCATTGCCTTAAATAACAAAACCAAGGCGAAATTGTTGGATATAAAAACGTGGGAAAAATCTACCGCACTGTTTCATACCGCAATGCAACTGCTTGAGCATTTTGGCGAACAGCAATTTGACGATTTCAACCTATTTAAACAACAGGTGGAAAACGTCTTAAAAACCAAACAAATCAAACTCTCTGCCACAGAAAAAAATACGATTTTTAATGCGGTAAGTTGGTATAACGAAACGGCAGAAAAAGTGATTGCGAAAACCGTGAAATTAAAACCGAACGAGCAGGAAACCCTTTGCCAACGATATCAATGCCAGATGTCTGAATTGGCGGATTTCGGCTATTTCCCAACGGAAAAAGCGGGCGAATTTATCCAATATGAAAGCAGTAGCGATTTACGCGACAGTGAAAGCGTACCGCTCAAACAAGCTATTCACGACTATTTTAAAGCCGAAGTACAACCGCACGTGAGTGAAGCGTGGATCAATTTAGAGAGTGTAAAAATCGGCTATGAAATCAGCTTTAACAAATACTTCTACCGCCATAAACCGCTCCGTAGCCTTGCCGAAGTGGCACAAGATATTCTCGCCTTAGAAAAACAATCCGATGGTTTGATTGGTGAGATTTTAGCGGGCTAAACAGCCGGGGTAATTGAAAGGATTTTTTGCAAATGAATAGATATGAAAGTTATAAAGATTCGGGCGTGGAATGGTTGGGCGAAGTGCCTAGTCATTGGGAAGTAAAAAAACTAAAACATATAGGGTATATTTATTCAGGGCTTACAGGAAAATCAGGAGATGATTTTTCAAAGGAGCATAAAAATGGTTTTAAAGAATTTATTCCATTTACAACAATATGTAATTTTAGTCAGATTAAAGAAGAGAATTTCCAATATGTAAGAACAACAGAAATAGAAAGGCAAAATATCGTTCAAAAGAATGATTTACTTTTTTTAATGAGTAGTGAGACTCTAGAAGATATTGCTAAATCTTCAGTTTACTTATTAGAAAAAAATAGTTTTTTAAATTCTTTTTGCAAAGGTTTTAGGATTTCTTCTGGCTACAATTCTATTTTTGTAAATTACCTTATCGGTAGTAAGGCATATAGAAATTATTTTAATGCTGTTGGCAGAGGATTTACTCGAGTAAATATTAAGCAAGAGTATATAAATGATATACCAGTTATAATACCTTCAATTTTGGAACAACAAAAAATCGCCCAATACCTTGACGATAAAACCGCTAAAATCGATCAAGCGATTATGCTCGAAGAAAAACAAATTGAGTTACTCAAAGAGCATAAACAAATCTTGATCCAAAATGCCGTAACTAAAGGACTTAATCCACAGGTTAAATTCAAAGATTCGGGCGTGGAATGGTTGGGCGAAGTGCCAGAGCATTGGGAAGTTAAAAAATTAAAATATTTAGGTAATGCAATAATTGGGCTAACTTATTCACCAGATGATTTATGTAATGAATCAGAGGGTATTTTAGTAGCAAGGTCATCAAATATTCAAAATGGTCAGTTTGTTTATTCAGATAATGTTTATGTGAAAAAACAAGTTCCAGAAAAATTAAAGTTAAAAAATCATGATATTTTAATTTGTTCTAGAAATGGTAGTCGTGATTTAATTGGAAAATGTGCTTATATAACTGAACAACATGAAAAACATACTTTTGGAGCGTTTACAACTGTATTTCGGTCTAAATACAACTCTTATTTGTTCTATATTTTAAATAGTGAAATATTTAAAGCATTATCAGGTTCTTTTTTAACTTCAACAATTAACCAATTAACCATTAGCAATCTGAATTCTATTCAAATTGCATTACCCCCACTTTCCGAACAAACCGCCATTGCCCACTATTTAGACGAGCAAACCACAAAAATCGATCACGCAATCCAACTCAAACTGCAACAAATCGATAAGCTCAAAGAGTATAAAACGGTGTTGATTAACGATGTGGTCACGGGAAAAGTGAAGGTGGCATAATTAAATGTAGGGACGCCACGCTTGGCGTCCATAAACATAAATCATGCTCAGTCTTAGCAATGGACGCCAAGCGTGGCGTCCCTACAAACAATATCAAAATCATCAATTTTAAACGGGTATAAAAAATCGATTTTAAGCAAAAACAGCCCAAAATAATCGATTTTAAGCAAAAATAGCCCAAAACAGTCGATTTTAAACAGTCGTAATTGATTTTATACACAAGCGGTCGGATTTAATCCATTTTTTGCAGATAAGGACAATCAAAATGGTAACAAGTACGAAAGAAAAAGATTTAGAAATGGCCATTGAACAAGCCTTAACAGGCACTTGTCGGGAGCAAGCAGTTAATCAGCTAAATGAACCAGCTGGGAGCTATTTAACCAAACATCACGGCTTTCAGCTGGGATTTTCGCAAGATTTTGATCCGCTCTTTGCTTTGGATATGCGTCTGTTTTGGGCTTTTTTGCAAAGCAGTCAAAAAGAGGAGCTGGCACGTTTTCAACAACTGAATCCAAATGATTGGGAGCGAAAAATTTTAGAACGCTTGGATCGTAGCTTCAAAAAATATGGTGTGTTGCAACTGTTGAAAAAAGGCTTGGATATCGATAATGCCCATTTTGATTTGCTTTACCCTGTTCCCCTTGCCAGTAGTGGCGAAAAGGTAAAACAGCGTTTTGAACAGAATATATTTAGCTGTATGCGCCAAGTGCCTTACTCCCGTAGCAGTGGCGAAACCATTGATATGGTGTTGTTTGTTAATGGCTTGCCGATTGTTACCCTTGAATTAAAAAATCATTGGACAGGGCAAACCGCTCGTTATGATGGGCAGAAGCAATACCGCAACCGTGATTTATCGCAAACCTTATTACAATTCGGGCGTTGTTTGGTGCATTTTACTTTAGATACCGAAGAAGCTTTTATGGCAACCAAGCTTGCTGGGGCAAATACTTTCTTTTTGCCGTTTAATAAAGGGCATAATCAGGGCAAAGGCAATCCGCCGAATCCAAACGGGCATCGCACCGCTTATCTTTGGCAAGAGATTTTTACCAAACAAAGCCTTGCCAATATTATTCAACATTTTGTCCGTTTAGATGGTTCAAGCAAAGATCCGTTAGAAAAACGCACGCTCTTTTTCCCACGTTATCATCAGTTAGAAGTGGTTCGTCGCTTGATTGAACACGCAGGGCAAAACGGCGTGGGCAAACGTTATTTAATTCAACATTCGGCGGGTTCAGGCAAATCCAATTCAATTACTTGGCTTGCCTATCAGTTAATTGAAGCCTATCCACAAAATCAAACTGCTTCCAATGGCAGAGCATTTGATCGACCGATATTTGATAGTGTCATTGTCGTAACAGACCGCCGTTTGTTAGATAAACAGTTACGCGACAATATCAAGGAGTTTTCTGAGGTCAAAAACATTATTGCGCCAGCAATGAGTTCAGCCGAATTGCGAGAATCCTTAGAAAATGGGAAGAAAATTATCATCACCACCATTCAAAAATTCCCATTTATTGTGGACGGCATTGCCGATTTAAGTGATAAACAGTTTGCGGTCATTATTGATGAAGCACACAGTTCACAATCTGGCTCAGCACACGATAATATGAATAAAGCGATGGGTAGAGAGAGTGATGAACTTGAAGATGCACAAGATCTGATTTTAAAAACGATGCAAGCACGCAAAATGCGTGGCAATGCCTCTTATTTTGCCTTCACGGCAACGCCGAAAAATACTACCTTGGAAAAATTTGGTGAACCACAGACAGACGGCAAATTTAAACCGTTTCATCTGTATTCTATGAAACAGGCGATTGAAGAAGGCTTTATTTTAGATGTAATCGCCAATTACACCACTTATCGCAGTTTCTATGAAATTCAAAAATCGATTGAAGATAATCCTGAATTTGATAGCAAAAAAGCACAAAAACGCTTAAAAGCCTATGTGGAGCGTTCTCAGCAAACCATTGATATTAAAGCGGAAGTGATGCTGGAGCATTTTATTAGCCAAGTCTTTAACCGTAAAAAATTAAAAGGTAAAGCTAAAGGTATGGTGGTGACGCAAAATATTGAAACGGCAATTCGCTATTTTAAAGCGCTAAACCGCTTGCTCAATGAGCGAGGTAATCCGTTTAAAATCGTGATTGCGTTTTCTGGCAGTAAAGTGGTGGATGGGGTGGAATATACCGAGGCGGAAATGAACGGTTTTGCCGAAAGCGATACCAAAGATTATTTTGATAAAGATGAGTATCGCTTGTTGGTGGTGGCGAATAAATACTTAACAGGCTTTGACCAACCGAAGTTATGCACGATGTATGTGGATAAGAAACTGACGGGAGTATTGTGTGTTCAAGCATTGTCTCGCTTAAATCGTAGTGCGGATAAATTGGGTAAACGAACCGAAGATCTGTTCGTTCTGGATTTCTTTAATGATACGGAAGAGATTAAGGCTGCATTTGATCCTTTTTATACTTCTACTACGCTTTCTCAAGCCACCGATGTCAATGTGTTACACGAATTGAAAACGCAATTAGATGAAGTCGGGGTGTATGAACAAGAGGAAGTCAGTTGCTTTACGGAAGGTTATTTTACCAATCTAGATGTTCAGCAGTTAAGTAGCATCATTGATGTGGCGGTTAATCGTTTTGATCTAGAATTAGGCTTGGAGCAAGCAGAAAAAATCGATTTTAAAGTTAAGGCGAAACAGTTTTTAAAAATTTATGGGCAAATGGCCGCCATTATTCCTTTTGAGCAAGTTGCGTGGGAAAAATTGTTTTGGTTCTTAAAATTCTTAGTACCGAAATTGAAAGTACAAGATCCGAGTGATGAAATGGATGAAATTCTCAATGCAGTGGATTTAAGTTCTTATGGTTTGGCGAGAACGAAATTAAATCATCGTATTCGTTTGGACGATGAAGAAACGGAACTTGATCCACAAAATTCCAATCCGCGTGGCGCGCATCAAGACGATAAAGCCAAAGATCCTATTGATGAAATTATCCATAATTTCAATGAAAAATGGTTTCAAGGTTGGGGGGCGACACCAGAAGAGCAACGAGTGAAGTTCTTAAACATTGCCGATCGTATTCGTAACCATAAAGATTTTGAGCAGAAATATAAAAATAATCCCGATATTCATACAAGAGGCATCGCTTTTGAGCAGATTTTACGTGATGTGATGAGCGAACGTCATCGCGATGAATTGGAGTTGTATAAGCTATTTGCTAAAGATCCATCTTTCAAAACGGCTTGGACACAGAGCTTACAGAGGGCGTTAGGGGTTTAATAGGAGATTACAAGCGGTCGGATCCAAAGTATTTTTTGCAAATTTTTGATACAATCCGACCGCTTGTAACATCGCCATTTTTAAAGAGAGATTATGCAAAATAATATCCTAACCATCAGTCAGCTCAATTATTCCGTTAAACAGATGCTGGAAGTCGAATTTGGCAGTATTTGGCTTATTGGTGAGATTTCTAACTTTTCCCAACCTGTTTCTGGGCATTGGTATTTAACGCTGAAAGACGAACAAGCACAGGTGCGTTGTGCAATGTTTCGTATGAAAAATATGCGAGTGAATTTCCGTCCGCAAAATGGAATGCAAGTATTGGTGAGAGCGAATGTTAGCTTGTATGAGCCACGAGGTGATTATCAAGTTATCATTGAAACGATGCAACCTGCTGGCGATGGCTTGTTACAACAGCAATTTGAACAGCTCAAAATGAAATTGGCAGGGTTAGGGTTATTTGCTCAAGAACATAAAAAGCCTATTCCTACGTTCGTCAAACGTGTTGGCATTGTGACATCATCAAGTGGCGCAGCGTTGCAAGATATTTTGCATATTTTACAACGCCGAGATCCAACCCTTGAAATCGTGATTTATCCAACCTTAGTGCAAGGTAAAGAGGCGACAGCCGATATTGTTCAGATGATCGAGCTGGCGAACCGCCGTCAAGAATGTGATGTGCTAATTGTTGGGCGTGGCGGTGGCTCATTGGAAGATTTATGGTGCTTTAATGAAGAAGCAGTCGCTTGGGCGATTTATCATTCCCAGATTCCGATTATCAGTGCCGTTGGACACGAAACCGATGTGACTATTGCAGATTTTGTGGCGGATTTGCGTGCGCCAACGCCATCGGCTGCTGCAGAATTGGTTAGCCGTGATCAGCAAGAGCTATTACGACAGTTACAACATCACGCAGATAGAGTGAATTTAGCTTTTGATCGCTTATGGAGTGAAAAATTAGCTAGATTTGACCGCTTGCAACTTCGTTTACAAGCGCAACACCCTGCGAAGCAGTTACAACAACAGCAATATCAGTTACAACAGCTAGAAAAACGTCTTATTCGTGCTATTTCTCACCGTTCTCAACAGCAACAACAGCAGTTAGCCCAGCTAAACCAAAGGCTTCAACTGCAACACCCACAGCGTCAATTACAGCAACGTTTCCAACAGCTTTCGCACTTAGAAAAACAGCTGAAACAGCAGATGGAACAGCTATTGTTGCGTAAACAACAGCGTTGGAAAAATGCGGTACAACGCATGGAGCGTAATCCGCTTCCTTACCGTATTTCAGCCCAAATGCAACATTGGCACAAGTTAGAGCAACGTTTAAGCTATGCCATTGAGAAAAATATCAGTCAACGTCGCCAGCAATTTCAAACTCTTTGTACTCAGATAGACGGTTTAAGCCCACTTGCTATTTTAGCCAGAGGTTATTCAGTAACACAAAATCAGCAGGGCAGAGCATTAATGTCTAGCAGAGATATTAAGATTGGCGAGAAGTTAGTGACACGTTTTGCGGAAGGAAAAGTGATTAGTCAGGTTGTGGAAATTCAATAATACTTTATCTTGGCATTCATCCCATTTATAGGGATAAATGCCAAGAGATAAGCTAAAGCTATTTATTTAGAATACTTTGTAATGCAGAACCGATATCTGCCAAGCTACGTACCGTTTTTACACCAGCTGCTTCAAGGGCTGCGAATTTTTCATCAGCAGTACCTTTTCCACCTGAAATGATTGCGCCTGCGTGTCCCATACGTTTTCCTTTTGGTGCGGTAACACCGGCGATATAGCTGACCACAGGTTTAGTCACATTGGCTTTAATGAACGCAGCCGCTTCTTCTTCCGCTGAGCCACCGATTTCACCGATCATTACAATCGCTTCGGTTTCAGGATCGTCTTGGAACAGTTTCAAAATATCAATGAAGTTTGAACCTGGAATTGGATCGCCTCCGATACCAACACAAGTGGATTGACCAAATCCGTAATCTGTTGTTTGTTTTACCGCTTCATAAGTTAAAGTACCGGAACGAGAAACAATCCCTATTTTACCTTTTTTATGAATGCTACCCGGCATAATACCGATTTTACATTCATCCGGTGTAATCACACCAGGGCAGTTTGGACCGATCATACGCACGCCGGTTTGATTTAGGCGTTGTTTAACTTGGAGCATATCTAAGGTTGGAATGCCTTCGGTAATGCAGATGATTAACTGAATACCAGCATCAATCGCTTCTAAAATCGCATCTTTACAGCCCGGAGCAGGAACATAAATTACAGTTGCTGTTGCACCTGTGGTTTCCACCGCTTCACGCACGGTGTTAAAGACCGGTAAACCTAAGTGGGTTGTACCGCCTTTACCTGGGGAAACGCCGCCGACAAGTTGCGTGCCGTAATCTAAGGCTTGTTGAGAATGGAATGTGCCTTGTCCGCCGGTAAAGCCTTGGCAGATCACTTTAGTATCTTTATTAATTAAAATAGACATTATTTACCCTCCGCAGCTTTCACGGCTTGTACTGCAGCATCCGTTAAGGTAGCAGCTGCAATGATATTTAATCCGCTTTTCGCTAAAATTTCACGTCCTAATTCAGCATTGTTACCTTCTAAACGAACAACCACAGGCACATTGACACCCACTTCGTTTACTGCGGCAATTATGCCTTCTGCAATTAAATCACAGCGAACGATACCACCGAAAATATTCACTAAGACCGCTTTTACCGCTTTATCGGATAAGATGATTTTGAACGCTTCAGCAACACGTTCTTTGGTTGCGCCACCACCTACGTCTAAGAAGTTGGCAGGGAAACCGCCATGAAGTTTAACGATATCCATGGTTCCCATTGCAAGACCTGCACCGTTAACCATACAGCCGATGTTACCGTCTAATGCTACATAGTTCAGTTGGTGTGATTCCGCAAGGGCTTCACGTGGGTCATCTTGGCTTGGGTCTTGCATTGCCGCTAATTCAGGTTGACGATATAACGCATTACCGTCTACTACCATTTTGGCATCTAAGCAGAGTAGATTACCTTCTGTGGTGACAACTAATGGGTTGATTTCAAGGAGTGAAAGATCTTTTTCAACAAACAGTTTAGCCAGTTGGGTGAAAATAAAGCTAAATTGTTTGATTTGATCGCCTTCTAAACCAACTTTAAATGCGAGTTCACGTCCTTGGTATGGCATACCGCCTGTAAGTGGATCAATGGCTAATTTATATAACAGCTCTGGTGTTTTTTCTGCGACTTCTTCGATATTCATTCCGCCTGCGCTGGATGCCATAAAGACGACTTTTTGTGATGAACGATCAATGACCGCCCCTAAATAAAGTTCACGAGCAATGCCTGCGGTTTCTTCAACATAAAGCGTATTAACCGGTTGACCGTTTGCATCGGTTTGGAAAGTGACTAAGCGTTTGCCAAGCCATTTATCTGCAAACTCACGGACTTCCGCTTCGTTACGCACTAATTTTACGCCACCGGCTTTACCACGTCCGCCTGCGTGGACTTGGCATTTAATCGCCCATGCATCACCTTTTAATTGTTTGATTGCATCAACCGCTTCATCAGCTGTTTTGCAGGCAATGCCTTGGCTGACAGGAAGTTTGTATTTGGCAAAAATCTGCTTGCCTTGGTATTCATGTAGATTCATAGCGTTTAGCTTCCTATATTGTGTTACTCAAATTTGTAAATTTTTAATGAAATCTGACCGCTTGTTGAGAATACAAGCGGTCAGATTGAGCGTTAAATTTCCAATAATAAGCGTGTTGGATCTTCTAGTAAGTCTTTGATTGCCACTAAGAAGCCGACAGATTCACGGCCGTCAATTAAGCGGTGATCATAGCTGAGTGCTAAGTACATCATCGGGCGAATCACCACTTGACCATTTAGGGCAACAGGACGATCTTTAATTGCATGCATGCCTAAAATGGCACTTTGTGGTGGGTTGATGATTGGCGTTGACATTAATGAGCCAAAGACACCACCGTTAGTAATCGTGAAGTTACCGCCGGTTAAATCTTCAACGGTGAGTTTACCGTCGCGACCTTTTTCGGCTAAGGCTTTAATGGCTTTTTCAATATCTGCCATAGAAAGTTTGTCGCAGTCACGTAAAACAGGGGTTACTAAGCCACGTGGAGTTGAGACCGCGATACTGACATCAAAATAGTTATGATACACCACATCATCGCCATCAATAGAAGCATTGACTTCTGGATAGCGTTTTAAGGCTTCAACTACTGCTTTGATGTAGAACGACATAAAGCCTAAACGTACGCCATGTTGTTTTTCAAATTTTTCGCCATATTGTTTGCGTAAGTTCATGATTGGCTGCATATCCACTTCATTAAAGGTGGTGAGCATTGCTGTGGTATTTTTTGCTTCTAATAAGCGTTCTGCGATACGTTTACGCAAGCGAGTCATTGGTACACGTTTTTCACTGCGTGCGGAGTAAGCGACTGTACTAATAGTGTTTTCTACATTTTCAGCCGCTTGTTTTGCCGTCTGTTTACTGATTGCAGCTTCAATGTCTTCACGGGTTAAACGTCCGCCTACACCTGTTCCTTTAATTTGGCTTGCTTCTAAACCATGTTCAGCCAGTAAGCGACGTACACTTGGTGTTAAGACATCTGATGCGCTGTTATCAGGCTCTAAAGACGCAGTTTGGCGATCAGATGGCGTAGATTCGTTTGCTGGTTTAATCGTTGCCACAGAAACATCACCTGCTTGTTGTGCAACTAAGATACCAAGAACTTGCTTGCTCACAACTGTTGAACCTTCGCCTTGTTGAATCTCGGTAATGACACCGTCGCTAGTTGCAGGGACTTCAAGTACCACTTTGTCTGTTTCAATTTCAACGATAACTTCATCGCGTTTTACGCTATCACCCACTTTTTTATGCCAAGTTGCTACCGTTGCATCAGCAACAGATTCGGGAAGATCTGGAACAAGAATTTCGATTGTCATAATATTTTCCTTTTTTAATTTGATACCCTTCCTTCGTATTTGGGAAGGGCTGTTATAAAACTAGAGTGTTAATGCATCATCAACCAATTGTTTTTGTTGTTTCACATGGAGTGACATATAACCCGCTGCTGGTGATGCTGAGGCAGCTCGGCCTGCATATTTGAGTTTCGCATGTTCTGGAATAGATGCTTCAAAGTTATGTTTACTACAGTACCATGCACCTTGGTTTAGTGGCTCTTCTTGACACCAAACAAAGTCAGTGACATGAGCGTATTGCTCAAGGACTTTTTTCACTTCATCATGAGGATAAGGGTAGAGCTGTTCAATACGAATAATCGCAACATCGGTTTGCTCACGTTTACGGCGTTCTTCAAGGAGATCGTAGTAAACTTTACCCGAACACATCACAACACGTTTCACCTGTTTCGGATCAAGGTTATCAATTTCACCAATGACATTTTGGAATTCGCCATTGATTAGTTCATCTAAGGTTGATACCGCTAACGGATGGCGAAGTAGTGATTTAGGCGAAATGGCTACCAATGGACGACGCATTTTGCGAATCGCTTGGCGACGTAACATGTGGTAAACCTGTGCTGGTGTAGATGGAATACAGACTTGCATATTCTGTTCCGCACAAAGTTGTAAATAACGCTCTAAACGGGCAGATGAGTGTTCAGGGCCTTGTCCTTCATAGCCATGTGGAAGTAACATCACTAAACCACACATACGACCCCATTTTTGTTCGCCTGAACTAATAAATTGGTCGATTACAATTTGTGCACCGTTAGCGAAGTCACCGAATTGCGCTTCCCAAATAGTTAAAGTTTTCGGATCAGTCGTTGCATAGCCGTATTCAAAGGCAAGTACTGCTTCTTCAGACAGTACAGAATCCCAAACTTCAAAACGACCTTGATTTGCATGGAGATGTGTTAATGGGACATAACCGGTACCGTCATTTTGGTTGTGAATCACGGCATGACGGTGGAAGAAGGTTCCACGTCCTGCATCTTCGCCAGATAGACGCACGTGCGTACCGTCATCAAGTAGTGTGGCATAAGCCATGGTTTCTGCCATACCCCAATCAAGTAGTTTAGTGCCTTGATACATTTCACGGCGATCATGGTAGATCTTTTCAACACGTGGGTGCGGACGTAATGATTCTGGATATTCACAAACGCGTTTCGCAATTTCAGTAAAACGTGTTGCAGGGAATTTACTTTCGTATGGTGATGTCCATTCATAGTTAAGATATTGCAACCAATCCATAGAGGCAGTATCCATTTCACGCCATTCTGGTACAACACGGTTACCATTATCTAACGCATCACGATAGCCATTCATCATCTCAATTTCATCATCACCGGTAATTACACCCTCTGCAATTAAGCGATCTGCATATACTTTACGTGGTGTTGGGTGTTTTTTGATGATGCTGTACATCATTGGCTGTGTGGCTAATGGTTCGTCGGCTTCATTGTGACCGTGACGGCGGTAGGAAATTAAGTCGATAAAAATATCACGCTTGAATAAGCAACGGTATTCCACCGCCATTCTTGCGGCAAATGCTACTGCTTCAGGATCGTCACCGTTAACATGAATAATCGGAGCCTGAATCATTTTCGCAATGTCAGTACAGTATTCAGTTGAGCGAGTGTCATTTGGGTTAGATGTAGTAAAGCCGATTTGGTTGTTGATGACGATACGAATGGTTCCGCCCACTTTATAACCACGTGCATTTGACATATTTAAGGTTTCTTGGACAACCCCTTGGCCAGCAACCGCAGAGTCGCCATGCACGGTAATTGCTAACACTTTATTATGTTCTGTATCATGAATTCGGGTTTGTCTTGCACGTACAGAGCCGATAACCACAGGGCTTACAATTTCTAAGTGAGATGGATTAAAGGCTAGTGCTAAGTGGACGTGTTTACCATCTACATCAAAATCTGAAGAATAACCTTGGTGATATTTTACGTCACCCGCACGGTTGTCATCTGCGTGCTTACCCGCAAATTCATCGAATAAATCAGCTGGTTTTTTACCGAGTACGTTCACTAACATATTTAAACGTCCACGGTGTGCCATGCCCATTACCACATCAGTCATTCCTTGACGGCCAGCATGGCGGATAATCTCTTTCATCATTGGAATGAACGCATCAGAGCCTTCTAATGAGAAACGTTTTGCTCCAGGGAATTTTGCGCCTAAGTAACGCTCTAATCCATCCGCAGCAGTGAGTTCCGTTAATAAATTGACTTTTTCTTCTTTCGTGAAGAGGGGCTTATTTAGTACAGATTCCATTTTTGCTTGGAGCCAATTTTTTTGTTCCATATCTTGAACATGCATGAACTCTAAGCCAATAGTGCCGCAATAGGTTTCTTTTAATGCATCTGAAAGCTCGCCAAGTTTGATGGTTTCTTTATTATAAACATAGCGACCAATATTAAAGGTTTCTTCTAAATCTTTTTCAGTTAAGCCGTGATAACGGTAATCTAATTCAGGAACTTGAGAGGTTTTCCAGCGGTAATAGTTAAGCGGGTCTAAATTAGCTTCTAAATGGCCACGAAAACGGAAAGCATTGATGAATTGTAATACTTTGACAAGCTTTGCACTCGCTTCAGGATCGATAACTGTGATAGCTTCTGCTCGATTTTCACGCGCTAAACGGCGAAAATAATCACGAACGGATGAGTGAGGTTGCTCGACAGCAGTTGTTTTTGGGAGTTGAGCAAAGATGGTTTTCCAACTTTCATCAACGCTATTAGGATCTTCAAGATACTGCTCATAGATTTCTTCAACATAAGACTGGTTTGCTCCACCTAATGCGGTAGATGAAATCCAATCATCAAAATTTTTATGTTGCATATAGACCTAACCTTATTTATGTGTTTACAGAAATGATATACCCGACATTATATACTTTTCATTAAGCAATGGAGTGTTACTCCACATTAATCGCTTATTTATAAAGCATAGTTATGGTAGTTATTATGCCTGAATATAACAAAAAAAACTGTGATATAAGTCTGATTTTTTACAAAACATTAACATTTTTTTGTAAAAATTGGATAGGTAGCAGAATATTATGGCGATACTTAAAATTATCGCCTAAAAGTCATTTAAAGTTGGCTAAATATACCTATAGCATAAACAATGAGACTAAATGCAATACCATACATAATTAAGCCTGTAATAGAGTCAAGTATTTGCCAAGTTCTGCGTTTTTCGAAATAAGGTGATAGTAATCCAGCTCCATATCCAACACCAAAAAACCAAAGGAAAGAGCAGACTAAAGCGCCTGTTAGAAATTGGATTTTTTGATCAAAACTGAGCGTTCCACCAATACCCCCGACAATCACAACGGTATCAATATAGACATGTGGATTAAGGAGTGTAATCGCCAGTGTCACAAGCACCGCTTTTTTCAATGAGCTTTTAGATTTATCACCTTGCATTAAAAGCTGTGAAGAACCTTGGTAGGCAGCAATAAAGGAACGGCTACCATAAGTAAATAAAAAGAGCGCACCGATAATGGCAAGGATAAAGCTAAAAAGAGGTGATTGTGCGATTAATGACCCTAATCCGAGTACACCAATGCCCATCAACAACACATCACAGACAAAGCAGATGAGGGCAATCCAAAAAACATGTTGTTTTAAAATGCCCTGTTTTAATAAAAAGGCATTTTGAGCGCCGATAGAGACAATCAAACCAAAACAAACAATAAAACCGTGTAAAAAACTATCCATAAGTTCACTCCTATCGTAATAAGCGGTCGATTATACTCAAAATTTTGCAAATATTGCGTTATAATCTCCGAAATTTTTACCCTTCTCCTTAAGGACTATTTATGTTACAAACTAAAGAAAATGAATCTTGTATTGTTATTGCGATTGCTGGCGCATCAGCATCGGGTAAAAGCCTCATTGCATCAACGATTTATAAAGAACTTAAAGCGGAATTAGGGGAAGATGATATCGGTATTATTTCCGAAGATGCCTACTATCGAGATCAAAGTCATCTTGCGATGGAAGAGCGTGTTAAAACGAACTATGACCATCCGAATTCGATGGATCATGAGCTCTTGGTTTCTCATTTACAGCACTTAAAACAAGGTCATGCCGTTGATATTCCCGAATATGATTATGCAGAGCATAACCGCAAAAAAACCGTCACCCATTTCACTCCGAAAAAAATTATTATCTTAGAAGGTATTTTATTACTCACCGATGAAAAAATTCGTGATGAAATCAATGTGTCTATTTTCGTCGATGCGCCTTTAGATATCTGTTTTATTCGTCGTTTACAGCGTGATATGGAAGAGCGTGGAAGAACGATGGAATCTGTCGTGAACCAATATCGTAAAACCGTTCGTCCAATGTTTTTACAATTTGTTGAGCCTTCTAAGCAATACGCGGATATTATTATTCCTAAAGGCGGTAAAAATCGCATTGCGATTAATATCTTAAAAGCTCAAATTAAAGAGCTACTTGGTCATAATTAGGAGGTGTTATGCGTTTATGTGACACTGATATTGAGCGTTATTTAGATGAAGGCATTATTAGCATAACGCCTCGTCCATCAAACGAAAAAATCAATGGCGCGACAATTGATGTTCGTTTGGGGAATTCTTTTCGTGTTTTTCGTGAACATTCAACACCTTATATTGATTTAAGCGGCCCTAGAGAAGAGATGACGGCGCAATTAAATCGAGTGATGAGTGATGAAATCATCATTGCAGATAATGAAGCTTTCTTTTTACATCCAGGTGAATTAGCTTTAGCAACGACTTTAGAATCAGTCAAACTCCCAGCTAATATTGTTGGGTGGTTGGATGGACGTTCATCTCTTGCACGGTTAGGGTTAATGGTTCATGTCACCGCACATCGTATTGATCCAGGTTGGGAAGGGCGCATTGTGCTTGAGTTTTTTAATGCTGGAAAGTTACCGCTTGCATTACGTCCTAATATGGCGATTGGCGCATTAAGTTTTGAGATTTTAAGCGGTTATGCTGCACGTCCGTATAATGCCCGTAAAGATGCGAAATATAAAAATCAACAAAGTGTGATTTCAAGTCGTATTAATCAAGATGAATAGGTTTTGAACATTACTTAAACATTAAATCACAGAGCTAGTTCAAATTTGAATTAGCTCTTTTTTATTTTCGAAAGATATTTATGTAATAAAAAGTTTACAGGGTAATAAATGATTTACAATTTTATTTTTTATTTGTTAGAATGCGCCCCTCTCTGTATTTATTGAGGTTAATTATGAAAAATAAAACATTTGGAAGTGCACTAATTGTCGCGGGGACAACAATTGGTGCGGGTATGTTGGCTATGCCACTCACATCGGCGGAAATGGGGTTTGGCTATACATTAATTTTATTATTTGCACTATGGGCATTACTTTCTTATAGTGCTTTGTTGTTTGTTGAAGCTTATCAAAAAGCAGAACGCAAAGATGCAGGGATTGCAACATTAGCTGAGCAGCATTTTGGAATGATTGGTCGTGTACTTGCGACACTTTCTCTAGTGATTTTCATGTATGCGATTTTAACCGTATATTCCTTAGGTGGAGGCAGTCTTTTAGCTCCTTTTCTTAGTTTTATGGGAGAAAATGCAGAAACCGCAGCGATTCTGCTTTTTGTTTTGCTCCTTGCTATCTCGGTGACAGTAGGTACATCTGCAGTAGATGCATTCACACGTTTACTTTTCATGATTAAAATTGTGGCATTCTGCTTTGTACTTTTCATGATGTTACCAAAAGTTACTTTAGAAAACTTAGGTGCAATGCCGCTACAGTATCTTTTAATTATTTCAGCAAGCCCTGTATTCTTTACTTCATTTGGTTTCCATGTTGTGATTCCAAGTATTAATAGTTACTTAGATGGGGATATTCGTCGTTTACGTATCGCAATCATTTTAGGTACAGCAATTCCATTAGTGGCATATGTATTATGGCAAATGGCAACACATGGTGTATTTAGCCAAGTGCAGTTTGTTGAAATTATTCGTCAAGATCCAACACTAAATGGTTTAGTGGTGGCAACTTATCAAGCGACGGGTAGCGAATTTATTAGTGGTGCTGTCCGCCTTTTCTCTGCTTTGGCGTTAGTAACTTCGTTTTTAGGCGTGTCGTTAGCACTTGTAGATTGCTTAGATGATTTACTTAAACGTGTAAATATTACGGCAAATCGCCTTTCTTTAAGTTTACTCACCTTTGCACCAGTACTTTTATTTGCATTGTTTTACCGCGATTTCTTATCCGTATTAACTTATGCAGGACAAATGTTTACCTTCTATGGTTTAGTATTACCAGTGGGGATCGTTTGGATGTTAAGACGTAAATTCCCAGATTTACCTTATCGTGTAATTGGGGGGAATTTAGGTTTACTTCTTGCACTCGTGCTTGGTTTATTAATTATGAATGTCCCATTCTTAATTGAAAGTGGTGTACTACCAAAAGTAGTTGGTTAATTAATTGTTACACGTTATCTAGAAAAATCCTCATAAATTTTTTATGAGGATTTTTTTATTTCATTACAAATAGAATTATAATAAAAGACAACAAATTTAGCATGAAATCGCTCCTATGAATATAACGAAACAAATATATAGAAAGCTCTCATTTTTGAGAGTTTTTGCTTTTGCACTTGCTGCTTTTATTTTTAACACTACAGAATTTATTCCTGTCGCTTTATTATCTGATATTGCTCAAAGTTTTGGCATGGATGTTTCTCACACAGGATTGATGATAACGGTATATGCATGGATTGTCTCTCTAATGTCTTTACCGTTTATGTTACTGACCGCAAACCTAGAGCGTAAAGGGTTGTTAATTAAGTTATTTTTAGTATTTATTGTCAGTCATATTTTGTCTGTATTTGCTTGGGATTTTTGGGTACTCATCATTTCTCGTATAGGTATTGCGTTTACTCATGCTATTTTTTGGGCTATTACTGCTTCTTTAGTGATTAGGGTTGCACCTAAAGATAAAAAGCAACAAGCATTAGGGTTACTCGCATTAGGTAGTGCTTTGGCAATGGTGTTAGGATTGCCACTAGGGAGAATGATAGGACAAGCGGTCGGTTGGCGTATAACTTTTGCAATTATTGGATTTATTGCTTTTATTGTAATGCTCATGATTTGGAAATTACTGCCTAACTTACCAAGTAAAAATGCAGGTTCCCTTGCGAGTTTACCAATATTAGCAAAACGACCAGCACTCATTGGTCTTTATATAGCAACGGCTATCGTGATTGCAGGGCATTTTACGAGTTATAGTTATATTGAACCATTTATGGTTCAAATTGCGAAAATGAGTGCGCATACTGCAACACTGTTATTATTGATTTTTGGATTATCTGGTGTAGTTGCTAGTTTTTTATTTGGACGGATTCACCCTAAACATCCAAATCTCTTTTTACTTTCAGGCTTATTATTCATTATTTTTGCCCAGTTACTATTATTACCATTAAATGAAAATTCTGCCTTGATGTTTGGGATCGTTTTCTTTTGGGGAATAGGTATTTCGGGAATCAGTTTAGCCTTACAAATGCGAGTCTTACAACTAGCCCCAGATGCAACAGATGTTGCCACCGCAATTTATTCAGGTATTTATAATATTGGTATTGGCGGTGGCGCTTTAATTGGTAACCAGATTATGAACTATTATGGTTTAGCAGAAATTGGTGTAGCAGGGGCATTATTCGTCATGCTAGGGTTGATCGTATTACTCTTTATTCGAATCCGTTTTTTGAAAAATAAAGAATAAGATATATAGACAAATTTTGCTTATATACCAATTTGTATATTGCACTGATAAATTTTATGGTTAAGTGAAAGCAAAGGCATTCCTACAATGACCGTTAATTGATGTATGCCTTCTGGTAATCTTTGAATAGAAATTGCATTTCGTTTTGCTTTTCCCCACAGTTTTTCGCCATTTTGTAGGGTGAGTTCCCATACGATTTGTCGTTTTTTTGTTGGGTCAGCAAAAAAGAGAGGAATGAAAATAGATTGCTCTGTTGTAAATGCAATATCTACAGGGAGTAATTGCCGTCCTTGAATATGATTTGATCGTTTTTGCATGTAGTACTCCTTTTAAATAAATGTGGTTAGGCTGACAAAAAAAATCGCATCTAAGTAAATGGATTACCTAAGATGCGATTTTCATATTACCTCAGCTTATTTGTTTTCTAATTGAGGTAAAACATTATTTTGGATTGAAAGTAATCCAGTTTGTGTGTAAATACCCAATTTTTCCCTTGTATCAATAATATCAAGGTTACGCATAGTTAATTGGCCAATGCGATCTGCTGGTGTAAATGGCGCATCTTCTACTTTTTCCATACTTAAACGCTCTGGTTCATAGGTTAAGTTTGGTGATTCAGTATTAAGAATAGAATAGTCATTACCACGACGTAATTCAAGTGTTACTGTACCAGTAATGGCTTTCGCTACCCAACGTTGTGCTGTTTCACGTAACATTAATGCTTGTGGATCAAACCAACGACCTTGGTAAAGCAAGCGACCTAAGCGTAAACCGTTGATGCGGTATTGTTCAATTGTATCTTCGTTATGAATACCCGTTACTAAACGTTCATAAGCAATATGAAGCAAAGCCATTCCTGGTGCTTCATAAATACCACGGCTTTTCGCTTCAATAATACGGTTCTCAATTTGGTCAGTCATACCTAAACCGTGTCGACCACCAATGCGATTAGCTTCTAAAATTAATTCAACAGGATCTTCAAGACGTTTTCCATTTAATGCTACAGGAACACCTTCTTCAAAGGTGACAGATACAGTTTCTGCTTTGATTTCAACAGACTCATCCCAGAAGGCGACACCCATAATTGGTTTTACAATTTTAACACCTGTGCTTAATAGTTCTAAGTCTTTTGCTTCATGGGTTGCACCAAGCATATTTGAGTCAGTAGAGTAAGCTTTCTCCACAGACATTTTGTATTGGAAGCCATTTGCAATTAAGAATTCTGACATTTCATGACGACCACCAAGTTCATCAATGAAGGTTTGGTCTAACCATGGTTTATAGATTTTTAATTTTGGATTGGTTAATAAACCATAGCGATAGAAGCGTTCGATATCATTACCTTTAAAGGTAGAACCATCACCCCAAATATGTACATCATCTTCTTTCATCGCAGCAACAAGCATAGTACCTGTTACAGCACGACCAAGCGGAGTAGTATTGAAATAAGGCATACCACCTGTTGAGATATGGAAAGCACCACATTGAATCGCTGCAATACCTTCATGAGCTAATTGTGTTCTACAATCAATTAAACGTGCATTTTCAGCACCGTATTCCATTGCTTTTTTCGGGATTGCGTTATAGTCATCTTCATCAGGCTGGCCAAGATTTGCAGTATAAGCGTAAGGCACAGCACCTTTTTGGCGCATCCAAAGTAGTGCAGCACTGGTGTCTAAGCCACCTGAAAAGGCAATACCTACTTTTTGGTTTAGCGGGAGAGATTCTAAAATCGTTGCTGACATGGGACTTCCTAATAATTTTTTGAATTGCGTTTATAGAAATGTTCTCGTAGTTTCTCACTACGTTCAGGGAAGTTATTCTAGCGTAAAAATGCGTGGTGATCTATGTTTTAAATAGCATTCATATAGATATTCAGAGATGATTATTTACATTAAAGCAAAAGCGGTAAGATTTTCTTGAAATCTTACCGCTTGTAATACCACGATAAACTTAGATTATAGGTAGAATTTCTCTACGAAGTTTAATTTGTCATCTAGTTTTAACACTAATGGTTGACCAGTTGGGATTTCAAAATCCATGATCTCTTCATCAGAAATACCGATGATGTGTTTTGCAAGAGCACGTAATGAGTTACCGTGAGCAGTTACAAGAACACGTTTACCTGATAAAAGAGCTGGTGCGATTTGGTCTTCCCAGAATGGTAAAACACGCTCTAAAGTGATTTTGAGATTTTCTGCGTTTGGCACAACATCTTTTGGAAGATGTGCATAACGACGGTCGTTGTGTGCTGAATTTGGATCTTGTGGATCTAAATCTGGTGGAGAAATGTCATAAGAACGACGCCAGATGTGAACTTGTTCATCACCATATTGTTCAGCCGTCGCTTTTTTATCTAAGCCTTGTAATGCACCGTAGTGACGCTCATTTAAACGCCAGTTTTTCACTTGTGGAATCCATAATTGGTTAGATTCTTCTAACACGATATTACAAGTTTTAATTGCACGGGTTAACACAGAAGTGAAAGCGATATCAAACTCATAACCTGCGTCTAATAATTTTTTACCCGCAGCTTTTGCTTCTTCAATACCACGCTCTGTTAAGTTAACATCACGCCAACCTGTAAATAAGTTTTTAGCATTCCACTCACTGAAACCGTGACGGATAAATACTAATTCCATAAGTTCTCCTATTGATTTGAGTTGATTTGAAAACCTGTTCTTTATAACAAAAAAACGTTAATTTTTAAAGTTAAATACAAAAGAGTTTCTTGAAAAGCTGATCTGTAACAAAGAAATACAGAGTTACAATTCATCAAAATAGCTTTGACCCCATGTTTTTTCAGCAAGCTGTAATAAATTTGCAAAATCTTGATAAGAAGGCACCGCTTGATCGGCAATGTTATGGCGTTCACTAATCAGTTTTTGGCGAAGTTCTTCATACCATGGTAATAAACTGAGTGGCAGTGGCGATTTTGCTCTACGTCCAAGCCAAAATAAGCCTTGAAATGGAATACTTAACGCAAATAATGCTGTGATAAGTGCATTGGCTAATACAGATTGTTCAGGATCGTAGAAAAAATATTGCCAAATAAGCGCAAAGCAAGCGAAAGCAGGCATAAAACGTGAGGCAAATTTCACGAGTCGGATCAACCGATAATCAGGCATAAATAAGCCTAATTTTTTCTGATTGGGAAAGGTGTTGAGATAACGTTGTCCCGCTTGTAAGGTGCTATACATAATTTGTCTTATTCTCAGTGGATTGTGGGCTATATTCTACTGAACTCTATAAAATCTACAATAGCGAAGTGATGCAACACTTGCTATACTTTGCAACATTTTCATGACATTTATTTAAGGATTTACCATGCCGATTAAATTTTCTAATTTATTGCAAGATAGTTGGAATTTTATACGCAACCAAGCGAACTTTACTGTGACAAGTATTGCGTTATTAGTGTTATTACAAATAGGGACATTTTATTTATTCCCAAGACCGGTGGTTTCTCAAGCAGATTTACAAAATCAAGATGTGTTGGCGTTATTCGCACAGCAACTTACGCCAACGATTGTATCGGCATTAGTGAGTGTCTTTTTGAATGTTCTTATCATTTTAAACATTAAATCGATCAACAACGGTACCTACCAACATTTCGCTCAAAATCTCAGCGAGAGCCTAAAAGCCTTTTTCCCTATCATTGGCTTAACTATTTTCATGGTATTGCCGATGTCAATCGGTATTTCTTTTGGCGGAACAGTCGGTCAGGCAGGTAGCTTAGCGATTATGATTTTACCCTTAATGGCAACAGGTATTTATGTCTTTGTGAAGCTCTGTTTAGTGGTTTATGCCTATTTATTAGAAGAGCCAAGAAAGGGCGTGATGGAAACCTTAAAATTCACATGGGGATTAAGCCGTGGCAGAATGTTACCGCTTTTCTTATTCTGTGTATTAAGCTATATGTTGCCAAGTTTATTAGGCAGCGTAATTTCTAATATTGGCGGTGAATTAGGCATTATTCTTTCACAAGTAGTTGGGGCTTTTATTAGCTTATTTGTGATTATCTTTGGTTTCCGTTTTTATCAAGTCTATCGTCAACAGGCTTAAGGATTGCCATGAAACAGTTATTAGAATTTATTCCGCTGATTCTCTTTTTTGTTGTATATAAAACCTATGGTGTACAAGAAGCCGCTTTGGTTTTAGTGATCGCAATGGTAATTCAATTAGTAACCTTAAAAGTACTCTATAAAAAGATTGAAAAAAATCAATGGATTATGGGCATAGCTGTCGTTTTCTTCGGCTTACTGACCGCTTACTTTAACGACCTTGCATTCCTAAAATGGAAAGTGACCATTGTGAATGCGATTTTTGCCATAGCCCTTTTGATTAGCCAATACGTTTTCAAAAAGCCGTTGATCCAAATGTTATTAGGCAAAGAACTTAAATTAGAGCAACCAATCTGGGAAAAACTTAATTTGGGGTGGGCTGGCTTTTTTATTCTTTGTATGATCATCAATATTATCATTAGTGAATTTTTCTCTGATGATGCTTGGGCAAATTTCAAAGTCTTTGGCTTAACAGGACTGAGCTTAATGGCTGTCGTTGCCACAGGTATTTACCTTTATCCACATTTAAAACAATTAGAACAAAGCGAGGAAAAAAATGGAAACTAATCAAGTTCAACGCCAACCAGAAGGTTCGTTGATTTTACGTACCTTGGCGATGCCATCAGATACCAATGCTAATGGGGATATTTTTGGTGGCTGGATCATGTCACAAATGGATATGGGCGGGGCGATTCTGGCTAAAGAGTTGGCAAAAGGCCGTGTTGTGACAGTTTCGGTAGATAAAATGTCTTTTTTACTGCCTGTTGCGGTGGGCGATGTGGTTTGTTGTTACGGAAAATGTACCAAAGTTGGACGTACTTCTATTCAAATCAAAGTCGAAGTTTGGATCAAAAAAGTTTACGATGGCATGCGTGATCGCCATTGTGTAACAGAAGCGGAATTTACCTTTGTTGCCGTAGATAATAATGGCAGACCACGAGTCATTCCACGAGAGGACAATCCAGAACTTGATCAAGCCTTATCTTTAATTACACCTTAAGGAGAATATGATGTATTACGTTATTTTTGCTCAAGATAACCCAAACACCCTTGAAAAACGTTTAGCCGTACGTGAAAAACACCTTGAACGTTTAAAACAGTTACAAGCGGAAGAACGTCTTTTAACCGCAGGGCCAAATCCTGCAATTGATGATGAAAATCCGGGGGAAGCCGGTTTTACAGGATCAACGGTAATCGCAAAATTCAACTCCCTTGAAGATGCAAAACAGTGGGCAAGCCAAGATCCTTATGTGGAAGCAGGGGTTTATGGTGACGTGATTGTGAAACCGTTTAAGAAAGTATTTTAAGGCTGAAATGACGAGTTATACCGTGGGTTTTGCCCACGGTTAACTCTTTTCCACTGTACAACAATCCCAAATAGCAAGCCTATGTTAGAACATCTTTTTTCCCAATCCCAAACTAAACTCAACGAGCTAATCACTTCAAATGCTATCCATTTGCAAAATATTGAGCAAATCTCACCGCTTGTCAGTGCAATGGCAATGTCCGAATTTGTCACTCAACAGCTACAAAAACAGCCTGAATTGTTACAAGCTTGGTTGAAAAAACAACCAACGATTGAAGATTGTGAACACTATACCGAACGTTTACAAGCGGTGATTTCTGCGGTAAAAAATGAAGATGAGTTACACCGTGAGCTACGTCGTTTCCGTCATCGTGAAATGGCAACCTTGAGTTTTATTCAATCTAATCAGCTCGCATCAACCCAGCAGGTATTTGAACGCTTGTCGGATTTAGCCGAAGCCCTGATTTTAGGCGCAAGGGATTGGTTATTTGAGCAGATGTGTAACGAATATGGCACGCCGATGAATGAGCTTGGGGAAAAGCAGGAGTTACTGATTTTGGGTATGGGGAAACTCGGTGGGCGAGAGCTGAATTTTTCGTCAGATATTGACTTGATTTTTACCTACCCTGATATTGGGGAAACGGTTGGCGGTAGGAAACCGATGGAAAACAGCAAGTTTTTTACACGTTTAGGACAACGACTGATTCGAGCTTTAGATGAAATTACCCTTGATGGCTTTGTGTATCGCACGGATATGCGACTTCGTCCATTTGGGGATAGCGGTGCGTTGGTGCTCAGTTTTACGGCGATGGAAGATTATTATCAAGAGCAAGGGCGAGATTGGGAACGCTATGCGATGATTAAGGCGAAAATTTTAGGCGAAGATCTGACGAACATTAACCATAAATATTTGAAGCAGATGTTGCGTCCTTTTGTTTATCGTCGTTATTTAGACTTCAGTGCGATTCAATCTCTGCGTGAAATGAAGTCAAAAATTAGCCGAGAAGTCATCCGCCGTGGCTTAACGGACAACATTAAATTAGGCGCTGGCGGTATTCGAGAAGTGGAGTTTATCGTCCAAACCTTTCAAATGATGCGTGGTGGACGAGATAAAATTTTGCAACAGCGCAGTTTGTTAGAGGTCTTACCCCAATTAGCACAGCTTAATTTATTAAGCGAAACGCAGGTGGAGCAACTTAAAGATGCCTATCTCTTTTTGCGCCATACGGAAAATGTGCTCCAAGCAATTCGAGATCAACAAACCCAAACATTGCCGACTAACGATGAAGATCGCATTCGCCTTGCCTTTGCAAATCAACAACCTGATTGGGCATCATTTTTAGAAAAATTAGCATTTCATCAACAAAATGTTCGTGCGGTATTTAATGAGCTGATCGGCGAAGAAGAAAACGAAGACGATCAGGAAAATGAAACGTTATCAGTCTGGAAAGATTTAATGCAACACCAAATTGTCTTAGCTGATTTGGAAAATGCGTTAAAAGATTATGCCGTTCAAACGGAAGATTATGGTGAAATCCATCATATTTTGGATGCAATGTTTGAAGATTGGGTCAAACGCCCGATTGGTGTGCGTGGGCGAGATGTTTTACGTAAATTGATGCCAAAGGTGTTAGACGGCATTTTCCGCCAGCCAGATTATCTGGTGCTACTGCCGAGAATTTTAAATATCATTGATAAGATCACAACTCGAACGACCTATCTTGAATTGTTGTATGAGAAAGAGCAGATTTTACCGCAGTTATTTACGCTCTGTGCGCAATCCATTATGGTGGCAGAACAAATTGCCCGCCACCCAATGTTATTGGATGAGTTGATCGCGCAACAGAGTTTAACCAAGGTAATTGCCCTTGAAGATTACCCAAGAGCTTTACAAGAGTATCTGTTACGTATTCCAGAAGAAGATGAAGAAGCCTTAATTGACGCACTTCGCCAGTTTAAACAGAGCCAATTATTGCGCATTGCTTCCGCTGATATTTTAGGCGTTTTACCTGTGATGAAAATCAGCGATCACTTAACCTATTTAGCCGAAGCGATTATCGGTGCTGTGGTGAATATCGCTTGGCGACAAATCTCACAACGCTTTGGTACACCTGAACATTTAACCTATGATGAAAAAGATTTTGCAGTCATAGCCTATGGCAAACTGGGCGGAATCGAACTTGGCTATAACTCCGATTTAGATTTAGTGTTCCTACACAATGCCCCTGAACAGAGCGAAACCATCGGTGGCAAGAAATCTATTTCAAGTCATCAGTTTTATTTAAAATTGGCACAAAAGATCAATGGGATCTTCAATCTCAATACCAGCGCAGGCGTACTTTATGAAGTCGATATGCGCTTACGCCCGTCAGGTGAAGCAGGGTTATTGGTGAGTACCTTTAATGCTTACGATCATTATCAAAAAAATGAAGCATGGACATGGGAATCTCAAGCGTTAGTCAGAACACGTGCAGTTTATGGTACACAGGCACTTCGTGATAAATTTGAACATATCCGCCGAGAAACCTTATCGCAAGCACGTGCAAGCGGTCAGTTAAGGGAAGAAATTTGCAATATGCGTGAAAAGATGTATCAACATTTAAGTAAAAATGCGGAACATCAATTTCATCTCAAAACAGATAAAGGGGGCATCACCGATATTGAATTTATCGCACAATATTTGGTCTTAAATTATGCCCATGAACATCCACAAATGGCGGTTTGGTCAGATAATGTTCGCATTTTTGAGAGTAGCATTGAGTGTGGTATGCTAAGCCAAGAACAAGGTGAAGGCTTAAAAGATTGCTACATTAAATTACGCAATCAAATCCATCATCTCAATTTATTAAATAAAGAAAGTATTGTCGATGGGCATGAGTTTAGCGAAGAGCGTGCCTTTGTTCGTCAAATGTGGGCATTACTTTTTAATTCATAGTCGTATAAGGACATTGTATGAAATTATTAAAATCAACGGTGATTTTATCTTTAAGTTTTATTTTAGCGTCTTGTGCCATCACTCCTGAACAGAAAGCGGAGCGAGAAGCTAAGCGAGTTCGAGTAGAACAGGCGTTACAAGTCAAACTTGCAAAACAGTGCGATTTAGAAACAGCGGAATTAATTCATGAGCAATTTAATCCACCGCTAAGCCGTACAGAAAAAGAGCAAGCTGATTTTGAAAAACGTTATGCGGAAAAAGTGAATAATCCTGTTTTCCAAGCGTGCTATAAATTGGCATTAGAAAATCATAAAGCGCAAGAAGAACTTGAATATATGCGTATGCATTATGACGATATGCGTTTTGGCTTTGGGTTTGGCCGTTTTTGCTATTCATGCTGGTAGAGTTGATCGAACGGTAGCTCGGATATTTTGTAAAATTTTGTTACAATCTCACCGCTTGTAACATGGAATGAATACAAATGAAAAAATCTCCCCCTATTATCATATTATTAATGTTGTTTTGGACATCGTCTGTTTGGGCTGAATTGAGCTCTCCTTTAGATTATTTAATAGCGATGACTAAAGCACATAAAACATTAAATTATGAACAACTTTATATTTTACAGTCTGGGGAAGATGTACTCTCTTTTCGTTATCGTCATGCCAATGACAATAATAAAGAATATGCACAGTTGTTACATTTAGATGCAACAAGAGAAGAGATGATTTTGCGAGAAGATACGGTGGGGTATTTTGGTGAATATCAACCCTTCAGCTTACAAACCTCCCGTATTTTAGATAATTTGCCGAGTGTGATTCATACGGATTTTGAGCAATTAACAGGGTATACCTTTGTTGATGCCGGAAAATCAAGAGTGGCAGATCATATTGCTCGCGTGATTCGCGTTGTGCCACAGGATGATTTTCGCTATCAGTATATTTTGTGGATAGATGAAGATAATCATCTGTTACTTCAAAGCCAGTTACTCGACCGTGATCAAAATATTTTAGAATTATTTAGGGTAATTCAATCCATTGAGGATGAACAACTTTTATATATTGTTGAACCTATCAAAACGTTGATTTTCCCTACTCTCATTCAAACGGAAAAGCAGGAAGAACAATTACCGTTAGCATGGTCTCCAAAGTGGGTGCCATCAGGGTTTAAGCCATTATCAACGGGGAGACAACGCTTATCGGAAGTGCTATTAGATGAACAGGTCGAAAGTCAACTTTATAGCGATGGTCTTTTTTCTTTTACGGTGTATATGGTTCAAAATAAAGGAGTGATTTTTGATGGTCAATTTTGGCAAGAAGGAAAAACAGGCATTTATAGCCAAACGATAGGCGATCAGGATGTGATTATTGTCGGTGAAATTCCTGTGGCTTCTGCACGTCATATTGCACAACAGATTCAGCTCGCGTCTAAGGGAGAAAATCCATGATGATTGAACAAGCCACGGTGATTGGCTATCAAAATGGTGTTGCATTAGTCCAATGTCAAGCAAAAGCAGGCTGTGGTAGCTGTGGCGCAAGTCAAAGTTGTGGGACAAAAGCGTTATCTGCGTTAGCAGGTGAAAAATTTGCTCCGCAATTTGAATTATCAGTTGAAACACCACTCCAAATTGGTGATAAAATTGAAATTGGATTAGCTGAACAAAGCTTATTATTCAGTGTATTTTGGCTTTATGTGATTCCACTGATTGCGTTAATCCTGTCTGCATTACTGCTATCACAGTGGATTCAAAATGAATTATGGGTTGCGTTAGGTATTTTTATTGCAACCGCACTCACATTTTTATGGGTGAAGAGAACCGTTTCCAAAAAATCACAGGCGCAATTTATCCCTGTATTTTTACGAAAAATCTAAAGGAGATATAAATGGAAAAGATTTGGTTTGAGAACTATCCACCAAATGCTGATCGAACATTAAATGTTGATCAATATAGCTCATTAGTGGAGATGTTTGAAAAAGCAGTTCAACGCCATCCAGATATGCCTGCATATATTAATATGGGGCAGATTTTGACGTTCCGTAAATTAGAAGAACGTAGCCGTTCATTTGCTGCTTATTTACAAAATGAATTACGTCTTGAGAAAGGGGAGCGTATTGCTTTAATGATGCCAAATTTATTGCAATATCCGATTGCATTATTTGGGGCATTGAGAGCAGGGTTAGTTGTGGTCAATGTGAACCCACTTTATACGCCAAGAGAATTAGAGCATCAGCTAAATGATAGCGGTGCTAAAGCGATTGTGGTTGTGTCTAATTTTGCGGCAACTTTAGAGAAAGTAGTATTTAACACGGATGTGAAGCACGTGATTTTAACCCGTATGGGCGATCAGCTGTCATTTGGTAAGCGTACGTTAGTTAATTTCGTGGTGAAGTATATTAAAAAGCTGGTACCAAAATATAAATTACCCCATGCAGTAAGTTTTCGTGAAGCACTAAGTATTGGTAAACAGAGACAATATGTTAAACCGATTATTCAGGCAGATGATTTAGCCTTTTTACAATATACGGGCGGAACTACGGGTGTGGCGAAAGGGGCTATGCTTAGCCATCGCAATGTGGTGGCGAATATCATTCAAGCAAAATGGGTGGCTTATCCATTAACGAAACAAACTAGGGAGCCAATTGCTGTTATTGCACTGCCGCTTTATCATGTCTTTGCGTTAACGGTAAACTGCTTATTATTTATTGAGTTAGGTATTACGGCATTACTTATCACTAATCCAAGGGATATTCCTGGGTTTGTAAAAGAATTGAAAAAATATCCTGTTATCGCTATTACAGGTGTGAATACATTATTTAATGCGTTGTTGAATAATTCACAGTTTAAAGAAGTGGATTTTTCAAATTTAAAATTATCTGTTGGCGGTGGTGCGGCGATTCAACGAGCAGTCGCAGAACGTTGGCATAAAACCACAGGAAACCATATTATTGAAGGCTATGGTATGACCGAGTGTTCTCCATTAATTGCCGCAACGCGTAATGACTCTGTGGAGTATTCTGGTTCAATCGGTGTGCCTGTGCCAAACACCGATATTCGTATTGTCGATGATGCTGGAAATGACGTACCAATGGGAGAACGTGGAGAGCTTTGGGTTAAAGGCCCGCAAGTGATGCAAGGTTACTGGCAACGTCCTGAAGATACAGCAGATGTATTGAAAGATGGTTGGATGGCTACGGGTGATATTGTAGAAATGGGGCAAGATCTTAATTTACGTATCGTTGATCGCAAAAAAGATATGATTATTGTCTCTGGCTTTAACGTTTATCCGAATGAAATTGAAGATGTGGTAGCACTCCATCCAAAAGTAAATGAAGTCGTTGTGGTCGGTATTCCAAGTGAAGTATCGGGTGAAAGTATCAAAGTGTTTGTTACGAAAAAAGACGAAAGTTTAACCCGTGAAGAACTAAGAAATCACTGTCGCCAACATTTGACGGGTTACAAAATTCCACGAGACATTGAATTCCGTGATGAACTACCAAAAAGTAATATCGGTAAAATTCTTCGTCGTGTGCTCAGAGATGAAGAAGTGGCACGAGTCAAAGAGCAAATGCAAGCTAAAGAGAATAAAGTAGAAGCATAATTTATTTCACTTTATGGATAGATGGGCTGTTGAGTAAATTCAACAGCCTTTTATTTTTTAAAAACATGGTTATTTGCTCCATTACAGATTAAAATAACGAATTTATGATTAACTCACTGATTTGGATAAGGAACTTTCGTGAAAGCTATTAAACAACTTGCTCTTATCATATCAATTTATGGCATGACTACGCTTATTGCTGACGTAGTGGCTAATGATTTATCCAAAATTCAGCAAAAAATTCAGCAACAACAAAGCAAAATTAACGAACAAAAGAAAAAGCGAGATTCATTACAATCAACCTTGAAAAATCAAGAGATTGAAATGGGTAAAGTGCTGAATAGTTTAAAACAGACAGAAATGACCTTGGCTGAAACTCGCCAAGCGATTAAGCGTACCGAACAAGAGATCAAGCGGTTAGAAAAGCAGGAAAAAGAGCAAAAAGAGAAATTAAAAGAGCAATTAGATTCTGCCTATCGTTCAGGGATTCATCCTTCCGTTTTAGAAAGACTTTTATCTGAAGATGCCAAAAATGCAGATCGTATGGGAGCGTATTATGAGCATATTAATCAAGTTAGGATTGATGCCATTTATGATCTTCGTCGTACTCAAGCTGAATTAAAAGCGCGTCGAGATGAGTTACAAGGTCAGCAAAAAGGGCAACAAACACAGCTTTCTGAGCAGAAAAAACAGGAAAAAGATCTGCAAAAAGTGAAAAATGAAAGGGAAAGCACGATCCGTTCTATCGATAAAACGTTAGAAAAAGAGCAAAGCCGTTTAGATGTGCTAAAGGCTAATGAAAATGCGCTACGCAATCAATTAGCGAAAGCAAGTAGTGAAGCTGCGCAGCAAGAAAAGAAAGAAATTGCAAAGTTAGAACAAAAAACAAACACTCAAGAAAAGCGTAAAGCCACAGAGCAAGAAAAACAGCAAGTCAGAGCGGGGAGCGGTTTAGGTTCTGGAAAATATGCGATGCCAGTTTCAGGGAAAATTGTTAACCGTTTTGGTTCAACGCAAATGGGAGAATTAAAATGGAATGGTATTGTCATTCAAGCGGGGGCAGGCACCGCCGTGAAAGCCATTGCGGCAGGCCGAGTGATTTTAGCTGATTGGCTACAAGGTTATGGTCAAGTTGTTGTTGTGGATCACGGTAATGGTGATATGTCGCTTTATGGATACAACCAATCAGTTTCGGTCAGAAAAGGCGCGCGCGTTCAAGCTGGACAAACCATCGCTAGCGTGGGTAATTCTGGAGGACAAAGCCGTTCTGCGCTCTATTTTGAAATTCGCCGTAAAGGTGTGGCCGTCAATCCATTGAAATGGGTACAGTAATTATGATGAAAAAAGGATGTAGCAAGCGGTCTATTTCTTGGATTTTTTTGCAAATTTTATGGTTGATCTCACCGCTTGCAGTCGCAGGAAAGTTAGCGATTGTGATTGATGATATTGGTTATCGCGCAAAAGAGGATAGTGCAATTTATGCACTACCTAAAGAGGTTTCGGTTGCGATCATTCCTGTAGCGCCTTATGCCACCGCAAGAGCCAATAAGGCGTTTGAACAAAAACGTGATATTTTGATTCATCTACCGATGGAACCTCAAGTTCGTCAGCCGATTGAGGCGGGTGCGTTATTAGTTGGGATGAATGAAACACAAATTGAGAATTTAATCAAAAATGCACAGATGCAAGTTCCCAATGCGATTGGCTTAAATAATCACATGGGAAGTAAAGCCACCACCGATAAGCAAACAATGCAATATTTGATGAAATCGCTTTCCCAACGAAATTTGGCATTTTTAGATAGTAAAACCGCAGGTAATAGTGTGGCATATAAAACGGCAAAAGAGTATGGTATCAAAGCGCTAGAACGTCATATTTTTCTTGATGATAGTGATGAATATAATGATGTTCAAAAGCAGTTTAGTAGCGCACTTCAATATGCTCGTAAACATGGTGTCGCAGTATTAATTGGACATCCTCGTAAAAATAGTGTTGCTGTTTTAGAAAAAGGCATTGCAACTTTACCTAACGATATTCAATTAGTGAGTTTACACGAACTATGGAGTGGTGATGATGTTAAACCAGTTAAACCATTTATTATGCTATTTGAGATAGAACCTGCATTAACCTCAAAAGCACCTTATCAAGTGGTTCCTTTATTACGTGGTATTCCGAAAGATTAATTGGCAAAAATAATATATCCCTAAAAGAGTACACAATGAAAACCAAATTATCTTATCTATCTCTGTTTTTCTTAACGGCTTTTGCTTATGCCGAGCAAACCGTAGAATTGAAAGTAGAAGGCATTAAACAACCTGATCTCGAACAAAATGTAAGAATCTATCTTTCTCAATTAAAAAATGATGATGCAGATGGTTCCGAGCGCTATCAATATATTGTAAAAGAAACGGTTGATAAAGCCTTGCGAGCTAAGGGATATTACAATACCCAATATCATTTCCAGCTTACACCAAGAAAAGCGCCTGCTAAAAATTTATTAACCTTGTCAGTTCAGCTGGATAAACCCGTTAAATTAGATGAGCGTGATGTAGTCATTACAGGGCAAGCAGAGCAGGATGAAGATATTAAAAAATTACTCGCAAAGGGTATTCCACCTGCGGGGACTATTTTGAATCATGAAACCTACGATAACTTTAAAGGTAGTATTGAGAAAATTGCTCAATCAAAAGGCTATTTTGATGGGGAATGGTTATATCATCGTTTAGAAGTTTATCCTAAAGAACACGTTGCCGATTGGCGTTTAGGCTATCAAAGTGGCGAACGTTATCGCTATGGAAAAATTGGCTTTACAGGTAGCCAAATTCGAGAAGATTACCTTGAAAATATATTAAGAATTAAACAAGGGGATTTTTACTATATTAATGATCTCTCTAAATTATCCAGTGATTTTTCTTCGAGTAATTGGTTTGCTTCGGTATTAGTTGAGCCTGAGATAAATGAAGAGAAGAAAGAAGTAGATCTCAATGTGCTCGTGATGCCTAAAAAGAAGAATGATGTAGAAATTGGTATCGGCTATGCCACAGATGTTGGGCCACGTTTACAGCTAAACTGGATTAAACCTTGGATCAATAGTCGTGGTCATAGCTTAGAGATGAATAGTTATTTCTCTAAACCAGAGCAGAGCATTGAGTTAGGTTATAAAATCCCTGTAAAAGCACATCCACTGAACTACTATTATCAAGTTTCAGGTGGGATTGAGCGAGAAGATCAGAATGACACCAAATTTACGGGTGCACATTTAGGATTTCAACGTTTTTGGAATCATGAAACAGGTTGGGCATTTTCTCTCGGTTTAAAATCGCGCTATGACTCATTTGAGCAAGCAAACGATAAATATAAAACTTTTTTATTTTACCCTACGGCATCCATGAACCGTACTCGTACCGATGGAAACCGTTTCCCTTTATGGGGCGATTCTCAAAAAATCACGGTGAACTGGGGGACAAAAGCGATACTTTCGGATGTCAGTTTTTATAGCATTAAAGCCTCAACAGCATGGGTGAGAACCTATTTTGATAATCACCGTTTTGTTGCAAGAGCAGAAGTTGGCTATTTGAAAGCGAGCGAATTTGAACGTATTCCGCCAGCACTACGCTATTTTGCGGGGGGCGATATGAGTGTTCGTGGCTTTGGCTATAAGGATATTTCGCCTAAAAATGCTGAGGGCGAGTTAGTGGGTGGTTCTCATTTAGCAACAGGAAGTTTGGAGTATCAATACCAAGTCTATCCGAGTTGGTGGGGGGCAATATTCTATGATACAGGTTTAGCCTCAACACGTTTTAGTACAAAAGACTTGCACTCCGGTGTGGGTATCGGTGTGCGTTGGGCATCGCCAATCGGAGCGATTAAATTTGATTTAGCGACACCAGTAAGATCGCCTAATAATCAAAAAGGTGTTCAATTTTATATCGGTTTAGGTACAGAATTATAAGCGAGTTAGACAATGGAAAAGGCGCAAGAAACATTACCAACACCAGAACAGAATTCAGAGCAAACGCAGACAGAGCCTAAAGCGAAGCCCAAATCGAAATGTCGTTGGGTATGGCGTAGTTTATGGGGGCTTGCCATTTTATTACTTGCGCCACTGATTTTCCTTGCGACAAGCGTTGGACAACGTACAGCACTTGAACTTGCCGATAAATTTCTCGATCAACTGAACATTGGGCATATTGAAGGAAGTTTACAAGATGGTTTAACCCTGAAAGAAACGCGCTATCAAATGGATGGCGTGGATGTCAATGTTGGTCAAGCTGACCTTCATCTTGGCTTTGCTTGTTTATTAGATAAATCAGCTTGTGTTGAAAATATTGCGATTAAAGACACAACTGTTGTGGTGGATACCACAAAACTCCCTCCTTCAACAGAAGAAAAAGATCAAACAAGCGGAGAGTTTAATCTTCCTATTCCCGTTTCATTAAAACAGCTCTCTTTAGACAATATCCGTGTGAGTGTGGACGATATGGATATTGCATTAACCCATTTCCATTCGGGGCTTCAAGGTCAGGGCAAAGATCTCAATCTGTCACCGACATTGTTACAAGGATTAACGCTCTCTTTAGCACCACAAGCGGTCAGTTCTGATGAAAAAAATGCAAAAGAAGCGCCCCAAGAAAAAGCGAAGCCAGTAGATTGGGTGAGTATTAAACAACAGTTAGAGAAACCGCTGTTGACCAAGTTAGATCCGATTAAATTACCATTAAATTTTGATATTCCCGAATTTAAGGCGGAGCAAATTCATCTTGAACAAAAAATGAAAAATGGCGATGGCGAATTTATTGAGCCTAAATCTTTAGTCAATGTGTCGTCTTTACTTTTAGAAGCAAAATCCGATGAATCGTCCGTAGATTTGAAGCAACTGAGTATAGAAAGTGATAAAGGCAATGTTCAGGGGGAAGGAAAATTAACGCTGTCGGATAACTATCCTTTAGACTGGACATTAAATGCAAAATCTTCAGCTTTGACGGAATTTAAAATCCCTGAAAGTGAAGTCAAGGTGAAATTGTCAGGGGCACTGTTTGATAAAACAGCCTTAACTATTGCAACAAGCGGTGCGATCAAAGCAAATATTGACGGAAATGTTCAGTTAGCCACTGCTAAAACACCTTTTGATTTAACCATCAAAAGCGATAAGGCGCGTTATCCCTTTATTGATGAAAAGGGCGTAGATCCCCTCACATTAGAAAATGTGAATATCAAATTATCAGGGGATTTACTGAATTATCAATTAGATACGGCGTTATCAGCAAAAGGTATGCAATTACCTGACAGCTCGTTAAGCTTAAAAGGCAAAGGCGAGCTAACGCAATTTGAAATTCAAGATCTCTTGTTAAAAGCACTTCAAGGTACGGCTAATTTAGCGGGTAAAGTAGATTGGTCAAATGGTGTAGAGTGGCAATCCTCTCTCAATTTAGACGGAATTAACACTAAATCACTACTGCCTGAATGGAGTGCGTTGCTCTCTGGGAAATTGAACTCAACGGGCTTTGCTGGACGTGGTGAGAAGGGTGATGAATGGTCGGTAAATGTTTCAGAAATGAATTTACACGGCAATTTATTACAGAAGAATCTACAGCTAAAAGGTGCGCTTACTGCAGATTCTAAAACCCTATTAAATGTATCAGATGCAACGTTATTGTATGGCGAAAATCGCATTGCGATGAAAGGGATTATTAGTGATAAATCCGATTTTAGTGCGGACATTAAGGCTCCTAATTTACAAGGCTTAGTGCCTAATTTAAAAGCGAGTATTAATGGTTTGGTAAAACTGCAAGGCAAGGTCACTGAGCCGAGTTTAGATCTTGATTTAACCGCAAATAATGTCGCTTATGATCAGCTTAAATTACAGCATCTCACAGCCAAAGGGAAAGTGTTAACAGAAAAGCAGATCCAAGGTGATCTCACCTTTGATTTGCGTCAGTTCAATTATGGTGATGTAAAAATAGATAATGCTAATGTCGTGGCATCAGGTAGTGAAGCGAACCATACCTTGAAAATCACCTCCAAAGGTGAACCTGTGGGAGCAAATTTACAGCTAGCAGGAAAATTTGATCGCACTCAGCAAACATGGCAAGGGCAGTTAAGCAATGTCGCCGTTGCATCTCCTGTGGGTGAGTGGAAAAACGATAAAAATATTCAGCTGACTTATAACAATAAGTTAATTAAAGCGGATGTTTCGGCGCATTGTTGGCGTAATCCAAAGGTGATAGTGTGTTTGCCACAAAACTTTAGTGCGGGTAAAGAAGGCAAAGTACCTTTTGAAATCAAACAGTTTGATCTAGCAATGGTTCAAGAGTATTTGGATCAAAATAGCCAAATTTCAGGTTCGGTAAATGCGAAAGGGGATGCTTCATGGTTTACTAATAAAGCACCGCAAGTCAACGTAGAATTGAGTTCTAATGCCTTGAAATTTGCACAAAAAATGGATGGAAAAACTTTTCCAATCACGTTATCACCACTGAAAATTACCGCAAATATGGCGGACAATAATTTGAAGCTAAATACCGATATTCGCATTGAAAATAACGGGCGTTTAACGAGCGATTTAGTGATGCGAGATATTGCTAACCAGCGTGGTTTATCTGGAAACATTCATATTGAAAATGTAAATCTACGTCTTGTTCAGCCGTTATTAAGTTCGGGTGAACGTGTGAATGGAGATATTAATGCTCGTTTAACTTTAGGAGGCACAGCATTGTCCCCTTTACTCTATGGTAATTTGAATCTCACGGGGTTAACTGCTCGCTCAAATGCAATGCCATTTGATGTGACAGGTGGCAATTTAGCCTTAAATTTCAATGGAGCGAGTTCAACCTTAAAAGGAAATGTGCAAACGACCGAAAGCAATTTAGTGCTTGAAGGGGATGCTAATTGGCAAAAATTAGATGCGTGGTATACACGTATCAAAGCACAAGCAAATCGCTTCCGAGTAGATATTCCAAATATGGCGAAAGTGGATGTCAGTCCAAATATTGAAGTCAAAGCCACACCAAAAGAGCTGATTTTAGGTGGTAACATTGATATCCCATGGGCAAGAATCGTTGTGGAAGAGTTACCCGAAAGTGCTGTGGCAGTAAGTAGTGATGAAGTGATTATGGATGGTTCTGCTAAAAATAAAGTACGTAATATAGTATTAAATAAGAATTTACCTCAAAGCGGAACAGGAATGGCAATCAAAGCGGATATTTCAATTAATATTGGCGATGATGTCAAATTGGATGCTTATGGTTTAAAAACGGATCTCAATGGGCTGATTAAAGTCCGTCAAGGAAGTAAAGGTTTAGGCTTATATGGTCAAGTCAATTTGAAAAATGGAACATTTGCTTCTTTTGGTCAGGACTTACTTATTCGCAAAGGATTGATTTCCTTTACTGGTTCGCCATCTCAACCTACTTTAGATATTGAAGCGATTCGTAATCCAGAGGCAATGGAAGATAGTAGTGTTACTGCGGGTGTAAAAGTGACGGGCATTGCTGATGCACCAGAAGTGAAAGTATTCTCAAATCCATCAATGTCTCAAGATCAAGCGTTATCTTATATTTTAACAGGTCGTGGGCTTGAAAATAGCGGTGATGCGGGTTCAAGTAACTCTATTGCAGCTGCATTAATTGGAATGAGTTTATCAAAGAGTAGTAAAACCGTAGGAGCGGTGGGAAGTGCGTTTGGTATCAGTGACTTAAATGTGAGTACAGCAGGGATTGGCGATAACACCAAAGTAGTGGTGAGTGGCAGCCTAACACCGAAGTTTAAGGTAAAATATGGTGTAGGTATTTTTGCCCCATTAACCGAATTAACATTGCGTTATCGTTTAGCGCCAAGTCTTTATTTACAATGGGTTTCAAGTGTGAATCAGGCAGTTGATCTCATGTATCGTTTTGAATTTGACTAAAATGGATAAATAGTGGAAAAACAACGACAAAAACATCTGCAAAAGTGGCTACGCCAACAACAAAAAATCGTCAAAAAATGGCTTTATTTGAATGTCTTATTAGGCACGATCAGCTCAATTTTGTTGGTTGTACAAATGGGGCTATTGGCAACAATCTTACATGAAATGATTGTCGAGCATCGTAGCCCATCAGCGTTTATTTTAGAACTAGGTCTATTACTAGGTTGCTTTGCTGGTCGAGCTGTTTTGCTCTGGTTAAGAGAGCGGACTGGCTTTAAAGCAGGGCAAATGCTGCGTTTACATTTACGTGAGCAAGTTATGCATAAATTGGCTCAAATTGGTCCAATGACAATTCAACAGCGCCCTGCAGGGAGCTGGGCGACATTGATGTTAGAGCAAGTCGAAAATATTCATAACTTTTATGCACGTTATTTGCCGCAGCAATATTTATCGGTGATCGTACCGCTTGTCATTTTATGTGCCGTGTTCCCATTAAACTGGGCAGCTGGCGTAATTTTATTTGCCACTTTGCCGCTACTCCCTATTTTTATGGCGCTGGCAGGGATTAAGGCGGCGGAAGCCAATCAAAAAAATATTGGGATTCTCTCCCGTTTAAGCGGACAGTTTTTAGATAGTTTAAAAGGGCTAGAAACCATTCGCTTATTTGGTCAGGCACAAAAGCAAACGGATCACATTTATCAACAAACGGAAACATTTCGTCTCAGTACAATGGATGTGCTGAAAATGGCATTTCTATCTTCTGCGGTGCTTGAGTTTTTTACTGCTATTTCGATTGCGGTAATGGCGGTCTATTTCGGTTTTACTTATCTAGGTGATATCAATTTCGGATCTTACGATCTCCCTGTGACATTATTTATCGGCTTTTTCTGCTTAATGTTAGCCCCTGAGTTTTATCAACCACTACGTGAATTAGGTGTCTATTATCACGATAAAGCCGCTGCGATTGGCGCAGCGGATAGCCTTGAAACCTTTTTAAATGAAGACGTTTTAGCTCAAAGCAAAGGTACACAGCCGTTATCCCATTCAGAGCTTAATATTGTGGCAAAAGATTGTGTCATTCTTTCTCCACAAGGCAAAGCCTTAACCGAACCGCTTCATTTTGAGGTTAAAGCTAATCAACATATTGCCTTAGTGGGGCAAAGTGGAGCAGGCAAAAGCTCTTTGATGAATATGTTATTGGGCTTTTTATCTTATCAAGGGAGCGTAAAGGTCAATGGTATTGAGTTGCGAGATCTGGATATGGCGCAGTGGCGTTCAACCTTGGCTTGGGTTGGGCAAAATCCGCAGTTAATGCGTGGCACATTGCGTGACAACATTCTTTTAGGGAACACTCAGGCATCAGAAACAGAATTACAACAAGCCTTAGCCTTATCAAAAGCTGACGAATTCGTTTATCGCTTAGGTTTAGCCCGTGAAATTCAAGACGGCAACGGTGGCTTGTCTGGCGGGCAGGCACAACGAATTGCGATTGCACGAGCGTTATTACGCCAATCTCGTTTATTGCTGTTAGATGAGCCGACAGCAAGTTTAGATATGCAATCAGAGCAACAGGTGCTGACCGCATTACATAACCTAAGCCGAGAGCAAACGACGTTGATGATTACCCACCGTGTTGAAGATTTAAAAGTGTGTGATGAAATTTGGGTGATGAAGCATGGGCAAATTATCCAACGTGGGCATTTCACTGAATTAGCATTACAAGGCTTTTTTGCAGAATTATTAGGAAATCAATAACATTATGCGTACACTTTTTCCGTTTTTAGCGTTATATCGAACGCATTGGGGACGTTTAACCTTAGGCATTATTTTATCGATCACCAGCTTAGCAGCGAGTATCGGGTTATTAAGTCTATCAGGATGGTTTTTAGCCGCTTCGGCATTGGTGGGTTCAAGTTTACTCTTTAATTTTTTCTATCCATCTTCAGGGGTTCGAGGGCTTGCGATTGGCAGAACAATCTCTCGTTATTTTGAACGTTTAGTGACCCATGATGCGACTTTCCGAGTCTTGGCAAATTTACGGGTAGCGGTCTTTAGCAAACTGATTCCCTTAAGCCCCGCTGGGTTAAATCGTTATCGTCATAGCGAATTATTAAATCGCTTGGTGGCGGATGTGGATACCCTAGATACGCTCTATTTGAATTTAATTTCACCTTTTGTGAGTGCGGTGATGATTATTCTTTTTATAGGGATTGGTTTATCTTTTGTGTCACCTTTATTAGCGCTCATTATTTGCGGAACTTTAGTGGCATTATTGCTGATTTTCCCAACCATTTTCTACCATTTAGGGCGAAAATTAGGTAAAACGGCAGTGCAATCACGCGCCCATTATCGCAGTCAATTTATTGAATGGATTCAACTTAACGCAGAATTTCTCTTATTTGGTGTGTTAGAGCAAGCAACAGATAAGCTTAAACAGACCGAGCAGCAATGGTTAAATGCACAAAGTCGAGAGAGCCAATTAGGCGGGCTTTCCAACGCATTATTAATTCTGCTGAATGGCATTTTGGTGACCGTGGTGATTTATCTGTCTGCGACAGCAATTCACGTACCAACGGCAGACAATCCTGAAGCCTTGATTGCGTTAGTGGTGTTCTGTGTGTTAGCATCGTTTGAGATTCTTTCCCCTATTGGTATGGCATTTCTTCACCTAGGGCAAGTGATTGCGTCCGCGGAACGTATTAGTGACATTATCGATCAACAACCAAGCGTTCAATTTAACGGTAGTGCAACATGGCAAACAATTAAACCAAACCAACCGCTTGTCAGCTTCCGTGATGTGCATTTCGGCTATCCGCAAAGTGACGAACCAGTTTTAAAAGGCATCTCGTTTGAAGTATTAGCAGGACAGCGTGTGGCATTATTAGGTAAAACAGGTAGCGGTAAATCAACGATTTTCCAGCTGTTGACACGAAATTATGATGCGACAAGCGGTGAGATCTGGCTTAATTCTTGCAAAATCAGCGATTATCCCGAAGAGACCTTGCGCCAACATATTGTCACCTTGAGCCAACGTGTTCATATTTTTAGCCACAGTTTGCGTGAAAATTTGTTACTTGGAAATCCAAAAAACACAGACAGTGAATTAATTGATGTATTAGCAAAAGTGAATTTAAGTTATTTACTCGATGAGCAAGGTCTAGATTTATGGCTAGGGGAAGGCGGAAGACCACTTTCAGGTGGCGAACAGCGCCGTTTAGGATTAGCGCGTCTTTTATTAAGCCAAGCTGAGATTGTCTTATTAGATGAACCAACGGAAGGTTTAGACAGAGAAACAGAACAGCAAATCTTAAATCTCATCTTAAGACATACAGAAGGCAAAACGCTATTAATGATCACACATAGATTAAATGGCCTAACACATTTTGATCGGGTTTATAGGATGGATAATGGGATATTTATTGAATAAAAAGGAAAAAGCGGTCTCAGACCGCTTTTTTGTTTAAATATTTTTCGCAATCAAATCGCCCATTTCTGATGTAGAAATTGGTGCTGATTGATCAGCAAGATCTGCCGTGCGGTAACCCTCGGCTAACACTTTTTGTACCGCATTTTCGATTGCTTTTGCGGCATCTTCTAAACCAAAGCTATGGCGTAACATCATCGCTGCAGAAAGAATTTGCGCAATCGGGTTAGCAATATTTTTACCCGCGATATCTGGCGCCGAACCACCTGCTGGTTCATATAAGCCGAAGCCTTTTTCGTTTAAACTTGCAGACGGTAACATTCCCATAGAGCCTGTGATCATTGCACACTCGTCAGAAATAATATCACCAAAGATATTTGAGCAAAGCAATACATCAAAGAAATCAGGTTGTTTGATTAACTGCATTGTCGCATTATCAATATAGATATGATCCAATTTCACTTCAGGATATTGTTTTGCGACTTCATTGACCGTTTCACGCCAAAGGATTGAACTCATTAATACGTTTGCTTTATCGACAGATGTCACGTGTTTTGTACGTTTCATTGCCGTTTCAAATGCCACTTTGGCAATGCGTTCAATTTCGTAACGGTGATAGATTTCTGTATCAAATGCTTTCTCATTTGCCCCTTCACCTTCACGGCCTTTAGGTTGACCAAAATAGATACCGCCCGTCAATTCACGTACAGTTACCATATCAAAGCCTTTTGCAGCAATGTCTGCACGTAATGGACAGAATTGTTCTAAACCTTTGTATAGGGTTGCAGGGCGAAGATTGCAGAATAATGCAAAGTGTTTACGAAGTGGTAATAATGCGCCACGCTCTGGTTGCTCATTAGGTGGAAGGTGTTCCCATTTGGGACCGCCCACAGAGCCGAATAAAATGGCATCAGCTTCTTCACAGCCTTTTAATGTGCTTTCAGGTAAGGCTTTTCCGTGATTATCAATAGCGATACCGCCGATATCGTAGCTATTGTAGTTTAACTTGAACCCATATTTTTGTTGTACCGCATCAAGCACTTTGATTGCTTGAGCCATAATTTCAGGGCCGATACCGTCACCACTTAACACGGCAATGTTGTAACTTTGCATATACATTCCTCAAATAATTGAAATAAAGAAAGTTTGTAATATAAAACATTTTGCAAAGAAATGGATCGGTTTTTGTTAATTATTCGGTATGATATGCGTAATTAAATGAATTTTGGTAGAAAAATGAAAAAACAGATCAGTAAATGGCTCATTCTTGCATTTTTTATCGGGAATCTGACCGCTTGTGGCACAATTACTAGTCTTGCAGAAAGTGATTATTCCGTTTATGCAGGTGTGAGTAGAGATTTTCAAGCAATTCAAGAAGGCGGGATATTCAGTGTCGTTGCGGTAATTGATTTGCCTTTGAGCTTTGTCTTAGATACTTTGATGTTGCCCGTGACATTAAGTCGTTAGCTTAACATTTGTAAGGGCGGATCGATGTATCCGCCCAAACAGCCTATTTATTTGATATGCCGTAATGTCGCAATATAGTTACAACTCACATCTTTATTTAACCAAAATTTTTCGGTTAACGGATTAAAATGATAGCCTACCATTTCATCACAGCTTAATTTCGCTTGATCGCACCATGCAAGCAGTTCCGCTGGTTTAATAAATTTCTCAAATTCATGAGTCCCTTTCGGCAACATTTTTAACACATATTCTGCACCAATAATCACCAACATATAAGCTTTTAAGGTACGGTTAATGGTCGAGAAAAAAAGTACGCCATTCGGTTTGAGCAAGGCTTGGCAACTTTGGATAATAGATAAAGGATCTGGCACATGCTCAAGCATTTCCAAACAGGTAATCACATCAAATTTTTCTTGTTGACAAGAGGTATGATCTTGCAAAAAATTTTCAATGGTTGTTTGTCGATAATCAATGGTTAATTCACTTTGTGTCGCATGTTGTTTAGCAATTTCAAGGGGCTCTGTTGTCATATCAATCCCCGTCACTTGTGCACCCAAACGAGCCATTGCTTCACTTAAAATACCGCCACCACAGCCAACATCAAGTACCTTTTTCCCAAACAGCCCATCAGCCTTTTCATTGATATAAGCCACTCTAAGCGGATTTAATAGGTGAATCGGTTTAAAATCCCCTTGAGGATCCCACCAGCTTTTCGCCATTTTTTCAAATTTTGCAATTTCTTGTTGATCGACGTTATTCATCTTCTTTTGCCTAGTTAAAAATAATTGCCGAATTGTAGCTCAAATTGCCCTATCTGCCGTTTATTCTCTTATAAATTTTTAGCTAATATGCTTTTTTGATTAAAAATAAATCAATTGAGCTAAATTTTTTTAATTTTATGAATGAATTTTTTTAATGACTATTTGCAAATAAAAAAGAGCCTGATAGACTTCGACAACCAAACACAATATCTAAATTAAAAAATCAGGAGCCAACATGAGCGATTTAAACGCCCTATTCCAAAAAATCAAACAGCGTGACCCAAACCAAGCGCCTTTCCACCAAGCGGTAGAAGAGGTATTCGGTAGTCTTGCGCCTTTCCTTGCAAAAAATCCAAAATATACCCAACAAGGGTTGTTAGAGCGTATTGTTGAGCCTGAGCGTGTGATTTCTTTCCGCGTGACTTGGGTGGATGATAAAGGGCAAGTACAAGTTAACCGTGGTTATCGTGTACAAATGAACTCAGCGATTGGTCCTTATAAAGGCGGTATCCGTTTCCACCCAACTGTGGATTTAGGTGTATTAAAATTCTTAGCCTTTGAACAAGTCTTCAAAAATGCGTTAACAACATTACCAATGGGGGGCGGTAAAGGCGGTTCTGACTTTGATCCGAAAGGCAAATCTGACGCAGAAGTAATGCGTTTCTGCCAAGCCTTTATGAGCGAATTATTCCGCCACATTGGCGCAGATACCGATGTGCCAGCAGGTGACATCGGCGTAGGTGGGCGTGAAATCGGCTATATGTTCGGTCAATACAAAAAATTACGTAACGAATTTACCTCTGTTTTAACGGGTAAAAGTTTAACTTGGGGTGGTAGCTTAATTCGTCCTGAAGCAACGGGCTACGGCACAGTTTACTTTGCTGAATCTATGTTAAATACACGTGGTCAAAGCATTGAAGGTAAAGGCGTAGTGATTTCAGGTTCGGGTAACGTAGCACAATATGCGGCGGAAAAAGTCATCCAAAAAGGCGGTCGCGTATTGACTGTTTCAGACTCAAATGGTTACGTTTTATTCCCTGCAAGCGGAATGACGGAAGCACAATTAAGCGCATTATTAGAATTGAAAAATGAACGTCGTGAACGTTTATCTGTATATGCGAAAGAGCAGGGCATCCAATATTTCGACGGTCAAAAACCGTGGGGAGTGGCGTGTGAAGTGGCACTACCTTGTGCAACCCAAAACGAATTAGATACTGAAGATGCGAAAACCTTACTCAAAAACGGCTGTATCTGTGTGGCAGAAGGGGCGAATATGCCTTCAACATTAGGGGCAGTTGAAGCATTTATTGATGCGAAAATCCTTTATGCACCAGGTAAAGCGTCTAATGCGGGTGGTGTAGCGACTTCTGGTTTAGAAATGAGCCAAAACGCAATTCGCCTATCTTGGAGCCGTGAAGAAGTGGATCAACGCCTATTCGGTATTATGGAAAATATCCACCAAAACTGTGTGGAAAATGGTTCAGAAGGCAACGGCTATGTGAACTACGTAAACGGTGCGAACATTGCGGGCTTCAAAAAAGTGGCAACGGCAATGTTAGAACAGGGTATTATCTAACCCCTACTGACAAGATAAAAAAATCCCCGAATAGTTCGGGGATTTTTGCTTTTACAAGCGGTCTGATTTGAGCAAAAATTTGCAAAACCGTGGTCACCCACGGTTATTCAAAATTACTTGCTCATATCAATTTGATACACGCCAAAACCAGCATCATCTTGTTTTAAGAATTTGTGTCCAAATGTCGCTTTTTCTTTAATAAAGGCTTGGGCTTTATCGCTATTTGCAGTTTCAAAGAACACATTGACTTTGTCATTAATTGGTGCAAATTTCCAGTTATTGTCAGCACTTGGATTGATTTGGCCTTTCTCTTTTGTTTGCACTGTGATGTAGTTCGCTAACACTTGACGGTTTTCATCTGGAGATGCATAAACAACATGGTCGCTACCTGTACCCGCAAATTTACCGCCGTAAGCACGGTAGTTGTTAGTTGCAATAATGAATTCCGCTTTTGGATCAACCGGTTTACCTTGGAAAGTTAAGCCTTTGATACGATCACCTTTATCATTCACCAATTTACAATCTAAATCATAACGAGCAGGGCTGGTTACATCGATTTGATAGTTCACACCATCAATCACATCAAAGTTATAAGTACGGAAACCATCCCAGTTGATTAAACCTTGTGGTTCAGTGCTATTTGGATCGATTTGATTAAACATGCCTGCAGAGCACTCTAACCACTCTTTTAACTCTGCACCATTGACTTTGACTGCCACCAAAGTATTTGGATAGAGATAAAGATCAGCTGCGTTACGGAAGCTTAAATCACCTTTTGGCACTTCAACGAATGCGGTGGCATCATTTTTACGTCCACCTGATTTAAACGGTGCAGCCGCACTTAATACAGGAATACCTTTCAATTCAGGCAAATTCTGAACTACTTTTTCTACATAATCTTTTTGTGCAAGACTCACGATTTGTACCGTTGGGTCATCTTGTACTAAAGAGAGATAGCTATACATATCTGCAGAAGATTTACCGATAGGTTGAGAGACGAATTCACGGGTCGCATCGTGGTAAGGTTTCATTAAATCTACTAAACCTTGATCGTTTTCAACTAATGCTTTTTTCTCTTTACCATCAAAGATAGGACGGATTTGTGCTTTACCGTCTACCACTTGCCATTTACCCGATTTATCACTTAAGGTTAAATCGATCACACCAATGTGGCTACCAAATTGACCTGGCATTGTTGCTGGTGTGCCGTTGATTGTACCTTTTGCAATATCTACGCCAGCTTTGTCTTCAAAATCTTTGCCTGGGAATTGACCGTGAGAGTGGCCAAAGGCAATTGCATCAATGCCTTTCACATTACTTAATGCGACAGTGGTATTTTCTTGACCTTTTTCATAAGGTTTATCAAAAGAACCTGAACCGCTGTGGTTTAATGCAATAATGACATCAGCACCTTCCGCTTTCATTTTTGGCACATATTTTTCTGCGGTTTCAACAATATCAGCTACCACCACTTTGCCTTCAAGGTTCGCTTTATCCCAAATTAAAATTTGTGGTGGAACAAAACCGATAATCCCCACTTTGATTTTATGTTTTTTACCTTCTGTATCAGTCATTTCACGTTCTTGAATGAGATACGGCGTATATTTCGGTTCATTGGTTTTTGGATCAAGCACATTAGCACTTAAAACCGGCACTTTCGTATTTTTTAATGCGGTATCTAAAAAATCTAAACCATAGTTAAATTCATGGTTACCTAATGTACTTGCGACAACATCTAAATATTCAAGTGCGATATAGCTAGGGTGTGCATCTTTCTCTTTCAAGCCTTTATTAGAAATATAGTCACCGATTGGCGCGCCTTGGATTAAATCACCATTATCGACATAAATGCTATTTGGCACTTCAGCTTTTGCCTGTTTAATTAAGGTAGCAGAACGAGTTAAGCCATATTTTGCATCTTGTTTATCTTTGTAGTAATCAAAGTCCGTTAAATTGGTGTGAATATCAGATGTTTCAATCACACGGAATTGAATATCCGCAGCGAATGCGTTAACAGAAATAAACGAAGAAACAGCTAATGCTGCACAAGAAAGTTTAAAGTTCATAATAATGTCCTTTGTAAAACAAATGAAAAAAACGACCGCTTGTTACCAAGCAGTCGTTCGGAAAATTAATCAACAGTGACAGAGTTAATGATCACATCTTCTTTTGGTACATCCGCGTGCCAGCCTTTGTTACCTGTTTTTACGCCTTTGATTTTATCGACAACATCCATGCCTTCAACCACTTCACCAAAGACCGCATAGCCCCATTCCTGAACTACAGTTTTACCGAACATCTCTTTTGAACGGTAATCTAAGAAGGTATTATCTGCCACGTTAATAAAGAACTGTGCTGAAGCAGAGTGTGGATCTGAAGTACGAGCCATCGCAAGTGTGCCACGTTTATTGCTTAAACCGTTACTTGCTTCATTTTGAATTGGTGCGCGAGTCGTTTTTTCTACCATACCCACTTCCATACCGCCACCTTGAATCATAAAACCATCAATCACACGGTGGAAAATCGTGCCATTATAGAAACCGTCTTTACAGTAGGTTTCAAAGTTTTCTGCGGTAATTGGTGCTTTTTCATAATTTAAAGCGATTTTAATATCACCAAAATTGGTATGTAATGTAATCATTTATTATTCCTTGTAGGGATTGAAAGAAATTTTGAGTGCTATTATTAAAAAGTTTGACAGAAATTGCAAAATTTTTCCCAAAACAGACCGCTTGTTTGTTAGAATTTTGTGGGACTTGCACGGTAGAACCGTACAAGGTTAAGCATAAGTCAGCACCTTTGGTGCTGTGTAAAATAAGACAAAATACTTGGAACAAGAGGAACCTATGCTCAAAATTTATAACACCTTAAAACGTGAAAAAGAAGAATTTAAACCTATCCACCCTGATCACGTTGGAATGTATGTCTGTGGTGTCACGGTTTACGATCTCTGTCACTTTGGGCACGGGCGGACTTTTGTTTCTTTTGACGTAATCGCACGTTACCTTCGCTATCTCGGTTATAACTTACGCTATGTGCGTAATATTACCGATGTGGATGACAAAATTATCAAACGCTCATTGGAAAATAATGAAACTTGCGATCAGCTTGTTGATCGTATGATTACCGAAATGCACAAAGACTTTGATGCGTTAAATATCCTTCGCCCTGATGTTGAACCTCGTGCAACGCAACATATCCCTGAAATTATTGCGATGGTTGAAAAACTCTTAGCGAAAGGTCACGCTTATGTGGCAGAAGATGGTGATGTGATGTTCAATGTTGAATCTTTCCAAAAATACGGTGCCTTATCTCGCCAAAATCTCGAACAGCTTCAAGCTGGAGCAAGGGTTGAAATTAAGTCAGTCAAACGCAACCCGATGGATTTCGTATTATGGAAAATGTCGAAAGCGAACGAACCAAGCTGGGATTCCCCTTGGGGCAAAGGTCGCCCGGGTTGGCATATCGAATGTTCGGCGATGAACAGCAAAGAGTTAGGCAACCATTTTGACATTCACGGTGGCGGTTCGGACTTAATGTTCCCACACCACGAAAACGAGATCGCACAATCTTGCTGCGCTCACGGTGACGACTATGTGAATTATTGGCTACACACGGGAATGCTTACGATCAACGAAGAGAAGATGTCAAAATCGCTTAATAACTTCTTCACCATTCGTGATATTTTAAACAAATATGATTGTGAAAGTGTTCGCTACTTCTTCTTAACCGCACAATACCGTAGCTTATTGGATTACAGCGAAGAAAATATCGGCTTGGCTCGCAAAGCGTTAGAGCGTTTATATACGGCATTGCGTGGCTGTGACTGGAATGTTGAACTTGCAGAAAACGATCAATATGTGACCGCTTTCAAAGAGTCTATGGATGATGATTTTAATACGCCTGGAGCACTCGCGGTGTTATTTGAATTAGCTCGTGAAATCAATAAACTCAAAGCGGAAAATCAGGCGGAGGCAAACAAACTTGCTGCACGTTTAAAACAACTTGCAGGCGTACTGGGTTTATTAGAGCAAGATCCGTACACCTTCTTACAAGGCGATGCAAATAACGATGAAGTCGCAGAAATCGAAGCGTTAATTAAACAACGCAACGAAGCAAGAGCCAGCAAAAACTGGGCCGCAGCCGATGAGGCACGCAATAAGCTCACCGCAATGGGCATTGTGCTTGAAGACGGTGCAAATGGCACCACATGGCGTAAGGCATAATGTTTTAAATTTGCAAAAAATGGCACAGGTTTTCAACCTGTGCCATTTTTTGCCCTCTCTCTGCTCAAAATAGCCTGACGCTATTTTGAGCTGTCTCTCTCCCGCAAGCGGGTGAGAGTGTAAACGATGTTATCAAGTTGTACATTCCCCTCTCCCGCTTGCGGGACAAATGCTTTGCATTTGAACGTCGGCTCTGCCGACGGCTCCGAAGGAGCGAGCGTAGCGAGTATTGGGTGGAGCAAATTCGCCAGAATTTGCGGAGGGAGAGGGCTACAGGAGGGAGATGAACTAAAAATGAATTGTAAATTTTGTTTTTGCTTTTTCTCTTTGTTTAGTGAGTGATTTGGCGAGTTATTTATAGAAATGTAATAAATTGTTTAGGTGTTTGCTATATTTTTTTTGTTTCGTTATAGTAGTATGGTCAGACATGTATTTAAATCTGAAAATTCATCCGTCTTAACGGCGAATGAAATCTTAGTGCATGGTTCAATATACCTTGAATCATGGTTAATGTGTATTAACTTTTAGTTCATTAGGAACTTAAATGAATAAAATATTTAAAGTTATTTGGAACCACGCAACGCAAAGTTGGGTGGCAACTTCAGAATTGTCTCGCTCAAAGGGCAAAACAAAATCAGTCAAGACTGCTAAGACAGCCCTAGCGGCAGCCGTAGCAGTAGCAGCAGCGACTGCAGGTACTTCTGCTTATGCGGCAACTGCAATTGGTAGTGGTGGATATAGCACTACAGGGGTTGCTGCTAGTGGTACAGGAGGTACTGCAACTTCTGGCACAACGGTTGCGGCTGTTGGTGGAAAGTGGAGAAATAGTGCCCTTGTCATTGGTGAAAATGCAACGTCAATGAATGCAAATGCGGTAGTGATTGGTACCAACGCTTCAGCAACCATGCACCAAACTGTGAATACTAACAACCAAGGTTTAGTTGTTATTGGTACAGATGCATTGGTGCGTAATGTGTCTAAAGGTGCAAGTAAGGGCTCTACCGCAATTGGTAGTAACTCACTATCAGGCTTATTGACAGATGCGGGTGCTGCGGAGGGCTCTGCTGTCAGCTACACAAATGCTGATTATACAACCAATTCTGGTAGCCTTGATCCAGCTCGTCTAATGTATCGTGCAGGTATTACAGATGCAACAGGTGCTGTAGCTTCTTCAGCAACAAACTGGTCTGAATCAAATGAAGCGACCGCCATCGGCTTTGACTCACGTGCAATCGGCGACCAATCTATTGCTATCGGTGCACAGGTTGTAGCAGGTCATGCATCGGTTGCAATTGGTAGCAATGATTATGGCACTATTTACACCAATGCTACATTGCGAAACAAGTATAAAGATGTGGTTGGTGCTGATATTGCGGGCAATACCCAAAATATCAATGGTAGTAGCTGGTATGAAACCACCTATGCCAAAGATGGTTCTGTGGCAATTGGTGCAAAAGCACATTCAAATGAATTGTTCGGTACAGCACTTGGTACAGCCGCATTTGTACAAGCGGGTGCTGAGCTTGGTACCGCCATTGGTGCTGGTGCCCGAGTTGGTAATCAAACTACACCAACAGGCGATGCATTAACTTCCACATCTATCACTTCTACAAAAGGTGGTGTGGCAATCGCAGCAGGTTCGGTGGCAGAGGGTAACTATACTACCGCTGTAGGTACAGGCTCAAACGCTCTAGCAGTGAATGCTACCGCACTAGGTTATAAAGCCAAAGCAAATGCGACCAACGCAACTGCAGTTGGTTCTGTAGCTATCGCAGCAGCTGATAATGCACTTGCTTACGGTGCTAATGCAACCGCATATGCAGACAACTCTGTTGCTATCGGTACAAATGCCACCGTAACTAGCACTGGCGTATCATCTATCGCCTTTGGCTCAAATGCCAATGTCTCAGGTGAGCGCTCAGTTGCACTAGGTAATAATATCACTGCATTAAGCACTAATGGCTCAGTCGTACTGGGTGACAGCTCAGTTGAAGTGACCACTAAAACTGTTGATGGTAAAAAAGTTACAACAGGCGCTCCAGAAGCTGTAGAAACCGTTAAATCGGTAACCATCGGCTCAGGCGCAGCGAAATTGACCTACTCAGGCTTTGCAGGTCAGGTGACAGATGCTGGTCAGTATCTATCTGTCGGCTCAGTGGGTGCAGAGCGTCAAATCAAGAACGTCGCACCAGGTGCAATCACCAATGTATCTACTGACGCTATCAACGGCTCACAGCTATATGCAGCTCTAGACGTGTTAGATAACCAAGTTGGTCAAATCTATTTCCACACCAACAACGGTACCAATGCAGGTACAGGTAATGCAACCACCAACCTTGGCTACATCACTGATGCAGCAGGTGCACAGGGTCTATATGCGACCACTGCAGGTGTGAACTCAATTTCTACATCAAATTATGGTATTGCTTATGGTTATAACTCAACAGCAATTGGCGGTACTGCTAATGGTGGAGCAATCGCTCTAGGTAACAATACTCTATCTTATGATGGTGCTATCGCAATCGGTACTAATGCAAAAGTAAACACCCAACCATCATTTGGTGCTATTGGTGCGGTGGCTATCGGTACTAATGCAACCATTGAAACAGATGGCTCTACAACAGGCTTTATTGCTATTGGTAATGGTACATATGCAACAGGTAGACGTACTGGCTATGCCACTGCCCACAATGATGAGCGAGTTGCACTAGGTGCATCAACAGCGATTGGTGACCATGCTTATGCTTACTATGGTGCTACAGCTGTTGGTCAGCTAGCTAATGCAACAGGTCAAAACACAACTGCTGTTGGTTGTAGTTCTAATGCTTCTGGTGATTATGCCAATGCATTCGGTATGGGCTCTAATGCATCAGGTAAAGAATCTTCAGCAATGGGTCTGAATGCAACGTCATCAGCGAAACAATCTGTGGCTATTGGTTCTGAAGCAAATGCATCTGGCAACGAATATACCATCGCTATCGGTGGTGCATCCAAAGCAACAGGTTTGTCGTCGTCAATTGCAATCGGTTACTTTGCTGATTCGTCGGCTAATGGCACTGTTGCGATTGGTAAGCAAGCGGGTGCAGCAGGCGTACAAGCAGTTGCACTTGGTTCATTTGCTAAGGCATATGGTAAAGATTCAATTGTATCAGGCGTTTCGGCGACAAGTACAGCCGATGCACTGCGCGGCATCGCATTGGCTCGTGAGTCATCTGTATCAGCCGTAGATGGTATTGCAATTGGTTATAAATCAAGAGTTACTGCTGCAAATGCAACCACATTGGGTGCTAATACTGTTGCTTCACACGCAGATGCAGTGGCACTAGGTAGTGGTTCAACTACAACAACAGCTAACCCAACCACTGAAGGTACGGTTGCGAATATCACTTATGGCACATTTGCAGGTACAGCACCAACATCAGTAGTATCTGTTGGTTCTGAAGGTAAAGAGCGTCAAATTGTCAATGTGGCAGCAGGTCGTATTTCAGCAACTTCAACTGACGCAATCAACGGCTCACAGCTATACTTTGTTTATGAACAAGCAGCTAAACCATTAACCATCACTGCCAATACTAATAAAGATACCGACGCTGAACTGCTAGAAAAACAATACGCAGCAGGTGACGGTACACAACAACAGCTTGGTGAAACTCTAGCTATCATCGGTTCAAAAACTAATAAAACACTAGCTGAAAATACAGATGCAGCAGTCGATAGCACTTATTCAGCCAAGAACATCCAAACTGTGGTAACGGACAACCAAGTCCAAATCCAAATGGCTGAGAACCCAGTATTCAACAGTACAGTAATTACTGACGGTGTGAATAGGACTACCATCGCCCCTGATTCAATCACTGTAGGCGCAAGCGACACAGTAACCAACCCTGTGACTATCACAAGCGGTCCAAACGGTGGTACGATTTCTAACCTAAATACCACACTACCTGTTGACACTACCAAAGGTACATTTGATCCTACGACAGCAACTACTACTAACGCAGCAACACTAGGCGACGTACTAAACGCTGGTTGGAATCTGAAGACAGCTGACAAAGGCGATCTAGACTTTGTTAAGCCATATGATACCGTTGAGTTTTTGGATGGTGTGGGTACAACCATCAAGTCAGAAACTGATGGTACAGTGAACAAAATCCAAGTTGATGTTAACCTAACTGACCCAGCATTGATTGGCAACGTAACCAACGGTACTACCAATGGTGACGGCACGACAACTGTTGCTAAAGGTGACGAGAACAAGCTAGTTAACACTACTACTTTAGCTGACGCTATCAACAGCTCAGGCTTTACTCTGAAGTCATCTGCAAATGGCGGTGAGAAAGTATCTGGCACTGACGAAGTCATCAATCCAGGCGATGTGATTGAGATGGTTGCTGGTAAGAATATGACTGTTAAGCAAGAAGCTGACGGTAAGATTACTTACTCAACGAAAGACAGCGTTGAATTTACCAACGTAAACGTAACTTCAAGCCTACCTACTACTTCAATCAATGTAGGTGAAGCTGGTAAAAAAGCTGCAACCGATCTACTTGACCTAACCACTGCAGAACCTAATGCTGTTGTTACCGCCAAAGATCTAGCGAACTACGGCTGGGTAGCTGCAACACCAAATAACAACTATGACGCAGCTGTGAAAAATGCGAACCAAGTGAACTTCATTGGTGATGGCGGTGTGGTTGTTGAGGGTGCAAACAATGCAACAACTGGTCAGTATGATGTGGTTGTTAAGCTAGAAGATGCAGGTGTGATTAAGCTAAACCCACCAGGTGAAGGTTCAACTGTACCAGCAGGTTCTCTAGCGGTAGCTGATAATCCAACAGGCTTTGTGACTGCTAAGAACGTTGTGGATATGGTTAATGCATCAGGTTGGAATACCAACTCAACCACAGCAACAGGTGGCGCAACAAATACTTTGGTGAATCCAGGTGAACAAGTCAACTTCGAAGCTGGCAAAAATATGGTTGTCACCCAAAATGTTACAAAAGATGCAAATGGTGCAGATGTTATCTCTTATACCTATGCAACGAAAGATGATGTAACTTTCAACAGCACAACTGTTGGCGGTAACGAAATTACTTATACAGATAAAGCTGGTAATCCAGTTACTAAAAATGAAGCTGGTGATTTTGTTGATGCAGCAGGTAACGTAGTTGATCCAGCTGATGTGACAACAAAAGTTGATAACCCAATCACGATTGGTACAGTTGATGGTAAGAATGTAATTTCTAACCTAACATCTACTTTACCAAATACAACAAGCATTGGTGATGCGCCAACAACAACCGCTCCAAACAAAGCGGATGGTACACCATTTACCGCAAAAGACGCTCAAGACCTTGTTAACACAGCAGGTAACAATGCGGCGACTTTAGGTGATGTATTAAATGCAGGTTGGAACTTGAAAGTTAATAATGAAGCGGTAGATTTCGTAAAACCATACGATACAGTTGCATTCGTTAACGGCACAGGTACAACAGCGCGTGTTGAATTTACAAATGGTACTCAAAGCAACATCACATTTGATGTGAATGTGGATAATGAAACCACTGAAATCACTTACACCACAGCAGATGGTAAAACAGTGTATTTACAACCAGATGGTTCTTACAACACAGCGCGCGATGGTAAAGGTGATAAGGTAGAACCGAGTAAGATCACAGGTAGCCAAATCTCTGCAATTCTGCCAACAACAACTGTTGATGGTAAACAAGTAGGCGGCGATATTAAATTTGGTGATACTGCTACAGCAAACGTTACTACAAATGATGCTGGTGATATCGTTGTGAACGTAAATACAGGTACATCATCTGTGAGCAATGGCACAACGACTGATAAAGATGGCAACATTATCCCAGCGGGTAAAGCCGTTGTAACAGAAGGCGATACAGATAAAGTTGCAACTGTGGGTGATATCATTAATACCATCAACAATGTTTACCACAGCGTGAACTCAGCAGTTGTTAAGGATACAAATGGTCAAAGCACTTACGTTAAAAATGCTGATTCACAAATTAATGCTGGTGATACAGTGAACTACAACGCAGGACAGAACATTAAGATTTCTGGACAAGGCAATGTTATTGAAATTGCAACAACAGAAAACGTGACGTTCTCAAATGCAGTAGTAAATCAAACATTATCATTAGGTGATGTAACGAAACCAGGTGCACCTGTGGTTAACATGACTGCAGTGAATGCAGACACGCCAGTAGGTGTTGAAAATGGTGATATTACTCCAGCAGTAAATATGGGTGGAGCAACATTTACTAACTTAGCACCGAACTTACCAACGACAGTAAGTACAGGTGATGCAGCGACATCAACAACGTCACAAGCAGCACCAACTGTAACTCCAGAGCAAATGACCAATGCAGCGACATTAGGCGATGTATTGAATGCAGGCTGGAACTTACAAGAAAATGGTACAGCGAAAGACTTCGTGAAACCGTACGATACAGTTAACTTTGTTAACGGTACTGGCACGACAGCGAACATCACAACCGATGGTAACGTTAGCAACGTCACTTACAATGTGAATGTGGATAACCAAACAACGGAAATCACCTATGCAGATTCAAATGGTAATACCATTACGAAAAATGCAGATGGTAGCTATACGGATGCTGCAGGTAACCAATATGTTGGACCTGTAACTAGCCAAGTTTCAGCGAAAACATCTCCATTAACAAATAATGTAGATGGCACGGTGAATACGCCAGCAAATCCGAAAGCTCTTGCAACTGCGGGTGATGTAGCGAATGCAATCAACAACTCTGGCTTTACGTTAACAACATCTGCTTCCGCAGGTGAAGTAAGCGGCACAAGTAAAGAGCTAGTTAAACCAGGTAAAACTGTAACAGTTGATGCAGGTAAGAACATTTCTGTAACACAAAATGCAGGAACAATTACAGTTGCAACGAAGAAAGATGTTGAGTTTGACAGCGTGAAAGCAGGTCCTGTGACGATTAACAGCAGTGGCATCAACGCAGGTGGTACGAAGATTACTAACGTAGCGCCAGGTAAAGATGGCACTGATGCAGTGAACGTGAATCAGTTGAAACAAGTTGCTGGTGATATCCACAACAAGATCAACCGTAACAACAAAGACTTACGTGCAGGTATCGCAGGTGCGAACGCAGCAGCAGGTTTACCACAAGTTTACATTCCAGGTAAATCAATGGTTGCAGCGTCAGCGGGTACCTTCAAAGGTCAATCAGCATTGGCTGTAGGTTACTCTCGTGCATCAGACAACGGTAAGCTAATCCTTAAATTACAAGGTAACGCGAATACCCGTGGTGATGTCGGTGGTTCTGTGGGTATCGGTTACCAATGGTAATTACCCTTTAACCTAGCATTAAAATCCCCCTCTTTGTAGGGGGATTTTTTTTGCCTTTTTTACCCTATCTCGCTTGCGGGACAAATGCTTTGCATTTGAACGTCGGCTCTGCCGACGGCTCCGAAGGAGCGAGCGTAGCGAGTATTGGGTGGAGCAAATTCGCAAGAATTTGCGGAGGGAGAGGGCTTACAATTTTTTGAGAAAATCTCACCGCTTGTCTTTTCCATTCTGCTCTGATTAAGGTACAATATCATCTATTTTTATATTTAAATCATATCGCCTATGCAACACGAATTAGCACAAACGATCCCAGAACTGATCTCATGGACAAAAGAGCGAGAATTTTCGCTTTCCCTTTCTTCCGACCGCTTGGCATTTTTATTGGCGATAGCCCTATATAATAATGAACGCACTGATGGTGAATTGCTTGAAAGTGATTTACAAGATATTTTCCGTCACGTTTCAAACGCCTTTGAGCAGCCTGAAGCAACACAAACACAGCGTGCAAATAATGCGATCAACGATCTTGTCAAACAACGTTTTTTAAACCGTTTTTCCAGCGAATTTACCGAAGGCTTGGCAATTTATCGCTTAACGCCACTTGGCGTAGGGGTTTCAGAGTATTACATTCGCCAACGTGAATTTTCGACCTTACGTTTATCGATCCAGCTTTCCATTGTTGCCGATGAAATTCAGCGTGCATCTAACGCTGCGGAAGAAGGCGGTGATGAACGTTTTTGGCGTAATCAAGTGTTTGCCCCCTTAAAATTTTCGGTTGCAGAAATTTTTGACAGTATCGATCTTTCCCAGCGTATGATGGACGAAAATCAGCAGCAAATTCGTGAGCGTATTGCGGCGCTGTTAAGCCAAAACTGGCACGAAGCCATTGCGACTTGTCAGCAGTTGTTAGATGAAACTTCAGGAAATTTGCGTGAGCTACAAGATGTGTTAAATGCGTCAGGGGATAAGTTGCAATCCCAATTATTGCGTATTCAAAGTTGTTTGATTGGGCGTGATGATTTGGATTTTGTCGATCAGCTGATTGTGAATTTGCAGAATAAACTTGACCGCATTATCAGTTGGGGACAGCAGGCGATTGACCTTTGGATCGGCTATGACCGCCACGTCCATAAATTTATCCGTACCGCGATTGATATGGATAAAAATCGTGTCTTTGGGCAACGTTTACGCCAGTCTATTCAAGATTATTTTGAAAGTCCGTGGCAACTTTATGTCGCTAAAGCAGAGCCGTTACTGGATCTGCGCGATGATGAAACGCAGTTGAATGATGCAGAAGCCGTAGGTGAGCTGCCGACAGAATTAGAATATGAGTCGCTCGCCCAAGTGCAAGAGCAGATTATTGCGACAATGCAAGCCCATCTTGCCCCATTCCGTGAACAAGGTAAACCGATTGATCTCGGTGCGATTTTGCGTGAACAGTTGGCAATGTACCCGCTTTCCCGCCATTTTGATGTAGCACGAATTATAGTCGATCAAGCCGTTAAACTCGGTATGGCAAGCCAAGACAGCCAAGCGATTTATCCAGAATGGCAGTCGATTAACGACAATGGTGCAGAAGTGCAGGCGAATGTGATTGATCAGTTTAATAGGTAGTTGAGGTTAGTAAGGCATTTCTGGCTAAAAGGAAATAAGATGATTGATTATTTAAAACTACAGAACGTGGGTATAAAAGATCTTTTAGAATTAAACATTGCTTCTCGTTTGAATGTCTTAACCGGAGATAATGGCTTAGGCAAAAGTTTTCTTTTAGATATTCTTTGGTTTGTCCTTTCAGGGCATTTTCCCCAAGAGATAAATCGCAGTATTCAGAGTGGTTATGTAGCTAAGCCGTTAAATGTTGCCGAGCGTGCGTTTATTTCTGTTCAAGATGCCAAAGGACAAACTGAAATATATTCATATAAATCAGAAGAGTATTGGTCTAGACATTTGGATATTGATGATATGTCTAGAGCTAAAGCAGAATTTTCGGATATTGCAATTTATGTAATGGCGGATGGTAGCTATGCATTGTGGGACAAAAATTTGAATAATGTCGCTAAACATAATGGAATGCTTCGTTATGATGGCTCATTTACTCGTAATAGACCATTGGCCTTTGTTTATACTCAAGAAGAAATTTGGCAAGGTGTGAATAACAAAGAAAATAATCAGTTTTTTAACGGGCTATTACAAGATTGGCAAATTTGGCAAACAGGAAAGACAAAAGAGTTTGAGCAATTAAAATCAGTATTAGCCATACTTTCAGCCACTAATGAAGAATTAGAAATAGGGGAATTAAAACCTTTTAGCTTGGGCGACTCTCGACTTTATCCAACCATTAAAATGCCTTATGGCAGAGAAATTCTTCTGCCACACTGTTCATCTGCTATAAAACGAATGGTTACTCTAGCTTATTTTCTTGTTTATGCTTGGAAAAGGCATAGTGAGAGCAGTAAATTATTAGGGAAAATGCCAGCTAAGTCTTTAACCTTTTTAGTCGATGAAGTAGAGGCACATCTTCACCCTAAATGGCAGAGAAAAGTTGTTCCATCGTTATTAAATGTGATAAAAAGTTTATCTAAAGAGATTGATGTTCAATTAGTTATTGCTACACATTCCCCATTGGTAATGGCTTCATTAGAGCCTATTTTTAATGAGAAACAAGATAAATGGATTGATTTTGATTTGAACAATGAAGGGAATATTGAAGTATCAGAAAGAGTGTTCGATAAACAAGGTACGGTTGAAAATTGGTTAGAAAGTGAGGCTTTTAATTTACCAAGTAGTCGAGCACCTGAATATGAAGATTTAATTAATCGGGCAAATACATTAATGCTAAATCCAAAAGCGAGTATTGATGAAATTAATCGTTTAAGAGTTGAGTTAGTACAAGCGTTAGATGAACGAGATGAATTTTGGACACCTTGGCTGATTTATTGTCAAAAGAGAGGGGTATTATGATTCCTATATCATTGCAACCCGAACCTAATAACTTTGATCTTGATGTTCGTCAAAAAGGTGCTAAATGGCTTCAGGAGAATACCTCTAATAAACTTCCTGCTTATTGGCGAGAATGCCTAGATGACTTATATACCGCATACGATGGTATTTGTGCTTATTATGCGATAAAAGTAGATGAAATTAGTGGGAACCGCACAGTCGATCATTTTAAACCTAAATCAGAATATCCTAACTTAGCTTATGAATGGAATAACTATCGCTTTGCTTGTGGCAGTGCAAATAGTAAAAAACGTGATTTTGAAGATGTGTTAGATCCTTTTAGTTTGCCAGATAATCTCTTTTACATTCATTTTGGCACGGGAGAGGTGTTAATTAATCCCCAAATGAATAATGCAATCACTCAAAAAGCGGAACGGACAATAAATAGACTATCCTTGAATGATAATAGGCTTAAAAACAGACGAAAAAAGGATTTTTTACGGTATTATCAAGAAAAAAGTATATCTTTAAATGAATTAAAGCAACAAAATCCTTTTGTTTGGGCTGAAATTCTAAGGCAAGATTTAGTAAGAAACGATTAAATACAGTATAGAGAACGACAATGACAGACACCCAAGAACTTATCTCAACTAAATTGGCTGAAGCGATTGCTAACCCGATTTTTCCGCAACTTGACAGTCAATTAAGAGCAGGGCGACATATTAGTTTAGAAGCCCTTGATGAACACGCTTTTTTGATGGATTACCAAAGCGAGCTTGAACAGTTTTATCGCCGTTACCACGTTGATCTTATTCGTGCACCGGAAGGCTTTTTCTATCTTCGTCCTAAGGCAAGTACCTTGATTGCTCGTTCGGCGATGTCGGAGATGGAAATGTTGGTGGGAAAAGTGTTGTGTTATCTCTATCTCAGCCCGGAACGCCTTGCACAGCAAGGGATTTTCCACTATGACGAAGTGTATGACGAGTTGCTCAATTTGGCAGATGAAACCAAGTTGCTTAAAGCAATCAATCCGCGTTCAACAGGTTCGGACTTAGATAAGGCGAAGTTAGCCGAGAAAGTGGGCGGCGCATTACGCCGTTTAGGTCGTTTGGGAATGATTACCCGTGTTGGTGACCAAAACAGCAAAAAGTTTGTGATTTCAGAGTCAGTATTCCGCTTTGGTGCAGATGTACGATCTGGGGACGATCCACGCGAAGCACAACTTCGTTTAATCCGTGATGGTGAAGCGACAAAACCTACGACTGCGAAAGAGCAAGCGGTGAGTTTTGACGAAGAATTTGCAAATGAAGAAGAATTGAATGGTGAGGAAGAATAATGCAAGAGTTTGAATTACAAAACGATGTACAGGATTTGCAAAAAAATTCACAAAACCTACCGCTTGTTCGTGCTGAGTTGGTAAGCCGTGGAAAATTCCGTTCCCTAACCTTAATCAACTGGAACGGTTTTTTTGCTCGAACCTTTGACTTGGACGAACTGGTGACAACCCTTTCAGGCGGTAACGGGGCGGGTAAATCGACCACAATGGCAGGGTTTGTGACGGCGTTAATTCCTGATCTTACCTTGCTTAATTTCCGTAATACCACCGAAGCAGGTTCAACATCTAGCTCTCGTGACAAAGGGCTGTACGGTAAATTGAAGGCAGGCGTTTGTTATGCGGTGTTAGAAAGCGAAAATTCCCGTGGGCAACGTGTGATTAGTGGTGTGCGTTTACAGCAGATCGCAGGGCGTGATAAGAAAGTCGATATTCGTTCATTTTCATTACAAAATATCAATGAAAATCAATCGGTTATCTCTATTTTAACCGAGCAGGTCGGTGAGAAAAATGCACGAGTGCTGGCGTTAAACGATCTGAAAGAGAAGTTTGACGGCAGTGAGGTGCAATTTAAACAGTACCATTCGATTACCGATTATCACAGTTTTCTCTTTGATCTTGGCGTTATTCCAAAACGTTTACGCACATCGGGCGACCGTAGCAAATTCTATAAATTGATTGAAGCCTCTCTTTACGGCGGTATTTCTAGTGTTATTACCAAATCTTTGCGTGATTATCTCTTACCTGAAAATACAGGGGTTCGCCAAGCCTTTCAGGATATGGAGTCGGCATTGCGTGAAAACCGTATGACCCTTGAGGCAATTCGCGTGACACAATCTGATCGCGATATGTTTAGAAAACTGATTACAGAATCGACGAACTATGTATCTGCGGACTATATGCGCCATGCCAATGAACGCCGTGGTAATGTGCAACAGGCGATTGAAAAGCGTCAAGAGTGGTATCAATCAAAATCGAAATTAGCACTTGAACAACAACGTTTAGTTGAATTCAGCCGAGAAACCCACGAATTGAGTCAAGTGGAAGGGAGTCTTGAAGAAGAATATAACCATGCGACAAATCAATTAAACTTAGTGATGAATGCTGTTCGTCATCAAGAGAAAGTCGATCGTTATCAAGACGATGTTGCAGAATTGAGTGAGCGTTTAGAAGAGCAACAATTAGCACTCGAGGAAATTATTGAGCGTCAAGAGATGGCGCAATCTCGTGCAGAAGAAGCTGACGAGGTAGTCGAAGATCTGCGTTCTCAAATGGCGGATTATCAACAGGCGTTGGACGCACAGCAAACCCGTGCATTGCAATATCAGCAAGCGGTGAATGCGTTAGAAAAAGCCAAACAGATCAGCGGACTGGCTAATTTAGATTTGCACAATGTCGAAGATTATCACGCCGAATTTGCAGCTCAAGCCGATGAAATTACCGATAAAGTGTTTGAGCTTGAACAGCGTTTGTCCGTGTCCGATATGGCGAAAAGCCAGTTTGACAAAGCCTATGAACTCGTTTGCAAAATTGCAGGGGAAACTGACCGCTTGCAAGCAGACAGCGTTGCCCGTGAATTGCTGAGTGCGTATCCAAGCCAAAAAGCTCACGCACAACAAGCGGTGACTTTGCGTCAAAAATTAACGGAATTAGAACAGCGTTTACATCAACAACAGAACGCAGAACGTTTGCTTGCCGAGTTTAATCAAAAAGCACAAGCAGAGCTGGAAAACGCAGAAGATCTTGAAAGTTATTATGAAGAGCAACAAGCTCGCCTTGAAGATTTGGAAGCGGAACTCGCTGAATTTGTCGAAGTGCGTTCAACACAACGTCAGCAACGTGAGCAATTAAATCAGCAATATCAACAGCTTGCACAAACCGCACCGGCGTGGCATACGGCACAATCGGCATTAGCTCGTTTGCAAGAGCAATGTGGCGAAACCTTTGACAGTAGTCAAGCGGTAATGCAGTTTATGCAAAATACCTTAAGCCGTGAACGTGAAGCAACCCTTGAACGTGATGAGCTTGCTCGCCGTGAACAGCTATTAGATGAGCAAATTTCACGCCTAAGCCAGCCTGATGGGGCGGAAGATATTCGCTTAAATCAACTGGCGGAAAAATTTGGTGGAGTGCTGATTTCAGAGTTATACGAAGATGTGTCGATTGAAGATGCACCTTATTTCTCGGCACTTTATGGCGATGCTCGCCACGCCATTGTGGTACGTGATTTGGAAGCGGTTAAAGCACAGTTACAGCAACTGGACGATTGCCCTGAAAATCTCTATTTGATCGAAGGTGATCCGAATGCCTTTGATGATAATGTCTTTAAATCGGAAGAACTGGGCGATGGCGTAGTGGTGCAACTGTCTGAGCGTCAATGGCGTTACTCCAAGTTCTCTGAATTTGCGGTCTTTGGACGTGCTTCTCGTGAGAAACAGCTTGAAAAAGTAAAAGCTGAACGTGATGAAACAACGGAAAAACACGCAGAACGTGCCTTTGACGTGCAGAAATGCCAACGTTTACACCAACATTTGAGCCAGTTTGTCGGCACGCATTTAGCTTTAGCTTTCCAGCTTGATCCTGAAGTGGCAATGCAAGAGATTGCACAAAAACGGGCTGAAATTGAGCGTGAACTCAATCAAGCAAGTGGTACGGAACAGCAATTACGTCACCAACTTGAAAACAGCAAAGCCCAGTTGCAACTGCTGAATAAAGTGTTGCCACAACTCAATATTCTTACTGATGAAACCTTGCAAGATCGTGTGGAAGAGTGTCGTGAACAGCTATTAGAAGCACAGGAAGATGAACAATTTATCCGTCAATTCGGTAATGCGTTAGCACAACTTGAGCCGATTGCGGTGGCGTTAAAGAGCGATCCGACCCAGTTTGAACAGCTACAAGCGGATTACAAGCGGTCTGTTGAGCAACAAAAATTGCAACAACAGAAAGTCTTTGCCCTTGCTGATGTGATGAACCGCCGTTTGCATTTCAGCTATCAAGAAACCGTAGGGACAGATGGTTCAGCATTAAATGAGCAACTTCGTCAACGTTTAGAGACAGCACAACGTGAGCGTGAGCAGGCAAAAGCTCAGTTACGTCAAGCGCAAACACAATTTGCAGACTACAATCAAGTCCTGACTTCTTTACGTAGTTCTTATGATGCAAAAAATCAAATGCTACAAGAGCTATTACGTGAAATGGACGAGTATGGTATTCGCAATGATGAAGGGGCAGTAGAACGTGCAACGACTCGCCGTGAAGAGCTCCAACAACGCTTAAGCCAACACCGTATGCGTAAATCTTACTTAGATAAACAATTAGCGGTGATCGAAGCAGAAATGGATAATCTCAATAAAGCGGTGCGTAAAGCAGAGCGTGATTACCATGCTCAACGTGAAATTGTAGTGCAGGCGAAAGTGAGCTGGTGTTTGGTGCTGAAACTCTCTCGTAATAGCGATGTAGAAAAACGCTTAAATCGTCGTGAGCTTGCTTATCAATCAGCGGAAGAGTTGCGTTCGATTTCGGATAAAGCCCTTGGTGCATTGCGGACGGCGGTGGCGGATAACGAATACTTGCGTGATAGCTTGCGTGCGTCAGAAGATAGCCGTAAACCTGAAAATAAAGTGGCGTTCTTTATTTCGGTTTATCAGCATTTGCGTGAGCGTATTCGCCAAGACATCATCAAAACGGACGACCCGATTGATGCGATTGAGCAGATGGAAATTGAGCTATCTCGTTTAACCAACGAACTCACCAGCCGTGAGAAAAAATTGGCGATCAGCTCAGAAAGCGTGGCAAATATCTTGCGTAAAACCATTCAGCGTGAACAAAACCGTATTTTACAACTGAACCAAGGCTTACAGAATATTGCCTTCGGTCAGGTGAAAGGGGTGCGTTTGGTGGTGAATATTCGTGATACACATGCTATTTTACTCAATGCTTTATCCAACGACCGTGAGCAACACAGCGATCTGTTTGAAAACCAAAAACTCAGTTTCTCAGAAGCCTTGGCAATGCTCTATAAACGTGTTAATCCACATATTGAACTAGGACAACGTACACCGCAAACCATTGGCGAAGAGCTATTGGATTACCGTAATTATCTCGATTTGGAAGTCGAAACCTTCCGTGGTGCAGACGGTTGGATGCGTGCGGAAAGTAGTGCGTTATCGACAGGGGAAGCGATTGGTACGGGTATGTCGATCTTATTAATGGTGGTGCAAAGTTGGGAAGAAGAATCTCGCCGTATGCGTGCTAAAGATATTCTGCCTGCTCGCTTGCTCTTCCTTGACGAAGCGGCACGTTTAGACGCAACCTCTATCAATACCTTGTTTGAACTCTGCGAGCGTTTGGATATGCAATTGCTGATCGCCGCCCCAGAAAACATCAGCCCAGAACGTGGTACAACCTACAAGTTAGTGCGTAAGATCACCAATAACCAAGAGTATGTACACGTTGTTGGATTGAAGGGGTTTGGAAAAGCTTAATTTGAACCAAAATAAAAGCAGGGCATAGCCCTGCTTTTTTAGTTGATATGTTAGATAAGTAATTCACCCACAATCGATCGTGTTTCTACACGAACTTCTTTAAGCTTCACTTTCACCGCTTGCCCGATTTGGTAAGCTTTCTCGCCTTTGATGTAGAGTGCAATCTCTTCTGGGCTAAATAACATTTCTTCTTTGTTATTATGCAGGGTTGAGAATGGAACAAAAACCGAAGCCCCATTTTCAATAACTTTAACACGTAAGCCACCACGAGAAACATCGTGGATTTCGCCGTCAAACTCTACGTTTTGTTCTACCATCGGCGCAAGATAACGGGCATAAAGCCAGTCGGCAATATCACGTTCAACAAGACGGTTTTGCTTACGAGCTTCTTGTAAGCGAGCTAAAACAGTTTCTTCGACAGGTTTTGCCGTTTGATTTGCAAGAACTTGTTTAATTAAACGATGATTAACCATATCGCCATATTTACGAATTGGTGATGTCCAAGTCGCATAATGGCTGATACCTAAGCCTAAATGCGGAGCTGAGGTTGCTTTAAATTCAGCAAAGGTTAAATAGCGACGTAAACGCATTTCTAGGAAGTTTTCAGGGAATTGCTCAATATCACGACGCATTTCGCAATAGCCTTCAAGGGTACTTAAGCGTTCAGGGGCGTAACGTTCAGATAAACTCTCACGATTTTCGTCATTGGCAAGGGTATCCAGTAAGAATTTACGAGCGGGCTCTAGATTTTTACTATCAAAACCTGAGTGTGTATTAAATACGCCTGTGTGTGCATATTTATCTAAAAACTGTGCTGCACAGATGTTGGCGATAATCATTGATTCTTCAATCATTTGGTTAGCGATACGGCGATAGTCAATATGAATCGCTTTGACCGCACCGTCTTCAGCTAACTCAAAGCTGTAATCGCCTTGTTCTTTAAATAGCAGTGCATTTTTGCTACGCCAGTCAATACGAGCAAGAGTAAATTGGTGTAACCAGTCGATTTGTTGTGCGGTTTCATCACAGTCTGGTGTCCAGTGGTTTTCGACTTTTTCGAGATAATCAGACACTTCATCATAGACCAAACGCGCTTTAGATTCGACCCAAGCTGACACGAAGCGAACTTCACCCACTACATTACCGCTTAAATCCGTTTCAATATAGCCGACTAACGCCGGGCGTTTTTCATTCGGCACGAGAGAGCAAAGATTATCAGACAGCTCTCGTGGCAACATCGGAATGTTAAAACCTGGGAGGTAGTTGGTGAAACAGCGTTGGCGAGCCGCTTTTTCAATCGCGGATTGCTCAGGAATGTAAGCGGTTGGATCGGCAATCGCAACCACTAAACGCCAGCCTGTTTGCGTCCCGTTTTCGCTAATCGGCTCAACATATAACGCATCGTCCATGTCTTTCGTGCTGGCACTGTCAATAGTTGTAAAATAGAGATGAGTGAGATCTTCTCGCTCAATCTGATCGTGTAGTGCATAGCTTTTTTCATTCGCAACGGGTTCACGAGGCTGTTCGTGGCGAGCTAATGTTACCCACCACGGAGCGAAATTATCGTCCGCTTTGCAGATAAATTGAGTGACTTGAGCAAAGAAAAAGCGATCATCACGCAGAGGGTGTGTTTTCAACTGTGCCACCACCCAGTCCCCATTTTCAAGGGTTTCTGTCACTTTTTTCTGCGTATTGGCTGGAATAAAATTATTGATACTTGGGTGATCAACGGCTAATTGCAATTTCCCATCTTTGTTAAAACGCACTTGAGCGATAAAACGTTCTAACATTGGCTCTAATAACGAGTCAATTTCAACTTGCTCTTTATCTCCGTCACGCTTTACAACGGCTTTGACTTTGTCGCCGTGCATCACTTTTTTCATTTCTGCTGGGGGAATGAAATAGCTATTTTTCTCACATTCTAAAAAGCCATAACTTTTATCTGACGTTTTCACAACGCCTTCAACATATTCTTTGCTTGCTTCAATCTGTTGTTTTAATTGAGCTAATAGGGGGTTATTTTGGAACATAGTTTTTCGTGTTGATAAAAATAAAAAGCGGTGCGTAATGCACCGATATAACTGAAAAATTATAGCGGATTTAAGGCTATCTGTCCGAGAAATTTATGATTTTTTCGATCGCTATCGAAAAAATAACAAAGCAAGCTAGCCAAAATATTTTTATAGCTTAGGCTATAAAATAGCTGAAAAGTTGTACTGTGTACGTTATACTAAGGTTGTTTGAATGGAAACAGAAGAATATCTTACTTTTATTGAAACCAAAATCTTTGAAGAAGACCGAAAAGCATTAATGTCTGATGATGAATATCAGAAATTTCAGGCTTATTTATTGGAATCTCACGAATTAGGCGATTTTATTCAGAATACGGGTGGTTGCCAAAAAATTCGCTGGAAATTAGAAAGCAATAACAAGGGCAAAAGCGGTGGTGTTCGTGTTATTTATTATGTATGGAGTACTAAGGGTAGAATTTACCTTATTACGATGTATAGCAAAAGTGAAAAAGATAATTTGAACGAAAAAGAAAAAGCGATAATGCGTACCGTTGTAGCTAAATTAACAGGAGAAAATAATGGAAAAGAAATTATTTGATCGCCTTATTCAAGGTTTAGAAGAAATGGTCGCCATTGAAAAAGGCGAGATAGAAGTACCATCACATCGTATTCATATCCATAAAATCCCGAATGTTAAAGCGATTAGAACCCAACACCAAATGAAACAAGCAGAATTTGCTTCCTTGTTAGGGGTAAGCCAAAACCTTGTACAGTCGTGGGAAATCGGCAGACGAACCCCAAATGGTGCGGCACGGAAATTGCTTGCGATTATTGAGCAACAGCCTAATCTTGTTCCAGTGCTTCAGAACTTATAGGATTTTGCAAGCGGTAGGATTTGATGATTTTTTGCAAGTGGTTTGCTAACGACACCTTACTCATATCGTCCGCTCGCTGCCAGTTTGCGTAAAAAGTTCATCATCGGTTCCATTTTATTGGTATCGTAAAATCGAGTCATTTTACGATCATAGCTACGCTTTAAACGAGCAGGGATACTTACAACGGCTAAGCCGTTTGTGAGTAAGAAACCGTTCATCATCAATTGTGCGGTACGCTTATTTCCATCATAGAAAAATTGATGTCTGGCACATTGCAAGAAAAGCCAAAAGGCTTTGTCGTGAGTGTTTAAATCAAGCTGATGAAAATCATTGAGCATTTGGGTAAAAATATCATCTAAATATTCCGCTTTTGGTGGCGTATATTTTTCAACGCCTGCGATATAAACTTGCTCTGTTCGGAAACTTCCGACCATTAAGGCTTCATTTTCTGCTACAATTTGATTGAAATGAATGAAATTTTCTTTGGTCAGTGTAAAGGTATTTTGAGAGATTTGTGAACGTAACTCTTCCCACGCATGAGAAACTCGCAGAACTTGTTCTTGATCGGAGAGTTTACGACCGCCTACGGTGATACCGTCTAGCAATGTTTTCACTTCGCTATAAGTATAAGGATTACCCTCTAATTTAGTCATATTATAAACCAGTTCAGAGTGCATTCTTGTTGAACCGAATAAGGCTTTTTTTTGTTCGTTTGTCATTCCAAATCGTCTCTTAAAGGCAAAAAGGCAGGAAAACCCCGCCCTTATTCGTAGATGAAAATGGTCTTTCGACGAATTACTCTTCGCCTAACTCACCCATTGCAGTAATGCTAAAGCCTGCATCCACGTGTAACACTTCACCTGTTACGCCTGAAGCAAGATCAGAACATAAGAATGCAGCTGAGTTACCCACATCTTCAATTGTTACGGTACGGCGTAATGCTGCGGTTTGTTCGAATGCTGCAAGCATTTTCTTGAAGTTTTTGATGCCTGATGCAGCAAGTGTACGGATTGGACCTGCAGAGATCGCATTAACACGGATACCTTCTTTACCTAAATCCGCTGCCATTACGCGAGTTGCGGCTTCAAGAGATGCTTTGGCTAAACACATAACGTTGTAGTTAGGGATAGCACGTTCTGCTCCTAAATAAGAAAGGGTTAATAATGCAGCATCTTTGTTTAAGAATGGACGAGCTGCTTGTGCCATTGCCACGAAGCTGTATGCACTGATGTCGTGGGCAATGCGGTAACCTTCACGGGTTGCAGCATTGACATAGTCACCATCTAATTGATCACCCGGTGCAAAGGCGATGGCGTGAACAAAACCGTCAAATTTTTCCCATTTTTTGCTTAATTCTGCAAAGCAGTTTGTGATGCTTTCATCTGTTGCTACATCTAATGGTAATACGATATCTGAACCAAACTCTTTGGCAAACTCTTCAACACGTGGTTGAAGTTTGTCGTTTAAATAGGTAAAGGCTAATTCTGCACCTTGTGCTTTCATTGCTTTTGCAATACCGTAAGCAATCGAACGGTTGCTTGCTAAACCTGTTACTAAAATACGTTTTCCAGCTAAAAAGCCCATAAATCTGTCCTCTGTTTAAATAAAAAGATGCCAAAATGGCAAAAATTTTGGCGATTATAACGAAAAATTACGGTATCGAGCAAATACAAGCGGTCAGATCCGAGCTGTTTTTTGCAAAATATGAAAATCTCTCTACAAAATTTTAACTTTTCCCTTGAAATCAGCTATTTCACCCTTATTATAGACGGCAATTTTTAGGTAATTAGAGTAGATAATGGGTAGAAAACGCAGTGCAAGTTCATCTCGTTGGCTTGCAGAACATTTTAAAGATCAATTCGTTCAAAAGGCACACAAGCAGAAGCTTCGTTCCCGTGCCTATTTTAAATTAGATGAAATTCAACAATCTGACCGCTTGTTTAAACACGGTATGACAGTGGTGGATTTAGGGGCAGCACCAGGCGGATGGTCACAATATGTAGTCACGCAGATTGGTAGCTCTGGGCGTGTCATTGCGTGCGATATTTTGGATATGAACCCAATTGTGGGGGTGGATTTCTTACAAGGGGATTTCCGTGAAGAAAGTGTATTAAATGCGTTATTGGAGCGAGTTGGTGAAGGCAAAGTTGATGTGGTGATGTCCGATATGGCACCGAATTTCAGTGGTATGCCTTCTGTGGATATTCCGCGTGCGATGTATTTAGTTGAATTAGCGTTAGATATGTGTCGTCAAGTATTGGCACCAAAAGGTAGCTTTGTTGTCAAAGTATTCCAAGGGGAAGGATTTGATGAGTACTTGCGTGAAATTCGTTCGCTTTTCAACGTAGTTAAAGTACGTAAACCGGAAGCTTCTCGAGATCGTTCTCGTGAAGTTTATATTGTGGCGACAGGCTACAAAGGATAATGTAGCGTATCCCGTGAAATTATAGTAATCTTGACAGGTTTTTTTAATAAAAAGAGGTAATCGCCTTGAACGATATGTTTAAAAATATTTTGCTTTGGGTTGTGATCGGTATTACGTTGATGACGGCATTCCAAGGCTTTAATACCAATTTTGGTAACACCAATACCGTTGACTATTCGACTTTTATTAATGATTTAAAACAAAATCAATTAAAAGAAGTGAATTTCAAAAGTAATGATGAAACCATTACCGTTAAAAAAGTGATGGGTGGGGAATATCAAACGGTAATGCCGATGTATGACCGTGATTTATTAAATGATTTGTTAAATAAAAATGTGACAGTCATTGGTGAGCCGGCTGAGCGTCGTGGTTTATTATCCCAAATTTTAATTTCTTGGTTCCCGATGATTATCCTTATCGGGTTCTGGGTATTCTATATGCGCCAAATGCAAGGTGGCGGTGGTCGTGGGGCGATGGGCTTTGGTAAGAGCAAAGCGAAGATGATCGCACCAGATCAAATCAAAACACGTTTCAGCGATGTTGCAGGTTGTGATGAAGCAAAAGAAGAAGTGGCTGAAGTGGTTGATTTCTTACGTGATCCAAGCAAATTCCAAAAATTAGGCGGACGTATTCCAAAAGGTATTTTAATGGTTGGTCCACCAGGAACGGGTAAAACCTTATTAGCCAAAGCGATTGCTGGTGAAGCGAATGTACCATTCTTTACTATGGCAGGTTCTGATTTCGTTGAAATGTTCGTGGGCGTAGGTGCTTCTCGTGTGCGTGATCTCTTCGATCAAGCGAAGAAAAATGCCCCTTGTATTATCTTTATTGATGAGATTGATGCGGTTGGTCGTAAGCGTGGTGGTGCTGGTTTTAGCGGTGGTCATGATGAACGTGAGCAAACCTTAAACCAAATGCTTGTGGAAATGGACGGTTTTGAAGGCAGTGAAGGGATCATTATCATTGCGGCAACTAACCGTGCGGATGTATTAGACAACGCTTTAACTCGTCCAGGACGTTTTGACCGTCAAGTTATGGTCGGTTTACCGGATGTGAAAGGTCGTGAGCAAATTTTGAAAGTTCACATGAAAAAAGTACCGCTTGCACCAGATGTTGATCCAATGATTATTGCACGTGGCACACCTGGGTATTCGGGTGCAGAATTGGCAAACTTAGTCAATGAAGCTGCACTTTTCTCTGCACGAGCAAATCAACGAGTTGTCACCATGAATGATTTTGAAAAAGCAAAAGACAAAATCAACATGGGACCAGAGCGTCGTTCAATGATTATGACTGAAGAGCAAAAAATCTCAACGGCATATCATGAAGCAGGCCATGCAATTGTTGGTTATTTAATGCCAGAACACGATCCAGTGCATAAGGTGACGATTATTCCACGCGGACGTGCTTTAGGTGTGACATTCTTCTTACCAGAAGGGGATAAAGTCAGCATTAGCCAAAAACAACTGGAAGGCAAATTAGCGAGTACCTATGGTGGTCGTTTAGCGGAAGAGTTAATTTACGGTAAAGAAAATATCTCAACGGGTGCTTCAAGCGATATTCAAGTGGCATCAAACATTGCTCGTCGTATGGTGACAGAATGGGGCTTCTCCGAAAATCTCGGACCGATTCTCTATAAAGAGGAAGAAGGTTTTGGCGCACCACGTGTTGTATCAGAAGCAACGGCGAAGCTGATTGATGAAGAAGTGCGTAAGATTATTGACCGTAACTATGAGCGTGCAAGACAAGTATTAACAGACAATATGGATATCTTACACGCGATGAAAGATGCGTTGATGAAGTATGAAACGATCGATGTTCCGCAAATTAAAAACTTGATGGAGCGTAAACCAGTGGGTGAGCCAGCAGGTTGGAATGATTCAAGCAGTAACGATAACAATCCAACAACACCGCCTTCTGAAGCGAAGCCAGAAGACAAACCAACGGTAGCAGAAGATCAAAACTTAGGGGATTCTGTTGCACAGAGCGAAGCGGAAAATAAATAAGCTGTTTATCTAAAAAGAAAACCGAGTCAGATCAAAATGACTCGGTTTTTTGTCTTTACAAGCGGTCAGATTGTGTTAGAAATTTGCAAAATTTCAGATATATCTCACCGCTTGTCGATTAACTTTCTCGTTTAACAATAAACTCTGCTAAGGCTGAGAGCGCAGTAGTATCAAATGGCAAACTGTCTAATGCCGCAATTGCAGTTTGATACAAACTTTCTGCTTTCTGTTTTGCACCGTCTAAGCCTAATAATTTAGGATAGGTGCTTTTATCTAATGCTTGATCTGAACCTACCGTTTTGCCGATGATGTCACTATTGCCAATGACATCTAAAATATCATCTTGCACTTGGAACGCCAACCCGATGGCTTCCGCGTATGCGACTAATTTTTGTTGAATGTCGGTGTTATTGGCATAGTTTGAAAGATTAAATCCCATCATTACAGACGCTAAAATCAATGCGCCTGTCTTATTGCGGTGAATAAGTTCTAATTCATTCAGTGAGATTGCTTTGTTTTCAGATTGCAAATCAAGGCTTTGACCTAAGCACATCCCTTTTGCACCAGCAGATTTTGAGAGCCATTGCATTTGAGCTACTTTTTGTTCTGCGTTTAATGTTGGGTCAAAAGCAAGGAGTTCAAAGGCAAAACTTTGTAAGGCATCTCCAGCAAGAATCGCGGTGGCTTCATCAAAGGCGATATGGCAAGTGGGTTTGCCACGGCGTAAGGTGTCATTATCCATCGCTGGCAAGTCATCATGCACAAGGGAGTAAGCATGAATGGCTTCCATCGCCGCAGCAGAATGGTCAAGTTGTGTTAGGGGAACACCGAGCATTTTGCCTGTGGCATAGATTAAAAATGGTCTGACACGTTTGCCACCCAGTAACACCGCATAAGACATGGCATCAACAAGCGGTGTGTTGTGAGCAGAATATTGCGAAAGTTGCTTTTCAAGAAATTGATTAACACGTTGTTGGTATTGGGTTAATTCCGTAGAAAGATCGTAATTCATTATGCGTAATCCGTCAGCGTCGCGTTTTCGTCTTTTTGTAATAAAATTTGGATGCGTTGTTCTGCTTTTTGTAAACGCTCTTGCCCTTGTTGTACAAGTTTGATTGCCGTTTCAAATTCCGTTAGCGCTTCTTCTAGGGGAAGGTCGCCCGTTTCAAGTCGGCTGACAATCTCTTCAAGCTCTTTTAGGGTACTTTCAAAATCTTGGGTCGGTTTCTTTGCCATAGGATATTCCTTTTATAAAAATCTCTATTATTTTACTTGAGAATTCTATAAAAGTAGATGCTTTTCTGTTATTGTTCGCACCCAAAATAGGAGATACTTTATGCAAGTCACACAACTTAACCTTTATCCGATTAAATCAACACGAGCTTATCAGGTTGGACAAGCATTTGTTTTACCTCAAGGGCTGAATTTTGATCGTGAATTTATGATAACCGAAGTAGATGGCACTTTTATTACTGCACGTAAAGAGCAAGTGCTATACCGTCTTTCAGCTTTTCCGATTCCGACGGGCGTGGTGATTCAATATGATAATGGTGAACAATGTGTAGCCTTGTATCAAGATTTTGTGGAACAACAAACAAGCGAAGTATGGGGAACGCATTTTCCATCATGGGTGGCGCATGATGCGGTAAATCAATGGTTAAGTGAGCGGTTTGGGCGTAATGTGCAGTTACGTTGGATTGGTAAAACATCTGAACGTATGGTACAGAATTTTGAGCCTAATCCGTTAAGCTTTGCTGATAGTAATCCTTTATTGCTGGTGTCAGAAAAATCTTTAGCACAGGTGCAGGCTTGGTCGCCCGTGCCTGTGGCTATGGAACAGTTTCGGGCGAATGTTGTCATAGACGGCGTTCAAGCCTTTGAAGAAGAAGGGTGGCGACGAATTAAAATTGGTGATGTTGAGTTTGAATTTGCTCAATGTTGTACTCGTTGTATTTTGATTACTCGTCATCCAACAACCCTTGAATTAGATCCGAAAGCTGAACCCTTTCGGACGCTAAAACAGAACCATACCAATGAGAAAGGCAAACCTATTTTTGGCATACATTTAGTGCCGAAAAGTAGTGGTGCAATTCGAGTTGGTGATTTTATTACGATTTTAGAGTAACGTTTATGCAGAGATCTTCTCGTTCTATTCTCTTTCCAATATTTTTCTTTGTTGGATTAAATATTGTTATTTTTACCTTATCACGTTTAGGGCTATCTATTTGGCAAGCAGATCGTGTATCTGCTGTGGATGGTTGGTTCTCTCTGTTCTTACAAGGTTTACGCATTGATATTGTATCTTTATGCTACTTATTCGGTGTGCCAGCTTTATTTACGGTGTTATTTTTACACAATAATGGCTTAGGGCAACTTTGGAAAAAAATATTGAGAGTATGGCTCACCGTTGGCAGTGTGTTTATTCTTTTTATGGAAGTAGCGACCCCTGCTTTTATTGAAACTTACGATTTCAGACCAAATCGTCTATTTATCGAGTACCTGCTTTATCCAAAAGAAGTGTTCACCATGTTGGCAAATGGACATTTAGTAGCTGTGATCAGTAGTTTGGTTGTGACCGTGATTGCGTCTTTAGTCTATTGGAAATTAGCTGGCTGGGCGGTGAAGGATTTACGTTTACCAAGCTGGAAAGTTCGCCCTGTGATTGCGCTATTAGTCATTGCAGTTGCCTTTGCGGGAGCTCGTTCGTCATTAGGGCATCGTGGTATCAATCCTGCGATGGTGGCATTTTCAAGCGATCCGTTAGTAAACTCTTTGGTGCTTAACTCGGGTTATTCAGTACTTTATGCCGCACAACAGCTCAAAGATGAAGAAAAATCTTCAGAGCAATATGGCAAAATGTCAGAAGAAGAGATGTTGGATATTGTAAAAAATAGCCGTAATCGCCCCGCTTCTGACTATATTTCCACAGAGATCCCAACGTTAACGAAAAACAGTGCAAGCTATCAAGGTAAACCTAAAAATATCGTGATTGTACTTGAAGAGAGCTTAGGCGCTCAGTTTGTCGGGACATTAGGTGGGAAGCCATTAACACCAGAATTTGACAAACTCGCTCAAGAAGGTTGGTTATTTGAAAATATCTATGCCACAGGAACACGTTCCGTACGTGGTATTGAAGCAGTCACCGCAGGTTTTACACCAACGCCAGCACGTGCAACGGTAAAATTGACCAAAAGCCAAAATGGTTTCTTTACCATTGCGGAGTTATTACGTCGTCAGGGATATAGCACATCCTTTATTTATGGCGGTGAGAAACACTTTGATAATATGGCAAGCTATTTCTACGGAAACGGTTTTGAAACGATTGTAGATGAAAAAGATTATAAAAATCCGAAATTTGTCTCAACGTGGGGAATGAGTGATGAAGACTTATTCGATAAAGCGAATGAAACATTCACAGAGCTTGCTAAAGGGGATAAGCCTTTCTTCAGTTTAGTCTTTACTTCAAGTAACCATGATCCATTTGAATTCCCAGATGGCAAAATTGAGTTATTTGATAAAGATAAACAGACTCGTAACAATGCAGCGAAATACGCAGATTATGCATTAGGGCATTTCTTTAAGTTAGCCAAAGAGTCAAACTACTGGAAAGATACCATTTTCCTTGTCATTGCCGACCACGATTCACGTGTGGCTGGAGATAGCTTAGTGCCTATCAAAAACTTCCATATTCCAGCGCTAATTCTTGGAGAGAATATTGAACCACGCAGGGATAATCGTTTAGTGAGCCAAATTGATATGCCAACAACCTTGCTTTCTGTGGCGGGAATTAGTGGTGAATATCCGATGATCGGTTATGATTTGACTCAAGACGTTAACCCAAATCGTGCGTTTATGCAGTACGATCAAACACAAGCGATGATGAAAGGTACTGATGTCATTATTCTAAAACCAAATTTAGAGCCACAAGGCTACGAATATGATAAAGCAAAGGAAAAGCTGAATCCGAAAGAGCAGCCGGAAGCTATGAAGAAAGAAGCATTAGCTCATGCGTTATTAGGCAGTTATTTATATAAAAATCAGTTATATAAATTACCTAAAGCAGAGTAGGAAATAATTACAAGGCATAGAATAAAGTTCTATGCCTTTTTTCTTGGTGGTATTTTATCTATGTTTTAAATTCAAGCATGGATTGCTCAAAATCTGATTTAATTACTTGATTATTCCCAATACTTTGCCAACTAGATCACATCTTTCAACATAATCGTTTGACGACCTTGACAGAGGTTTTTATAGTACAACCGTTCTCTAAACAAAAATGAATTTTGTGAGGTAGTATGTCTGTATCATTTTTCACGCGCCCTCTCTTTTGGGTGCTTTTTGCTTTATTGGGATTCTTGATGCTTCCTTCTAAAGCGCTCGATTATGGATTGTTTGAATCCACATCCGATGAAATCTGGCAAGCGATGGGTTGGTCGAGTACCAATCTAAGCTGGGCGTGGTTTTTTCCGTTACTTATCTATTTAATCCCAAACAAAGAGAATACTCGATCTCGCTCGATCTTGGAGTTGGTCGGCGTAGTTGCGATTTTTCTCTTTGTCTTTGTCTCGGCAATTATTGGAAAAATTAGCCTTGGTTATTCGGTGATGTGCTTAATTGTCGCGTTGGTTGCCTTAGCAACCAATGCATTGGCAAATCTGAAAGTCATGCAAGGTGATCGCTTTATTATCGCTTCATTAATCAGCATTATCTTGTTGATTTTCTTCTTTATCGTTTATCCAACCATTGCGATTTTTATCTCGATGTTCTATGACGGTAGCGAGTTTGTGCCAAGCCAAGTGTTCACGATTTTACAACAGCCGTATATTGTTCGTGTGATTACTAACTCCTTAAGCGTTGCAGGAACGGTAGGTATTTTATCTACGCTCTTTGGCTTGGCTTTTGCGTTATACACCACACGTATCGCCAAACGCACGGCATTTATCGGCAAGATTTTCTCTATTTTACCGATTGTCACCCCGCCTTTTGTGGTCGGTTTAGGGGTTACTTTGATGCTTGGTCGTTCAGGATATGTCACGGCATTTTTAGTGGAATACCTTGGTTTTAGTAGCAACTGGCTTTATGGTTTCACAGGGATTGTTATCGCACATACATTGGCACTAACGCCAATGGCATTTATGATTTTAGAAGGCGCATTAAAATCTATTCATCCTTCTGTGGAAGAAGCGGCTTATACCTTGCGCTCTAACCGCTATCAAGCCTTCTTCTATATTATCTTCCCATTACTCAAACCAGCATTGGCAAATGCTTTCTTAGTGGTGGCAATTCAATCTTTAGCAGATTTCAGTACGCCGTTAGTGTTAGGCGGTAGCTTTGACGTGATTGCAACGCAAATCTACTTCTACATTGCAGGTTCACAGTTAGATTATGCTTCTGCAAGTACACTTGGTACGATTCTACTTGTCTTCTCTTTAGCCATCTTTGTTATTCAATATCTTTGGATTGGTAACCGCTCTTATGTCACCGTTTCAGGTAAATCATACCGTGGCGATGTGCAAGACTTACCAAGCGGTATGAAATGGTTAATTATTTGCACATTAGGCTTCTGGGTTGCCTTTAACTTTGTGCTTTACGGCAGTATTTTCTACGGTAGCTTTACGGTGAACTGGGGCGTGGATTACACCTTAACACTCAATAACTACATCAGCCTATTTGGACAAGGCTTTAGTGATGGTGCATGGCCTTCATTAATTCAAACGGTAATCTTTGCCGCAAGCGCAGCGCCAATTACGGCTTTATTTGGTCTATTGATTGCTTATGTCACAGTTCGTCGTAATTTCAAAGGGAAGAAAACGCTCGAATTCTTAACCTTACTTTGCTTTGCCGTACCGGGCACAGTCGCAGGGGTTTCTTATATCTTAGCCTTCAATAATGCACCAATTTACCTGACAGGGACGGGGATTATCATCATTCTCTCAATGGTTATGCGGAATATGCCAGTCGGGATGCGTGCGGCGATCGCAGGGTTAGGACAACTCGATAAATCGCTAGATGAAGCGTCACTTTCACTGAAAGCAGGTTCATTTAAAACGATCTTCTTTATTGTTTTACCATTATTAAAACCCGCATTATTATCTGCACTCGTTACCAGCTTTGTACGAGCGATGACAACGGTGAGTGCGATTGTCTTCCTTGTTACCGCCGATACCCGTGTTGCGACATCTTATATCTTAAACCGTGTAGAAGATGGTGAATATGGTATCGCCATTGCCTACGGCTCAATTTTGATTGTTGTGATGATGGCAATTATCTTTATCTTTGACTGGATCGTTGGCGATACTCGCATTGCCCGTTCAAAAGCGAAAAAAATGAATTAAGGAGAGCAAAATGGAACAACAAAATGATTTCTTAGTATTGAAAAATGTCACTAAGTCCTTTGGGAAAGCGACGGTGATTGATAATCTTAACCTGTCTATCAAAAAAGGAACGATGGTGACTTTACTCGGTCCATCAGGTTGCGGTAAAACTACGGTGTTACGTTTAGTAGCTGGCTTAGAAAATCCAACATCAGGGCAAATTTTTATTGATGGCGAAGACGTTACTCATAACTCTATTCAGCAACGTGACATTTGTATCGTATTCCAGTCCTATGCTTTGTTCCCACATATGTCGATTGGCGACAACGTAGGCTACGGCTTAAAAATGCAAGGCGTACCAAAAGCGGAACGTGAGCAGCGCATTAAAGAAGCGTTAGAATTAGTTGATTTAGCAGGATTTGAAGATCGTTATGTCGATCAGATTTCAGGCGGTCAACAACAACGTGTTGCCCTTGCTCGTGCCTTAATTCTCAAGCCAAAAGTCTTGCTATTTGATGAGCCGTTGAGTAACTTAGATGCGAACCTACGCCGTTCTATGCGTGAGAAAATCCGTGAATTACAGCAACGTTTGAATATCACATCACTGTATGTTACCCACGATCAAAGTGAAGCTTTTGCGGTGTCTGATCAGGTAATTGTGATGGATAAAGGCGTGATTCGCCAGCAAGATACAGCGAAAAATCTCTATTTACAGCCAAATTCACTGTTCCTTGCTAACTTTATGGGTGAATCAACCATTCTTTCAGGCAAACGAAATGGCGACACCATTCATATTGGCGATTTTACCTTCACCCTTGAAAATGCAGAACGTTTCAATGTGCCGAATGGCGACTGTTTGGTCGGTATTCGCCCTGAAGGGATTCGTCTGTTGACGGAAGGAACAGAAGCCCAGCATTGTGAAATTAAACACGCAATTTACATGGGAAATCATTGGGAAGTGATCGTACTGTGGCAAGGCAAAGAGCTGATGATTAATCTCAACCCTGAAGATTACGATGAAACTCAGCAAAATTGCTATGTAGAAATTAAAAATAAAGGCGTGTTCTTACTTAATCCATAAACATACAAGCGGGTAGATTTGTAAAATTTTTTGCAAAACTATCCGCTTGTAATTCAATTAAATAGATAAAAGAGTTACTAATAAATATATTGAATTATGCTTAGAAACTCTTTTATTTCGTCTACTAAACTATCAGAGTATCATTATTTTTCAAATAATGCGGCATGTAATGCACGAATGACATCATCAGCTTCGCTATTTTGAACAAGGGTACAAACGTTATTTTTACTTGCTCCGTAGCTAATTAAGCGTACATTGTAAGGGGCAAAAGTAGTAAATAATTGTTTCGCAATACCCGCTTGTGAGTCTAAGTTATTACCGATAATGGCAACTAAAGCCAAGTCTGTTTCTACTTTTACATTACAATATTCGCGTAATTCTTCCAATAATGCTTCTGAAAGCATATCAGCACCAGATGATGCAGAGCCTGTTTTATCTAAGGTGATTGCAACACTGACCTCTGATGTAGTGATAACATCCACGGAAATTTTATGTTTTGCCAAAATACTGAATACATTCGCTAAGAAGCCTTGAGCGTGTAGCATACTTAAGCTAGATAGAGTCAATAGAATCTGATTACGGCGTAATGCTAATGCACGGAAAGTTGGGCGAGGTTGTGGATCTAAAGTTACCCATGTTCCGCCTTGCTCTGGTGCTTTACTTGAGCCAACATAGACTGGAATGTTGCTACGTACTGCTGGTAATAATGTTGCTGGATGTAACACTTTAGCCCCGAAGGTTGCCATTTCTGCTGCTTCGTTAAAACTCATAGTATCAATGCGTTGTGCCGCCGGAACGACACGAGGGTCAGTAGTATAAATACCAGGGACATCCGTCCAAATCAGTACATCATTCGCATTTAAGACTTCTGCAAGTAATGCCGCTGAATAGTCGCTACCACCACGCCCTAGTGTTGTTGTTTTTCCTTCATCGTCTCTCCCGATAAAACCTTGAGTAATAACGACTTTCCCTTCTGTAATTAAAGGTTTAATGATGGCATCAGATTGTGCTTGAGTTTTTGCATCATTTGGTGCGGCTTTACCATAATGACTATTTGTCGCCACAATGTCGCGTACATCAACCCAAACCGCTGGAAAATTTCTTTCTTTTAAGAGTTGGGTAAAGATTTTTGTCGACATCATTTCGCCATGGCAAATTAATTCGTCTGTGAGAGCAGCTGAGGTTGCTAAACTTGCTGATTCTGCTAAGGCAGTAACGTGCGCAAGAAGTGAGTCAACATCACTAGAAACTGCCTCAGGATGCTGTAATTTTTCGATGATATTGTATTGAATTGTGCGAACTGCCGATAGAATTTCTTCACGGCGTGCTGTTTCACAGCCATTGGCTAATTCGACTAAAAAATTAGTTACTCCTGCAGATGCAGAAAGAACGACAACGCGTGTATTAGGATCGGCTGTAACAATATTGGCACAGGCTGACATCGCTTCAAAATTGGCGACACTTGTTCCACCGAATTTAGCAACAGAAAGATGAGACATATTAAAAATTTCCTATGTAAGATAAATGTGTGTTTACAAATAGGGTGGAATAAGAGATAGGAAATTGAAATGAGTTACTTTTGGTTTGTTAAAAACAAATTTAAGAGCACTCCATTTAAAACTAACCGAGTTTTAAACGACAGCTGATAAGATTCAACCTATTCAGCCGATGATCATTCCAGTCTAGTGAATTCACACCTCGGCAATCACTCCCATTACTTATTCTCAAGCGGGCTAGTTCCCTAAAATAAGCTACCTGAGCATTGCTCCTCTCTTTTTAAATACTATACACTATATTCTAGATAGCATGTATATTAAAAGCCACTCACTTTGTGAGCGAGTTTTAGATTACCGTAAGTTTATATTACTCGCAATAGCTAATTGTATGTATAGCAGATATTTTAAGCACAACAAGACATTTTCGGCTTGGTGACACCTGCCATTTCGCTTAGCTCATCCATACGATTAATCGTGATATATTTGCCTTGTACGCTAATCATACCGCTTTTTTGAAAGCGACCAAGTAAACGGCTAATGGTTTCAATAGTTAAACCAAGATAGTTTCCAATATCACCACGGGTCATGGTCAGACGGAATTCACGAGCAGAAAATCCACGAGCTGCATAGCGTTGAGATAAATTATAAATAAAGGCAGCAAGTTTTTCTTCTGCACTCATTTTGGAGAGTAATAAGATCATTTCTTGATCGCTTTTAATTTCATTACTCATTAATCGCATAATTTGATGGCGAATTTTAGGCATCTTGCCAGCTAAGTCATCTAAAATATCAAAGGGAATTTCACAGATCATTGATGTTTCCAACGCTTGCGCAAAACCGACGTGTTTCATATCCATGATTGCATCAAAGCCAACTAAGTCACCAGGTAAATGAAAAGCGGTAATTTGCTCTTCGCCATTTTCACTGATGGTGTAGCTTTTAATTGTGCCTGAACGAATTGCATAGATAGAACGAAGTTCATCACCTGATTGGAAAATAATTTGCGATTTTTGGACAGGCTTTTTACGCTCAATAATATTATCTAACTGGGTCAATTCATGATCATTAAGTGTAAAAGGTAGACACAATTGACTGATACTACAATTTTGGCAGTGAATTGTGCAGGCTGTTCTTCCATTTGCTTTAAAATCAGATACAATTTTCATAAGAAACCATCCTAAAGTTTGATTTAGGGCAAATTTTAGCATTGTTTTCAGAAATTATGAATAGAATAATTCTTATTTGGAGTGAAAATGCCTGCAGAAAAATTAACCAAGAAGAGACTGATTCAAATTATTGTGATGTTAATTATCTTAATTTGTGCTTTTTTGTATCGGACATATACGTATTAAAAAGCTATTGGAGTTTATAGACTAATCATTAACAAGCGGTAGGATATTTAGAAAAATTTGCAAAAAAGAAAGAGGCCATATGGCCTCTTTCTGCATTAAGCGAGGACGGATTAGAAATCCATTAATTCTTTTTCTTTATCCGCTAAAATTTCATCGACTTTCTTGATATAAGTATCGGTGATTTTTTGAATATCTTCTTGTGCTTTACGCTCATCGTTTTCACTGATTTGCTTATCTTTTTCTAATGCTTTGATTTTATCATTTGCATCACGGCGCACGTTACGAATAGCCACTTTACCTTGTTCTCCTTCGCCTTTTACAATTTTGATTAAGTCACGGCGACGTTCTTCTGTTAATGGCGGAAGTGGAACACGGATCGTTGTGCCTGCTGAAGATGGGTTTAAACCTAAATCAGAGGTTAAAATCGCTTTTTCCACGGCGCTAATTAATGAACGGTCAAACACAGTTACTGCTAATGTACGAGCATCTTCTGCTACCACGTTTGCTAATTGGCGAAGTGGCGTTGCTGAACCGTAATATTCAACTTGAATGCCATCTAATAGGCTTGGCTGTGCACGACCTGTACGGATTTTAGCGATATGTCCTTTTAAAGCTTCAAGGCTTTTTTCCATACGATCTTGGGTATCTTTTTTAATTTCGTTGATCATTGTGTTGTCCTTTATTAAACAATAAAACAGGCGAATTCTACCTAATTTCTTGCGCTTTTCCTAGTGTTAAGTGTAGGGGATTATGATAGACTTTTTAAAAGTTGCCGAACAAGCGGTAAGATGAATCAATCATTTTTCAAAAGGATCAGATTATGTACCAACAACAAATTCTCGCAGAGTTACAAGAAGCACAACAAGTATTAAATAATTTTGTTAACGATAAACAGAATTTAGCCCTTATTCAGCAAGCGGCTTTGTTGATTTCAGAGAGCTTTAAACAAGGGGGGAAAGTGCTTTCTTGCGGTAATGGAGGCTCTCATTGTGATGCTATGCATTTTGCAGAAGAACTGACAGGTCGCTATCGTGAAAATCGTCCAGGCTATCCTGCGATTGCAATTTCGGATGTTAGCCATTTAAGCTGTGTGAGTAATGATTTTGGCTATGAATATGTCTTTTCGCGTTATGTGGAAGCCGTAGGGCAGAAAGGTGATGTACTCTTTGGATTATCGACATCGGGTAATTCAAAAAATGTATTAAATGCGATCAAAGCTGCGAAAGAAAAAGGGATGAAAGTAATTGCTATGACAGGAAAAGATGGCGGACAAATGGCTGGATTAGCCGATGTTGAAATTCGTGTTCCTCACTTCCGCTATGCAGATCGTATCCAAGAAATTCATATCAAAGTAATTCATATTTTAATGATGTTAATTGAATTTGAAATGGCGAAGGCAGAGTAAAAAAACAAAGGTTGGTCTATTGACCAACCTTTGTTGCTTATTGCCCATTACTTGTTTGTGATTCATATTGCGCGGACATTTCATCGGCTTCAGACATTAATTTGGCAATGGCATTGCGATAGGTAATCTCTAAACTTTCTCTGCTCGTTGCAATTACGCCTTGATCATTCAAGAAACCGTCATTCACATCGTATACCCAACCATGAATGGAGAGTTTTTTTCCTCTTTCCCAGGCCGCTTTTACAATGGTAGAACGTCCTAAATTATAAACTTGTTCTGCAACATTTAAACGAACAAGCATATCGGCTCGCTGCTCAAAAGATAATTTGCCAAGTAAATGGCTATGTTTGAACCATAAATCACGAATATGCAGTAGCCAGTTGCTAATTAATCCATGATCTTCCATGCCAATTGCTGCTTTGATACCACCACAGTTGGTATGTCCACAAATGATGATATGTTCAATATCAAGAACATCAACCGCATATTGCACAACAGAAAGACAATTTAGATCAGTGTGGATCACTAAATTAGCCACATTACGGTGTACAAATAATTCCCCAGGTTCTAAACCAGTCAATTTTTCCGCAGGAACTCGGCTGTCAGAGCAACCAATCCATAAAAAATTAGGTTTTTGATGCTCGGCTAGCTGTTTAAAATAGTCTGATTGCTCATCTTTCATTTGGGTTGCCCATGCGTGATTATTAGCAAATAGGCGTTCGATTTTTCTCATAGGGTAAACTCTTTCTTATCTATTTGAAGGCATTCTAGCATAAAAGTAGAGTTTAGCTTGCGAAATAACAAGCGGTCAGATCAGCAAAAAAATTTCGCCATTATGTCGCAAATGAACAAGCACTAACCGCTTGAAATTGCTAAGATCCTCGCAATACATTTTTGATTGCGGGGATTTTTTATGGCTCGAAGTTTACTAATAAACCAGCTTGATAAGTTGATAGTTGATTTAGAAAAAGAATATCGCTTTTATATCACTTATGCAGAGGAAATCAATTCTAAAATTGCGATACTAAGAAAAACAAAGAGTATTGCGATAGAGAAACTCAATAAAAAGTTTCCCCAAAGGGAGTATAAAAGAGCCTTTAAACATTCTTTAAAGATGCTACTCTCTCAAGTCTTGAAGGAAAATAAGGATACATTTCTCTCTACGGTAGAAATTACAGAAAAAATGCTTGCTCTTGATGGACAAGATACATCCTTAAAATTGGAAGATATTTATATTACTGCGGTAACAAGAGCATTTAGAGAATTATTAAAGCAAGATATTGTGCTAGTAGATAAAAAAGGACGTACTCCAGATGCTACGTTTTGGAAACTAAAAGTCTAAGTATAGAGTACTTCATCTTGTTTATGATTACCCTGCCAGTATCCGCACCAATCTCTATGGGTTGGTGTATGTAGGCATTTTGACAAGATATCATTGAAAATTTTGCCATTATCTTCTTTTCGCATATCTTCTCGATAGGCGATTTCATTAGCGTAGTTGAATAGATAGCGATTACTGAGCTTATGAATTTGTCCGATAATCATACGTTTAAAGCGAGAGTTGTAGCTTTCTGCTAGGTTGTTATGAATACCTTCATCACTACAATATTCTTGTTGGTGATTTACTCGTTTTAAATCATAGTTGAATAACAGTTCATCATAAGCGGCATTTTCATCCGTATGAATACGGCTACCAGCTTTAACGTAGCGATTTACGAGTGGAATGACGGCAGATTTACTTTCACTTTTAATAGGGAAAGTCAGTGTACGTTTTGCACCTTTAAGGTTTGGTGATTCAGTCTGTTCTTGTTCAGAATAACGTTCACGCATGACTAAAACAGCTCTTTTATTTGGATTATCGTATTCTGGTTTTCGTCTATCTACTCGATCTGCTTTTTTATTTTTAGGACGTAATGCTGAATGCACATGAGTACCATCAATATGAATTTCACCTTGTAGAAAATCATTATTGCGATGATTAGCGAGAGATTCTCGAATTTTATGTACAAGAACAAAAGTAGCTTTATATCCTAATTTGACATCACGAGAAAGTTGAGAGATGGAAATACCTTTTGCTGCATTAGCAAAGAGAAAGATGACTGCTAGATATTTACGATATTCTAGCTTACAGCTTGAGAAAATCGTTTTTGACGTTACACTAAAACGATGTTTACACTCCTTGCAAGTCCAACGATATTCTTTAGATAAGAAGTAATGCTTATTAGTACAGTTGCACTTAGGGCAGGTAACAATTTCATGGCTTCCCCAACGGCACTGGCAAAGTAAACGAAACGCTTCTTCTTTCGACAAACTTGCGATGTCGAATAGAGAAAGCGTTTTAGCTTTACTGGATAGAAGGAAGTGTTGTGTCATAAGATTTCTTTGAACTCAAATGTTTAATCCGCTAAAATATACCCGAAAGGGCAACTTTTACCTTTTAAATATACTCCAAAGAGCAATTAGAGTCAATAGGAAATACCCAAATGAGCATAAGCGAAAGATTGAAGGATGTGATGAACGCTAATAATTTGAATATCAAAGCATTTTCAGAAGTAACAGAAATCCCTTATCGCTCCATTCAAAATTATTTACGAGATGAAAGAGAGCCTAATGTAGAGGCTTTATTAAAAATTCGCCGTTCTTTGAATGTAAATATTAACTGGTTGCTCACTGGTGAGGGGGAAATTTTTATAGTCGATGGCGATGATTCTGTATTAACAGCAGATGAAGCCCATTTAATAGAAAAATACCGTATAAGTTCGGATTCAGGTAAGAGAATTTTGCAGGCGACAAGTCAAATTCTTTCAGATGAAATAAAACATACACTATAAATAAAATAAGCCTGTAACTATTACAGGCTATAATGTTTTATGAAATAGCTCAAGAATGCTCAACTTTACATACTTCTTTCAAGGTTATGTAAATTTCATTCTGCTCATGTTCTAACAAGTCCACAATTGCAGCATTGCTTAAAAGTCTATTTACATATCCTTTTGCTACAATAAGTGCCATTTTCAAATCAGCTAGCTTTTCTTCTGAAACTTTATAGTTCTCTTTTAACCTATTTAGCTCTTTTTGCATAATAGATAAATCTTCTAAATTATTGTTAGTAGGTTTAGCTTTATGGCTTTCAACTAATTCGTCTTTTCTTGAACTAAGTAACATCATATTTGCATAGGTCAGTGAGAATTTATTGCTAGCAATCATCATATCGACAACTTCAATTTGTCGTTCGGGTTTCATTTTTCTCAAAATCCGAAATATATCTTTACCAACCTGTTTGTTTGCCAGTTTTTCAATAACTTCTTTTGCGATTCCATTCAACATATTCATTTTTTGTCGCAAAATTTTTAGATCTATATTTAATGTTTTAGCAATGCTTTCATCAGATACACCACGTTCAATCGCTTTCACAAGCATATTATGCTCTTGGATAGTTGTTAGCCTGTTAATTTGCTTATTATAAGTGAATCCTTCATCATCAGTAGAAATCATACATAACGCAGTATCAGCACCTAGCATTTTTAATGCGTGTAAACGTAAATGCCCATCCAGTAATATGTATTGATGTTCCCTTTCAGGATATACAACGAGTGGCTCAATGATTCCAACTTCTTGGATCGATGATAAAATACTCTGATATTTCACACTTTTTTCAAAATGCTTATCTATTTGACGAGTAGGAAGTATTTCTGAAACAGGTAACATAAGCAATTCATTGTGAAACGCATAAGTAATATTACTAGGCATACAAATTTCCCTCTTGCTGTTTTAACATTCGTTCACTTAAATCCTTTGGCATATCGTCTAAATTTTCAGAGCGTAATACCAATTGAAAATATTTATCTGCAAAAAGTTTGTTTAGACAAGACAAAATAATAAAAAGCTGTTTTTCGTCATAATCAGCTTGTTTTATCATCATTTGTTGCCTTTGTGTTTCTTCTTTATAAATATGCAATACCGTTTTAGGATTATAAATCTGAGAACGTGTATTATTTGATAAAGCCGAATTGGCTTTTTTACCGTTCAAATTACGGCGATGCATAATATTTCTAATTTTTTGTATATCCGAATTTTTTAAAGTTCCATCATCATACAATTCAGCCAACTGTTTTTGGACATCTTTATCGTCAGAGCGAGATATAGATATTGCTATCGAAAGTGGAATAATACCTTTCTCAACGGCATTAATAAGTCGCTCTTCACCTGCATTAAGTAAGTGTAAAATGCCATTGATATAACTTTGAGAAAAGCCAATTTTACGAGATATATCGGCAGGCTTATATCCACGCTCATCTAATAGTTTGATGCCTGATAACAATTCAATGTTAGAGTGCCTACGTCTAGCAATATTTTCCACCAAACTAATTAAATAACTTTCTTCGCTGTTTGCCTGAATAACTCTACAAGGAATAAATTCTTCCCCAAGCATTTGACAAGCTTCTAACCGACCTTGCCCGCAAAGTAAGTCATAAAATCCAATATCATCAGAAGGTGTTACTGTTATTGGTCTTTTTAGACCTATTTTGGCAATATTTTCGACTAGATCAGCAAATATTTTCTGATTGCGAGTTCTTGGATTGATGATTCTGATTCTGTTGATTGGTATAACTTGAATAGTTTCGTTTTGCATAGATAAAGTCCTTCACTAACATACGTTCAACCATAATAAAAAATCGATCCAAATTAGAATGGCGATAAATTTCCAATTCAGCAGGATTATTTTCAGCCAGTCTTAACTTTTCATTTAATTGTGTATTCATCGGTAATAGATAATAATCAAAGATCTCACTTGCGGTATCATTCAAACGAATCGCTATGGTTAAGTCAGGATTTAACGTAGTATCAAAACGAATAAGCCATCGTTTAGATCCTGTGGAAGTAGGACGACAACGACTTAGTACAATAGATGCATTAAATTCATTATTAATACGAATCAGATCTGTCTTACTATCGGTTGTAACAGAACCGCCTAATTTGATAATCTTATCAACAGTATCTTGTACAACATTTTTATGCTGTTGGCGTAATAAACGATTGATTTCAATATAGTGATAATCTCTTTCGGGTTCATAATTAATTAGAGAATATGTCTTTACAAGACTACCAAATCTCCGACTATATACGCTGCTAGAAGGGCAGTTTTCAGATTCATCAATAATCAAACCTGATAATTTCCCTTTTTCCTGAAGCAACGTTTTTAGGCGATCCAGTATTTCTTCATCACTCAATCTAACAGAGCGTTGATGAATAATAGATTGAGCGGCGTTAAATAAAGCTTGAGGTATTATGGCTTCAAAGCAGTTGTCATATCGGATCCACTCATCTCTTGGATTTTTCCCTTTGTGTTCACGAGTTTTGGATGCACTACATTTATTCCAAACGTTATGTCCAACATATTTTTCATTGATTAAAATTTGATGAACAACGCCTTTCGTCCAAGCCGTATTTCTATCTGTTACAATATTTCTTGCATTTAAGCTATCTGCTATTTGTTGTTCAGTCTTATGCAGATAAACAAAGTTATGATAGATTTCCTGAATAATTTCCTGTTCTTGTTTAGGTCCTGCAACCAAAATAACACGATCTGTTTGTAAACTTTTTCTTTCGCCTCGCTTTAGTTCAAATTTAACATTTCCATTGCTATCAATAAGTTGCCTACGTAGCCCAAACCCAGCAGGTCCACCTTGACGAAATCCATGCTGAATTAAATTTTTTTGTCCATTAAAGGCTTTTACACCTAACTCTCTACAATAATCTCCTGCTGCCCAACGTTTTACTGCTTTATAAATTTGAGAGCCAATGTCATTACCTTTAAATTGCTCCGCACAATAATGTACCTTAATACCTTTATTCGTGCAGATCTGTTCATAATGGCCCGATTCATCAATATTTATAAATCGTCCCCAACGACTTATGTCATAAACAAGAATATGGTTAAAATCAGCCAACCCTTGCTCAACAAGGTTTAACATAGAAATAAATTGCGGACGATTTTCCGCAGTTAAACCACTTTTCCCTTCATCCACATATTCTCTAATCAGTTCTAATCCATTTTGCTTTGCATAATCTTCAATAAAGCAACGCTGTATATCAGGAGAAAACTCTTGGTGTTCTGTGGACATTCGAATATAAGCAACCGCTTTATTTTTATGTTGATTCTTTATGCTTATAACCATTTTAATACCCCCTAGATGTATCAAATATAAATGAATTGGGAGGAAAAATGTTGCACTCAAAGGGCAAGATCTTGCCCAAAATTACAATGAATGAAATCAAACTAAGGGAACAACTATCTGTTGCTTTAAGGAAAGAAATGCATGCTCAGTATTGGACTGGGAAAATGATAGCTAATGCACTAGGAATAAGTGAAAGGACAGTAAAAGATTGGGTTGCTGGAAAGCGATTTCCCAATGGAATAGATTTAATGAATTTGATGACATTATCTCCGCAAGTAAGAGAGTTTATTTGGGATTCAACCAAGTCAGAGAATGACCATATAGATAAACAGATAATAAAAGCAGTATTCCGAGATTTTCTTGAAGATGTCATAGAGAGATTATAGATAAAATAAGAGCTTCTGATTTAAAATACAAGTATGAAAAATCAGAAGCTCTTATAGTTATTTTCTGAAATTTGATAAGCTATCTAAAAAGACTAATAGCCCACGTCTTTCATCCGCACTTAGTTGATCCATGTGATAAGTCAAACGTTCTCTCACTTCATCTTCGCCAACAGGTATAAATTTTCTTGTATGCGTTGTCTTACTATCTTCCGCTAAACAATCAATAAAGAACCAACCAATAGATGTATCAAGTGCGGTTGCAATTTCAACTAAATGGGAAACATTAATTTTGTTATCCCCACGCTCATAGCGAGAAAGTTGTTGTTGAGCAATACCAATTTGTTCCGAAAGTGCTGATGCAGTAAGCCCCAATTCTTTTCTACGTTGCTGAATACGTTTACCAATAAATCTATCTACATCTGTAACGGATAACTTTGACATTAATCTAAATTCCTTACTTATCTTTTATTGATATTTTCGGGATTATTTACTAGTAAAAGAACATCTGATATAGTACATATAACCCAAATTACCTAATAACGGTGTATTTAGGGTGTAAACATAAATTAAAACATCACAAAGGGTTATCACAATGAAGAAGCTACTTCTCTTACTCGGAATAGCTGTATTTTCAGCTAACGCCACAGCCACATCTACACTTGATCAAGCCAAATTAAATACCATTGCAAAGGTTTATCAAACAGGAAATTTGTATAAATACGCCACCCCTGATTTTCAGAAATTGTTAGCTAAAAAAGCAAAATACGATAAATCCACGCCTTGTGATGATTGTGTAGGACACGAATCTTGGATTGATGGTCCATCTGCTCAAGATGTTCCTGATTCAATTAACCCTAAATTCAAATTAGTTAAAGATAAGGTGTATGCCACGTTCTTATTTTTTGATGAGAAAGTGACCATTAAATTTAGCTTAGATTGCAATAAGAATAATCAATGTTTGGTTTCTGACTTTATTACAGCAGAAGGCGACAGTTATAAGAAATCAATAATGAAATATATCAAATAGGGAAATTGATATATGAAAAAAGTCTTTATTGCAACAGCACTTGCTTTATCACTGACATCTTGTGCAGAAATTACCGATGGGCTTCGAGATATTTCTCAAGGTACTTTTGTAAAAAACAGAATGCCTAATCCTTTTAAACAAGGTTCATCATTCTATGACAGTTTAGTTAATTTATCACAAGGGAAAATCACAGAATCCACCGCAAAGATGGAAACATCTGATTATATGGTGTTTAAATCGTTAAATAGTCAAACGCTCATTCAAGCAAATGAAGTGACCTACGATTACGACCAAGTTGAATTATTAACAACGGAATTAAAACGTCACAATATAGTGGTTAAAGAGAGTAACGCAGGTAAAAAATGTGAATCACCAACATCGAATAAAAATTATTATTCTTCATATACTTACGAATTTATATTCAATGGTAAAAAGATGTATATCTTAACATCAGCAATTGTCTGCGGAAGCTGCTTATATAACCCTGTCGTTATTACAAGAAGCTCACCGTGTAAGGTATTAGATTCAATATCATTTAAATAAATAGGTACACCATGTTAATCAGTGATTTAATTAAAAATTGGTCTAAATTCTCTGGTAGAGCAAGTCGGTTAGAGTTTTTTATCATTAGCCTAATGGGTATCTTGGCTTTGATACTAACATTTTTTCTTGCGGTAAAAGTTTTTGAGTTGTTTTTTGGAGATTATCAAAAAGCATTTCATCAACAAGTTTCTTCTGCGGAATATGCCAATGCGGTTCTTAACTCTGCATTTCGGGAATGGTTAGATACAGGCAGCATTGACCAAACAAATAATGCCGTCAAATCTTATTATCAAGATTATGAAAATAATACTATTCAGCAAATATTTTTATCTTCATTGAGTTTTATTTTCTTTTTACCCTTTGCGATAGCTTGGATTGCAGGAGCTGTACGAAGATTACATGATATAGGTACTTTTGGTTGGTGGGTATTTATTGTTTTAGTGCCTGTTTACCTTTTCTTTGACAACTGGATTTTGATTGCTCCTTTGCTCTTTCTCTTCTTTAAAAACGGACAGCCTTTTTACAATAAATATGGACCCGATCCCAAAAATCCCAATGCACCTATTCCATTAGAAATGCCAAAGGAATCGGCAAGGTTAATGAAATTTGAAGCTCAAGTATTAGATATTGTAGAAAAAGTGAGAACCTTTCTACAACCTTATGTTCAACAAATCATGAATAAACTCAAAAAGTAAGGAAGTTTTATGTCCACAATACAAATTTTAGCTGGCATTGTTTCTATTGCAGTTTTACTCTTCTATTTTATTGGTTCAGGGTATGTAATTAAGAAATACAATGGATTTAGAGTGTTTTACAATGGATTGAATCGATTTTTTGACTATAAAGGTCGAGCTGAACGAATAGAATATGCGTGTATTTGTTTATTAGCAACAAGTATTGGCATAATTATCAGTGAGATATTTTCTTTGCTGGATAATCCGCCTGAATTTCTTTTAGGTGTCATAGATGGACTATTTATTCTGGTTAAATTATCTGTTACAGCAAGGCGTTTGCATGATTTAGGTTATTCGGGGTGGTTACAAGCACCTATCATATTGATTGATATGTATAATCATAGTTATTCTTCTGAGAAATTTAGTTATGGCGGGTTTATTGTTTTACTTTTTGTCGAGATGGGATTTAAGTTATTCTTAATGTTTAAAGAAGGACAAAACACAGCAAATAAGTACGGTGAAAAACCAAATACATTGGCTACATCATAAATCTTTAACTCATAAAGAGTAATCCTAAATCTTCTGTTGATATGGAAAGTATTAACTGGAGATTTTTCTTTTCTGCTATTTTGTTAGAATTTTAAACCTGAAATTGATTAAATTTCAAGCGATTGAGTTAGTTAAAATTGTAAAGAAATCTAAATTAATACCTATTAAATAACCTTAAAAGATATTTAAAAAGCCTTTTATAAACTCTTTAAGTTCCTTTCTTATTTTTCTAAAATTTTCCATTTTTCAAAATATAATAAAATCAATGCATTACAAACTTATTTTATTTTACATAAATAAATTTTGAAATTTTTCAGAATTAAGAAATCTCTTTACAAACCTGTTTTTATATAATTAAATTTCACCTTGTTAAAGAAAAAAAGTTGAATAAAAAAGTTCAATTTATTTTTATTTACACACCTAAATCTTCTATTTAGGAAAATAAAAAATGACTTGTACCCCATCCGCCAAGATAACAGTACAAGTCATTCAGTGTTCAACCCTTGTAGCCCATTCGGCTGCAAGTTTAAACAGGATTATTATATATGAATAAAGTGTACATGGTAAAGCGTAATGCGCTTGGTCAATCTGTTGTTTGTTCAGAAAAAACAAAAGCTCGTGGTAAGGTTAAGTCTATCGCTTTAGCGGTAGCGGCTGCATCAGCAATGCTGGCATCAGTGGATGCTGTAGCGGCTACTGCAACTGGTACAGGTACAACTGGCACTGTGGGTAATGTAGTGCTTGATGGCGATACCGCTGGCAACTTGGCTATCACCAGTACTGGCACAGCAACAGCGACAGGCGGTAATTCGATTGCTATTGGACATAATGTGACAGCAGAAGGTGCGCATACAACCGCTATGGGCGAAAACCTATTCGTTTCCGACAAAATCAAAAATGCCACGGTAATTGGACGAGATATGTCTTTTGGTGGCAATGAGGAAGGGATGGCTGTTGATGGACTGACCGTAGTTGGTAATCAGAATATCATTGAAGGTGCAGTTGGTGGTGAACCACTGCTGCATCATGTAGCTTTTTTTGGTGACAACAACTTTATTGGTGGTAGTCCAGATGGCACTAATGCAGCGAACCTAACGATAGTGGGTTCTTTCTCAGGGGTTGGTGGTTCTTTTTCTGCCGAGCGAGTGAGTAACGCAGCTATTTTAGGTACAGGCTCAACATTTATTCCTGACGGCAATACATCTGGAAATTATATGTTGATTGCGGGACATAATTCGTCTATTGCATTGGACGACATGTGGAGCGGTGTAACTGAAAATGTGACTGTTATTGGACATCACTCAAAAATAGATAGAAATCTCTTTAATACCGGTGAATCGGTGGATAACACCACAATTATTGGTAACAACAACGATGTCGGAACAACCAATACACTGGTACTTGGCAATAATGTTACTCAAACCATTGGTATGGATGTTGTACTAGGCAACGATTCAGCATCATACGAATCAGGCACTGCTACCGCAGGTCGTGCGGATTATCCAAGTTATACCATCAAAGACACTACTTATAATTTTGCTGGTACAACTCCACATAACATTATTTCAGTAGGTGCGACAGGCAAAGAAGGACGTATTCAAAATGTCGCTTCAGGCTTAATTTCATCTACATCAACCGATGCCATTAATGGTTCACAACTCTATGCTGTTACTGAAGCGCTCAAGGCAATTCAGACGATTAATCCTGATGATATTGCAGATGTTATTACAACAGAAGTTAATGTTACTGGTGGTGATAATGTACAAGTGAATCGTGAAGGCAATAACTTTACCATTTCAGCGACAGATACCAATACGCAATCATCTTCAAGCGTAGTAGATGGCAAAGGCTTAGCTGTTACTGCAACAGATAATGCGAATGGAACGAAAAACTATGCCTTTGAAACAAAAATTGGTGATGGCTTAGTCTTTGGTGATAATGGTGAAATTAAAGCAACAGGTACAACCTTAACCGCAGGTGATAATATTACTGTTGAAGGTGATGCAACTAATGGCTATACCATTAAAGCAACGGACACAAACACTCAATCATCTGCAAGTGTAGTAGATGGTAAAGGTTTAACGGTTACAGCAACAGATAATGCGAATGGCACGAAAAACTATGCTTTTGAAACCAAAATTGGTGATGGTTTAGTGTTTGGTGATAACGGTGAAATTAAAGCAACAGGTACAGCTTTAACCGCAGGCGATAACATTACCGTTGAAGGTGATGCTACTAGTGGTTACACCATTAAAGCAACCAATACGCAATCTGTAGTGAAAGCTGGTAATGGAGTAACGGTTGATGTAGCGGATAATGATATTGGAACAAAAGATTATACGGTTTCTACAAAAATTGGGGACGGTTTAACTTTTGGCGATAATGGTGAGATCAAAGCGACTGGGACAATTATCAATGCTGGCGACAATATCACTGTAACAGGTGATGCTATCAATGGTTACACTATCTCAACAAAAGGTGGTGTGACAGACGAGCAACTGCAAGATGTCATTAATCAAATTAATGGTATTGTTGATACCAATACACAATCAACTACGAGTGCTGGTCAAGGTATTGTCATCACTGAAACAGACAATGCCAACGGCACAAAAAATTATGCAGTATCAATCAAAGCGACCGATGGTTTAACTTTTGATGATAACGGCAACATTAAAGTATCAGATACTTTAGTGAAGGCAGGTGATAACGTTCAAGTGTCAGGTAATGCGAAAGATGGCTTTACAGTTTCTGCAAAAGGTACGGAAATCACTGCTGGCGATAATGTCAATGTATCAGGCGATGCCAAGAATGGTTACACCATTAGTGTAGATAATATGCGCACTACGGTAACAGGCGGTCAAGGTGCGGAAGTTGCTTCATCAGATAATACTGACGGTTCAAAAAATTACACTGTCAATGTTAAAGTAGGTGAAGGCTTAACTTACGATGACAAAGGAAATGTTGTCAATGATATGAAATTAACCGCAGGTGATAATGTTCAAGTTTCAGGTAATGCGAAAGATGGCTTTACAGTTTCTGCAAAAGGTACAGAAATCACTGCTGGCGATAATGTTAATGTATCAGGTGATGCCAATAATGGTTACACCATTAGCGTAGAGAATATGCGCACTACGGTAACAGGTGGTCAAGGTGCGGAAGTTACTTCATTAGACAATATTGACGGTTCAAAAAATTACACCGTGAATGTCAAAGTGGGCGAAGGCTTAACTTACGATGATAAAGGAAATGTGGTTAATGATATGAAATTAACCGCAGGTAATAACGTTCAAGTTTCAGGTGATGCGAAAGGTGGTTACACTATTTCAGCAACCGATACGAATACACAAGCCACTGTTTCAGCAGATCAAGGTATTACCATTACGGAAACCGACAATGCTAATGGCACAAAAAACTACGCTGTATCGGCTAAGTTAGGTAAAGGACTGAAAATGGACGAGAACGGTGCGATTGCGGCGACGGCTCAACCGATCAATGGTGGCGCTGGCGTGACAATTACTACAAATGCTCAAGATGAATCCGTAGTGAATGTCGCAGGTGTAACAACCACGACTGATGATGGTAAATCTTACACTCGTTCAGATCTAACGAAATCCGTTGGCGTAAAAGGTGATGGTAAAAATATTCGTACTTCAACCACTGCTAATGGCGATGTACAAGTGAAATTAGCTGATGATGTGAAGGTAAATTCTATTACCACAGGTAATGTGTCTATTTCAACCAAAGGCGTGAATGCTGGCGGTAAGAAAGTCACGAATGTTGCACCAGCTGAAATTAGCCCAACATCAACTGATGCGGTAAACGGTTCGCAATTACACGCAACGAATATTCAAGTACATAACAACACGCAGAATATTGCTAAATTAGGAGACCGAGTAAATCACTTAGATACTAAAGTCAATAAAGTAAACAAAGAAGCTCGTGCAGGCATTGCTGGCACAGTTGCAACGGCATCATTACCGCAAGTGTATATGGCAGGTAAGTCAATGGTATCGGCAGCAGCAGGTCATTACAAGAATGAAAATGCGGTAGCTGTTGGCTACTCAAGAGCAAGCGATAACGGAAAATTGGTATTTAAACTTAATTCAAGTGCAAATACTCGTGGTGATTTTACTATTGGAACTGGCATTGGCTACCAATGGTAATTCGCTTAACACATTAAATGCGAGAAAGGGAAATCCCCATTTCCCTTTCATTTCCAAACTTTATTGATAGGTATTTAATAATGAAAACATCTCTAAAACTAACCGCACTTGCAACATTAGCGACATTATTAACCGCTTGCGGCAATCTTTCAAACGTATCGGATAAGGGAACAACCGATAATTCAATCTTTCCGACATTAGATCAAACGAAGTTCAATCACGATGGCACACAAGTAGGCTCTTGGGTAAACTGGGCTAATGTTCGCCAAATTGAGCGTGGTATGAACAAAGACCAGTTATATAACCTAATCGGTCGTCCGCACTTCTCGGAAGGCTTATATGGCGTGCGTGAATGGGATTATGCCTTTAACTATCGTGAAAACGGTGTGCATAAAATTTGTCAGTACAAAATCTTGTTTGACAAGAATATGAACGCCCAAACGTTCTTATGGTATCCAAATGGCTGTCATAGCGACCATACCTTCAACATCAACTCGGATTTCTTATTCGATTTTGATAAGGATAGCTTAACCGCAGAAGGTGTCCGTACCGTAAACGCTTTAGCTGATAAGCTCAAATCTCTGCCTGTTAAGTCGATTGTTGTTGAAGGCTATACCGACCGTATGGGAACTGTTGAATATAATTTAGATTTATCTCAACGCCGTGCCAATACCGTGAAAGCGGAATTACAACGTTTAGGCGTAACCACTGAACTCAATGCCGTAGGCTACGGCAAAGCCAACCAAGTAAAACATTGCGATGGTAACGATCAAGCAGCAAAAGATTGTTTACGTCCTAACCGCCGTGTTGTGGTGAAGGCTCAGGGGGTAGAAATGAACGCTAGCTCAAGTGAGAAAATCGCTGGACAAATTGGACCTGCTCCATTGTATGACGATAAATATCCGTACAGTTCACATATTACGGGTAATCCTTATCCCACCATTCCAGCACAGAATTTGCAGTAATCACTGCATACTGACTTCTTAATATTGGTTGATATTTTGAAGATTTTATTCATCTTTATAAGCAACCTAGCAATGGGTTGCTTTTTTCATTGAACGTGCAAAGCCTTTACTCACTGGGTGAACAAAATGAAAAAGAACATTCTTACACCTTACAATTTTTTTATTTCTCAAGCTTGTTGTTTATCTGAAGCGGAAATGCTTATTTCGTTAAGTTAATTTATTGCCTTGCCAATATCTATCCCTGTTTGCCGAAATAGTGATGTATAGGATTGGCAATAGGTTGCCTTTATGTCGCAGCTCAAGCTTCCGCAGATTAACAAGATCAATATCACCTCTATCAGTAATATGACAGAGGCGGAAGTGTTTGTATTGCTGAAACAATGGCGATGGGAAAGCCGAGATGCCTTGAATTTAGATGATGTGGAATGTCCGCATTGTGGCTGTGATAAATGTAAATTTCACCCAAAATCCCATAATAAAAAGAGTTGGTCTCACCAGTCGGGAAATCGTTGGCGTTGTGGGAAATGTCATAAATTCTTTTCTTTAACTTCAGGTACTGCCTTTGCCTATCATAAACTCTCTTTTAAACAAATTTTGCTTTCATTAATAATATGGGCGACAGAAGCCTATACGCCTTCATCATGCAAACTCTCTAAGCTACTTGGCATCACACAGAAAAATGCCTATCTGTTTAAGATGAAAATTAATGAAGTTCTTTTGCAAACACAGGATTTGAGTCCTATGAAATCGCTTGTACAGATAGATGGTTGTTTTGTCACAAGAGCATTGCGATTTAATCGGTATTTACCTAAAGACGAATTTAAGGCAAAGAAAGGTCTAAAGAAAGAAGATATGCGTTGTATCATCACAATGTGTCAAGCATCAGATGATGAAACACTCAAAGGCTCTAATCGCACTTTATTTATGGTCACAAAAGGTGAATATCAGGAAGATATTTTCCCTTTTGCCAAAAAGTTTATTACCCCATTTTCTAAAGCATGGACTGATGGGCATCTAGCTTATCGAGATTTGCAATATCTATTTGATCATCAATTTGTGAATCATAGCCAAGAATTTATCACGAAAGACGGCGTACACAATAACTATTGTGAAAGTGTAAACTCCCGATTTAGGCAACTTCAATCAATCTTACATAAACTATCTAATCTTCGATTACCTTACTATATGGTGGAAGTTGCTTATCGAACAGATAGACGGCGATATTCTGTGGGTGAAATCGTCAGAGAAATTTGCCAACGTTTCTTTAGCCTAAAACCCTTACGAGATTGGATGAACTACACAAGGGGCAATAGACCTAAAGAAGAATACTTAGGAATGAAGCTGATTGAACATTTTGAATCCAAACAACGTAACAACCTTATTAAACCACCCATTGCCAGTAAGTCGTTTGGTGAGACAGTACCCGTTTCTTTACCAACCCTTGCTTATGTAACGGATTTAATATCTGTCTGATAGGATTGATATGCCGTTCAGTAACCATATCGGTACTTTGTTCTTTATCTAGCAACATTTGAGCTATTTCGTGGCTTGAAACTTCTCTGTGTGCATTTTCTTTGAGATAGGCAATAATGGTGTAACGTGGACGTTTTTTGTAGATCTGATGACGAACTTTGTGCTTGTGGTAAGTTTCACTATTAAGTTGCAGTACCGCTTCATCCTGCGATTGCATAATTTTAAGTGCAGAGTGCAGGGTACTAAGACGTTCATCTAAAAGCGTAAGGTGTTCTACAACACGCTTACGTTCTCGTTGTAATTCTTCAATCTTAGTTGAAATCTGAGAAAAATAAATCGGTACTCGGCAAGTATTGTGAAACTTCATTCAAAATCACGGTTATAATATCAAACTTGAGATTGAGTAAAATTGTCGCAAATTCACAATGATTTGTAATTGTTCATTTGCGACATAATGGCGAAAAATTTGCAAATCTGACCGCTTGATATTAGTTAGGTAAGATTAAAAGGTTAATCGACGATAGGAACGATGCGAGAAGCGGATGCTCCTTTATCACCGTTCGTAAATTCGAAATGAACTTTTTGCCCCATTTTTAGTGAACGATAGCCTTCTCCTTCGATCACCGAAAAGTGAGCAAAAATATCACCATCAAAAATATCAGACGTGATAAAACCGAATCCTTTTGCGTTATTAAACCATTTGACAATGCCAACTTCCATTATATTTCTCCTTTGGTTTTTACTTCCGATGTAAATCTTAGTCAAAAATGTAAAAGGCTCAACAAAAAATATTCAGAATTACGACATAGATCACAAAATTATTATAATTCTGTTAAAAAATATTCGTTTCTAGGCGAATTTGCCCTTTTTCTACAATAATTTGCTTACCAAATTTCTTCACAAGGGCTTCTTTGGTTTTTGTTTCATCCAACGTATAGACAGGATGATTATTTAACAAAGATGACAACCCATCTGCAATCATTGGCAAGAACATCTGTAATTCATTTTGATATTTTTGTGGTTCAGCCATCCAATTTTTTAAACGAACATCTTTTAGATAGAGCGCGCCTTTTTCGGCATCGTAATAAGGGGTCGTGTCCATATTCAGTTGCAATTTAACCTGATATTGTTTGCCTTTTAGGCGTAATAAACTGTCAACAACGCCTGAAATATCCACGCGTTTTTCTTCCGTTTGACCAATACGTGTAAATAAATCAGATAATTTATAATCAAGCTGGAATAACCCTGGTACACCTACGCTATCTTCAAGGGGGACTTTTTCCGCTAAACGCGTGGAAAGATATTGGTTAATTTCTTGCTCTGAAATACTTAACGGGTTGGCTAAAGTAAATTGTGGTAAGGCAAATAAGAGCGATAAGCTAAGTTTATGTAAAAATTTCATAAAGTCTCCTTTTCAAATTGGTTTCAGCAAATAAACAGAGTAGAATTCGCACCCAATCTCTTTTGAGAGTGTATAACAAATTTTATATCGTAAGGAATAAAAAGATGAAAAAAATTGCATTGGCAGTTAGTGTATTATTGTTAGCAGGATGTTCTTTGAACGGTGGTGTAAGTGCTGGTGGCGGTTCGAACGGAGTTGGGCTTGGCATCGGATTAGGAACAGGGATTAGATTCTAAGCGGTCTGGGAACTTTCACAGGTTTTGCTGTCCAATAGCATACTTTTATTGTCTATATAACAAAGGATAATCAATGAAATCAATGTTTAAAAAATCGTTACTTGGCATGATGTTTGTCTCTTTGAGTGCTTTTGCCGTTGCTGATGACAAGGCGGTTGCAGAATTACAACAACGTTTAGAGAAAGCGAGCCAATATAGTGCGGATTTCGATCAGACTGTACGTTCAAGTAAAGGTAAACAGATCCAAACGGGCAAAGGGAAGTTCCAAGTTAAACGCCCTAATTTATTCCGTATGGATACAAAAAGCCCACAAGAAAATTTAATTGTATCAGATGGTGAAACCTTATGGTTTTACGATCCCTTTGTTTCACAAGTTACTGCAAACTGGGTAAAAGATGCGGTGAGCAATACGCCGTTTGTGTTATTAACAAGCAATGATAAAGGCAACTGGGATCAATATGATGTCACACAAAGTATGGATAACTTCGTATTGAAGCCAAAATCGAAGAAGAGCAGTATTAAACAGTTTGATGTGCGTATTGATGCTAACGGTTTATTGAAAGGTTTTAGTACCATTGAGCGTGATGGTCAAAGTAATCTTTATGTATTACGCAACATCACGACGGCAAATTTACCGAACGATTTGTTTAAATTCAGCGTACCGAAAGGCGCAGAGTTAGACGATCAACGTGGTAAAAAAGCGAAAAAATAATTTTTAAAGTGGTAATGTAAAAAGCGGTGAGATTTTGCAAAAAATTTGCTAATCTCACCGTACTATTATACTAATAGGATAATTATCTATGAAACCACTTTATAACCAACGTGATCCAAATGAATGGCAACAGTTTATTCAATTATTGAATCAAGCGGTTGCAGAAGATAAAACAGAAGCATTACTCTCCATGTTATTAACGCCAGATGAGCGTAGCTCTTTAGGACTACGGGTACAAATTGTTCGAGCGTTACTTGACAGTAAAATTTCACAAAGAGAGATTCAGCAACAACTCGGTACGAGTGCGGCAACCATTACACGTGGTTCTAATATGCTCAAAACCGTTGAGCCTGACATCTTGCACTGGGTAAGTACGAAATTGAATGGCGAAGCGTAAGAAAAAAACTCTAATACAAAAACTATCTCACTTTTTTATACCAAAGCAAATTAAATCGGTAAAATCATGGCTATGGTTTAGCTTTAGCCGTATTGGACTTGCAGTGGCGAGTTTCTATTTATCGCTTACGCTTATTTTTTCCGTGATCCCTGTTCCATTTTCTGCTTATATGGTGCAAAAAAAAGTGGAACATTTATTGCAAGGCGATAATTATAAAATCCAATATGATTGGGTCAGCCTTGACCGTATTTCTTGGCAAATGCAAATGGCGGTGATTGCAGGGGAAGATCAACGTTTTCCAATGCATTTTGGTATTGATTTTGATGCGATTGAAGCAGCGATTGAACGTAACAGCAAATCGAAGAAAAAACCACGTGGTGCATCTACCATTTCTCAGCAAACGGTCAAAAATCTCTATCTTTGGCATGGCACAAGTTGGATCAGAAAAGGGATTGAAGTACCGCTTACCTTCTTAGTGGAATCTGTTTGGGACAAGCAACGTGTCTTGGAAGTGTACCTAAATATCGCTGAATTTGGCGATGGTATTTTTGGGGTAGAAGCAGCAGCGAAGTATTATTTTAAAAAATCAGCGAGCCAGTTAACTTTACAAGAAGCGTCTTTATTGGCGGTGGCGCTGCCGAACCCGATTATTTATCGAGTCAAAATGCCAAGTCAAACGATGCGTAGCCGTCAGCAATGGATAATTCGCCAAGTCAATAATTTAGGTGGCAGAAGTTATTTAGAAAAATTGTAGTGCATTAATGGTGATATAGCCTTGGCTATATCATCTTTATTTTCATTAAAATAAAGGAAGATTTATGCAAAGCAAACCAACCTTAGAAACCATTTTATCTCATCGTTCTATTCGTAAATTTACCGATCAACCCATTTCGCAAGAGATACTCACCACACTGATTGACGCAGGCAGACGAGCGTCAACCTCCAATAACTTGCAATGTGTATCCATTATTCGTGTGACGGATGCACAAATTCGAGAAGGTTTGAAACAAGCTTCGGGTATGGCATACATCACCGAATGTGCTGAGTTTTTACTATTTTGTATCGACTTCCATAAACAGAAACAGCTCAATCCTGAATCTCAATTAGATTGGGCTGAAGTCAGTTTAATTGGTGCGGTAGACACAGGCATTATGGCACAAAATGTGTTGTTAGTGGCAGAATCCCTCGGGCTTGGCGGTGTGTATATTGGCGCATTGCGTAATCAAATCCAACAAGTTTCAGATTTAGTGAATTTGCCACCGTATTGTGTTCCCCTTGTTGGATTATGTTTAGGCTATCCTGCGCAAGATCCGCCATTGAAACCCCGTTTACCCCAAGCCTTAATGTGCTATGAAAATCACTATCCAACAGAGTTAGATCAAGAGGCTCTTGTAAATTATCAGCAAGAACTGACCGCTTACTATGAACAACGCTCGGGGCAATCATTAAATTGGTTAGATAACATCAAAAAAGCGCTAAACGCACCCGTAAGACCCCATATTTTGCCTTATTTCCAACAGCAAGGATTGTTGAAAAAATGAAATTATTGATGCTTTGCCGAGAGCCCCGTTTATATAGTTGTCAACGGTTGAAACAAGCTACGGAAAAATATGGCTATCAGTTAGATATTCTCGATCCGAATCGCTTTCTATTGAAGTTGGAGCAAGGGCAATTTGAGCTTTATTATCAAGACGGCGAAAGCTACGATAAACATCGTCCACGTCCTGAAAAAGTAGGATTGTATCAAGGGGTTTTGCCCCGATTCGGCACAACAAGTACGGAAATGGGGTGTAACGTATTACGGCATTTTGAACAAAAGCAGATTCCTGTTTTAAATAATGCACAAGCTTTCACGCTTGCACGTGATAAATGGCAAAGTCTGCAAATACTGGCTTCCCACGGTATTCCTATTCCCGATACCTTAATTCATGGTGAACTTTATGCCACGGCAGAAAGTGTAAAAAACTTCGGATTACCTATGATTATGAAAACCTTATCAGGTTCTCAAGGGGTTGGCGTAATGTTAGTCGAAAGCCTGCCGAGTGCTTTGAGTTTATTGGAAACATTAAAAAATGCTAAAGTCCCTTGTTTATTACAGCGGTTTATTGCGGAATCCAAAGGACAAGATATTCGAGCTTTTGTGATTGGCGATCGAGTTGTTGCAGCAATAGAACGCACTGGTGCAAGTGGTGAGTTTAGAGCCAATATTCATAGGGGAGGCACGGCTCAAGCCATTCAGCTATCTGATACAGAACAAAAAACTGCAGTTCAAGCAGCAAAAGCCATCGGCTTAGATGTGGCTGGCGTCGATCTTATCCTCTCTCAACAAGGCATAATGGTGTTAGAAGTCAATGCAAGTCCAGGGCTTGAAATGATTGAACAGGTGACTAAAGTGGATATTGCAGGAATGATGATTGAGCATTTATTAAAAAAATGCCAAGAAAGTAAAGTCAAGATGTGAGAGTTGTTCTAAAACTGAAAGGCTTTACTGATTTTATACCCCTCTCACATTTATGTGAGAGGGGAAACTATTGTAGTAACGTATATTAATTATGGGATAGGCACAGCAGGATCGACTTTCGCATCAAAGCTCTCAATTAATTTTTTCAAACCATAATCGTCTTTGTCTGGTATTGGGCTAAATAAATCGGCTTCGGCGTTTAATTTAGGATTACTGATCCCCATCCATTTCGCAATACCATCTGTAAAGTTTAACCCCGATTTCATTGCTTTATACTCTTTTCTGTCAGTGTCATCGCTCGATATTTTAAATAGAGGAACATCAAAGTGAAGTTTGCTTTTTCCACTACTGTTATGAATAGCAATTTCCTCTTTACTCAAATCATGGGCTAAACCATGGTCAGCAAAATAAATCATGGAGAACAAGCGGTCAGATTGTTGCTGATTTTTACGAAGTGCTTCATATAAGCGTTTTAAGACTTCATCTGTCTTCTTAATAGAAGAAATGTAGCAGTTTACGTTTACATATTTTTTACCGATTTTTTCATCATCGAACATTTTTGGGTAATCCGTTAAGCGATCACAGCTGATCGGGTGAGAGCCGTATAAATGCACGACAATAAAACGTTTCCCTGTTGCCTTTTGTTCAATGATTTGCTCAAACTTCGGTAATAAATCAAAATCACTGATATTTTGGTTAAAAGAATCTCCTGATTTTAAGAAGAATTTTTCTTCACTCTTATTAGCAAGAGATGAAACAGGGGTGTCAAAAGTCCCAATGTAACCTTGGTTTGATAGCCAATAGGTTTTGATTCCAGCGGATTTCACTAGATCGATCATACTTAACCCATAGTCTCCTTCCCATTTTTCAGTGTTGGGCTTGGTGAGCATTAATTTGAGTGAGGCAATCGTATTTGTTCCGCCCGCCGTTAAGCCGTCAATCAAGATACCATTTGCACTACTCATAAATGGGGTATTTTCCGCAGGGTAGCCATAGGCGTGGTGGTAATCTTTACGGGCACTTTCTCCGATGACGAGAATATAATCATCATAGCGGCTGTCCGCCGTGAGCTGCGATGTTCCCCATTGGCTTTCAATCGTCATACTGTTAAGTCTATCTAGCTCTGTTTTAACTTCTAGGGTAGATTCTACGCCTTCTTGTAAGAATTTAAAGGGCGGAGTAGAGGCAAAAACTAATGCGATACCTAGTACAAGTAAGGTTTTATTTCGGTGAAATTGAATTTGCCATTTTTGTGTTATCCAGCGAAATGTAATGAGCGAAATAAAAATAGTTAAACAAGCCACAAAGTTAATGAAAGGAATTTGGCTAAAGAACTCTTTGCCTTCTTGAATATCTGTTGCAAAAACAGAGGCAACATATTGATAAGACGGAGGGCCAAACGTTAAGCCAACGGGCGTGTATAATGCGTATAAAGTGGCAATTGGGAAAAAGAGATAATAAAACGCCTTCTTAGAGACATTTACCAATAAGATAACAAAGGTTAATAAAAGAATATTACTGATTTCAGGCGTTGGAAAGAAGCCTGAGCCGAGTAGCATTAAATAGCTTGCTAAAACGGCTAAGCTCAGACTACTTAATGTCGCAATAAGTTTAGATGTATTCATTGTCATGGAGGAATAAATAAAGAAGTGGCGATTTTACCGAAAATAAAAAAGAAATTCTATGTGGCTTGCTACTTTGATCTCAGCTGAAGATAATCTATAATAATCCGATTTTTTCCCAAAACCCGTTATACAGAGGTCAAGATGAGCAATCCAATTTATAAACGTATTTTGTTAAAGTTAAGTGGTGAAGCATTACAAGGTGATGAAGGCTTTGGTATCGATCCTTCTATCTTAGATAGAATGGCATTAGAAATCAAAGAGTTACTTGCAATGGGCGTCGAAGTTGGCGTGGTACTTGGTGGCGGTAACTTATTCCGTGGTGCAAAATTAGCAAAAGCAGGGATGAACCGTGTTGTTGGCGACCATATGGGGATGTTAGCGACTGTGATGAACGGTTTAGCAATGCGCGATGCATTACATCGTGCGGATGTAAATGCAAAATTAATGTCAGCATTCCAATTAAACGGGATTTGCGATACTTATAACTGGTCAGAAGCGATTAAAATGTTACGTGAAAAACGCGTGGTCATTTTCTCAGCTGGTACTGGTAGCCCATTCTTTACTACGGATTCAGCAGCATGCTTACGTGGCATTGAAATTGAAGCTGACGTAGTGTTGAAAGCAACAAAAGTCGATGGCGTGTATGATAAAGACCCAGCGAAACATGCAGATGCTAAACTTTACCAAAATCTCACTTATGCAGAAGTGATTGAGAAAGAGCTACAAGTAATGGACTTAGCAGCATTTACTCTTGCTCGTGACCATGGTATGCCAATTCGTGTATTTAATATGGGTAAAGCGGGTGCATTAAAACAAGTCGTAACAGGAACAACAGAAGGCACTACAATTTCTTAATTTACCTTATTATTTTTCAATCCAACTTAATGTTATGATTAAGTTGGATTTTTATTTAAAAACTATGTTAAAAAAATTATTTCCTTATTTATTTTACTTGCCGTCATTCGTGATGGCTCAGTCTTATGTTGTCTATGACTTTACACACGATAGAGTGTTAGAAAGTCGTGCGCCCAACAATGTTCAACCGATTGCCTCTGTGACGAAACTGATGACAGCAATTATCTTTTTAGAGAATAACGAGAACAAAAATTGTGCTGTTGCTATTTCTAGTGAAGATGCTGATTATATAAAAGGGACTGGAACTAAATTACCTAAAAATACACCGATTGCGTGTAAGGAATTATTAACAGCAATGTTAGTACATTCTGATAACTATGCGGCCCATGCTTTAGCAAGAGCAACGGGGATGAGCAAAGCGCAATTTATTCAAAAAATGAATCAAAAAGCGCAACAGTTGGGAATGCGTTCCACCCGTTTTCATGACAGTTCTGGTTTATCAAGTTTGAATATTTCAAGCGCAATTGATTTGGTGAAATTGACGAAGTATTCGCTAAATTACCCACAGATTCATGTATTATCAAATACAAGAGCCGCTTATATTAAGGCGGGTCGTCGTAATGTGTTTGTGCAAAATACCAATAGATTAGTGCGTGAAGAGATCTTTGATGCGGCGATCAATAAAACAGGTTATATCCGTGAGTCTGGCTATAATTTGGTCTTTGTGAATAAACATCACTGCAATAATGCTATGATTGGTGTGATTAGTTTGAATAATCAGAGTTCGGCAGCACGTTCTAATTTTACGAAGAATAAGCTACAACAATATGGATGTTCAGCAATAAACCAAGATGAATATCATGGTTATGATGACGAAAATGAAAGTTAGTAAGATGCCGCATTAAGCGGCATTTTTTGTAAACAAAAGTTTCCAAATTGCTTTTTTAAGAGTATGATAAGCGGTCAGATTAAAGGCTTATTTTGCAAAAGTAAGGATGAAACATGAGATTTGTGATTGAATGTATTGAACGTGTCGGCGTTGCTCAAGATATTTTAAGTTTACTAGCAACTCAAGGCATTAATTTAGAAGGCATTGAGTTACAGAAACTTGATGAAAAAGGATTGGTATATTTACGCACTGAAGCTATGGAAGAGGCTCAAAAGGCCAATTTTATTAATCAGTTAAAGAATATTCCAAGTATTACCGCCGTACAAGAAATTCATCACTTGCCTCAAGAACGTAAGAATCTTGAACTACAGGCACTAATTGAAGCCTTACCAAACCCTGTTTTATCCTTAGATCTAAATGGCAAAATTGCCTTTGCCAACTCCCAAGCCTGTAAACTATTGTTACCAATTTATCGTCAATCACTGCCCAAGAAAAAGCAACAAGATATGCTGTCTTTAGAAGGCATTGAGTTAAATGAGATCATTGTCAATTTGAATCGAACCAAATGGTATCAATGGGTTTTACAACAAGGGCGTTCGATCTTACCAACCACCTTACAGCCAGTTTCTCATCCTATTCAATTTAATGACCAAGTATGGCGTATGGATTTACTTCCGATTGAGCAATGGGAGTATTCACAAAATCGCCCATTGGGTTATGTGGTGACACTACAATCTCAGCAAGCCATGCAATTAGATTTACATCAGTTTATGGCGAGCCAAAATAGTGATTTCGACCATATTTTGACAAAAAGTCTCAAAATGAAATCTGTGATTGATCAAGCGAAGAAGTTTGCTACCTTAAATATGCCTTTACTTATTCAGGGGGAAACAGGGACTGGAAAGGATCTGTTTGCCAAAGCGTGCCATCAGTTTAGTTTTCGTCGAGATCAAAAATTTATTGGCGTAAACTGTGCTGGATTACCTGCGGAAGAAGCAGAAAGTGAGATGTTCGGCTATCTTGGAGAAAATCGTACTCGTATAGGTTTTTTTGAATATGCCCATGGCGGAACCGTTTTATTGGACGGTATTTCTGAATTATCGCTCGAAATGCAAGGAAAATTACTGCGTTTTCTCAATGATGGCTCTTTTAGACGTGTTGGAGAAGATAAAGAAATTCAAGTGGATGTTCGGGTCATTTGTACTTCCCAGAAGCCATTGAGTGTGTTAGTCAGTGAAGGAAAGGTGCGAGAAGATCTCTATCATCGTTTAAATGTATTAACCCTGAATTTGCCACCATTAAGAGAACGTCAAGGAGATTTGACTCTATTAACAGATTATTTTATTACGCAAATTAGCCAGCAATTAGGGATTCGTAAACCGAGCTATGATGAGCAATTTATTAAAGCGTTACAAGGCTATCATTGGCCAGGTAATTTACGTGAACTATATAATGCGATTTATCGAGCTTGCTCTTTAGCTCAAGATCATTTACGTGCAGCCGATTTAAACTTACCAGAAGAAGTGGTAAATCATTTTGAAATTACGCATTTAGAACAAGGTTCACTAGAAGAATTGGTGAATCGTTTTGAAGCTTCATTATTGCGTAAATTTTATGCGGAATATCCAAGTACTCGTAAACTCGCCCAACGTTTAGGCGTTTCTCATACTGCGATTGCTAATAAATTACGGACTTATGGGATTGGTAAGTAATGAAAACAGTTCGACAAGCGGTTAGATTCTGTGGTTTTTTTGCAATTTTTTTAGCAAATCTACCCGCTTACGCATCGCCTAAAATTCCACAGCCGTTATTGAAAGACAGTTTAGTTTACTGTACGAGCGCATCAGGTTTTTCTTTTAATCCACAAAAAGCGGATGCAGGCTCCAATATGAATGTCGTGACGGAACAGATTTATGACAAATTAATTGAGTTTGATCCTGTGCAGAATCGCTTAAAACCTGCATTGGCAGAGCGTTTTGAAGTGAGCGAAGATGGTTTAACAATTACGTTTTATTTGCGGAAGAAAGTTTCCTTTCATCATACTAAATGGTTTACGCCAACCCGTTATTTGACCAGTGAAGATGTGTTATTTTCACTAAATCGTGTGTTGGGTAAAGTGAATGATTTACCTGAGTTAAATAAAGAAGTCACGCAAAAAATACAACATCCAATAATCGCAGATCGTGCGCATTTCTCTTATTTTGAAAGTATTGATTTAAGAAATAAGATCGCTACGGTTTCTGCACCGTCGGCTCATGTGGTAAAAATCGAACTTTCTGAACCAGATAGCTCTATTCTGGCGCATTTGGCTAGTCAATATGCGGTAATTTTATCTAAAGAGTATGCTTTACAGCTAAATTCCGATGAAAATTTGATGCAACTGGATATTTTGCCTGTGGGAACAGGGGTATATCAGTTAGAAAATTATGTTCAAAATGATTTTGTCCGCTTACAGCCGAATCCACGTTATTGGGGCGAAAAAGCCAATATTGGGAACATGGTTGTCGATTTTTCTACATCGGGTACAGGGCGTATGGCAAAATTTATGAATAAAGAGTGTGATATTTCGGCATTTCCTGAACCTAGTCAAATCGCTTCATTAAAAAAAGAGCAAGGCTATGTAGTCGAAACGGCAGGGGCAAATTTAGCCTTTTTAGCCTTTAATTTTCAGAAAGATAAAATCAAAGATCCTGCGTTACGGCAGAAAATTGCACAGAGCATTGACCGTGAACATCTTGCCCGAATTCTGTTTTATGGAGCCGCCGATGTACCACAAAATGTGTTACCAAAGGCCTTATATCAAGAAGCGAATCCAACGAGTTATCCTTATCAGCCTGATATTCGCAAAAAAAATGCAGAATCTGACCGCTTGATCTTATGGGTGATTGATGAGAAGCGGGTTTACAATTTACATCCGCTAAAAATGGCGGAATACATTCGCTCTGAATTAGGAAAAGTGGGGATTGAGATTGATGTGAGACAGGTCAGTCGGGCTTATTTGATTCAACAGCTGGAGAAAGGAACAGCAGATTATGATCTCATTTTAAGTGGATGGTTGGCAAATAACTTTGACCCCGATAGTTTTCTTTCTTCCATTTTAAGCTGTCGCCTTAAAGATGAAGTGACGAATTTGTCAAACTGGTGTAGTTTGGAATTTGATGAATTATTAAATCAAGCGGAAAAAGAGAGTGATCCTAACTTGCGTTTGCCTTATTATCGACAGATTCAAGCGTTACTTGAAGAGCGTTTACCTTTATTACCGTTACTGAATGTTAAGCGGTTACTTGTGGTGAATAATGCAGTAGAAAATGTCAAAATCAGTCCTTTTGGGCAAGTGGAATTATCCAAAATTAAGGTGAAATAATATGTTGCTTTCTGTGATTCGTAAGCTCTTTTTGGTCATTATTTCCTTGATGATTCTTTCCTGTATTAGCTATCTGATTTTGTTAAGAAATCCCCATTATTCCTTGATTGAGCAAGGTATTTCGGGATATTGGCTCTATCTTCAACAGCTTCTAGATGGAAATTTAGGGTTGAGTGAAATGACAGGCGAGCCGTTAACCAAGCTGATTTTGAGTGTGTTCCCTGCGACGATTTCGCTCTGTTTATCTGCTTTGGTTTTATCGTTGGTTTTAGGTATCCCACTAGGATTTTTATCAGCGGTTCAGCATAAAAATATTGTGGGTAAATTACTCGGAACTTTGGGTTCACTGAGCCTTGCCGTGCCAGTCTTCTGGCTAGCGATTGTCCTACTTGCTTATGCATCTAGTCATGATTGGGCGATTTCTGCAGTGGGAGAATTGCATCCGATTTATCATGTGCCTTCCATTACAGGGGTGAAGACCTTAGATATCTTCTTATCGGACTCGCCTTATAAGTTAAAAATGATACAAAGTGCTTTACATCATCTTGCTTTACCAACGTTAGTTTTAGCCGTGCCTGCAACCCTTGAAATGATGCGAATCACGAAATTGCGGACGGAATATGTGTTAAAGCAGAATTATGTGAAAGTGGCGAGAACAAGGGGATGGTCACTGATGAGAATCTGGTGGGTACACGTGTTAAGAAATACATTACCGCCGTTGATTCCGATGATTGCTCGTAATATGACGCTGATTTTTGCTTTCGCTATGCTGATTGAAAATGTGGTGAGCTGGGGGGGCGTTGGGCGTTGGATGATCAATGCTTTAGCATTGAAGGATTACAATGCTATTTCTGCTGGCGTGATGGCGATTGGGATTTTTGTTTTAAGTGTCGATTTATTGGCAAGCTTACTGACGAGCTTGCTTGACCCATCTCAGAAAAAAGATTGGTACACCAATCAATAAGATAAAGAATAGTGAATACGATGTTAGTTAACCAAGATCCAGAACAATTTAGAGAATCGGCTTATTTACGCCAATTTTGGATAGAGTTGAGAAAAGATACCTTTGCGTTGATCAGTGTGAATTTATTTCTGTTGTTAATCGCATTGGTGTTTTTTGGCTATTTTTTTGCACCTTATCCTGCTGATCTGCAATTTGCAGGTAAGGAATTAATGCCCCCTTCATGGCGTGATAATGGGCAAATTAGCCACTTTTTTGGCACAGATGATTTAGGGCGAGATATTTTTAGCCGTATTCTTTATGGCTTTTATTATACCGTTGGCTCTGCTTTAGTAATTACCCTTGCGATTGGGATTTTGGGTGGCATTATTGGCGTGATTGCAGGAACGAAAAAAGGCAGTTCAATTTTTATTTTGAGCCATCTGTTTGATACCTTTTTATTTACGCCAATTCTTTTGATTGCCATTGTGATTGCTACACTGATGGAGCCGTCATTGGTAAATGCGATGCTTGCTATTTTCTTAGCGATGTTGCCCCATTTTATTCATAAAATTTACCAAATGACACAACGTGAGCTAAAAAGGGAATATGTGGTTACCTTGCGTTTAGAAGGGGCAAGAAAACGGGATTTGATTCGTGAAGTGGTGTTACCAAATCTTACGGTAATTGCGGTAAAAGAGCTGTCCCATATTTTTGTGATTGCTGTGCTTGATATTAGTGCATTAAGTTTTATTTCACTAGGGGCAACAAGCCCTACACCAGAATGGGGTGCGATGATTCGTGACTCCCTTGAGTTAATCTATATTGCCCCTTGGACCGTGATTCTCCCAGGTATTGCGATTGTTTTTACTATTTTGATTATTACCATGTTAGGCAATAGCATTGTAAGAGTCCTTGAAAGATATCGTTATTAGGGGGAAAGATGGCATTACTCGATATTCGACATTTAAGTATTGAAATCAATACCCCAAATGGACGCATTAAAATGGTCGATGATGTGAATCTCACACTCGATAACGGTGAGATTTGTGGGCTTGTCGGGGAATCAGGTTCAGGAAAAAGCTTAATCGCAAAAGTGATTTGTGGTTTGGTGAAAGATGAGTGGATTATTACGGCGGATCGCTTTCGCTTTAATGACATTGAATTATTAAAACTCTCTCCTTATCAGCGTCGAAAATTAGTGGGTGACCAAATTTCGATGATCTTCCAAGATCCACTCTCGTGTTTAGACCCGAGTGAACGAATTGGTAAACAATTAATGGAAACTATCCGCTTTAAAGGCAAGTGGTGGGAACGTTTCGGATGGAAAAAGAAAAAAGCGATTGAGTTATTGCATAAAGTTGGGATTAAAGATCACAAAGATATTATGCAAAGCTACCCAACGGATATTACGGAAGGTGAAGCGCAAAAAGTGATGATTGCCATGGCAGTTGCGAATCAACCCCGTTTATTAGTCGCTGATGAACCGACAAATACCATGGAAGCCACGACACAGCTCCAAATTTACCGATTACTTTCAAGTATGAATAAAAACTTAGGCACATCGATCATTTTGGTCAGCAATGATATGTTGAGTGTGTATAAATGGGTGGATTCGTTCAATGTTTTATATTGTGGGCAAACCGTTGAAATTGCCAATAAAGAAACCATCATGGAAACCCCTTATCATCCTTATACCTCCGTGCTTTTACATAGCGTGCCAGATTTTTCTAAACCGCTACCATTTAAAGGGCGTTTAAATACCTTGAAAGGCACAGTACCTATGCTTCAAGATATGCCGATTGGTTGTAGATTAGGTCCACGCTGTCCTTTTGCGCAGAAAAAATGTGTAGTAAAACCACCATTACGCAAGTTTCGTCAACATGAGTTTGCTTGCCATTTCCCGATTAACTTTAGAGAGCAGAATTTCTTGCGTAAGGAAGAATTAATTCCTGTGGTGGTGAATGATAAAGTTGAATAGAGATGAGACTAGGCATCTCTTACCTTAAATAAACTCTTTTTGCTCTTGCATTAATTGGCTAAAAAACTCAATCGCCACTTTGACTTTAGGCGAAAGATAACGGCGATTAGGGTAGAGCAGGCTGATATCTAATGCTTCTTGTTCAAGATGATCTAAAATGGGTATCAGCTCGCCATTTGCTAATTCGTTTTTAATTAAAAATTTGGGGATATTAATAATACCTTGCCCCGCTTTTGCCATCTGTACGAGTGCATAGCCATTATTGCTATAAACTTGGCTTTGGGGCTTAAACTTAACAATTTGATCGTTTTCATAGAATTGCCAGAAGTGTTGGTTTTCATAAAGCAAGCATAGATGCTCTTGCAAATCTTGAGAGGTTTGAGGCTCTCCAACTTTGGCTAAATAAGATGGTGATGCAACAATTAATTTTTGGGATTGAGCAATACGTTTTGCGACTATTGAACAGTCTTCTAGTTTTCCGATACGTAATACTAAATCATAGCCTTCTGAAACGACATCTACACGTCGGTCATTGAATTCTAAAGTGAGATGCAGATAAGGATAAGTTTCGGTAAATTTACCAAGATGAGGAGCAATAAATCGAGATCCAAAATCCATAGGTAAAGACATCATAAGCTTTCCTTGAAGGCTTGAGGTGACATTCGTCACACAATCTTCCGCTTCTTTTAATTCATTTAGAATTGGCAAACAACGTTGATAAAACAGTAACCCAGCTTCTGTTGGGCTAATACGTCTGGTGGTGCGCTGTAATAAACGAACATTTAAATGTTCTTCTAATTGCGCAACCAGTTTACTCGCCATCGCGAGAGAAATCTGTTCTTGTTGAGCCGCTTGTGTAAAACTTTGGGTTTCAATCACTTTACAAAAGAGATTTATTGCGTTGAGTTTATCCATAGTATTCTGCTTTATATTGTTTTTTAGGAAAATGCTTGCTATTGTTACAAGAATTTTGATGCAATTCAATTTTAATATTTACTTTCAAGAAATAATTTCAATATTATTTATATCATTATTTAATTTAGGTATTCTCAATGGGAAAATCATTAGTAATTGTCGAGTCGCCAGCTAAAGCTAAAACAATTAATAAATATCTAGGCAGTGACTTTGTGGTGAAATCAAGTGTCGGGCATATCCGTGATTTACCAACAAGCGGTGCAGAAAAAGAAGAAAAAACCGAAAAAGCCAAAGCGGTTTCGACTAAAGGTATGACGGCGGAGCAAAAAGCTTTAGTAAAATCAGAGAAAGAACGTACCGCTTTAGTGAAACGTATGGGCGTTGATCCTTATCACGACTGGAACGCAACTTACCAAATTTTACCAGGTAAAGAAAAAGTGGTTTCAGAGCTGAAATCCCTTGCCAAAAAAGCTGATCATATCTATCTCGCTACCGACTTGGATAGGGAAGGGGAGGCGATTGCGTGGCATTTGCGTGAGGTGATTGGCGGTGAGAACGAGCGTTTTAGCCGTGTGGTGTTCAATGAAATTACCAAAAATGCGATCAAACAAGCCTTTGAAAAGCCTGAACAGCTCAATATGGACAGAGTAAACGCACAACAAACACGCCGTTTCTTAGACCGTGTGGTGGGCTTTATGGTGTCGCCATTGCTCTGGAAAAAAGTGGCTCGTGGTTTATCGGCTGGGCGTGTGCAGTCTGTGGCGGTGAAATTGTTGGTTGAGCGTGAACGTGAAATCAAAGCGTTCCAGCCTGAGGAATTTTGGGAGATCTTAGCCAAAACCTCTGCGAAAAAAGGCGATCTCGCTTTAGAACTTGTACAGCATAAAGGCAAAAAATTCTCAGCGAAAAACCAAAAAGAAGCGGAACAAGCGGTCAGATCTTTGCAAAATTCTGCATTTATCGTCACTGAAATTGATAAAAAACCAACGTCATCAAGAGCCAAAGCGCCGTTTATCACTTCCACGCTACAACAGACGGCAAGTACCCGTTTAGGCTTTAGCGTGAAGAAAACGATGATGTTGGCACAGCGTCTGTATGAAGCTGGCTACATCACCTATATGCGTACCGATTCAACTAACTTGAGCCAAGATGCACTGACGATGGCTCGTAGCTATATCGAAAAACAATTTGGTGATCGTTATTTACCTGAAAAACCGAATTTTTATGCCAGCAAAGAGAAAGCACAAGAAGCACACGAAGCCATTCGCCCGTCTGATGTGATGGTGAAAATGCAAGATCTAAGCGGTATGGAAAAAGATGCTGAACGCTTATATGACTTGATTTGGCGACAATTCCTTGCCTGTCAAATGACCCCAGCGGAATATGACTCAACCAGTTTAACCGTCACAGCAGGGGATTACGAACTCAAAACCAAAGGGCGTGTATTACGTTTTGACGGCTGGACAAAAGTATTGCCAATTCAAGGCAAAACAGCGGAAGATCAAGAGTTGCCGGAAGTCAGTTTGAATGAAACCTTGAAACTGAACGCTGTTGAACCTAGCCAACACTTTACCAAACCGCCGGCACGTTATAGCGAAGCGGCGTTGGTGAAAGAGTTGGAAAAACGTGGGATCGGTCGTCCATCAACCTATGCTGCCATTATTTCGACCATTCAAGAGCGTGGCTATGTGCGAGTAGAAAACCGCCGTTTCTATGCAGAGAAAATGGGCGAGATCGTGACAGATCGCTTAAATGAAGCCTTTAGCGATTTAATGAATTACGATTTTACGGCAAATATGGAAGATACCCTTGACCAAATTGCGTCGGGCAATAGCAACTGGAAAGTCGAATTAAACCGCTTCTTTGCCGATTTCTCGGAAAAATTAACCACCGCAGAGCTTGATGAACTGGAAGGCGGAATGCGTCCGAATAATCTAGTGGCAACAGACATTCACTGCCCGACTTGCCAACGCCAAATGGCGATCCGCACCGCAAGTACCGGCGTGTTCTTAGGCTGTACAGGCTATGCGTTACCGCCAAAAGAGCGTTGCAAAACCACGATCAACTTAATTCCGGAAGCGGAATTGCTGAACGTGTTAGACGAAGATTCGGAAACCAATGCCTTAATGAAACGTAAACGTTGCCCGAAATGTGATACGGCAATGGACAGCTATGTGATCGATCCACAACGTAAAATTCACATTTGCGGTAATAACCCGAACTGCGACGGCTATGTGATTGAAGAAGGTTCTTTCAAAATCAAAGGTTATGACGGCCCGATTGTCGAATGTGACAAATGCGGTGCGGATATGCACTTAAAACTTGGACGCTTCGGCAAATATATGGGCTGTACCAACTGCGACAATACCCGCAAAATTCTCAAAAACGGCGAAGTCGCACCACCACGAGAAGAACCTGTGGCATTCCCTGAGTTAAAATGCGAAAAATCGGACGCTTATTTTGTGCTACGAGATGGGGCAAGCGGTGTGTTTATGTCAGCTCACAACTTCCCGAAATCCCGTGAAACACGCGCCCCGAAAGTGGCAGAGTTAGCGTTATACCGTGATCGTTTGCCTGAAAAATTACAATACCTTGCAGACGCACCACAACAAGACCCTGAAGGCAATGAAGCCATTATCCGCTTTAGCCGTAAAGAAAAGCGTCAGTATGTGACTTCTGAGAAAAACGGCAAGGCAACCAAATGGATTGTCGATTACCTTGATGGCAAGTGGGTAGAGCGTAAGAAATAATGGCAAAGTTGCCACAATATTCATCCACAAAAGTTAGACTTATTTAATTCTTGGACTGAATTCTATATTACGTAGGACTCAGTCCTTTTTATTTCACTGGTAGACTCATTATTATAATGAAGATAAAATTTGATGACTTATTGTTTGAAATATTGGGTTATTTAGTCATAAAAAATCTGCACCCAAAAATTGGCAGTGTAGTCCACTTTGGGGTGCAGATCAGAAACTCGCATTTACAGAAAATTAGAAATTAGTATTCTGAAAGAACTTCTGACAAAATTCTTATTCCTTCATCAATCTGTTCATGACTAATGATCAGCGGTGGTAATAAACGGAGTTTATGTTTTGCGGTGAGTGTCAATAAACCTTTTTGGATACCTTGATTGACGACATCTGTCGCTTTTATGCCTTCTTCAAACTCAATGCCGAGCATTAATCCTAATCCGCTGACGCTTTTTACTTTAGGGAGAGTAAGTAGCGCAGCGCGGAGTTTATCGCCTTTGGCTTTAACATCCGCTAAAAATGTCGGGGTAAGTTGATCGAGTACCGCATTTGCAGCGGCACAACAAACGGGATTTCCGCCATAGGTTGAACCATGATCGCTTTTACCAAAGGTGTTTTGGCATTTTTCGCCAAATAGGATAGCGCCAATCGGTAAACCACCCCCTAAGCCTTTGGCTAATGTCACGAGATCTGGTTGTAGATTAAAATGTTGATATGCAAGGAATTTTCCTGTTCTTCCAATTCCTGTTTGAACTTCATCAATCATCAATAAAATATCTTGTGATGCACAGAGTTGTTGTAATGTGGCAAGGTACTCTTCTTCTAAGGTAAAAATACCCCCTTCACCTTGTACAATCTCAATCATCACACCACAAACATCCCCTTGCGCTAAGCGGGTTTTAAGGGCTGAAATATCATTGGCAGGAAGATGTTCAAAGCCTTCGGTAAACGGAAAGAAAAACTGATGGAAGGTATCTTGTCCTGTGGCTGAAAGGGTAGAAATCGTTCTGCCATGAAATGAGTTTTGTAAGCTAATAATGGTTGAACGCCCTTTGCCGTACTTATCAAAGCTATACTTACGCGCAGCTTTAATTGCCCCTTCATTTGCTTCAGCGCCACTATTACAGAAAAATACTCGTTTTAGCCCCGAACAAGCGGTCAGTTTTTCTGATAATTTTGCAGCAGGTTCAGTATAGAAAAGGTTGGAAACGTGTTGTAGTTTACTGGCTTGACTAACGACGGCAGACACCCAGCTTTCTTCTGCCCAGCCGAGACTATTTGTTCCGATGCCACTGGTAAAATCAAGGTATTGCCTTCCTTCAAAATCCCATACAAGACAGCCTTTTCCATGGGAAAGGGCGAGATCAAAACGCCCATAAGTTTGAGCGATATGTTGATGATCTAAAGTTTTAATTTGTTGGCTATTCATGCTTAATCCTTTTTATAAAAAAGTGTGCCATTACCTTGGGTAGTGAAGGTGTCGATCAGTAAAGCATGGGGAACTCTGCCATCAATAATCGCAGCTGATTTTACCCCTTCACGCATACAGTCAATGCAACATGCGATCTTAGGGATCATGCCGTCGGTGATAATCCCTTGATTGATAAGACTATCGACTTCAGACATTTCGATTTGGGGAATTAATGTGGTGTCATCAAAGCGATCTTTGAGTACGCCTACAATATCGGTCATATTGATTAATTTTTCTGCACCGAGTGCAATCGCAATTTTACTTGCCGCAGTATCTGCATTGACATTGTAAGCCGCGCCTTGTTCATCAACGCCTACTGTCGAGATAACAGGGATAAATCCAGACTGTAACGCAAAATCAAGTAAAGTTGTATTGACCGCTTTCACAGCCCCCACGTAACCCAATTCTTCATTGATTGGCTCACAGAGTAGCATTTGTCCATCGATCCCACATAAGCCGATGCCTTTGCCTTTTAATAGAGCAACTAGGCTTTTATTGACCTTCCCAGCGAGCATTTGTAGAACAATATCCATGCTTTCTTTATCTGTGATTCGTAACCCATTGATAAATTTGCTTTCTTTACCAATCAGTTTTAGCCCTTGAGAAATTTCAGGCCCACCACCATGGACTAGCACAACCTTAATTCCCATTTGATTTAAGAGTAATAAATCTTGCATGACAGCCAGTTTAAGTTCCTCATTAATCATTGCATTGCCACCGTATTTGACCACAATGATTTTGTCTTGATATTTTTTGATATAAGGATAGGCACTTGCCATGATGTCGGCGAGTAAATTCACCTGTGATTGTTGCATATTGTTATTCCTTTATATTTTGAATTTTTTAAATTGTTAAGCCTGCGGTTTCATCACGTCCAAGCATAATGTTCATACATTGTACGGCTGCCCCTGATGAGCCTTTTCCTAAGTTATCAAACAGTGCCATAAGGACTAATTGGTTTGCATTGGCATAGACAAAAATCTCAAGATTATCTTTACCTGATAGTTGATTTGCCGCCATCATTGGTGTTGGCATACTATTAAGATGATGTACACTCACCAGTTTTTTGCCTTGATAATAATCACTTAATAATGTGGCGATTTTTTCACCCGATATATATCCTGCATTTAACGCGGATAAAGGCAATGGGACAGTCACTAGCATACCACTATAATAATCAGCAACCACAGGGGTAAAAATCGGCGCAGTTGAACTGCCCGTCATAGCCATCATTTCTGGGAGATGCTTATGGTTAAGGTTTAAGCCATACATTCTTGGAGCATCAAATTCAACGGATCTTGTATCCTCTTGGTATTCTGCAATCATCGACTTTCCACCGCCTGAATAGCCCGTTAAAGAGTGGCAAATTAATGGATAGTCCGCAGATAATGCACCTTTCTCAATTAACGGTCTCACAAGGGCAATAAAGCCTGTTGCATGACAACCTGGCACAGCGACTCGGTTGGATTGGGCAATTTTTTCAGCTTGATGAGAGAGTTCGGCAAAACCATAGATCCAATCAGATTGAGTACGATGTGCTGTGGATGTATCACAAATTTTGCTTTCTTTAGGTGCAAGAGCCACAATTTCTTTGGCTGCATCATCAGGCAAACAGAGTAAGGTCAGATCCGCTTGCGCTACCATGGCTAAACGTGCAGAAAGATCTTTTCGCTGATGTTCAGGTAATGCCAAGAGTTCAATATCGGATTGCGTTGATAAACGTTCATGAATGCGTAGCCCCGTTGTACCTACTGCACCATCGACAAAAATTTTATGTTTAGCCATACTATCTCCTAAAATCAATTTTTGTCAGTCTATGCATAAACTGGGCGAAATGCAAGTTTATTTTTAGATAATTATGCACAAATAGTGAATTTATATTCATTGTTGTGTTTGGTAAAAAAGGTTTTCGGCAAAAACAAGAGAAATAGATTGTAATTTTGCCTTGAGCCGTTAAACTAATTTCCACATTATGCTATTTCATTACAAGCGGTTAGATTCCGCCAATTTTTTACCATTTTCGGAACACAACATGGAAAAACTCACATTACAACCGATCGCCCATGTAGAAGGCGAAATCAATCTTCCTGGCTCAAAAAGCTTATCCAACCGAGCTTTATTATTAGCAGCACTTGCTAAAGGTACAACACAGGTCACGAATTTATTAGACAGTGACGATATTCGCCATATGTTAAATGCGTTAAAAGCGTTAGGTGTGAATTATCAACTTTCAGACGATAAAACAATTTGTACCGTAGAAGGTGTAGGCGGTGCATTTCATTGGCAGAATGGGTTGTCACTCTTTTTAGGCAATGCAGGCACGGCAATGCGCCCACTGACTGCGGCACTTTGCTTGAAAGGTACAGAAGAAGCGGAAGTGATTTTAACGGGCGAACCCCGCATGAAAGAGCGCCCGATCAAACACCTTGTGGACGCATTGCGTCAAGCGGGTGCTTCCGTTCAATATCTTGAAAATGAAGGTTATCCACCGATTGCGATTCGTAATACAGGGATTCAAGGCGGTAAAATTCAAATTGACGGCTCTATTTCTTCACAGTTTTTAACTGCATTATTAATGACAGCCCCACTTGCTTCGGGCGATATGGAAATTGAAATTATCGGCGATTTAGTCTCTAAACCTTATATTGATATTACCCTTGCAATGATGAAGGATTTTGGTGTAACCGTATCTCACAATAATTACCAAACTTTCTTTGTTAAAGGCAATCAGCAATATTTTTCACCACAAAAATATTTAGTGGAAGGTGACGCATCTTCCGCGTCCTATTTCCTTGCAGCAGGTGCGATTAAAGGAAAAGTGAAAGTGACTGGGATTGGTAAAAATTCCATTCAAGGTGACCGCTTGTTTGCCGATGTGCTTGAAAAAATGGGAGCAAAAATCACTTGGGGTGACGATTTTATTCAAGCAGAGCAGGGCGAACTCCAAGGGATTGATATGGATATGAATCATATTCCAGACGCAGCTATGACCATCGCAACAACCGCATTGTTTGCTGAAGGTGAAACGGTAATTCGCAATATCTATAACTGGCGAGTGAAAGAAACTGACCGCTTAACCGCAATGGCAACAGAATTACGCAAAGTCGGTGCAGAAGTGGAAGAAGGGGAAGATTTTATCCGAATCCAACCGCTTGCATTAGATAAATTCCAGCACGCTGAAATTGAAACCTATAACGATCACCGTATGGCGATGTGCTTTTCATTAGTGGCATTATCAAATACCCCAGTGACGATTTTAGATCCAAAATGTACGGCAAAAACCTTCCCGACTTATTTTGATGAGTTTGGAAAAATTTGTCAGTAATTCTTTATATCGCTCGTTTAACGACTAAAGAGGAGGAGTTCTAATGCCTATCGAATTACTCATATTCTTATTTATTGTGGGATTGTTAATGATGTACGGAACTTATAAAACCAAAACTTACGATCCTAATAAGCATAAACCTAAATAAAATAATAGACGGGATTTGCCCGTCTTTATTCTTTTTTCTTATAAACAAACCTTTTCTTTAATCCCCCCACTTTCGCTATAATAGCCCAAATTATTTAGATCAAAGAGAGTTCAAATGGCAACAATCGCACAAAATCCGCTCGTTTTAGTGGACGGTTCGTCCTATTTATATCGTGCATTCCACGCATTTCCCCCTTTAACTAATAAACAAGGTGAGCCAACGGGGGCGATGTATGGCGTGCTGAATATGTTAAAAAGCCTGATTGCACAGGTTGAGCCAAGCCATATTGCTGTCGTCTTTGATGCGAAAGGGAAAACTTTCCGTGATGAGCTGTTTGAACAGTATAAGTCCCACCGTCCGCCGATGCCCGATGAGCTTCGTTCGCAGATCCAACCTTTGCACGCAATGATTAAGGCATTGGGTATTCCGCTGTTGTCGATTGAAGGGGTGGAAGCTGATGATGTGATTGGCACGCTTGCGGTGCAGGCTTCACAAGCTGGTAAGCACGTTTTAATCAGTACGGGTGATAAAGATATGGCTCAACTGGTGAACGATCATATTATGCTGATTAATACGATGAACAATACCTTGTTAGATCGTGAAGGCGTGATTGAAAAATATGGTATTCCGCCTGAGTTGATTATCGACTATTTAGCCTTATTGGGCGACTCGTCCGATAATATCCCTGGGGTAAAAGGTGTGGGCGAGAAAACGGCGATTGCGTTGTTGCAAGGCATTGGCTCAATGCAAACGATTTATGCAAATTTAGACAAAGTCGCAGAGTTATCATTTCGTGGGGCAAAAAACTTTGCCCCAAAACTGGAAGCAGAAAAAGAAACGGCGGATCTCTCTTATCTATTAGCGACAATCAAAACCGATGTTGCCCTTGATGTCACCTACGATCAGCTTCTTACTCAACCCCAACAGCGAGATCAACTGGTGGAACTGTTTGGTCGTTATGAATTTAAACGCTGGCTGAACGAAGTGATGAATGATGCTAACCCAGTGACACAAACGTCAGCAGAGAAAATCCCGAACAATTATCAAGCCACACAAGCGGTCAGTGCTGAACAAAAATCTGCACCTTTTGCAAAAGTCGAGATAGATCGCACCGCTTACGATTGCGTGAACAGCCCTGAGCTGTTTACCAAATGGTTGGCAAAATTGCAAATGGCACAGCTTGTGGCGGTGGATACCGAAACGGATAATTTAGATGCAATGCAAGCGAATTTAGTCGGAATTTCATTTGGCTTAGAAAATGGCGAAGCGTGCTACATTCCGTTAGCACACAAAGGCAAAATTGCACAGCCGAGCCAAGTGGATCTATTTGGTGAAAGTGAAGCGGAACTCGATGAAATCGAAGCATTACTGCCTAACCAGTTGAACAAAGCGGACTGTTTAGCACAGCTAAAACCAATTTTAGAGAACCCAAATATCCGCAAAATCGGGCAGAATATCAAATACGATTTAACGATTTTTGCACGCAACGGCATTGAGCTACAAGGGGTTGCCTTTGATACAATGTTGCAATCTTACACCTTAGACAGTACCGGGCGTCACAATATGGACGATTTGGCAGAGCGTTATTTGGGACATCAAACGATTCCTTTTGAAGAATTGGCAGGCAAGGGCAAAAATCAGCTCACCTTCGATCAAATTGAACTGGATAAAGCGACAGAATATGCCGGGGAAGATGCCGAAATTACAATGAAATTGCACCAACTCTTATGGTCTGAACTGCAAAAAACGCCTGAATTGGTGAAACTGTTTGAACAGATAGAAATACCGTTGGTGAGCGTGCTTTCCCGTGTGGAACGAAACGGTGTATTAATCGATCCTGCCAAACTGTTGGCACATTCGGTAGAGATTGAACAGCGTTTGAAAGAGCTTGAAACCCTTGTACATCAAGAAGCTGGCGAAGTGTTTAACCTTGCTTCTACCAAACAACTGCAAGAGATTTTATTTAACAAACTCGGCTTACCGATTTTGAAGAAAACCCCGAAAGGTGCACCATCAACGAACGAAGAAGTGTTGGAAGAACTGGCTCAAATGGGACACCAAGTGCCAGTGCTGTTGATGGAACATCGTGGCTTGAGCAAATTGAAATCGACCTACACCGATAAACTTCCACAGATGATTAACGCACAAACAGGGCGAGTGCATACGTCATATCATCAAGCGGTGACGGCAACGGGGCGACTTTCATCAAGCGATCCGAATTTACAAAACATTCCTATCCGCAACGAACAGGGAAGACGTATCCGTCAAGCCTTTATTGCCCGTGATGGTTATGTGATTTTGGCGGCGGACTATTCGCAAATTGAGTTACGCATAATGGCTCATCTTGCTAATGATGCTAATATGATCAAAGCCTTTGCCGAAGGTAAAGACATTCACCGTTCTACGGCGGCGGAAATTTTTGACGTGCCGTTGGATGCGGTGACCAGTGAACAACGCCGTAGTGCCAAGGCGATTAACTTCGGCTTGATTTACGGAATGTCTGAATTTGGTTTGGCAAATCAACTTGGCATTTCTCGTACCGATGCGAAAAAATATATGGAACTTTACTTCCAACGTTATCCGGCGGTGCAACAGTTTATGTTAGACATTCGTGAAAAAGCCGCTGAAAAAGGCTATGTTGAAACCCTATTTGGTCGTCGCTTATATTTGCCTGAAATTAACTCAAGCAACCAAATGCGACGCAAAGCGGCAGAACGTGTTGCCATCAATGCCCCAATGCAAGGTACGGCGGCAGATATTATCAAAGTAGCAATGATCGGGATCGATCAAGCGGTGCGAAATTGCGAAGATATTGCAATGATTATGCAAGTACACGATGAATTAGTCTTTGAAGTCAAAGCCGACAGAGTAGAGCATTACACTCAACTGATTAAAGCCGAAATGGAAAAAGCGATTAAGCTTAAAGTGCCATTAATTGCGGAAGTTGGGGTTGGGAGTAACTGGGACGAAGCGCATTAAAAAAATCCCCCTAGGCATCAACCTAGGGGGATTTTTATACTCGAAAGAGATTATTTTTTCTTCGCATATTTGAGCGAGTCAATCGCAACAGCAAAGATGATAATGCTACCTTTGATGATGTACTGCCAGTATGGGTTTACACCGATATAGGTTAAGCCGTAGTTGATAACGGTGAAGATTAATACCCCTGTCACCACGCCGATTACCGTACCCACACCACCAGCGAAAGATACACCACCGACTACGCAAGCAGCAATCGCATCTAACTCATACATAAAGCCTAAGTTGTTGGTTGCACTACCGATACGGCCAGCTTCTAACATACCACCGAAGGCGTAGAAAATACCCGCTATCATATAGATAACCACTAAGTTACGCGCGACGTTTACCCCTGATACTTTTGCCGCTTCCGGGTTACCGCCGATAGCGAAGATATTTTTACCAAAGCGGGTTTTGTTCCACATAATCCAAACAAGGATAGAAGCAATCGCGGCATAGATAGTAATGTAAGACAATCTAAAGCTACCAAATTGGAAGAAGCCTTGTGCGAAAGTGGAGAAACTGTCATTAAAGCCTGCGATTGGTGATGAACCTACGGCATCATAGTAAAGGGAGTTGATACCATAAACGATGATCATTGTCCCCATTGTCGCGATAAATGGCGTTACGTTGAGATAAGCAATCACTAAACCATTGACTAAACCGATAACCGCACCGATAGCACACACGGTTAAAATGACCACAGGGATTGGAATTTCACCGAGATCTGGGAATACGCGGTTCATATTATCCATGGCTTGTAGCATGGTTGCTGCGACTACAGCGGCTAAACCTACTTGGCGACCAGCAGATAAGTCTGTACCTTGTGAAACAAGTAGACCTGCCACCCCTAATGCGATAATTAAACGCACAGAAGATTGGGTTAAGATGTTACTGAAGTTACGTAAACTTAAGAAACTTGGATCTTGAGCAATAATAATGATTAAAAGCACTAATAATACGAAATAAATCGCATTTTGTTTAAGAAAATCTAAGGATTTTGTTTGAGTGAGACTAGACATAATTCACATCCTTCCTGTTATAAATATTTTGCAGCGAGCTGTAAAATTTCTTCTTGAGAGGTTTTTGCCGTGTCGACAATACCAGCGACTTTACCGTTACTCATCACGAGAATTCGGTCTGTCACCCCTAGCAATTCAGGCATTTCTGATGAAATCATAATAATGCCTTTATCTTTTTGAGCCAGTTGCATAATCAGCTGATAAATTTCGTATTTTGCACCGATATCGATACCACGAGTCGGTTCATCCAGCATCAAAATCTCAGGTTGCGTTAATAGCCAACGTCCGATAACCACTTTCTGTTGGTTACCACCTGATAACGATCCGATATTCGTTTTATGGGATGGCGTTTTCACATTCATAGAATCGATCACCCATTGCGTATCGCTTTTCATCTTGGCACTACTAAGCAACCCAAATGAACCCAGGTAAGACTTCATGTTTGAAATTAGCGAGTTAAATTCAATACTTAAGTTCGCATAGATCCCTGTTGAACGGCGTTCTTCTGTCACAAGGGCAAAACCGTTATTAATTGCTTCTAAAGCGGTGCGATTTGCCATTTCTTTTCCATGTAGCTTCACCGAACCTTCTTTACGCTCACGCACACCGAAAATAGTTTCGACAATATCTGTACGTTTAGCGCCGACTAAGCCTGCGATTCCTAAAATTTCACCTTTACGCAATTCAAAATTAATATCTTGAATAGATGGCTGGTTTTTCGCAGTTAAATGTTCTACCTGAAGGATAACCTCTTTTGGCGTATTAATTTTTGGCGGGAAACGCTGAGTTAATTCACGCCCTACCATCATTGCTACAATGGCATCCATGGTGGTTTCTTTTACTGGTACGGTATTGATCCATTTACCGTCACGAAGAATGGTAATTTCATCACAAATTTTGAAAATTTCGTCCATTTTGTGAGAAATATAAATGATGCCACAACCTCGATTTTTCAGTTTTTCAATAATTTTAAATAAATGTTCAACTTCTTTTTCCGAGAGAGAAGAGGTTGGCTCATCCATGATCACAATTTTAGCGTTATAAGAGAACGCTTTAGCAATTTCAATCATCTGCATCTGTGATACAGAGAGGTTTGCTACTTTTTCTTTAGGATCAATATTGATATCCAGTTCATCAAAAATTTCTTTTGTATCGCGATACATTTTTGAATGATCCACAAAAAATCCTTTAAGTGGATAGCGACCGAGCCACAAGTTGTCCATTACATTACGTTGACGAACAAGATTAAGCTCTTGGTGAACCATTGAAATTCCATTCTCTAAGGCTTCTTTAGAGGTCTTAAAATTAACAGGTTTACCAAGGAAAAGAATTTCACCTTCATCTTTGGCATAAATACCAAATAAACATTTCAGTAACGTTGATTTACCCGCACCATTTTCACCCATTAAGGCATGAACAGAGTGAGAGCGAACGGTTAAATTTGCGTTATCTAATGCTTTTACACCAGGAAAGGTTTTACTGACATTCTTCATCGTTAGAAGAATTTCGCTGTTTTGCGGAGCATGTTCTGTCATATCCAACCTCACAAAATAGGGGAGGTTTCCCCTCCCCCAAACTACAACATTAAATTATTTTAAGAATTCAGAAAGATTATCTTTATCTACGCCCACATAAGGAACACGGATCACTTTATCTTTTAATTCCCATTTGGTGCCTTCAGTTGGCGCTTTTTCTGCAGCTAAGTTTTTCGCTAAATGAACAACCGCTTTACCTTGGTTTACGCCGTCATTTAACACTGTACCTGCAATTTCACCTTTGCTGATTAATTGAAGTACTTCAGGTAATGCATCCACACCAAAGATCGGTAATTTTTTACCGTGTGCTTTTGCTGCTTCTAATGCACCCATTGCCATACCATCGTTATTTGCAATCACGACTTCAATGCTACCTGCTTTAGCACTAGATAACCACGCATCCACTTTATCTTTAGCTAATGCAGCATCCCACATACCAGTATCTACAAAGAGTTCTTCGGTTTGGATACCTAATTTATTTAATTGCTCAACAGAGTATTTAGTACGTGCTTCAGCATCTGGGTGACCTGGTTCACCTTTTAACATAACGTATTGGATTTTACCGTCTTTGTTTAAGTCATACGCTGGGTTTGCTTTCCAGTGTTTCGCAATTAATTCACCTTGAATTACGCCTGATTCTTGCGGGTTAGTACCAACATAGTACGCTTTATCATAGCTAGCAATTGCTTTATCACCTGGGTCTTTGTTGAAGAATACTACTGGAATGCCTTCAGGTTTGGCTTTACCAATAATGGTTGGAGCTGCTGAAGGGTCAACAAGGTTGATTGCTAATGCTTTAACACCTTTTGAAATCAATACATCTACTTGGTCATTTTGGATGGATTGTGCGTTTTGTGAGTCATTCATTAATAAATCAACACCACCTACCGCTTTTGCTTCTTTTTCAATCTCTTGGCGCATTAATGACATGAAGTTGTCATCATATTTATAGATTGTTACACCAATGCGATCTGCCGCTTGTGCTGTTGATGCAATTGCGCCTAAACCGACTGCTAATGCAACTGCGCTTAGTACTGTTTTTTTCATAATCAGCTCCTATTGGATTTTTTTGGATTAAGTTTAAATTGTCACCTTTAGAGTAACTGGCTGAAATTTTACTCCAAAAAAAGTAAAAAGAATGTGATCACACTCACAAAATCAGAAACGATTACTTTGCATAACTTGAGATAAGTTTAACTTTTGAACAGTTTGACGCACTTGTTGTATCCACACTTTATAATTTGGAGGAAGTTCGCCATAAGGTGGAGAAAAAGCACTTTCGAGTAAATGAAGTTCTTTTGGATATTGATTAAAAAGGCGTTTTAGACTGGCATAACAAGCAAGAAAGGTTCTTTGCCCATAAGCAAAACCCTCAAGATTTTGTCGATCTTGCTCATCAAGAGTCATATCTCCGTCATGACCGTGCAATAAGGGATAATCTCTTTCAAATTGTTTTTGTGCTTTTTGAACGAAATATTTACCTTGTTCGGAAATTGGATAGAGCATCATAGCACTTTGGTAGCCACTGCTGGCTTCGGCTGTCGGCGTGATTTGCACCAGTTCGAACCCGCAAGACTGCCAAAAGCGTAGAAGTGTTTCAGTCATTCCAAAACTGACGGAAACAAAATCGACAAGCGGTGCGATTTGCAAAATATTTTGCAAAACTAACCGCTTGCCATAGCCTTGCTTCTGATATTCAGGCAGTACCGCAATACGTGAAATTCGCACCGATTTTAAACGGCAGGCATCAGGCAAATTACCTTGAAAACAGAGATATTGAGCCACCAAATTTCCTTGAGGACGGCGTTCGCCACGCCAAATCGCTTGAGTGAGTTCCTCATCTAATCCCCCTTCATTGACTGCCCAGCAACCTGCAATCAGTCTTTCTTGCTCTTCAAGATAAAAATAGTACTGATCAGGGGCATCAAACAGACGGCGTAAATCCGTTGGCGTTGTTTTGTAATGGGCTTGAGCGAGTAGGTGATAGAAATTAATATATTGAACTAAACTTCGCTCCCCCTGCTTGCGCGGGGAGCTGCCAAAGGCTGAGGGGGGGATTTTATCCTCCAACAGTAGTAATTGATTAATAAAGGCTTCCAACGGATCATTCTCCCCCCATCTCAATGGTTGGCTCAATGTCCACTGTTTTGTAGAGCGGCTTAATGTCGGTAAAAACTTCAAGCAAAAACCACGCCCAGTACCTTCATAATTTTGAGTTGTCGTGGTTAGCACCACTTTATCAAAATAGGCACAAAACCGTTGTAACATCGGCAAAGGCAAACTCGCGGCTTCATCGATAAACAGCCATTGATTTGGCGAGATATTTTGCTGTTCGATCATCTGAATTAAACGATCAGGGGCAAAGAATTGCACTTTATCGCTTTCAATCCCTTTCCAAAAATTTGGTAAGGCTGAATGGCTACGGGCGGTAATGGATACCGTATATTGTTGGGATAGCTTTTCTGCGAGCTTGCCCGATAATGTCGATTTTCCACGACCACGAGGGGCGAGAATAAGATGAATATCGGCAGGATCAAGCGGTAAGTTATCGAAGATATTTTGCTGATCTGGAGTGAGTACACCAAGCGTGTTATCTCGAAAGCTACTTCGATTCACTTGTAGGGACACGACGCTTCGTGTCCGTATAAATCCAAATTGTTCTACTAATGCTTTAAAATAATGATAAAAATTCGGCGTAGCAATTGGCTGTTGAGCGTTCCAACGTAACGCATCAAAATCAACTTGTTGTTCTAAATTATCCCATTCAGGACAGACCAAATAGAGCGTGCCACCATCTTGAATCGTACCTGCCACAATCGCCAATGCGTCAAGATTAAGGCAAACTCCGCCTTCCGCTCGCATATCATAAAATGCATAGGGAAACTCCTGACCGAGTAAGGTTTTGGCATTGGAAAACAGAATAATTGATTGTGAAGGCGAATGAAAATCTAATTTTTGATAAGCTAAATAAGGCACTTTTTCAGTGCCTAAACATAACTGGGATGTAACAACAAGTTGACGCATATTATTTTAATTGCTGGCGAAGTTTGTTTACTTGTGTAATCCACTGGGCATTTAAACGTTTAGTATGTTTTGGGAGTAAATTAATGTGTTCTTCAATTTGCTCCAAGGTTTGGCGTGCTTTGTCTATTTCGTTCCAATGAATTAATGCTTCAACATAGCAAATTTGAGCTTCAAGGCTTGGGTTTTGTTGGAAGAGTAATTCAAAATTCTTTACTGCTTGTTGCTTCTCATTTAAGAAAATAAGATTTTTTGTATATAGAAGTAAGCTTTCTTCATTTTCTTGTATATGAATTAACCCTTGTTGTTCCAGTATTTCTTTTGAACGTTCAAATTGTTTTGTTTCAAATAGGGTAAAAGCAAAGTGAAGGTTAATGTTTTTATCTTGTTGATATAGCGGTTGAGCTAATATGCTTTCATATAAAGGGATCGCTTCTATTGCTCTCTCACTATCTACTAATGCTTTAGCAAGTAGAAGTTGGTTTTGAACGGTTGGAGTCGCTTTATATGCTTTTTCAGCATCCTGTAGCGCTTTATGTGGATTCAGAGCCTTGCGTAATTTTGATTCCACTTGATAGCCTAAACGACTTTCACGCATTTCAGGTAAATAAACTGCGAGAAAATAAATCAAACTGCCTAAAAATGGTGCACCAAGCATTAAACCAATCCAGTAGTATTCTCGCCCGGTTCGATAAACGTGGATAGAAAAATAAATCGCAATAAGTACACTTAAACCAATTAGAAAAGGCATCATTATTCTCCTATCATTTTTTCTGTAATATAAGGGTCTTCAAACCCTAGCGACTGCATAATTTCTGTTTCCAGACTTTCCATTTCTTCCGCTTCTTCATCGGTGAGATGGTCGTAGCCAAGCAAATGCAATGTGCCGTGAATTGCCAGATGCGCCCAGTGAGCTTCGAGCGGTTTTTCTTGTTCAACCGCTTCTTTTTCCACCACTTGACGGCAGATAATCAAATCGCCTAACAGAGGTAATTCAATGCCTTCAGGGACTTCAAACGGGAAAGAGAGTACGTTAGTCGGTTTGTCTTTGCCACGGTAGGTTAAATTTAACTCGTGGCTTTCTGCTTCATCGACAATACGAATAGTGATTTCCGTTTCAGGGTAATCAGCCGTTTTCGCTTCCATTGCTAACGCTTTATCCACCCAGTGTTGAAATTGAGCTTCCGTCGGTAAGCCTGCTGTATTTTCAGAGGCAATTTGGAGATCGATATATAAATTCATTTGCAAAATTTCCCTAAAATCTAACCGCTTATTACCACTTATCCGCCGCTTGTTGATCGCTCTCACGCCCTTCAATCCAACGGTCGCCGTGATCGGTGGTTTCTCGTTTCCAGAATGGAGCTTTGGTTTTGAGATAGTCCATAATAAATTCATTGGCGTGATAGGCATCGCCACGATGAGCGGAACTCACACCGACTAAGACGATTTCATCGCCCGTATAAAGTTGTCCGATACGGTGAATAACCGCAACACGTTGCAATTCCCAACGGCTTCTGGCTTCATCGACAATTTCTCGCAAGGCTTTTTCAGTCATTGCAGGGTAGTGTTCCAAGTATAAACCTGACACGCTGTCGCCCAAATTCATTTCACGCACTTTGCCGACAAAAAGAGTAGTCGCACCGACAGAGTGTTGCTCACTCAGCCATTTGTAGATCGCATTTTGATCGAAGGGATCTTGTTGAACCCGAATAAAAGTTTGTTCCATTTAGCCCCCTGTTACTGGCGGAAAGAATGCGACTTCATCACCATCTTTAATTTCAGCAGACAAAGGAGAAATCGTTTGATTGATGGCAACTAATAATTTCCCTGCTTGTAACGCTAACGCCCATTTATTATTTGTTTCAGATAGGTGTTGGCGGAGTTGCTCCGCAGTGGCAAAGGTTGCTTCAACCTCTAAGCTATCTACGCCCACTAATTCACGGGTTTGGGCGAAAAAGAGTACTTTAATCATTTATTGTCCTTATTATTTAGTAACAAAATCGCCCGATTTGCCACCGCTTTTACTGAGCAATCTAACTTGCTCGATTACCATATCTTTTTGTACCGCTTTGCACATATCATAAATCGTCAAAGCTGCGACACTGGCAGCGGTTAAGGCTTCCATTTCTACGCCTGTTTTGCCTGATAATTTGCATAGGGCTTCAATCCGCACTTGATTTTTTTCAGGTAAAGCTTCGAGTTGAACTTCCACTTTAGAAAGCAGAAGTGGGTGGCAAAGGGGAATAAGCTCCCAAGTTCTTTTTGCTGCTTGAATACCCGCAATGCGAGCAGTCGCAAAAACATCGCCTTTGTGGTGGTTGCCCGAAATGATCATCTGTAACGTTTCAGGGTTCATTGTCACAAAGGCTTCCGCACGAGCTTCTCGCACGGTGTCTTGTTTGGCGGAAACATCAACCATATTGGCTTCGCCGTTTTGGTTTATATGGGTAAAGGTGTTCATTGTCATTTTTCTTAATATTACAAAAAATTGATTAAAACTCACCGCTTGTTACGGTGGATTGCCCCCTTCTGAACCGCCTGAGCGTGTTTAAATTTGCTTAACGGAACATTTTTCTCTGAGCCAACGAAGTTGGTGAATTTAAAATGTTCCGTTAAGCAAATTTAAACTAAGCGAAGATAAGCGGTGAAGTAGGGTGTGTTTCTTTGGTTACTTTCTTTGCACAAGCAAAGAAAGTAACAATCATCTAGCCCCCGATCGACGCCAAATTATTTCTCACGCCACTATCGCCGATATGCAAATAATGGTGTTCACGCTTGCCTTGCAGGGCGGATTTTAATCTGGCTTCGAGTTGAAATTGTTGCTCGTCCGATTGTAATAAATCCCGAATATCAATCCCTTCTTCGCCGAACAAACATAGGTGTAATTTGCCGAGTGCCGACACTCTCAAGCGGTTGCAACTGGCACAGAAATTCTTTTCATAAGGCATAATCAAACCGATTTCCCCCTGATAATCAGGGTGGGCGAGAACTTTAGCAGGGCCGTCAGACATCGCTTTAGGTTGTAATTGCCAACCTTCTTGGGTCAATCGTTCTAAAATAGATTGTCCTGAAAGGTGCTGTTGCTGGAAAAAGTGATCCATTTCGCCGGTTTCCATTAACTCAATAAACCGCATTTGAATGGGGCGATCTTTAATCCAACGCAAGAAATCGTCCAAGCCTTTAGCAGTATATTGTTTCATCAACACAGCATTCACTTTGACTTTTTTATAGCCAATCTCAAAGGCACGATCAATACCGTTTAACACCGTCGCCAGCTTATTTTCCCCCGTAATCAAATGAAATTGACGTGGGTCTAAGCTATCAACACTTACGTTTAGATGGGTAATACCAGCTTGTTGCCACAACTCAACATCACGTTCCATTCGATAACCGTTGGTGGTTAATGCAATTTGGCGAATACCAGCCGTTTGTGAAATACGATGAGCGATTTCTAGAAAATCCTTGCGTAAGGTCGGCTCGCCGCCAGTAATACGGATTTTTTCCGTGCCTAAATTGGCAAAGGCTTGAGCAACACGTTGAATTTCATCGACAGAGAGAAAGGTTTGTTTATGTGACGGCGGACGATAACCATCGGGCAAACAATAGTTGCAACGAAAGTTACAGACATCGGTAATCGACAGCCGTAAATAAGTGTATTGTCGTTGGAAACGGTCGATCAACGCTGATGCTGACTCGTTCCCCACATTTTTAATTGGGATTTGCATTTTGACACCTTTCTAAGTATGAGAGGAAAGCCAATTTCTCAACTTTCCCTGTGTAATCAACAAATTACAGGCACAGTTTCCATATCACTAGACTTAGGAAAACAGGCTCGGGGTCTATTTAATAAAATTTCGGACATTTTAGAGTCTTAATTACATTAAGGCAAGTTTACAAGCGGTGAGATATTTTAAAAAAAATACAAATAGTGGTACTATCCTATTAATTTTGTGAATTTAGTAAAAAAGCTATGAAAAACAAATTTCTTCTTTTTTCAGCCCTAAGTGGTTTTTTCTGTATCGCTTTTGGGGCTTTTGCGGCTCACGGTTTGGAGAAGGTTTTAGATCAGAAAGCGTTGCCGTGGATTGAAACAGGCTTGCAATATCAAATGTTTCATACGCTAGCATTGATGGCGTTAGGTTTGTTTCAAATTGCAAATGTTTCGCAAAATCCGCCCGCTTGCAGAGCCAAAGCCTTTAACATTATTGGCGGTAGTTGGGCGTTAGGGATTTTGCTGTTTAGTGGCAGTTTATATGCGTTAGCCTTAGGGGCAAGCCGAATTTTTGTTTGGACAACGCCTATTGGCGGTACGCTATTTTTAGTGGGCTGGGCGGCGTTGGTTTATATTAGTGTGAGAAGTCAGAAGTCATGAATAAATTAGCTTTATACTGCCGTGCAGGTTTTGAAAAGGAAGTGGCAGGCGAAATCAGTGATAAAGCGGCTCAATTAGGAATTTATGGGTTTGCCAATCTCAAAGATAACAGCGGGTATGTGATTTTTGAGTGTTATCAGGCAGGGGAAGCGGATAGATTAGCCAGAGAATTAGCGTTTAATCAGTTGATTTTTGTTCGTCAAATGGTTGTGGTCGGCGAGTTGTTACAGGATTTACCCGAAGGGGATCGAATTTCGCCGATTGTGGCACAATATCAAGCCTTAAATCCAAAAAACAGCAGTGAGATTTTTGTTGAAACGCCTGATACGAATGAAGCCAAAGAACTTTTGACTTTTTGTCGCAAGTTTACTGTGCCGTTGCGTAGTGCCTTGAAAAAACAGGGTTGGTTAGAGGCAAAAGAAACGGCGAAGCAAAGTATCAGCTTGCATATTCTGTTTGTGGGATCGGGCAAGTGCTATGTGGGATATGCTTATAACCATAACCGATCACCATTTTTTATGGGAATACCCCGTTTGAAATTCCCGGCTGATGCACCAAGCCGTTCGACATTGAAATTGGAGGAAGCGATTTTGACTTTTGTGCCACAGGCAGAGGAGAAAAAACGTTTTACCGAGCAGATGTACGGCGTGGATTTAGGGGCTTGCCCGGGGGGCTGGACCTATCAGTTAGTCAAGCGTGGTCTGTTTGTCTATGCGGTCGATCACGGCAAAATGGCGGCAAGTTTACATGACACGGGGCGTATTGAGCATTGTGCGGAAGATGGTTTTAAATTCCAACCACCAAAACGTAAGCAGATCGATTGGTTGGTGTGCGATATGGTTGAACAGCCGTTGCGAATTAGTAAGTTAATTGCAAAATGGTTGATTAACGGTTGGTGTCGGGAAACGATTTTTAACCTGAAATTGCCGATGAAAAAACGTTATCAAGAAGTGCAACTGTGTTTAGAGACGATTTCTTCGTTATTAGAGAAACAAGGGCTGAAATTTGCTATTCAGGCAAAACATTTGTATCACGATAGGGAAGAAATTACGGTGCATATTCAAATAAAATAAATAGATAAGTAAATTTTAAGGAATTTATTAAATTTGAGAAGTAGTTCAAATTTTATCTATAAAGACTATGATAGTATTTGTTCAGAAATAAAGAGTAACTCAACAACCTACATAACAAGGAGCTTATTATGTATAGACATATCTTAGTTGCAGTTGACCTTTCTGAGGAAAGCTTGGTGTTATTGCGTAAAGGGGCGAGTCTTGCTGAAAAATGTAATGCAAAATTATCCGTTATCCATGTTGATGTGAATTTTTCGGATTTATACACCGGTTTGATTGATATTAATATGTCATCTGTTCAGGATTCGGTTTCAGAAGAAACAGTGAAAGCATTAGAAGAATTATCAAGTAAAATAAATTATCCAGTGACCGAAAGATTAAATGGTAGCGGTGATTTTAGTCAGGTACTTGAAGAAGCAGTAGAGAAATATCAAGTAGATTTACTTGTTACGGGGCATCACCAAGATTTTTGGAGCAAATTTATGTCTTCTACACGTCAAGTGATGAATAGTATTACAGTGGATATGCTTGTCGTACCTCTTTCAAGTGAATAAGACTTGCTATTCGATTGGTAAATCGTTGTTAAAAAACCGCTTGTGTGCCTGAGCTATTTGCTTCCAGTTACTCAAGCGGTTTATTTTTAACACAAAATACACAATTTATTTCGTAAAAAATACACGTATTGAAAAAAATGTGTAGAATACGGGGGTTAATTACTAATATACTTTAGTAAAAACATAGATATACAATTTTTTATATATCCATTGAGTGACTTTAATGAAAACAACTTCAGAAATTAGACAAGCCTTTTTGGAATTTTTCCAAAGCAAAGGGCATACGATTGTGCCAAGTAGCTCGCTTGTACCTGAAAATGATCCAACCTTGCTTTTCACCAATGCAGGGATGAACCAGTTTAAAGATGTGTTCTTAGGATTAGACAAGCGTAGTTACAACAGAGCAACCAGCTCTCAACGCTGTGTGCGTGCTGGCGGTAAGCATAATGATCTTGAGAATGTAGGTTATACCGCTCGTCACCATACCTTTTTTGAGATGTTAGGTAACTTTAGTTTTGGTGATTATTTTAAACCCGATGCGATTGCATTTGCGTGGGAATTTTTAACATCACCGCAGTGGTTAGCGTTACCAAAAGAGAAATTGTGGGTGACCGTCTATGAAACAGACGATGAAGCCTATGATATTTGGAATAAAGAGATTGGCGTGCCTGCAGAGCGTATTGTGCGTATTGGTGATAATAAAGGCGCACCTTATGCGTCAGATAACTTCTGGCAAATGGGCGATACGGGTCCTTGTGGTCCTTGTACTGAGATCTTCTACGATCACGGCGATCACATTTGGGGCGGTCCACCGGGTTCAGCAGAAGAAGATGGCGATCGTTTCATCGAGGTGTGGAACGTGGTCTTTATGCAATTTAACCGTCAAGCTGACGGTACTTTAGAGAAATTACCTAAGCCGTCAGTAGATACGGGTATGGGTTTAGAGCGTATCAGTGCGGTGTTGCAACACGTTAATTCAAACTACGAAATCGATATTTTCCAAGTGTTAATTAAAGAAATCGCCTCTTTGTTAAATGTGACGGATTTAAACAATAAATCGTTACGCGTAATTGCAGACCATATTCGTTCTTGTGCGTATTTGATTGCGGATGGTGTGATGCCGTCAAATGAAGGTCGTGGTTATGTGTTACGTCGTATTATTCGTCGTGCGGTGCGTCACGGAAACATTCTTGGTGCGAAATCGGCATTCTTCTATCAATTAGTGCCAACCCTTGCAAAAGCAATGGGACACGCAGGCGAGATTTTGACGCAGAAACAAGCACACATTCAGAAAGCGTTAAAAGCGGAAGAAGAGCAGTTTGCGCGTACCCTTGAGCGTGGTTTGGCGTTATTAGAAGATGCATTAGCCAAAGTAGAGAATAAGGTATTATCAGGTGAAGTGGCATTTAAACTTTACGATACTTACGGTTTCCCACTGGATTTAACGGCAGATGTTTGCCGTGAACGTGACATTACCATTGATGAAGCTGGCTTTGAGCGTGAAATGCAGGCTCAACGTGCAAGAGCGCAAGCAAGCAGTAATTTTGGTACAGATTACAATAATGTGATTAAAGTTGATGGCTCAACGGAGTTCAAAGGCTATGAAGTCACAGAATGTGAAGCGACTGTCGTTGCATTATTTAGCAATGGTAAAGCGGTTGAAGCTATTCAATCGGGTGAAAATGCAGTCGTTGTGTTAGATCGTACCGCTTTCTATGGAGAGTCGGGCGGTCAGGTGGGTGATAGCGGTGTGATTACTTCAGAAATTTGCAATTTTGAAGTCAATGATACGCAAAAATATGGTCAAGTCTTTGGGCATATTGGTCAATTAGCTTCAGGCACTTTATCAGTTGGTGATAAGGTGAAAGCGGTAGTGAATACGACACGTCGTCACGCTATTACGTTAAACCATAGTGCAACTCACTTATTACATTCGGCTCTTCGTCAAGTGTTAGGTGATCACGTTGCACAAAAAGGTTCTCTTGTGTCAGAAAATTCACTTCGTTTTGATTTTTCTCAAGGTGAAGCGATTTCAAAAGCTGACTTAGAAGAGATTGAGCGTATTATTAATACGAAAATTCGTGAAAACATTGTAGTTACAACTGAAGTAATGGATCTTGAATCAGCGAAGCAAAAAGGTGCGATGGCACTTTTCGGTGAGAAATATGGAGATAGAGTTCGCGTTGTAGATATGACAGCGTTTTCTGTAGAACTTTGTGGTGGTACTCACGTTAAACAAACAGGTGAGATTGGCTTATTCAAAGTGGTATCTGAAGGTGCGGTTGCCGCTGGTGTTCGCCGTATTGAAGCGGTGACAGGCGAAAATGCAATCGGCTTATTACATCAGCAACAACAAATTCTTAACCAAAGTGCTGAGTTATTAAAAGCAGATACGGCAAGCCTTGTTGAGAAAATCCAACAGTTACAAGAGAAAAGCAAGAAAGTAGAAAAAGAGCTACAACAGCTCAAAGATAAACTTGCTGCTCAAGCTGGCGGAGAATTAGCAAAACAAGCTCAACAAATCAACGGAGTTAATGTGGTTGTACAACGTTTAGAAAACGTTGATGCAAAAGCATTAAGAACGATGGTAGATGACTTGAAAAATCAACTAGGTTCAGCGGTGATTGCCTTTGCAACACAAGCGGATGAAAAAGTTAATTTGATCGTAGGTGTAACAAAAGATCTTACAGACAAAGTAAATGCAGGCGAACTTGTTGGGTTAATGGCTCAAGAAGTTGGCGGTAAAGGCGGTGGTAGAGCCGATATGGCAATGGCAGGCGGTAGCCAACCAGAAAATATAACCCAAGCCCTCAATGTTGCGACGAATTGGATTCAAGCAAAACTCTAATTATAAGGAGCAAGTTAGAATGACTTTGGCTTGCTCTGATAAAATTAAAAAGGAGAGATAGTTATGCTTATTCTAACCCGTAAGATTGGCGAAAGCTTGTTAATCGGTGATGATGTAGAAATTACTGTCCTAAGTATTCGTGGTAGTCAGGTTAAATTAGGGGTGAAAGCACCTAAGGAAATTTCGGTTCACCGTGAAGAAATTTATCAAAGAATCAAAGCGTTAGCAGAAGAAACCCCAACTGTATAGTGAGGTATTTCTCTAAAGTAATGTGAATTTGAGCCTTGAACCAAATGTCACAAACAGATAGATTGAAACATCATATTTAATTTTTTGTAAAATTTTGTGCAAATCAGACCGCTTACATTACGTAGGCGGTTTACTTTATTTAAATTAATTAAGGATTTTTATGAAAGTGATTATTCCTGTTGCGGGTCTTGGTACTCGTATGCTCCCTGCAACAAAAGCAATTCCAAAAGAGATGCTAACCATTGCAGATAAACCATTAATTCAATATATTGTGAATGAGTGTGTGGCTGCAGGTGTGAAGGAGATTGTATTGGTCACTCACTCATCTAAGAATGCTATCGAAAACCATTTTGATACATCTTTTGAGCTAGAAACGATGTTAGAAAAACGGGTCAAACGTCAGTTGTTAGATGAGGTGCGTTCGATTGTGCCTAAAGATGTGACCTTGATGCATGTTCGTCAAGGGCAAGCAAAAGGATTAGGTCACGCCGTATTATGTGGTAGAGCGGTGGTGGGTAATGAACCTTTTGCAGTGGTGTTGCCTGATGTGCTATTAGCAGATTTTACTGCTGATCAAAAAACAGAAAACTTAGCCGCAATGATTCAACGTTTTACAGAAACAGGCAAAAGTCAAATTATGGTGGCACCTGTGGCGAAAGAAAATGTAAGTAGCTATGGTATTGTAGATTGCCAAGGTGCTGAATTACAGCCAGCGGGTACAGCCAAGATCGCTAATATCATTGAAAAACCAAGTGTTGAAGAAGCACCATCTAATTTTGCTGTTGTTGGTCGTTATGTGTTCTCTGCCGAAATTTGGGATTTGCTTGCTAAAACGCCAGTTGGTGTCGGAGATGAAATTCAATTAACGGATGCGATTGATATGTTAATTGAGCAACAAGATGTAGAAGCTTTCCATATGACAGGAAAAACTTTCGATTGTGGTGATAAATTAGGCTATATGGAAGCCTTTGTAGAATACAGTTTGAACCACGATAAATTCGGTGGTGAATTTAAAGATTATCTGAAAAAATTAGCGAAGTCTTTGTAATTAAATTTGTATGAAATGTAGGGACACATTGTATGTGTCCGCTCAAATTTTTTATTAAATCATGGTTGGTGGATACAGGTAGTGTGTCCCTACCCCAAAACAACAAGGAGCAAATTTGATCGTCAAAAAAATTGCACAAGCGGTAGGTTTTGGGCTTTTTTGTGCGGGTTTAATTCTCTATGTTGCCCCTTGGATAAATAAACATAGCGATATTTTAACGAGTAAAGATATTACTAGTTTTCATGATGCAGTGAAAATAGCATCTCCTGCAGTGGTTAATGTTTATAATCAAGCATTTGATTCTGTAAGTGCTAAATCAACTAATGAACTTCAAGTTAATAATTTAGGCTCTGGCGTCATTATGACCTCCTCAGGTTATATATTGACGAATAAACATGTGATTCAGAATGCAGATCAAATTATCGTTGCACTCCAATCAGGATCTATTTTTAATGCTATATTAGTGGGCTCAGATACTTTAACGGATTTAGCAGTCTTAAAAATACAAGCAGAAAACTTACCTACTATTCCTCAAAATAATAAACGTATTTCACAGATTGGTGATGTCGTGTTAGCAATTGGGAATCCACTAAATTTGGGGCAAAGTATTACGCAAGGCATTATTAGTGCTACGGGGCGTAATGCGTTATCTGAAATGGGAAGACAGAATTTTATACAGACGGATGCCTCAATTAATAAAGGAAATTCTGGAGGAGCACTTGTTAATTCAGCAGGAGAAATTGTTGGAATTAATACGCTAAGCCTTGGAAAAAATAGCGATGAGTTAGCAGAAGGGTTAAATTTTGCTATTCCCATCTCATTAGCAAATAAAGTGATGGATAAGATTATTAAAGATGGACGGGTTATTCGAGGTTATTTTGGTGTTAATAGCTCGTTGTTTTATTCGGCTAAGCAACTTGGGGTAGGTGATAAAGGTGTACTTATTACTGGGGTTGTAGAAAACGGTCCTGCAGATAAAGCAGGGATAGAAGCTGGGGATCTTATTTTACAAATTAATAATGTAGAAGCTGAGTCACCATCACAAATGATGGAATTAATTGCTGATATGAAACCAGGGACGGTGGTCAAAGTAAAATTATCTCGCCAAGGTAATATTGTTGAAGTTAATGTTACAATAGGTGAATTTCCAGAGGTATAGGATAAAAAAAATGAAGAATATTGTGATTACTGTTGATGGTCCAAGCGGTGCAGGAAAAGGGACATTATGTCATGCGCTTGCGGATAAATTAGGTTTTGATTTTTTGGATTCTGGGGCTATTTATCGCATTTTGGCCTTGGCAGCGGTGAAACACGGGATTGATTTTGAAAATGAGCTTGCTCTTGCAGAGTTGGGACGTAAACTTGATGTAAAATTTGTACCTGAAAATAATGAAATTCAGGTTATTTTAGACGGTGAAAATGTTGGCGACCAAATTCGTACCGCAGAAGCAGGGCAGAATGCGTCAAAAATTGCCGTTTATCCCCAAGTGCGTGAAGCATTATTACAACGTCAAAGAGATTTTCGTAGCACCAAAGGACTCATTGCAGATGGACGTGATATGGGAACGGTTGTTTTCCCTGATGCTGAAATTAAGTTCTTTTTAGATGCAAGTGCAGAAGAACGTACAAAAAGACGTGTAAAACAGTTGCAAGAAAAGGGATTTAATGCTAACTTTGACGAGATTTTAGCCGAGATAAAAGAGCGTGATTTTCGGGACAGAAATCGTCCTGTTGCGCCGCTTGTACCAGCTAAAGATGCGATGATTTTAGACTCAACGTATTTATCTATTGAGGAAGTAATTCAACAAGCGTTGGATTATATTGCTCAAAAATTATAATTTTATTGCTTAACAAAGGATTGTTAAGTTGTTATCCCTAACCCCATTTAGATGGATGCTAAGTGGACGTTTTATTTTATTTAAGAAGATTAATTATGACTGAATCTTTTGCTCAACTATTTGAAGAATCACTAAAAGGTCAAGAAACCCGTTTAGGTTCTATTGTTAAAGGTACTGTGGTTAAAATCCAAAAAGGCCTTGTATTTGTAGATGCTGGTTTAAAATCAGAATCAGCAATTCCTGCTGAAGAGTTTTTCAATGCGCAAGGCGAATTAGAAGTTCAAGTTGGTGATGTTGTTGATGTTGCTCTTGATGCAGTAGAAGACGGTTTCGGTGAGACCAAACTTTCTCGTGAAAAAGCGAAACGCAACGAGTCTTGGGCTGCGTTAGAGAAAGCATTCGAAGAACAAGCAACTGTTGTTGGTTTCGTAAACGGTAAAGTAAAAGGTGGCTTCACTGTTGAGCTAAACGGTGTTCGTGCATTCTTACCTGGTTCATTAGTTGATACTCGTCCTGTACGTGATTCTTTAAATCTTGAAGGTCAAACTTTAGAACTTAAAGTAATCAAATTAGACCAAAAACGTAACAACGTTGTTGTATCTCGTCGTGCAGTTATCGAAACAACAAGCTCAGCGGATCGTGAAGAAGTATTAGCAAACTTAGTTGAAGGCTCTGAAGTTAAAGGTATCGTTAAGAACTTAACAGACTACGGTGCATTCGTTGATTTAGGTGGTGTTGATGGTTTATTACACATCACAGATATGGCATGGAAACGTGTTAAACACCCAAGCGAAGTGGTTACAGTAGGTCAAGAAGTTACTGTTAAAGTACTTAAATTCGATAAAGAGAAAACGCGTGTATCATTAGGCTTAAAACAATTAGGTCAAGATCCATGGGCTGCAATCGCTCAAAACCATCCAGTGGGTAGCAAATTAACTGGTAAAGTAACTAACTTAACAGATTATGGCTGTTTCGTTGAGATTTTAGATGGTGTTGAAGGTTTAGTTCACGTTTCAGAAATGGACTGGACAAACAAAAACATCCACCCATCTAAAGTAGTTAACGTTGGCGATGTTGTTGAAGTAATGGTACTTGAAGTTGATGAAGAACGTCGTCGTATTTCTTTAGGTTTAAAACAATGTAAAGCAAACCCATGGGAACACTTCGCTGAAACTCACAACAAAAACGATAAAGTAAAAGGTAAAATCAAATCAATCACTGATTTCGGTATCTTTATCGGTTTAGAAGGTGGCATTGACGGTTTAGTTCACTTATCTGATATTTCTTGGAATATGACTGGCGAAGAAGCTGTTCGTAACTATAAAAAAGGTGACGAAGTAGAAGCTGTTGTATTACAAGTTGATGCAGTGAAAGAACGTATCTCTTTAGGTATCAAACAATTAGAATCTGATCCATTCACAAACTTCGTTGACAGCATGAAAAAAGGTGCTGTGGTGAAAGGCAAAGTAGTTGAAGTTGATGCTAAAGGCGTTAAAGTTGAATTAGCAGACGGTGTAGAAGGTTACGTTCGTGCTGCAGAAGCAACACGTGATCGTGTAGAAGACATCACAACAGTTATCTCTGTAGGTGACGAAATCGAAGCGAAATACACAGGTGTTGATCGTAAAGCACGTATTGTAAATCTTTCTGTTCGTGCAAAAGACGAAGCTGAAGAATCAGCAGCGTTAGCACAAGTGAATAAGCAAGAAGAAGCTATTCCAAGTGCAATGGCAGAAGCTTTCAAAGCTGCAAAAGGTGAGTAATTAGCTTACTTTAAAAGTGGGTATGGAAACATACCCACTTCACTGTCGCATAAGGAGAATCTATGACTAAATCGGAATTAATAGAAAGTTTAGTAACCAAATATCCAGCTATTCCTGTAAAGTCTGTTGATGAGGGTGTCAAAGAGATTTTAGAGCAAATGATGGCAACCTTAGAACAAGGTGAACGTATTGAAGTTCGTGGATTTGGTAGTTTCTCTCTACATTATCGCCAACCTCGAGTTGGGCGTAATCCTAAAACAGGCGAAAACGTAAAACTGGACGCTAAGTATGTACCGCATTTTAAAGCTGGTAAAGAGCTAAAAGAGCGTGTTGATTTAGCCTAAATTCTCTCAAAGCGACACTCTATTAGTGTCGTTTTTTTATAAAATACAAATGTAATATGGAGATATCTGTATGAAATATATTTTTGGTGTTGTAATTGTCCTCGCAATTATCCTTGTTGCAGTTACTATTGGCGCAAATAATGATCAGCTTATTACATTTAATTATATTATCGCAAAAAGCGAATTACGCTTGTCTAGTTTAGTTGCAATTTTATTTGGATTTGGCCTTATCCTTGGATGGTTTATTACAGGCTTTTTCTATTTAAAAGTAAAATTACAAAATATTGCATTAAATCGCCGTGTGAAGCGTCAAGCACAACAAATTAGCGAATTGTCGCTACCAAAGGCTGAATAATGCTTGAATTATTGTTCCTTTTGCTTCCTGTTGCTGCTTTATATGGGTGGTATATGGGTCAACGAAGTGCGAAGAAGGATCAAGAAACTGTTAGTAATAAATTTTCCCGTGACTATGTCACGGGTTTAAACTTCCTTTTATCTAATCAACAAGAAAAAGCCGTTGATCTTTTTCTTTCTATGTTACAAAAACAAGAGTCTGAAAATCAGATTTCAACAGAATCTCAATTTGAAGCAGAATTAACCCTAGGAAATCTTTTTCGTTCTAGAGGTGAAGTCGATAGAGCATTACGAATTCACCAAGCTTTGGAAGCTAATCCTAATTATTCATTTGAACAAAAGTTACTTGCTAAACAGCAACTCGCAAAGGATTTCATGGTCGCAGGTTTTTATGACCGAGCAGAAAGCTACTATATTACTTTACTTGACGAACCTGAATTTGCAGTCAATTCTTTAAGCCAATTAACCGAAATTTATCAAAAAACAAAAGAATGGAAAAAAGCCATTAATGTGGCAGAGAAAAGGCTTAAGATTGATCCAGATATGGATAAAATCCCTTTAGCTCACTACTACTGCGAATATGCTCAATCAGTAAAATTAGAAGATGAAAGAGTATTCTTATCATCTCTAGAGAAAGCACTAAATTATGTACCTGATTGTGTAAGGGCATCTATTTTATTAGGGGATTTCTTCTTGAGTAAACAGGATGTCAAAAAAGCATTAATGCATTTTGAATCTGTTTTAGTACAAGAGCCTAATTATATTAGTGAAGTATTAGCAAAAATAAAACAGTGCTATATTGATTTATCGGATACAGCAAGTTTTGAATTGTTTTTAATTAAAGCGAATCAAACTAAACATAATAGTAGTGTAGATTTAGCCTTAGCAGAATTTATTGAACAAAAAGATGGTATAGAGGCCGCACAATCAAAGTTATACCAACAAGTTAGACAATTCCCAAATTTGATCACCTTTCACCGATTTATTTATTATCAAGTTAATGAAGCGGAAGAGGGGAGAGGAAAAGACAGCTTGGTACTACTTCATAAAATGGTTGGTGATAGAGTTAAAAATGGCTTCCAGTATCGTTGCTTGAATTGTGGTTACCAAAGTTATCGTTTAGCATGGCAATGCCCATCCTGTAGAGCATGGGAAAGTATTAAGCCAATACAAAGTATTACAGAAGTGATTTAATAATAGGAGAATCTAAATGGACAACAAAATTATTGTCGCCCTTGATTATGAAACTGAAGCAGAAGCGCTAAATTTTGTGGATCAAGTTGATCCATCTCTATGTCGTCTAAAAGTAGGCAAAGAAATGTTTACTACTTTAGGTACAAATTTTGTGAAACAGTTACATGATCGGAAATTTGATGTCTTTTTAGATTTAAAATATCACGATATTCCTAATACTGTCGCAAGAGCTGTGCGTTCTGCTGCAGATTTGGGTGTGTGGATGGTTGATTTACACGCTTCAGGTGGTTTACGTATGATGGAAACCGCAAAACAAATTTTAGAGCCTTATGGGAAAGATGCACCATTATTGATTGGGGTTACCGTACTGACTAGTATGGAAGATTTAGATTTATTACAAATTGGGATTAATGCCTCTCCTATGGAGCAAGTGATACGTCTAGCACATCTTTGCCAACGTGCGGGCTTAGACGGTGTTGTTTGTTCTCCACAAGAAGTTGAAGTATTAAGAACCCACTGTGGAAAAGATTTTAAACTTGTCACCCCAGGTATTCGCCCTGAAGGTAGTGATTTTGGTGATCAGCGTCGTGTCATGACACCTAAACAAGCAATTGATACAGGCTCGGATTATCTAGTGATTGGGCGTCCAATTACGCAAGCGACAGATCCTCTCGCAGTGTTAAAAAATATTAACCAATCTATCGCATAACAAGCGGTACGTTTATAAGGAAATTTTACAAATGAGTTTGGTATATTCCACAGAAGTTGGTCGAATTACGCCAGATAAACCTAAAGTAGAACGTCATAAAGGTGATGGCATTGTTCGCATCCAACGTCAAACTAGTGGACGTAAAGGAAAAGGCGTTTGCGTCATTACTGGCGTGGATTTAGACGATAGGGGATTGGTTGCTTTAGCTTCAGAACTAAAACGCAAAACAGGTTGTGGCGGTTCAGTTAAAGATGGCATTATTGAAATTCAAGGCGATAACCGCGATCAACTTAAACAAATGCTAGAACAGAAAGGATATACCGTGAAACTTTCTGGTGGTTAGCTAGAAAATTTAATCGATTTCCCCCTCAAAATAAAAAACGTTCCGAAATCATTTACTGTTTTTCGGAGCGTTTTTCTCTTGTGAAGACTTATCAAATAAGAAAAATTTGATCCACATCTCATTTTTTCATTTTCTATCTTGTTATTACAAAGAGAAAGGCGTACTCTATGGAGCATATTTTCTTTCATCTGTTTTTTTATGGAGTAGCTCTTTCATTTGAAGTGTAGTGAAACATATTGGAGGTTTATATGTTACTAGGCGATTTATCACGTGATGATTATGCAGAATCACTTCCCCCTGTTTTTGCGAGATTATGTGCAAAACTAAAAGCTCTTGATTTAGTTAATCTACCTCTTGGTTGGCAAGATCTTGAAGAAGGTGTTCGAATGAATGTCATGGAGTTTGAAACCACCTCTTCTGAAGGAAAAAAAGCAGAATTACATCGTAAATTTATTGATATCCAATTGTTAATTTCAGGCGAAGAAGCGATTGAATATAGCCTAGCTTATCCTAATCTTGAACTTTATGATGATTACCGTGATGAAGATGACTATCAGCTTACTCCAACTCTTGAACATAAAAATGTTGTCATTTTAAAACCAAATATGTTTGCTATTTTCTTACCTTATGAACCTCATACACCAGGTAATACAGTCAATGAAAACAAATTGTTGAAAAAACTTGTTGTAAAAGTTCCAGTGGAGATGTTAGGAGACTAATATGTCAGCGAGAGGCAAAATTCTTGATACGATAGGGGCGTTACAAAATAGCTTAACTAAAACGGAAAAGAAAATTGCAAATGCTATTTTGTCTCAACCAGATTTGCTCAATCAATGTTCACTTTCCGAAGTCGCATCACAACTTGATGTCGGGGAAGCAACGTTTATTCGTTTCTGTCGAACCCTAGGATTTAAAGGTTATACAGATTTTAAATTGGATCTTGCGATTGAATTAGCAACACAAGAAAAAGAGAGTAGTACATTACTGGATACGGATGTGTCTGAAACCGATACACCAAAAGAAATTGCAAGTAAGTTGCAAAATACGTTAAGTAATGTCATAGCCGAAACAGTCAATCTACTTAATTATGATGAACTGGAAAAGGTTGTTCAAGAATTAAGGCAGGCTCAGCGTATTTTTTTATTTGGTGTTGGATCATCTGGACTTACCGCTGAGGATGCGCAACATAAATTTATGCGGATTGGATTGCAAACGGCAGCGGTGGCAAATAATCACTTTATGTATATGCAAGCGTCATTGCTTAAAAAAGGAGATGTTGTTATTGGTATTAGCCACTCAGGTTATTCTGAAGAGACAACAAAAGCATTACGTATTGCAAAGGATAATGGTGCTGTCACCGTTGCCATCACGCATAATTTGAGATCACCTATTACGGAAGTTTCAGATTATGTTTTAATTAATGGGAATCGCCAAGGACATATGCAAGGCGATTCTATCGGTACAAAAATGACGCAGCTGTTTGTACTTGATTTAATATATGCTTTACTTGTTAAAGCTGAACCAGAGAAAGCGATTCAGCAGAAACAAAAAACACTCAATGTGATTTTAGAGCAGCGGATAAAATAACATACAAGCGGTCAGTTTATTCTGTTTTTTACAAATTCTTCTTCATGTTTACTTACTAAAGGATGACAAAATGAAAAATTTAAAAGGTATCTTCAGTGCATTATTAGTTTCTTTTAATGCAGATGGCACAATCAACGAAAAAGGTTTACGCCAAATTATTCGCTACAATATCGACAAAATGAAAGTCGATGGTTTGTATGTAGGTGGTTCAACCGGTGAAAACTTTATGCTTTCAACGGAAGAGAAAAAAGAGATCTTCCGCATTGCAAAAGACGAAGCGAAAGATGAGATTGCATTAATCGCCCAAGTCGGTAGCGTGAACTTAAAAGAAGCGGTGGAACTTGGTAAATATGCAACAGAATTAGGCTATGACAGCTTATCTGCGGTAACACCGTTCTACTACAAATTCAGCTTCGCAGAGATCAAAAACTTCTACGAAACCATCATTCGTGAAACAGGTAACAAAATGATTGTTTATTCTATCCCATTCTTAACAGGGGTAAATATCGGTGTTTCACAATTTGCAGAACTGTTCCAAAATGAAAAAATCATTGGTGTGAAATTCACCGCTGGCGATTTCTATCTGTTAGAACGTTTACGCAAAGCATTCCCGAACCACTTAATCTATGCAGGTTTTGACGAGATGATGTTGCCTGCAACCGTATTAGGTGTAGACGGTGCAATCGGCAGTACCTTCAACGTCAACGGTATCCGCGCTCGTCAAATTTTTGAATTGGCACAACAAGGCAAAATCAAAGAAGCCCTTGAAATTCAACATGTGACTAACGATTTAATCGAAGGCATTTTGGGTAACGGTTTATATCAAACCATCAAAGGCTTATTGGAAGAAGAAGGTGTACAAGCAGGTTACTGCCGTGAGCCAATGACGAAAGAGTTGAACGCGCAACAAAAAGCGGTTGTGAAAGAATTAAAAGCGAAATATCTTTCTTAATTTGAATTAACATAAGAAAAAGGCTGTTGGTTGATTGATATGATCTGACCACAGCCTTTTTAGTTAGTATATTTGCAAAATTTTTATAAAATCCTACCGCTTGTTAAGCTAATTTTTCAATAGCCCAATCCAATCCCGAATAAAAATCGTCCGTGAGATAAGGTTTGAGTTTTTGCAAGTTTTCAATAATAACGGCTTTATCAGGGTGACAAAGGTTAATATGCCCCAATTTTCTGCCTGCTCGAACTTCTTTTCCATACCAATGTAGTTGGCTAAATGGAATGTCTAGCCATTCATTATGATGCTCGATCCCAATAAGATTTACCATCACACTTGGTGCAATCGGTTTCAATTCGGGGGTTGGTAAATCAAGTAACGCACGCAAATGTAATTCAAACTGACTGACTGAACAGCCTAGTTGTGTCCAATGTCCGCTATTGTGTACTCGCGGTGCGAGTTCATTAATCAGTAGTTTTTCGCCTACCACAAAACACTCCATTGCCATTACGCCTACATAGTTGAGTTCGTGCATAATCGCAGAGAGCATTTGTTCTGCTTGTTGCTGGAATATTTGTTGATGGGGTAGTGTCATGTCCATTACACTGTAACGCAAAATACCGTTTTGTTGTAAGTTGTGGGTCACAGGGTAGAAACGGGTTTCGCCATTACGGAATCTTGCACCCACTAAGGAAACTTCGCCGTCAAAGGGAATAAATTTTTCTGCAATTACATCACCAAATAAGTCAGGGGTAATTTGCTCAATATTATCTTTGGTGACAATCCATTGCCCACGCCCGTCATAGCCCCCAGTACGACGTTTTACTACCACTTTTTCACCAATGTTTTCAAAGACTTGCAGCCATTGCTCTGGGGAATTTAATAACTGCCAAGGCGATGTAGCAAGATTGAGATGATCGAGCAGTGTTTTTTGTGTAAAACGGTCGGCGAGTTGCCCGAAAACAGAAAGATTGACAAAGTTTTTGTGGTTGCTTAATAAATTGGTTAAGGGCGTTTCTGCCCAACGTTCAATTTCAGCAGTAATTAAACTATTTTCTGCGAGATCGAATACTGGAGCATCAAAGGCTAACGGTTGAACTTCAATATCTAATGGCATACCTGCATAACGTAACATTCTGCCAAGTTGTCCGTTACCAAGAACATAAATAGGGGGGGAGAGTGTGCTTTTTTGCATAGTTATCCTTATAGTAACTTAATAAATTTGTGTAGGGGCGGGGTTTATCCCCGCCCGAATATTACGATTTGTTTACGGGCGGGGAGAAACCCCGCCCCTACGAAAAAAATTAAATATTTATGCAAGTGCGACCAATTGTTTAAAAATATTCCGCCAATGGCTTCTCTAATGTTTGATTAAGCAAAACCATTAACTTAATCCGTGCTTTCTGTCCACTTAATCCTTGGGTGAAAATAACCCCTTGCTGTTTCAGTTGCTTACCGCCACCAAGATAATCATACACATCTTGCGTAATGCCGTTAAACGCACGCGATACCAACACCACAGGGATATTTGCATTTAATAGCGCGGAAATCCCCGCTAGACAAGATGGCGGTAGGTTTCCTGCCCCTAAGGCTTCAACTACCACACCGTCACAACGGCTTTGAGCCAGTTGTTCAAGTAGGAAACCATCCATTCCGACATAGGCTTTGACCAGTTGAATGTTCGATTTTTCCAAACGTTCAATCGGAAAGCGTTCGTAAGCGGTCAGATGTTGGAAATAAATTGCACGGTTTTTCGTGACTAAGCCACAAGGTCCAAAGGTTGGTGTTTGGAAGGTGGCAACGTTAGTGGTATGGGTTTTGGTCACAAATTTGGCGTTATGAATTTCATCATTCATTACCACCAAAACACCTTTATTTGGGCTTTCATCACTTAATGCCACCAAAATAGCACTTTGTAGGTTAATTAAACCGTCAGAGCCTAATTCATTGCTAGAACGCATTGCCCCTGTGATGGCAACGGGAACATTCACTTTTAACGCTAAATCAAGGAAATAAGCGGTTTCTTCTAAGGTATCGGTACCATGGGTAATGACAATACCATCGATATTTTCTTCCAATACTGCTTTTTCAATACGTTCTTTGAGCAACTGCCAATGAGCCAATGTAATATGGGGAGAAGGAACGTGCAAAATCGCTTCTTGATAAAGTTGAGCAGGATGATTAAGTTTTGCTAACGCGGTCAAAAGTGGATTTTGCGCTGAAGGCGAGACTTTGCCGTCTTCGCCTTCGCTCATTGAAATGGTTCCACCTGTGTGGAGAATTAATAATTTTTTACTCATTTAAATACGTGGATCTGGATTATCTAATACAGATTGTGTCTGTTCGTTGCGGAAAGAACGTAATTTTAGTGCAATTTCAGGGTTAAATGCACCTAAAATTTGTGCCGCTAATAATCCTGCATTTGCCGCCCCAGCTGGACCGATAGCAAGAGTGCCGACAGGAATGCCTTTTGGCATTTGAACGATAGAGTAAAGGCTATCGACCCCACTTAACATTGAGCTTTTTACCGGTACGCCTAGCACGGGAACAATCGTTTTCGCTGCAATCATACCAGGTAAATGTGCCGCACCGCCTGCCCCTGCGATAATCACTTTGTAGCCTTTTTGTTCTGCGGTTTCGGCAAATTCAAACAGTTTATCTGGGGTACGGTGAGCGGAAACCACTTCAACGTGATAAGAAATGTTAAATTGATCGAGAATTTGGGTTGCTTCAGACATTGTTGCCCAGTCGCTTTTTGAACCCATTACAATGGCGATTTCAGTTTTTGCTGTCATATTGAACCTTTTCTTGAATCTAGATACTAAATTGATAAGAACTTTATCATAAAACGCAAACGTTTGCTTTAAAAATCAAACGTTTTATATTTAACAGGGTAAAAATGGACAAAAAGGGTGGTTTTTGTTATCTTTCCACCAAATTTATCTACAAATTTTCAACATTTTTTTGAAGATTCTTTAAAAAGTGTTGAAAATCAATAAGATAGACTACGAATGTAGATTCAGTAGTAAGTCATTTCTATGGCTTGCTTTTCACTTTTTTGATTTAGAACAAGAAAGTTGACTGAGTTTATGGTTAAAGTTTCAACGGTTGGCAAAATTCTTACAATTTTGCAATGTTTTATTCATCAGATAAAAAAAGGAAAAGACTATGTCAGAAATGTTAGCACATGACGTAGATCCATTCGAAACGCAAGAATGGTTAGACTCGGTAAATTCTTTAGTTAAAGAAGAGGGTACTGAGCGTGCGCAATTTATTATTCAACAAGTAATGCAACATGCTCGCACACAAGGTGTTGGACTTCCTTCAGGCGTCACAACCGATTATGTAAATACGATTCCTGTGTCTGAACAGCCTGTTTACCCAGGAAATCAAGAAATTGAACGTCGTATTCGTTCAGCCGTTCGCTGGAATGCGATTGCAATGGTATTACGTAGCCAGAAGAAAGATTTGGATCTCGGTGGCCACATTTCAACCTTTCAATCTGCTGCAACCATGTATGAGGTCTGTTTTAACCATTTCTTCAAAGCTGCAACAGATAAAGACGGCGGTGACTTAGTTTATTCTCAAGGTCACGCTGCACCAGGTATTTATGCACGTTCTTTCCTCGAAGGTCGTTTAACGGCAGAGCAATTAGATAATTTCCGCCAAGAAGCTTTTGTTGATGGTTTATCATCTTATCCTCACCCGAAATTAATGCCCGAATACTGGCAATTCTCTACGGTATCTATGGGTTTAGGTCCGGTCAATGCGATTTATCAAGCTCGTTTCTTAAAATATTTAAATAACCGTGGTATTAAAGACACAACTGGACAAACCGTATATGCCTTCTTAGGTGACGGTGAGATGGACGAGATCGAGTCTAAAGGTGCATTAACCGTTGCGGGTCGTGAAAAATTAGATAACTTAATTTTCGTGATTAGCTGTAACCTTCAACGTTTAGACGGTCCAGTAAATGGTAACGGTAAAATCGTTCAAGAATTAGAAGGTTTATTCACAGGTGCTGGCTGGGAAGTCATCAAAGTGTTATGGGGCAGCAACTGGGATAAATTATTCGCTAAAGATACCTCAGGCAAATTAGCACAATTAATGATGGAAGTGGTTGATGGTGACTACTTAACCTTCAAATCAAAAGATGGTGCTTATGTACGTGAACACTTCTTTGGTCGTTATCCAGAAACTGCTGCATTAGTTGCGGATATGACAGATGAAGAAATTTGGAAATTACGCCGCGGTGCTCATGATACAGAAAAAATGTATGCGGCATTTGAACGTGCAAAACGCTCAAATAAACCAGCTGTTATCTTAGCTCATCAAGTAAAAGGCTATAAAATCCCTGAAGCAGAAAGTAAAAATACGGCTCACCAATCTAAAAAAATGTCATTAGATAGCTTAAAAGGCTTCCGTGACTACTTCCATTTACCATTAACGGACGAACAAGTAGAAAACTTAGAATATGTAACTTTCCCAGAAGGTTCAGAAGAGTACAACTACTTACACGGTCGTCGTAAAGAGTTAAACGGTTATTTACCAGCGCGTAAACCGAAATTTACCGTAGAGTATAAAGTTCCTGCATTATCAGAATTCCAAGCATTATTAGATGCACAACCACGTGGCATTTCAACCACAATGGCATTCTCTCGTGTATTAAATATCTTATTAAAAGATAAAAATATCGGTCAAACTATCGTGCCAATCATTGCGGACGAAGCACGTACATTCGGTATGGAAGGTTTGTTCCGTCAAATCGGTATTTATAACCCACATGGTCAAAACTATGTGCCGTCAGACCGTGATTTAGTGGCTTACTACCGTGAAGCAACAGACGGTCAAGTATTACAAGAAGGTATCAACGAGTTAGGTGCAACAGCGTCTTGGGTTGCAGCAGCAACTTCATACTCTGTAAACAACCAACCGATGATCCCATTCTTCATCTACTACTCAATGTTCGGCTTCCAACGTGTTGGCGATATGATGTGGTTAGCAGGTGATCAATTAGCCCGTGGCTTTATGATCGGTGGTACATCAGGCCGTACAACCTTAAACGGTGAAGGCTTACAACACGAAGATGGTCACAGCCATATTCAAGCTGGTGTTATCCCGAACTGTATCACTTACGATCCAGCATTTGCCTTTGAAGTGGCGGTTATCGTTCAAGACGGCATCAACCGTATGTACGGTGAGAAACAAGAAGATGTGTTCTATTACCTCACGACATTAAATGAAATTACCGAACAACCAGCAATGCCAGCAGGTGCGGAAGAAGGTATCCGTAAAGGTTTATACAAATTTGAAACGGTAGAAGGTAAGGGTAAAGGTCACGTTCAATTGTTAAGTTCTGGTGCAATCATGCGTCATGTACGTGAAGCGGCACAAATCCTTGCAAATGAATATGGCGTAACCGCAGATGTCTTCTCAGCGCCTTCATTCAATGAATTAGCACGTGAAGGTAACGATGCAGCACGTTGGAACTTATTACACCCAACGGAAACACCTCGTGTTCCTTATGTGGCACAGGTATTAAAAGATTTACCAACCGTTGCATCAACTGACTATATGAAGGTTTATGCAGATCAAATCCGTGCGTTCGTACCAAGCAAACATTATCAAGTGTTAGGTACAGATGGTTTCGGTCGTTCAGACAGCCGTGCAAACTTACGTGAACACTTCGAAGTAGATGAGCGTTATGTTGTTGTTGCAGCATTAAGCCAATTAGCGAAAGAAGGCACAGTAAGTACACAAGTCGTTGCAGATGCAATTGCGAAGTTCGGCTTAAATGTAGATCGTATTAATCCGTTGTATGCTTAATGCAAGCGGTAAGATTTTCATAAAATTTTACAAAATCGGGTGGGGACAAACCCCACCACCCCTACAAAATTTAAAACGTAATTTGTAGGGACAGGGCTTATCCCTGTTCGTTTACAAGAAGGATTACAAAAATGTCAAAACAAATTCAAGTTCCAGATATCGGTGGTGATGAAGTTACCGTAACCGAAGTGATGGTCAAAGTGGGCGATACTATTGCTGTTGACCAATCTATTATCAATGTAGAGGGCGACAAAGCCTCTATGGAAGTACCAGCACCAGAAGCAGGTGTGGTAAAAGAAGTTTTAGTGAAAGTGGGCGATAAAGTGACCACAGGTTCACCAATGTTAGTCTTAGAAGCAGCAGGTTCGGCACCAGCACCACAAGCGGTCGCAGAAGCTGCACCAGCTCCAGCGGCAGCACCGACAGCAAGCGCGGTTGTTGATGTGAATGTACCAGATATCGGTGGCGATGAAGTTAACGTGACTGAAATTATGGTGAAAGTGGGCGATACCGTTGCTGTTGATCAATCAATCATTAACGTAGAAGGCGACAAAGCCTCTATGGAAGTGCCTGCACCGGTCGCAGGCGTGGTGAAAGAGATTTTAATCAATGTTGGCGATAAAGTGTCAACAGGCAAATTAGTTATGCGTTTTGAAGTTGCAGGTGCAGCACCAGCAACGGCTCAAGCACCTGTTGCAGCAGCACCAGCTCCACAAGCGAGTGGTTCAGCGATCAAAGAAGTGAATGTACCAGATATCGGTGGCGATGAAGTCAACGTGACTGAAATTATGGTGAAAGTAGGTGATACTGTTGCTGTTGATCAATCTATCATCAACGTAGAAGGCGACAAAGCGTCTATGGAAGTGCCAGCACCAATCGCAGGCGTGGTAAAAGAAATTTTAGTGAAAGTAGGCGATAAAGTTTCAACTGGCTCATTGATTATGAAATTTGAAGTTGCAGGTGCAGCTCCAGTAGCATCTGCTCCAGCACCACAAGCAGCGGCAGCACCTGCACCGGTTGCAGCAGCGCCAGCACAGTCAGGTAATGTATCTGGTTTAAGTCAAGAACAAGTAGTTGCAAGTGCGGTATATGCACACGCAACACCGGTAATTCGTCGTTTAGCGCGTGAGTTTGGCGTAAACTTAGATCGTATTAAAGGTACAGGTCGCAAAGGTCGTATCGTTAAAGAAGATATTCAAGCCTATGTGAAAACTGCGGTTCAAGTCTTTGAAGATGTGAAAGCAGGTAAAGCTCCAGCAGCGGCAGGCAATGGCGTAGCGAACGGTGCAGGTTTAGGCTTATTACCGTGGCCGAAAGTCGATTTCAGCAAATTTGGTGAAATTGAAGAAGTGGAATTAAGCCGTATCAATAAGATCTCAGGTGCAAACTTACATCGTAACTGGGTGATGATTCCACACGTTACACACTTTGACCGTACGGACATCACTGATTTAGAGAACTTCCGTAAAGAACAAAACAAACTGGCTGAGAAACAAAAATTAGATGTGAAGATCACGCCTGTGGTATTCATTATGAAAGCGGTAGCGAAAGCTTTAGAAGCCTTCCCTCGTTTCAACAGCTCAATTTCTGAAGACGGTCAAAAACTTACCCTTAAGAAATACATTAACATCGGCGTCGCGGTAGATACACCAAACGGCTTAGTTGTTCCTGTATTTAAAAATGTGAACAAGAAAGGCATTGTTGAACTTTCTCGTGAATTAATGGAAGTGTCCAAGAAAGCGCGTGACGGTAAATTGACTGCTGCAGATATGCAAGGCGGTTGCTTCACTATTTCAAGTTTAGGCGGTATCGGTACAACCCACTTCACACCAATCGTGAATGCACCTGAAGTGGCAATTTTAGGCGTATCGAAATCAGAAATGATGCCACAATGGAACGGTAAAGAGTTTGAGCCACGCTTAATGCTTCCGTTATCATTATCTTTCGACCACCGTGTGATCGATGGTGCTGATGGTGCTCGTTTCTTAAGCTACATCAATGGTGTACTTGCGGATATCCGTCGTTTAGTAATGTAATTGGCATACAAGCGGTGAGATTTGTAAAAAAATTTGCAAATCCTACCGCTTGTTCTTAATTCTGTGATCTTAGTCGCATCGTAAATAGGCAAAAAACGCTACAATAGCAAAATTAACAAGTCTATAACAAATGCGAACCCAGAGGTAAACATGAGCAAAGAAATTAAAACCCAGGTCGTAGTACTTGGTGCAGGCCCAGCAGGCTACTCCGCAGCATTCCGTTGCGCAGACTTAGGCTTAGAAACAGTCTTAGTTGAACGTTATTCAACCCTTGGCGGTGTGTGTTTAAACGTTGGTTGTATCCCATCTAAAGCATTACTTCACGTAGCAAAAGTATTAGAAGAAGCAAAACACGCAGAGCATAACGGTATTACATTTGGTGAACCAACGATTGATTTAGACAAAGTCCGTGCAGGTAAAGAAGCGGTTGTCGCAAAATTAACAGGCGGTTTAGCGGGTATGGCAAAAGCACGTAAAGTGACTGTTGTTGAAGGCCAAGCAACATTTGCTGATCCAAACACATTAGTCGCACGTGACCGTGATGGTAATCCAACTACCATTAAATTTGATAATGCCATTATTGCGGCAGGTTCTCGTCCTATTCAACTTCCATTTATTCCACATGACGACCCACGTATTTGGGATTCAACGGATGCGCTTAAATTAAAAGAGATTCCGAAAAAATTACTCATTATGGGCGGTGGTATCATCGGTTTAGAAATGGGTACCGTATATGAAGCATTAGGTTCAGAAGTGGAAGTGGTTGAAATGTTCGACCAAGTGATTCCAGCAGCGGATAAAGACGTTGTCGCTATCTTCACTAAACGCATTGAGAAGAAATTCAAATTAATGCTTGAAACCAAAGTAACTGCCGTTGAAGCAAAAGATGACGGTATTTATGTTTCAATGGAAGGCAAAGCGTGCAACGACACCAAACGTTATGATGCCGTATTAGTGGCAATCGGTCGTGTGCCGAACGGCAAACTATTAGATGCAGGCAAAGCAGGCGTGAATGTTGATGAACGTGGCTTTATCGCTGTGGATAAACAAATGCGTACCAACGTACCACACATCTTCGCTATCGGCGACATCGTGGGTCAGCCAATGTTAGCACACAAAGGTGTTCACGAAGGTCACGTTGCAGCAGAAGTGATTGCAGGACAAAAACACTACTTCGATCCAAAAGTGATCCCATCTATCGCTTATACTGAGCCGGAAGTAGCTTGGGTAGGTAAAACGGAGAAAGAGTGTAAACAAGAAGGCTTAAATTACGAAGTCGCGAAATTCCCTTGGGCAGCGTCAGGTCGTGCGATTGCGTCTGAATGCTCTGACGGTATGACGAAATTAATCTTCGATAAAGATACACATCGTTTACTCGGTGGTGCGATTGTAGGTACTAACGGCGGTGAATTGTTAGGTGAAATCGGTTTAGCGATTGAAATGGGCTGTGATGCGGAAGATATCGCATTAACAATCCACGCTCACCCAACCTTACACGAGTCTGTGGGTCTTGCAGCAGAAGTATTTGAAGGTTCTATTACAGACCTTCCAAATCCAAAAGCGAAGAAAAAATAATTTTTCTGAATAAGAAAAATTTCTAATTCGATTATCTGCACCTTTAAAAGTGGTTAAACCACTCATCAAGGTGCAGATTTTTTATTACTAACAAGCAGTTAACAATTATCTAGGTAGATTTTCTTTTTAAATTCATTTCTTTTATTTGCATAAAGGCAAACTTATCTATTAATATCCAATCTAGGCTTTTAAGCTAATAATCATAAAAATATCGACATATTTCACTCTCTTCATCTATCACAGGAAAAATATGCGCAACACACAATTAGTTCAATGGTTTAGACAATCAACACCTTACGTCAACTTACATAATAATAAAACATTTGTGATTATGTTAGATGGTGAAGTATTAGAAAGTCAGAATTTTATTAACATTATCAATGACATCAGCTTATTACATAGTTTAAATATTAAGCTTGTGATTGTTTTTGGAGCAAGGCCTCAAATTAATCAGCTCCTTGAGCAAAACCAGTTGTCTTCAACTTATTATAATAATATTCGTATTACAAACGCCCAATCCTTTGATATTGTCAAACAAGCGGTCGGGAAAGTTCACTACGATCTCTTTGCTCGCTTATCGTTACGTTCACCAAATGCGCCTGTGATTAATATTGTTAGCGGCAATATGATTTTAGCGCAACCGTTGGGGGTGATTGATGGAGTAGATTATGCACTCAGCGGTAAAGTACGCCGTGTCAATATTGAGAGTATTAAACAACAATTAGAGCGACATTCTATTGTGTTATTAGGGCCGGTCGCACCATCGGTCACAGGTGAAATGTTCAATTTGCCCTTTGAAGAAATTGCAACGCAAGTGGCAATCAAGCTTAAAGCCGATAAATTGATTGGGTTCTGTAATGAACAAGGTGTAATTGATGAGCAGGGGCAAGTGTTAGCCGATTTATCCCCTGAAGAAGCCAAACGTCATTTAGTCAATTTGATAGATAATGGGCAGTATCATTCTGCTAAAGCTCGCTTTTTACAAGCTGCGATTGATGTCTGTCGAGCAGGGGTAAAACGAGCCCATTTAATCAGCTATCAAGAAGATGGCTCACTCCTACAAGAGTTATTCTCTCGTGACGGTATTGGTACTCAGCTTTCTATGGAGAACTCAGAAGATATTCGCATTGCAACCGTGCAAGATATTCCTGGATTGCTAGAATTAATTCACCCATTAGAGCAACAGGGTATTTTGGTTAAACGTTCACGTGAACAAATTGAGATGGAAATCGATCACTATACCATTATCGAACGAGATGGTGTTGTGATTGCCTGTGCGGCTCTGAATCCTTATTTGGATGAAAAAATGGCAGAAATGGCGTGTGTTGCCGTGCACCCTGATTATCGAGATTCTTCGCGTGGAGATGTGTTATTGGTCGAAATTCAAAAACGTGCAAGGAAAATGGGGATAGAAAAATTATTTATCCTTACCACTAGAACAACACAATGGTTTCAAGAACGTGGCTTTGAATTAGCGGAAGTGGAAGACTTACCAAAATACAAACGAGAAAATTATAACTATCAACGTAAATCTAAAGTGCTTATACAGAAGCTTTGATGATAAACAAGCGGTGGGTTTAGGAAAATTTTTTGCAAAAAAATCTCTCAAACTCACCGCTTGTAAAAATAGCACGATAATTTCGTGCTATTTTCTTAAAACTCAATCGTTCCTTTCAATAATGTTCCTTCATAAATACCTAACTTAATCGCAATAGATGGAATAATTGTACTATCCCAATCATATTGGCTTGTGACGAGATCGATGTTTAAGTCACTTAGCAGTAAGTTTTGTTTTAGCTTCGCTTGAATTTGCTCAAATAAAGGCTGTTTAATGCGAAGTAGTGGTGAGTTGAGCATAATTTTTTCTGTTGAGAAAATATTGACCAAATTCATGAGCATATAGGCTAAGTTATCGGTGATATGTTCAAGAATTGGGTTGGCTTTATCATTTTCTTGCTCAACTTGCTCACAGAACCAAGCGATTTTATCTTGTGTTGTGGTAAATTTATTGGGTAAATAGCGATCTATTAATGAAATAAGCGCAGGGAATGTCACTTGGTTTGCTAATTGATAGCGTTCCACATCATTTAACCCTTCTGCAATTTCATCGCTTAACGAGCTAAATTTCGGCATAATCATTTTATCTACGCTCATTCTTTTATGTTCATCTTGATGGAGTAGAGCGCCTTTAAGCAATACGCTAAGATTCACCGTATCATCTAATTGTAAGAAAATCACATTGTCGTTGCTAATTAGGCTACCTAAAGCAGATTCTGCTAAAAACCAAAGTTGGAAATGTTCATTGAGTAAAATTGGCTGAGAAAAGCGTGTGGCTAATCGATCTACAATCGGGCAATGGATAAGGTGCTGTCCTAATTGCGTAATGATGCGTCGAGTTGCATCTATTTTTCCGACAACACTGACAGAAATGGCGAATAAATTCTTCTGTTCAATATCAATTTGCGTGGCAAAATGTTGTAAACTAGAGAGAATATAGTCATCTAAATTTGAGTATTCTTCTTGAGTAATAGGATAATCACATAGTTGAATCAGTTTTCCGCTTAAATCGCATAAGGTTACAGACAATTTATTTGTCGCAATCGTTAGACAGAGATAATGCCAATAAAAAGGGGATACGGCGAGCCCCACGGCGGGTCTGCCACGAGAAGGTAGATTTTGCGATGTTCTTTCTAAGATAAATTTATTATCAATTAATGTCTTGGTTAAGACTGTCATGGATGCAGGTGCAAAGCCAGATAGTTTTGCAAGATCTGTGCGTGAAATGAGTTCAAATTGCTCAATTAAGCGGTAAACTGTTCCTAAATGCTGATATTTATAATCATAAGATGTGGTTTTCATAGCCTAATTCCTTAGTCTCTTTTTACTCCATAAGATAATTTATTTATTTTGCAATCTTGACATAAAATAGCAAATCCTTTCATTCAATTATGCGAATGAGCTCACAAAATTATTTTATTTTTTGAAGAAAATGCTTGAGAATCAATCAACCCTGAAGTTTAAGGTACATTTTTTATGAACGAACAGATAAATTATCGTTGGATTGAAAACAATGAACAGTTAGCAGAAATTTGTCACCATGCCATGAAGCAGACTGTTGTCGCATTAGATACGGAATTTATTAGAACTCGCACCTATTATCCTAAATTAGGGTTAATTCAACTGTTTGATGGGCAAAATATTTGCCTGATCGACCCGCTTGTGATTAGCGATTTTTCGCCTTTTATCGCCTTATTAGCTGAGACAAAGGTGATGAAGGTGCTACATGCGTGTAGTGAAGATTTAGAAGTCTTTCAACACTATTTTAAGCAACTTCCACAGCCGATGTTAGATACGCAAATTATGGCTGGATTTATTGGGCTAGGGCAGTCTGTGGGTTTTGCAAAATTAGTCTTACATTATCTCAACCTTGAATTAGATAAAGGTGCATCCAGAACCGATTGGCTGATTCGTCCATTAACGGAAGTACAATGCCAATATGCGAGTGCAGATGTTTATTATTTGTTGCCGATTTATCACGCCTTAGCGGAAGATTTAGCCAAAACACCTTGGCAAAATGCTGTTAAACAAGAATGTAATGCATTGCTTGAAAAACGACAAATGGTCTTAGATCCCAATAAAGCCTATAAAGAAATTGGCTTGGCATGGCAGTTAAATCCACAGCAGTTAGCCGTATTACAAATACTCGCAAAATGGCGTGTGGAAGAAGCAGAAAAGCGAGATTTGGCGTTAAATTTCATTATTAAAGAACAAAATCTATGGCAAATTGCCAAACAGCAACCTAAGCATACATCAAGCTTGCTTGAATTTATGCATCCAAATGAAGTGCGTATTCATGGTAAAAAGCTATTATGGCTTGTGGAGCAAGGTAAAGCGGTATTGCCTGAACATTATCCTACACCCATTTCTCGAATTATGGATGAACCTGGCTATAAACAGATGTTAAAAAAATTACAACAGAAACTCAGCGAAATTCAACCTGATGATTTAGCTGTGGAACTATTAGCAAGTAAACGTCAGTTAAATCAGCTTTTTACGTGGTATAGAAAAGGGCAGAGTACTGAAAAATTGCCCGAATTATTAAAAGGGTGGAGAGCAGAGTACGGAAAACAACTGTTAGAGAGTTGTTTTGAGTAATCAATTAAAACGTGACAATGTAATGAAAATGATTGAAGGTGCTGTATAGCGCCTTTTTTTATTGCCTAAATTTAGGTATTTTAATTATTAACTTTAACTTAATTAAATTTATTAAGTTAAGATTAATAATTAGAAAGTATATATTTATCAAATAGTTAACCCATATTTTGCAAAAAATAGGATGAAACTCACCGCTTGTAGATTTTCACTTTTAGATGAAAGGATTTTTTTGATAGCGGTTTTCTATTACAATTCAGCAATAATTTTTTATTCTCTTAACAAGGAAAATGTATGAAAAAAACAGTAGTGGCGACATTGATTGGTTTAACGCTAAATGTGGCTTTTGCAAACAATGTGGCAAAACCGACTGAACCAACTAAAGTAGAAACCGTAAAAACGGTGGTGACTGAAGATAGTGCTTTTAAAGCCTCTGTTTTAATTGATAATCTCAATAACCCTTGGGATATGGTTTGGGGCGCAGATGGCAATATTTGGGTGACAGAACGTCAAGGTAAACAGATTTCGATTGTCAATCCAAATACCGCAGAACATAAGGTACTTTATACCTTTGAACAGGCGTTTGCCGCACCGCCACATCAAGGTGTTCTAGGGCTCGCTTTACATCCAAATTTCTTAAAAAATAGCAAAGAAGATTTTGTTTATGCCTATTACACTTATTCATCAACCAATGGCGATAAGTCTGATTTTGGGCGAATTGTACGTTTAACCTATGATCCACAAGCTCAAAAACTTACGGATGAAACGGTGATTCTTGATAAATTACCCGCGGGTGATGATCACAATGCAGGACGTTTAATTTTCGGCAAAGATGGCAAGCTGTATCTTACGTTGGGCGACAACGGTTACAACCAGTTTGGCAATAGTTGTAAAGAAATTCGTTCTCAAAACATTCCAACCGTTGAAGATATTGCAGCTAAAAATTATGAAGATTATCGTGGAAAAGTCTTGCGTATTAATGCAGATGGCTCAATTCCTGAAGACAATCCACGTATTCAAAACATTAAAAGCCACGTTTATGCCTACGGTTTCCGTAATCCACAAGGTTTAGTGTTTGTTGGAAATAAATTATTTAACGTGGATCAAGGCCCTGGCACAGATGATGAAGTGAATGCTGTTGAAGCTGGCGGAAACTATGGTTGGCCACATATTGCAGGTTATCAAGATAATCAAGCATATAGCTACGTTAATTATTCTAAAGTCGAAAACTGTGAAAAAGCACCAATGTATGACGGTACGACCGTAGATAAAAGCGTGACAGTGGAACGCAAAAAAGAGACGGATGCTGAATTAGATAACTTCAAAGAGCCATTAAAAACCTTCTTTACCGTGCCAAATAGCTATAATTTTAACGATCCAAAATGTAATGGTGACTATATTTGTTGGCCAACCGTAGCTACGACAAGCATTGCCTATTATCCAAAAGATGGAAAAATTAAGAGCCTCCAAAACTCATTATTAGTTACAGGGGTAAAAACAGGGACTTTATACCGTATGCCATTAGATGCAAATGCACAACAAGTCCAAGGTGAAGTGATCACACATTTCCGTACAGATAACCGTTACCGTATGGTGTTGGTAAGCCCAGATACCAGTAAAGTGTTTGTTGCAACAGACAGTGCGGGTTACATCATGGGTAAAGATAGCGTACCAACCAAAGAAATGGCAAATAAAGGTGCAATTTTAGTGTTTGAAGCAAAATAATCTGTCATGTTGAGATGATTCATTTTTGATGTTTAAATTTCGCATAACGTAGATTATGTTAAATAATAAAAATAAAAGCGGACAACTAGATATTATTTGTCCGTTTTTAATCCCCTTTTATTTGAGAGCAATTTATTTTCAAGTGTAAAAGGCGTATCATAGGCACGCAGTCACGTTTACCCAAAACGTGTTAATTTTTTCTTATCACATAGGTGTTTCGACAATGTCAAAAAATATTCTTATTCTTAACTGTGGTAGCTCATCTTTAAAATTCGCTATCCTTGATCCTGTTTCTGGTGATGAAAAACTATCGGGTTTAGCTGAAAACTTTAATTTAGTTGACGCTCGTATTAAATGGAAATTAAACGGTGAGAAAGGTGCAGCGGATTTAGGTGCAGGTGCAGCTCACAGTGAAGCACTTAACTATATCGTGAAAAACATTTTAAGTGCAGAATTAAAAGACAGCATTGGTGCTATCGGTCACCGTATCGTTCACGGTGGTGAAAAATATACTTCATCTATCGTTATTACAGATGAAGTGGTTGCAGGTATCAAAGAAGCTGCAGCATTTGCACCACTTCACAACCCTGCTCACTTAATCGGTATTGAAGAAGCATTCAAAGCATTCCCTGAATTAAAAGAGAAAAACGTTGCGGTATTTGATACAGCATTCCACCAAACAATGCCTGAACATGCTTATCTCTATGCGCTTCCATACTCTTTATATAAAGAACACGGCGTACGTCGTTATGGTTTCCACGGTACAAGCCACTATTATGTGAGCCGTGAAGTTGCTAAAGTTGTGGGTGTTGAGCCGTCAAAAGTGAACGTAATTACGTGTCACTTAGGTAACGGTGCTTCAGTTGCTGCAATCCGTAATGGTCAATGTATTGATACTTCAATGGGTTTCACTCCATTGGAAGGTTTGGTGATGGGTACTCGTTCAGGTGACTTAGACCCTGCGATCATTTTCTTTATGCACAATACGTTAGGTATGTCTGTAAAAGAAATTGAAGATACATTAGTGAAAAAATCAGGTTTACTAGGTTTAACGGAAGTAACTAGCGACTGCCGTTATTCAGAAGATAACTATTCTACTCACCCAGAAGCAAAACGTGCAATGGATGTGTTCTGCTATCGTTTAGCGAAATATATTGGTTCATATATGGCTGCATTAGGTGACGATCACTTAGATGCAATCGTATTTACGGGTGGTATCGGTGAAAACGCAGGTCCTGTGCGTGAATTAACCTTAAATTACTTAAAACTGTTCGGTATTAAAGTGGATAGCGAGAAAAACATGGCGGCACGTTTTGGTAAATCGGGCGAAATTACGGCTACAGATTCTGCATTCCGTGCATTTGTTATTCCAACAAATGAAGAACTTGTTATCGCACAAGATACTGCTCGCTTAGCATTATAATATCTGTAACCTGCCAACTGGCAGGTTCTTTACTTTTAACATATTACAAGCGGTTCGATTCTACTTAAATTTGCAAAATTTTTTTATCATCTACCCGCTTGTTTCAATGGAAAGAAAAGATGTCTAGAACAATTATTTTAATTCCAATCAGTACTGGCGTTGGTTTAACTAGCGTTAGTCTTGGCTTAGTACACTCCCTTGAACAAAAAGGGGCAAAAGTAGGTTTCTTAAAACCGATTGCACAACCAATCAGCGGTGAAGATACTCTTGACCGTTCAACAACCATTATCCGCCTTTCACAAAGTACCGAAACAGGTACACCATTTATGCTAAGTGAAGCGGAAGCATTAATTGCGAAAAACCAAACCGATGTATTACTTGAAAAAGTGGTTGAGCGTCATCAAAGACTCGCTAAAAACAGCGATATTATTGTGATTGAAGGCTTAATTCCAACTCGTAAAAATTCTTACGCAAACAGCATTAACTATGATATTGCACAAGCATTAGATGCTGAAATCGTTTTAGTTGCAGCACCAGCTGCAGATAAACCAGCACAGCTTAAAGAGCGTATTGATGCAGCAGCTTCTCTATTTGGTGGTCTTGATAATCCAAATTTATTGGGTGTCATTATTAATAAATTTAATGCACCAGTCGATGAATCAGGACGTACACGCCCAGATTTAACTGAAATTTTCGACTCTTTCCAACACAGCACAAATAATATTGCTGAAATGGAAAATCTATTTAAAAACAGCCCACTCAAATTACTTGCTTGTGTTGCATGGAAATCTGATTTAATTGCAACGCGTGCAATTGACCTTGCAAAACACTTAGGTGCAGCAATTATCAATGAAGGCGAAGTACAAAAACGCCGTATTCGTAGCGTCACATTCTGTGCAAGAAGCTTACCAAATATGGTTGATCACTTCAAAGCTGGTAGCTTATTAGTTGCATCAGCAGATCGTCCAGATGTGGTTGTTGCTGCGGCTCTTGCTGCAATGAATGGTGTAGAAATTGCAGCGCTACTTTTAACGGGTGGTTATAAAATTGATAACCAAATTGCTAAACTTTGCCAACAAGCCTTTGAAACAGGTTTACCAATTTTCCGTGTAGAAGGTAATACATGGCAAACGGCATTAAGCTTACAAAGCTTTAGCCTTGAAGTACCGGTTGATGATAAAGAACGTATTGATGCGATTAAACAATATGTATCTGAACAATTCGATGCAGGCTTTATTGATGGTATTTCTAAAGGCGCAGTACGCGCTCGTCGCCTCTCCCCTGCTGCATTCCGTTATCAATTAACCGAACTTGCGCGTGAAGCGAAAAAACGTATCGTATTGCCAGAAGGTGATGAGCCTCGTACCGTTAAAGCGGCAGCACTCTGTGCAGAACGTGGCATTGCAGAATGTGTACTTTTAGCGCCACCTGCTGATGTTCAGCGTGTTGCAGAAGCTCAAGGGGTTGTTTTAGGCAAGGGCATTACCATTATTGATCCAGCTGAAGTACGTGAAAACTATGTGGCACGTTTAGTTGAATTGCGTAAAAACAAAGGTATGACTGAAGTTGTTGCTCGTGAGCAGCTTTTAGATACTGTTGTACTTGGTACAATGATGTTAGAAGCAAACGAAGTAGATGGCTTAGTTTCAGGTGCGGTTCACACGACTGCAAATACAATCCGTCCACCAATGCAAATTATCAAAACAGCACCAGGTAACTCTATTATTTCATCTGTGTTCTTTATGTTATTACCAGATCAAGTACTTGTTTACGGTGACTGTGCGGTAAACCCAGATCCAACGGCTGAACAATTAGCAGAAATCGCTATCCAATCGGCTGAATCAGCGAAATCATTCGGTATCGACCCTCGTGTTGCAATGATTTCTTACTCAACAGGAACTTCTGGTGCTGGTGCAGACGTAGAAAAAGTAGCTGAAGCAACTCGTATTGCGAAAGAAAAACGCCCAGACCTCATTATTGATGGCCCATTACAATACGACGCGGCAATTATGGAAGATGTGGCTCGTTCTAAAGCGCCTAACTCCCCTGTTGCAGGTAAAGCGACCGTATTCGTCTTCCCAGACTTGAACACAGGTAATACGACCTATAAAGCGGTTCAACGTTCTGCGGATCTCGTCTCTATCGGTCCAATGCTACAAGGTATGCGTAAACCAGTAAACGATTTATCTCGTGGTGCTTTGGTTGATGACATTGTTTATACCATTGCATTGACAGCGATTCAGGCTACACAGTAAGTAAATTTTTCTACTGATACAAAAAGAGTTGGGAATTTCCCAACTCTTTTTTACTTTACGCCTTAGCAGTTATCTTTCTATCCACACCACAAAATCTGCAGCAGTATGGAAAGATCCGAAGACTAAAATCACATCTTGAGCAGTAGCCTTTTCAAAGAGAAATTGACTTGCCTCAACGACATTTTCATAGACGATTGCTTTGGCATTGGGCAAGGCGGTGAGTAATTTATTTTTTACTTCTGCACCACTCTGCCCTCGATAACCCTGTAGCCCTGCGCAATGCCATTCGTCAATTAAATGCTCCAAAGGCTCAACGATACCTGATAAATCTTTATCCACTAAGGCACTGAATACGGCATATATTTTGCGGTTAGGTTGAACCCATTCTGCAAGGCGATCAGCCAAATAACGCGCTGCGTGGGGGTTATGCCCAACATCAATAATCACCTGTGCAAGCGGTCTGTTTCGTGAAAATTTTGCAAAATCTTGTTCGCCTAATAATTGAAAACGCCCTGTCATCTGCGCTTCTGCAACTGCTTGAGCAAGGATTTCATCACTGAGTTCAAAAGGTAATTGGGTTAAAACCGCTAAAGCTGTAGCACAGTTTGGTTGTGGAATTTTAGGGAGTGGAACAGTTAAAGATTTGGCTTTCGATTGCCATTGCAAGCGGTCAGATTCTGCTGAAAATGTCCAATCTATATTTCGTCTAAAAACGTGACATTGCAACTCTTTTGCATAATCCAAAATGCTCTGTGGGCAATCAGGCTCGCCGATAACGACGGGAATATTTGGACGGAAAATGCCTGCTTTCTCACGACCTATCGCTTCACGGTTATCGCCTAAAAACTCAATGTGGTCAATGTCAATCGAGGTAATAACCGCAAAATCAGGATCGACAATGTTAGTGGCATCTAAACGCCCGCCTAATCCCACTTCCAAAATGGCGACATCCACCTTGGCCTTACGGAACAGATCTAACGCCGCTAAAGTGCCAAACTCAAAATAGGTTAAAGACGCTGATTTATGTTGTTCAATATAATCAAATGTTGCAATTAAATCGGCATTTCCAACCGCTTGTCCTTGAATACGCACACGTTCGTTATAGTGAATTAAGTGTGGTGATGAATAAACCCCGACTTTTAACCCTGCTTTTAATAACGCCGTTTCCAGCAACTTGCAGGTTGAACCTTTGCCGTTTGTACCCGCAACGGTAATTACATAAGGGGCTGGCTTGAGTAAATTTAACCCTTCCGCCACTTTTTGGATACGTTCCAAGCCCATATCAATCGGCTTGAAATGGCTTTTTTCTAAATAGGAAAGCCACGTTTCCAATGAATCCGTGGCTTTTGGTGAAACTAATGTATTCATTATGCTTCTACTTCTTCAACTAACTCACCCGTTTTAAATGGGGTTGGCTGATGGGTAATTTTCGCAAGCAAACGAGCAAGGGTATCACGCATTTCTTTGCGATGTACGATCATATCAATCGCCCCTTTCTCCATTAAGAACTCACTACGTTGGAAGCCTTCAGGCAATTTTTCACGCACAGTTTGTTCAATTACACGCGGGCCTGCAAAACCGATCAAGGCTTTAGGTTCTGCGATATTAATATCGCCTAACATTGCCAAACTTGCCGATACACCGCCTAAAGTTGGGTCTGTTAACACAGAGATAAACGGCACACCTTTTTCTTTCATTTTGGCTAACACCGCACTGGTTTTTGCCATTTGCATTAATGAAAATAATGCTTCCTGCATACGTGCGCCGCCTGACGCAGAGAAACAGATAAACGGAATATTTTCGCTTAATGCTTTTTCTGCCGCACGAACAAATTTTGCCCCCACAACAGATCCCATTGAACCGCCCATAAATTCAAAGTTAAAGGAAGCAACAACCACAGGCATATCATACAACTTGCCATACATGACGATGAACGAGTCTTTTTCACCCGTTTGTTTTTGAGCCGCACTTAAACGATCTTTATATTTTTTCAGATCTTTAAACTTCAACACATCTTGTGGTTCAAGTTCTGCCGCCAATTCTTCCGCAGTATCTTGGTCTAAAAGGGATAATAAACGTGTACGGGCATCAATACGCATATGATGATCACATTTCGGGCAAACCTGCATATTGCGTTTAAGTTCTTCGCTATAAAGAACCTGTTCACAGCTTGTACATTTTGTCCAAACGCCTTCTGGAATTTTTGATTTACCGTTTGATGATGAGGAAGAAGTCTTTCCTAAAATTTTTTCAATCCAGCTCATTGTTACACCTTAATTGTGTTGAGAAAATTGGGCGTATTAAAGCATAAAATCAAGAAAATTTCTATATTGAAAGGTTTAACCTGTTTAACATCTTATAATTTGCAAATTATTTGCTAAAAATGACCGCTTGCTACTTGCCAAAAGGTATAAATCCTCGTATAAATCCACCTATTTGCAAACACACTTAAGAGGAAAACTATGTCAATGTTTAACCACATTCAAGCAGCACCAGCGGATCCAATTTTAGGTTTAGGCGAAGCATTTAAAGCAGAAACTCGTCCTGAGAAAATCAACTTAGGGATCGGGGTTTATAAAGATGCGAAAGGGCAAACGCCTATCGTTAAAGCGGTAAAAGAAGCAGAAACGCGTTTGCTGGCTAAAGAGAATACCAAAAATTACTTAACGATTGACGGTATTGCTGATTTCAATGCTCAAACCCAAGAGTTATTATTCGGGGCTGGTGCGGAAGTAATTACCTCTGGCCGTGCAAAAACAGCACAGAGCCTTGGCGGTACTGGAGCGTTACGCATTGCTGCAGAATTTGTTAAACGCCAAACCAATACACAAAACGTATGGATTTCAACCCCAACTTGGCCAAACCACAATGCAATTTTCAACGCAGTGGGTATCAATATCAAAGAATATCGTTACTACAACAAAGAAACCAAAGCATTAGACTGGGATAATCTTATTACAGATTTAAGCCAAGCAGGTAAAGGCGATGTCGTGCTTTTCCACGGCTGCTGTCATAACCCGACTGGTATCGACCCAACCCCAGAACAGTGGCAAACCTTAGCCAATATGTCTGCGGAAAAAGGCTGGTTGCCATTATTTGACTTTGCTTATCAAGGCTTTGCAAACGGCTTAGAAGAAGATGCCTTTGGCTTACGCACCTTCGTGAAAAATCATCGTGAAGTGTTAGTGGCAAGCTCTTACTCTAAAAACTTTGGTTTATACAACGAACGTGTTGGAGCATTTACCTTAGTTGCAGATAACGCAGAAGTGGCAAACAATGCCTTCAGCCAAGTGAAATCAATTATTCGTGTGCTTTACTCTAACCCATCTTCACACGGGGCAAGTGCCGTTGCGACAGTATTAGCTGATCCACAATTAAAAGCTAACTGGATTGAAGAACTGGCTGAAATGCGTAATCGTATCAAAGAGATGCGTGCAAAATTTGTGGCATTGTTAAAAGAGAAAGGTGCAACCCAAAACTTCGATTTTATCATTGCACAAAACGGTATGTTCTCGTTTAGTGGCTTAACCCCTGAACAAGTAGATCGTTTACGTGATGAATTTGCAATTTATGCGGTGCGTTCTGGTCGTATCAATGTGGCAGGTATTACCGAAGATAATATCGACGCATTATGTGAAGCGATTGTAAAAGTGCTTTAATTGAATAAGCGGTCAATTTGTAAATTCTTTTGCAAATCTGACCGCTTGTATCTTAGCTAAATGCTATTTCTAAATTTAACGGTGATAAAAGTTTTTGTTCTTCTTCTAAATCTGCCTGAATCAAAGGGTTTTTTACTAAAAAATGTTCTTCAAAAGTCAGCGCCCATCTCTGATTATCAATAGATAAAGTGAGTTCTTTCGGAACATTCGTTGCTTGGCGAGAGCGATTAAGCAACACAGCTAAACGTAATAATCGTAATAACGTTAAAATGTCTCTATATTGGAAACGGCTCGCACTTTTAATGTCGTGGCGTTTAAAACTTTTAAGATGAAATCTCAATAAGGTCGCTAGCAGATTTTGCTCTTCACTATCAAACCCCGGTAAATCACGGTTAGCAATAATATAGGATGAATGACGGTGTACGCCATTATGGTTAATACTAATTCCGACTTCGTGCAACAAGCTTGCCCATTGTAAAATGGCACGTAATTCAGAAATTTGTTTCTTATTTTTCCAAGATGTCACTTGATCAAATAAACGTAAAGCCGTTTCTTTAACCCGTTCTGCTTGTGATTGATCGATATTAAACTGCTCTACTAAGGCTTCTGCAGTACGTTGGCGAATATCTCCAACTTGAAAGCGTAATTCAGAACCATATAAGATGCCTTCACGCAAAGCGCCGTCTGAATATCGCATCGCTTGAATATGGAAGGTATGAAAAAGTGCTAATAAAATTGCTAAGCCAGGCACGAGCACATCAGCGCGTTCTTCAAGAAGCCCTTTTAATTGAATTTGATTTAAGGACTCAAAGGCTAAACAGCGTTCAATTAACATTTGTAATCGGCTTTCTGTAATTAACCCATCTCGATAACCATTCGCTCTTAAGACTTTGCTAACGGTTTTAATCGTGCCTGATGAACCTAAAACATGTTGCCAACCTAAATCACGGTACTCCCATGCCAGATCATCAATTTTTTCCATGGCGGTTTGATAGGCTTGATCAAACCGTTCTGCATTTAATTTACCTTCAGGGAAAAAACGCTTCGCAAAACTTACGCATCCCATGTGGCGACTTTCCGCCCGAATAGGTGTGAAATCATCACCAATCGTCATTTCTGTTGAACCGCCACCAATATCGACAACCAATTTACGCCCTTTCTCTGGTTGTGTATGACTAACACCTGAATAGATAAGGCGAGCTTCTTCTTGCCCTGTAATAATTTCAATCGGGAAAGGAAAAACCTGTTTTGCTTGCTCTAAAAAATCTTGATTATTGATCGCTCGACGTAAGGTATAAGTACCCACAACTTTCACATTTTCAGGATCAAAACCTTCTAAACGTTTTGCAAATAGTGCTAAACAAGCCACACCCCGATCTATCGCTTGTTGGTTTAATTGACGATGTTCATCTAAACCCTCTGCTAAACGCACACGACGTTTAATTCGAGATAAAATTTGAATAGAACCATTGACGATGCGAGCAACAATCATATGGAAACTATTTGAGCCGAGATCGATTGCGGCAAATTCTCGAGGTTGAGGGTTATCCGAAAACATGGTGAAATCCTTGGAAAATAGTCTAAAACACTTGAATTCTAGCATTTTTTTGTCAAAAAAGTGGAATAGATTATAAGAATTTGCGTATATTCTAGCGATAATGCCTTATTAGCTTAAAATTTCCTTAGATTTGAATGACTTTTCGAGTAGAATAACGAACGTTTTTTTCTGAAAATTTTATAAATTTCAATTCATTTGAGGTAAATATGTCCAAATTTCCAACAATTTCAGAGATTCTTTCTGGCAAAGTTGCCGTAGGGGAAGAAGTTGCTGTACGTGGTTGGGTACGCACTCGTCGCGACTCAAAAGCGGGTTTATCATTTTTAGCCGTGTATGACGGTTCTTGTTTCGATCCTATTCAAGCCATTATCAATAACGATTTAAGCAATTATCAAGATGAAGTATTACGTTTAACTGCAGGCTGTTCTGTGATTGTTACTGGTGTGATTGTAGAATCACCAGCTGAAGGACAAGCGGTCGAATTACAAGCAAAATCTGTTGAAGTCGTGGGTTGGGTTGAAGATCCTGATACTTATCCGATGGCTGCAAAACGCCACTCTATTGAATATTTACGTGAAGTCGCTCACTTACGCCCACGCACAAACTTAATCGGTGCAGTAGCGCGTGTGCGTCACTGTTTAGCACAGGCCATTCACCGCTTCTTCCACGAGCAAGGTTTCTATTGGGTTGCAACGCCGTTAATCACCGCTTCAGATACTGAAGGTGCGGGTGAAATGTTCCGTGTTTCTACCTTAGATTTAGAAAATTTACCGCGTGGTGAAGATGGCAAAGTTGATTTCAGCCAAGATTTCTTTGGTCGCGAATCTTTCTTAACCGTATCTGGTCAGTTAAACGGCGAAACCTATGCTTGCGCATTAAGCAAAGTCTATACGTTTGGTCCAACATTCCGTGCAGAAAACTCAAACACCACCCGTCACTTAGCAGAATTCTGGATGGTTGAGCCTGAATTTGCGTTTGCAACTTTAGCAGATAACGCAAAACTGGCTGAAGATATGTTGAAATATGTGTTCCGTGCAGTACTTGAAGAACGTAAAGATGACTTAAAATTCTTCGAGAAACACGTTGATAACACGGTAATCAGCCGTTTAGAGAACTTTATTAATTCAGACTTCGCTCAAATTGATTATACCGATGCGATTGAAGTGTTATTAAAATCGGGTAAAAACTTCGAGTTCCCAGTTGAATGGGGTATTGACCTCTCTTCTGAACACGAACGTTTCCTTGCAGAAGAATATTTCAAATCACCAGTAGTCGTGAAAAACTATCCAAAAGACATTAAAGCGTTCTATATGCGTTTAAATGATGATGGTAAAACTGTGGCAGCAATGGACGTATTAGCGCCAGGAATCGGTGAAATCATCGGTGGTTCACAACGTGAAGAGCGTTTAGATGTGTTAGATAAACGTATGGTAGAAATGGGCTTAAACCCAGAAGATTATTGGTGGTATCGTGATTTACGCCGTTACGGTACAGTTCCACACTCAGGCTTTGGCTTAGGCTTTGAGCGTTTAATCGTCTATGTAACAGGTTTACAGAATATCCGTGAAGTAATTCCATTCCCACGCGCACCGCGTAATGCGAATTTCTAATCAAAGCAACAAATGAAAAATAAGGCGAGATAGATTTCTCGCCTTATTTTTTTGTTACAAGCGGTGAGTTTCACCTAATTTTTTACGAATTATTCCCTTTGAGAAACTTGTTACTTAAAGTACCAGCAACCATAGCACCATTTACGTTCAACGCTGTACGTCCCATATCAATTAATGGTTCAATGGAAATTAATAAGCCTACTAATGCGAGAGGAAGATCTAATGCTGAAAGCACCACAATGGCAGCAAATGTTGCACCACCACCCACACCAGCGATACCAAATGAAGAAATCGCGACAATCAAGATTAATGTTGCAATGTATTGCACACTAAATGGATCTACACCCACCGTTGGAGCAACCATAACCGCTAACATAGCAGGATAGATCCCTGCACAACCATTTTGTCCAATGGTAGCGCCAAAGGTTGCGGAAAAGTTAGCAATTACGCTGTTATTACCTAATTTATTGGTTTGCGTTTCAATATTCAGCGGTAATGTTGCTGCACTTGAGCGAGAGCTAAAGGCAAAACTTAACGTTGGCATGACTTTCTTATAATAATCAATCGGATTAATTTTAGCTAAGAATAATAGAACACCATGAATAATAAACATTAAAATAATTGCGGCATAAGAAGCAATAATGAAATTACCAAGGTTTACAATATCTGCCCATTGTGATGTTGCGCCCATTTTAATCATCAACGCAAATACACCGTAAGGCGTTAAGCGAATTACGAAACGGACTAAACGCATCACAAGTTTATTTAATGTATCTACACCTTGAGCAATTCTATCGCCTAGTGCTTTATCTTCTTTGCCTAAACTTAATGCAGCAACACCAAGGAATGCAGAGAAAATCACCACACTAATAATCGAAGTGGGATTAGCCCCCGTTAATTCTGCAAATGGATTGCGAGGAATGAAAGATAAAAGCATAGCGGGTACAGTCATACTGCTTACTTGCTCTACTCGACCATCCACTTTGGCTTGTGCCGCTAGTTCACGCTCTCCAGCCACTAAGCCTTCTGCCGATAAATCAAATAAATAAACCATTGCAATCCCAATTGCTGCAGAGATTGCCGTTGTTACCAATAGCACAGACAATACGCTAAAGCTAATTTTGCCAAGTGAGCTTGCTTGATTAAGACGAGTAATCGCAGATAAAATGGAAATAAAGACTAATGGCATGACGATCATTTGTAATAAACGCACATAACCATTACCAACTAAATTCACCCAATCTAGTGTCGCATCAATAATGGGTTTTTCGTAAAACGCTTGCAAAATCGCACCGCTTGCAAGACCTAATAATAAGCCAATAAAGACAGTACGCCCTAATTTTTGAGTTTGTTTAAATATCGCCGCAAGTAGAAATAAGATACCTACAAAGACGGCTAAATTAAGTATGACCATAAAACCTCCATAAATAAAAAAACAGACTAAGAATACGATCTTAGCCTGCTCAATTTCAAGTAAATTTAATTATGTCTTATAACTAAAAGTTAATACCACTTAAATAACCATTCACCTTCTGGTTGCTTAATTGCGGTGTAATCTCTTTTTACTGTTTCTTCACTTTGCGGTGAGATATAGTAAACAGAGAAACTAAATGCATTAGCAGTTTTTTTAGTGATATTGTTAAGTCTTAGTACATTCGCACAACCTGATTTATGATATTGAAATTTATAGGATAATTCTACATGAATGCCAGCTTCTGGATCAGCATAGCGTTGCATTTGCTCTGAACTTGCCATACATGCTACGGACGCTACCATTTTTTCAATAGTTGGTTTTGCATCATTAAATAATTTCATTGCATCTTTATTTGCTTTTGCTTTATTTGCTGCTGTTATTACTGAAGCTTGTGTTTTACTGTCGACATAAACAGCTGAAGATGATGAACTAGAAGATGGGCTACCAGATAGGACAGAATTGACAGCACCTAAAGTGCTATTGACAGAAGAAAGAACATCATTGACACCTTGACAAGCGGTAAGACTTAAGCAAGCTAACGCTGAAACGCTGAAACGCTGAAACGCTGAAACGCTGAAACGCTGAAACGCTGAAACGCTGAGCGAGATGATAATTTACTTTTCATAAAAATCTCCCTAAATATACTAATAGATGAATAAAAATTACTATATTTTTATTCTATAGATAATTATATTTAAATTCTGCTAACTAGATCACAAAAAATAATTAAGCGGTAAGATTTGAATCTTATTTTACAAAAAATCACCAAAATCTCACCGCTTGTTACATCACTTCCCAACTTAAATTAGAAATCAATCGACATTGATCACATTTAAAATAGAAAATATCGTGCAGCGGTTGGGCTAATTTCCATTGTCCGTTACAACTTGGGCAACGGCGGTGATGCTCAATTTCGGGATCTTGACCTAGGCGGTAGAGATAATAATAGGTTGGTGTGCCTGTATGCTGTTCAAGCTGTTGGGCTAATGCTCTGCCCTGCTGAGCTAGGTGACTTTCGACATCACAAATTTGTTGCAAGGCTTGCTGTTCAAGGGCTGAACTGTTCATTTGTAACGTATCGCACGCCTGCCAATCTTGTTGCCATTTTAAGACTTGTTCACTTAATAACTGATTATCTAAACGATATAACGGCATCGGGCGAAAGCTCTCGCCGTCGTAAATGGGTGAGCAAGTGTCTAAATGTGTGGTGTAAAGTATCTGAAAACTCGGTTTCACATTGTCGCTGGTTTCTTCCGCTTGATAATCCCGACCAATCAGCTCAAAATACTCAAAAACCACGCCGGCTTCTTCCGCTTGGGCTAAGGCCTCATCTACTTCTGGACTGTTATTTTTTGGTAACAAGCTATCTTGTTCAGGGGTGGAAAGGCGGACTTGAAATTCCGTTTGGTGATAAGTCACCGCCATTTCTCGCCCGATAACTTGTCCGTTGTAAAGCCATTGATTTAACACTTGATTAATCAATGTCACAGGATCTTGCTCGAAATGTTGGTAGCTGAAATGGGCTAAGACTTGGTACATAAATCCCCCTCAATCCCCCTTTTTCAAAGGGGGAAAAATTACTGTTTTTCTTGTTTGACAATCGTCGTCGGTTCTTGATGGATAATCACTTCCGAATGGGGAAAGGCTGCCAGTATTTTCTGTTCAAGACTGTCGGTAATATCGTGTGCGACAACTAAAGGCAGATGATCGTCCAGTTCTAAATGTAGCTGAATAAAGCGAATCGCACCTGCTCGGCGAGTTTTGACATCGTGTATACCGATAATACGTGGATGTTGCAAAGCAATCGCCCAAATTTGATCGACTTCTTCTTGCGGTAATGCTTTATCTAACAAGGATTGCACCGCTTCCCAACACATTTTAGCGGCATTAAACAGAATATAAAGGGCAATACCAATGGCAAATACGGCATCAGCATAAACCACGCCGTAGATATTTAAAATCATTGCCACAAGAATTGCCGCATTCATATAGAGATCCGTCTGATAATGTAACGAATCGGCTTCAATCGCAGGGCTTTGAGTGAGTTTCACTACTTTTTTCTGATACCAAACTAACGCTGCAGTAAGAACAATCGAGAATAAGCTAATCGCAACGCCTAATTCACTGCTTTGCACTAATTGCGGCTCGGTTAAACGTTGAATCCCTTGTAACAATAAGAATGCCGCAGAACCTGTGATAAAAGCACTTTGAGCAAGAGCAGCAAGGGATTCTGCTTTGCCGTGTCCGAAGGTGTGATCGTCATCGGCTGGCTGTAAAGCAAAACGTAACACGAGCATATTTGTTAAAGAGGCAAACAAATCCACAAGCGAGTCCGTCATTGCCGCCAAGATAGCCATCGATCCTGTCTGCCACCATGCAAATGCTTTTGCAATAATTAAGGTGGCAGCGACAATCACTGCAAAGTTTGCCGCCCGTTTTACATATTTAGTATATTGTTGTTCCATTATTTGCACTCAATTTGCCATGCTAATTGCGAAAACTGCAATGCCATTTGTTGAAGATCTTTGATATAAGCGGTTGGATTTTGCAAATTTTTTGCAGAAACTGACCGCTTGTCTGAGAACTGCATTTGGCTGTAACCACACTGAGAATTTCGTCCACGAGTGACTTCCAGCTGATAGTCGTTGAAACGTTCTGTCGGTGGATAAAGTACCTGGCTTTGTAGCTCGCCACCAACAATCGCTACTTTCGCTTTGGTATCAGGCTGTTTAGCGAAAGTTTGCTGACGTAGCTCTACCCTATCAGCAAGGCTTTTTTTCTGGCTGTTTTTATCGGTAAACAATAATATGCCTTGTTGCCAGTTATTAGGATCTTTCGAGCTTTCCTTGGGTAAAAAAAGCGATTGTTGCATTTCATCAAGCTGATTTTGGGTCACTTTTTGGTAGGTTTTACCTTGAAAATTGACTTGTTCAGGTATCGAAAATTGCGGTGGTGTTACCACGCAGCCCGTTAAAAACAGCGGTAAAAAAAAGGATTTTCGCAACATTGTCACGCTATTGTTCCTCACGTTTAAATACCAACTCTGTATCTGTTGAAGCCGTTTCATCAAACCAATAACCGCTATAATTAAAGGCTTTAAGCTGTTCAACGCTGGTTGGCTGGGTCTGCAACATAAATCGCACCATCATTCCCCGAGCTTTTTTCGCATAAAAGCTAATCACTTTATATTTGCCGTTCTTTTCATCTAAGAAAACAGGTTTAACAATTTTTGCGGTTAATCTCTCCGCTTGCACTGCCCCGAAGTATTCATCGGAAGCAAGATTGACCAAGATATTATCTTCTTGTGCATCAATGGCTTGCTGCAAATGCTGGGTGATGATGTTATCCCAAAAGTGATATAAATCTTTTCCTTTCGGGTTAGCCAATTTTGTTCCCATTTCTAAACGGTACGGCTGCATTAAATCTAGGGGTTTTAATAAGCCATATAGCCCCGATAGCATGCGCAAATGGCGTTGGGCATACTCAATTTCAGAATTGGTTAGGGTTTCTGCTTCTAAGCCTGTATAAACATCGCCTTTAAAAGCAAATAATGCCGCTTTGGCGTTTTGCTCATTATGTTCCATTGTCCATTCGGCAAAACGAGCAACATTTAGGCTTGCCAGTTTGTCGCTAATCGACATCAGCGATGCCACTTCCGCAGGGGAAAATTGTTTACAAATATCAATTAATTGCTGGCTGTAAGCGGTTAGTTCAGGTTGAGAAAATGCAAACCCATCAATTTTAGTTTCAAAATCAAGGGTTTTGGCTGGGGAAATAATGGCTAACATAGAAATCCTTAAAATTTGGAAAGGTTCGAATTATAGCAAAAAAGAAAAGGCAGGAAAATTCCTGCCTTTCTGGTAAATACTTTCGTATTAACGTTTTGAGTATTGTGGACGACGACGTGCTTTGTGTAAACCCACTTTTTTACGTTCAACACGACGAGCGTCACGGGTAACAAAGCCCGCAGCACGTAATGCTGGACGAAGAGTTTCATCGTATTCCATCAATGCACGAGTGATACCGTGACGGATTGCACCCGCTTGACCAGAAATACCACCACCTTTAACAGTGATGTATAAGTCTAATTTATCTGTTAACTCAACTAATTCTAATGGTTGACGAACGATCATACGAGCTGTTTCGCGACCGAAGTAAACTTCTAAAGAACGTTGGTTAATGGTAATGTTACCATTGCCCGGTTTGATAAATACACGAGCTGAAGAGCTTTTGCGGCGACCTGTGCCGTAGTTTTGATTTGCTGCTGTCATTTTTATGCTCCGTGATTAGATATCTAAAACTTGTGGTTGTTGTGCTGCGTGGTTGTGTTCGTTACCTGCATACACTTTTAATTTACGGAACATTGCACGGCCTAATGGACCTTTTGGCAACATACCTTTAACCGCAATTTCAATCACTGCTTCTGGACGACGAGCAATCATTTCTTTGAAGGTTGCATCTTTGATACCACCTACATAGCCAGTGTGCCAGTAGTAGATTTTATCAGTTTCTTTTTTGCCTGTTACCGCTACTTTTTCCGCATTGATAACGATGATGTAATCACCTGTATCTACGTGTGGAGTGTACTCAGCCTTGTGTTTACCACGAAGACGACGTGCTAATTCAGTAGCTAAACGACCTAAAGTTTTACCTGTCGCATCTACTACATACCAGTCACGTTTAACTGTTTCTGGTTTTGCTACAAAAGTTTTCATTAATTAAATACCAAAATTTAAAGTTTAAACCCAATATCCAAAATGGATATTACCTATATACGGTAGAATCTGACCCCTTCGAGTCTTATTCAGACCAAACTTATATGGCGGGAATACCATACAAAAACAGGGTGGCAGAATTATACAGATCTCTTTGAGAAAAATCTAACCATTTTTGATAAAAAATTTATTTTTGTGGACAGTTTCAAAAAATGGATTTCTTTTCCTTTTCATCCTGTAAATAACATGATAAAAATTAATGACATTTACTCAATCCACTTAAGGAGTGCATTATGGAACAATGGTCAGGTAACGTGTGGACTGCAATTATTGCAGCATTTATTGTTGGTTGTATTATTAGCTATGTTGTTGTGAGAGCGACAAATAGCAATGTTAAAAAACAGCTCCAGCTTGAAGCTGATTTAAAAGAAGCAACTAAAAAGATGGACGAGCAAAAACAGCAGTTAGAACAACACTTTGAGCAATCTGCGACATTGCTTGCAACTCTCGCTGAAGACTATAAGAAACTCTATACCCATTTAGCAAAAGGCTCAGAATCATTATTACCGTCCGATTCTGCAAAAATTGAGTTTTTCAAACAGCCTAAAATTGAAAGCAAACCACAAACAGATGAAGATCAACCAAAAGATTATTCTGAAGGCTCTTCTGGATTATTAAAATCCTAAGCTTAATTTATATGAAAAGGGTTAGCATACGTCAAGATGCTAACCCTTTTTTGATCATAAATTCAGCTAATTACACTTTTTTATATCATAATTTGATCGAACGCATGACCCGCTGATCATTTTCCCATTAAAATTCAAGGATATTTTAATTAATGAGAATAAAAAATGCCTTGTTTATTTATTGCAGGAACAGACACTAACGTTGGAAAAACCATTGTGACCCGAGCATTATTACAAACGATTGCTCAATATGAGATCCCCGTTGTTGGCTATAAGCCTATTGCTTGTGGTGGAGATGATTCACTTCCAACAGAACCCAATCAAGATGATTATGCCTGTGAAGATAACAGCGATGTGTTGATTATTCAAAAAAGCTGTCCACAACCTGTAAGCTATCGAGAAATCAATAGCTACTCTTTTATTCACTCAAGTACGCCTGTTTTCGCTGCTCTTGATGCTGTTCGCCATATCTCTGTGGAAAAGTTAGATAAAGATTTGCAACGTTTACATAATCAATATAGTAATGTCTTAGTCGAAGGCACTTATGGTTGGCTCACGCCGATTAATAAAGATCTCTATTTTGCTGATTGGGTGAAGAAAAACAGAATGCCTGTTGTATTAGTGGTTGGCATTAAAGAAGGTTGTGTAAATCATGCGCTTTTAACCGCCGATGCCATTCAACAACAAGGTGTAGAATTAGTCGGTTGGGTTGCGAACCGTGTTAATCCAGGATTACGCCATTATGCAGAGCTGATCGAGTTACTCAGTCAACGAATTAAAGCCCCGCTATTAGGGCAAATTCCATATATCGCATATCCAGATAAGAAAGATCTTGTGTCTTATATTCAAAATCCTGATCCACTACTGCACTATTTCAAAAAATAAGCTATTACAAACGGTAAGATCTATACTTAAATTTGCAAATAACAGTATAAATCTTGCCACTTTATTTAATCATTCAAAGATTATGTATAAAAAAGCGATCAGATTTGTAAAACACATAACTTATCTGACCGCTTGTTCCATAAGATGAATTACTTAGTTTGTGCTTTGACCGCTGCAAATGCCACCATATTAATAATACGACGAACCGAAGAAACAGGGTTAAGAATATGTGCAGACTTATTCATCCCTAATAAAATCGGGCCGACCGTAATTGCCGTGGTCGTTGCTCGTAATAAGTTATAGCTAATACGGGCTGCTTCCATATTTGGCATAACAAGTAAATTGGCAGAGCCTTTTAATGGGCTGTCTGGCATATAATCACGGCGGAGTTTTTCAGATAACGCTAAATCCCCGTGCATTTCGCCGTCAATCATTAAATCAGGATCTCTTGCTTGAACTAACTCTAATACTTTACGCATTTTTGGCGCACCCAATTGGTTAGATGCACCATAATTAGAGTGAGAAAGCAAGGCAACCGCAGGTTCAATACCAAAGCGTCTAATCTCGCGAGAAGCCATTAAGGTAATTTCAGCCAGCTCTTCTGCTGTTGGATCTGCATTAACATAAGTATCTGTAATAAAGACGTTACCTGTCGGTAATACCAAGCTATTTAATGCCGCAGGGACTTTGACACTCTCTTTAACGCCGATAATGTCTTTAATCGCTTCTAAATGACGACTATAAGTGCCGAATAATCCACAGACTAAGCCATCGGCATAACCCATTTCAACCAATAATGATGCAATCACTGTGGTATTTGATGTCGTCACACGTTTTGCAATCGCTTCGGTAATACCACGACGTTTCATGAGACTGTAATAACGTTTCCAAAGCGCTTCGTGTTGGCTATTGTGCTCATTATCCACAATGTCAAAATCTTGTCCTGCAACAATATGTAAGCCCAATTTTTTGATTTTGGCATTAATCACATCAGGACGACCAATCAGAATTGGATAAGCCAATTTCATGGAAACTACTTCTTGTGTTGCATGTAACACTTTATCTTCTTCACCTTCCGCCAATACAATGCGTTTAATTTCAGCTTTCGCTTGGCTGAAAATCGGTTTCATGAAGAGATTGGTTTTATACACAAATTGAGTGAGTTTTTCGTGATACGCATCCCAGTCAGTAATTGGACGTGTTGCTACGCCTGAATCCATTGCAGCTTTTGCCACAGCAGGAGCGATACGTACGATTAAACGTGGGTCAAATGGACGTGGAATAATATAATCCGCCCCAAAGGTTGTGCCTTCACCGTCATAAGCTGATGTAACCACTTCATTTTGTTCTGCAAGGGCTAAGTCTGCAATCGCATAAACCGCCGCACGTTTCATCTCTTCATTGATCGTTGTTGCACCTACATCTAAAGCACCACGGAAAATGAATGGGAAGCAAAGCACATTATTCACTTGGTTTGGATAGTCTGAGCGTCCTGTACATACAATCGCATCTGGACGAGCCGCTTTCGCTTCTGGTGGAGTAATTTCAGGATTTGGGTTTGCCAACGCTAAAATGATTGGATGTGCCGCCATAGTGCGAACCATATCTTGCGTTAATGCCCCAGCAGCTGAACAGCCGAGGAAAATATCTGAATTTGGCATTGCATCTGCTAAGGTTCTCCAACCGTTATCTTCAATCGCATAGAGTTTTTTCGTTTCATCCATACGATCGTCACGATCTTTGTAGATCACCCCTTTTGAGTCACAAACCACGATGTTTTCACGTTTCATACCCAAAGAGACAAGTAAATTCAAGCACGCAATAGATGCAGCACCAGCACCGGATGCCACTAAACGCACCTCTTCAATTTTTTTGTCCACAATACGTAACGCATTAATCACTGCCGCTGCACTAATAATCGCTGTACCATGTTGGTCATCATGGAAGACTGGAATATTCATCCGTTCACGTAATTTTTGTTCGATGTAGAAACACTCTGGGGCTTTGATATCTTCGAGATTGATACCGCCAAAGGTTGGCTCAAGGGATGCGATGATTTCGACCAGTTTTTCAGGATCTTTTTCATTGATTTCAATATCAAATACATCAATCCCTGCAAACTTTTTAAAGAGCACGCCCTTCCCTTCCATCACCGGTTTACCTGCTAAGGCACCGATATTCCCTAAACCAAGTACCGCTGTACCATTTGAAATAACAGCAACTAAATTGCCTTTTGACGTGTAGCGATAAGCAGCTGACGGATCTTTTTCGATTTCTAAACAAGGCTCGGCAACACCTGGGGAATAAGCAAGAGCAAGGTCACGTTGAGTAGCAAGAGATTTGGTTGGGGTAACTTCAATTTTACCTGGGATTGGAAATTCGTGGAAATCAAGCGCGGCTTGACGTAATTGAGATTTGTCATCCATAGTTAAATCCTTCTTTTTAAATAAAATAGTCATGTCTATTCTACTCCAAATAGCGATTAATGTTTTGTGATATAGCTCTAATTTTTTTAATTCACAAGAAAAATAACACTTATTATAAAATGTGATCTTTATCACACTTTATAAAAATTTATTAAATCTCTATCATTTTATAAAATTTGGAATAAACTTTTGTTCTTACAAAAAATAACAATATAAACTTTATAAAAATCTAATATTTCCATAAAAATAGATTATTTATCTAAAAATAATAAAAATAAAGCCAAAATCATCACTAGACAAGCGGTAAGATTTCTTGCAAAATTTGCAATATCTTGTTTGTAGCAACAAACCCTATTTTGTATTTATTGGAGGATTCAATGAAAAAACTTTCAGGAGCTGAAATGATTGTGCAATCCTTGCGTGACGAAGGCGTAGAATACGTATTCGGTTACCCAGGTGGCTCAGTTCTCGATATTTATGATGCAATTCACACCTTAGGTGGCATCAAACACGTTCTTGTTCGCCATGAACAAGCGGCGGTACATATGGCAGATGGCTATGCACGTTCTACGGGTAAAGTGGGCTGTGTGCTTGTGACATCAGGTCCTGGAGCGACTAATGCGATCACAGGCATCGCAACCGCTTATTCTGATTCTATTCCCCTTGTTGTTTTTTCAGGTCAAGTCCCTTCAAGCCTTATTGGAAGCGATGCTTTCCAAGAGTGTGATATGGTTGGTATCTCTCGCCCTGTGGTTAAACATAGTTTCCTTGTTACAAATCCTGAAGAAATTCCAGAGATTGTGAAAAAGGCATTCTATATTGCATCAACAGGTCGCCCTGGCCCAGTGGTTATCGATGTACCAAAAGATATGGTGAATCCAGCCAATAAATTTAACTATCACTATCCAAAAGAAGTGTCATTACGCTCTTATAACCCAACCGTTCAAGGACACAAAGGGCAAATTAAAAAAGCATTAAAAGCCATTTTAGTTGCGAAGAAACCTGTATTATATGTTGGTGGTGGCGCAGTTATTTCAGAGTCAAATCAAGAACTTATTGAATTTGCGCAAAAATTGAATCTACCTGTCACAAGCTCATTAATGGGATTAGGCGCATATCCAAGTACCGATAAACAGTTCCTTGGTATGCTCGGCATGCACGGCACTTATGAAGCCAATAATGCAATGCACGAAAGTGATTTAATTTTGGGTATCGGGGTACGTTTTGATGATCGTACCACCAATAATCTTGCGAAGTATTGCCCAAATGCCAAAGTGATTCATGTGGACATCGATCCTGCTTCTATCTCTAAAACGGTACCTGCTTACATTCCGATTGTGGGTGATGCGAAATTTGTATTAGAAGAATTTTTAGCATTGTTAGGTGAAGAAAACCTTGCAAAAAGTCAGGCTGATCTGACCGCTTGGTGGGAACAAATTAATCAATGGAGAGCTCGCCAATGTTTACGCTTTGAGCAAGGTGAAGTGATTAAACCACAACAAGTAATTCAAACGATTTATAAGCTAACAAAAGGTGATGCTTATGTCGCTTCTGATGTAGGTCAACATCAAATGTTTGCTGCACTACACTACCCGTTTGACAAACCACGTCGTTGGATCAATTCAGGTGGCTTAGGCACGATGGGCTTTGGCTTACCGGCAGCAATGGGTGTGAAATTTGCACATCCTGAAGCGACCGTCGTTTGTGTAACGGGTGACGGCAGTATTCAGATGAATATTCAAGAGCTTTCAACGGCAAAACAATATGATACGCCAATCGTGATTGTTAGCTTAAATAACCGTTTCTTAGGCATGGTAAAACAGTGGCAAGACATTATTTATGCGGGTCGCCATTCTCATTCTTATATGGACTCATTACCTGACTTTATTAAACTTGCAGAAGCTTATGGTCATGTGGGAATTCAAATTAATACTCCTGATGAATTGGAAGAAAAAATGGCTCAAGCCTTCGCTATTAAAGATAAGTTAGTCTTTGTGGATGTGTTAGTAGACGAAACGGAACACGTTTACCCGATGCAAATTCGTGGTGAATCAATGAAAGATATGATGTTAAGCAAAACGGAGAGAACAGATGCGTAGAACATTATCCGTCTTATTAGAAAATGAATCAGGGGCATTATCCCGTGTGGTTGGGTTATTCTCTCAACGTGGTTTTAACATTGAAAGCTTGACCGTAGCCCCGACTGATGATCCAAGTCTATCTCGTATGACAATTGTAGCTCAAGGCGATGAACAAGTATTGGAGCAGATCGAAAAACAACTGCACAAGCTAATTGATATTTTCAAGGTGATTAATTTAAGCCATTGTGAACATATTGAGCGTGAAGTGTTATTACTCAAAGTGCGTGCGGTGGGTTCTGTCAGAGATGAACTGAAACGTATGGTAGATATTTTCCGTGGTCAAATTGTCGATATTACGCCAAAACAATATACTATTCAGCTATCAGGGACCAGTGACAAACTTAATGCCTTCGTTGAAGCTGTAAAAGCAGAAACGACGATTGTTGAAATTGTACGTTCAGGCGTGATTAGCCTTTCTCGTGGTGAGAAAAACAATCTCTAAAAGCATGATTTAGGTGATAAAAAAGGACTGAGTTTCAAATTGAACTCAGTTCTTTCCTTTATTATGCTTCAATTAATCGATGTAATTCTGCATCTTTTCGATCCAAATAGTGATAAGACTCAATTTTACGAATTGTACGAGAGCGACCACGAATCAATAAAGTTTCAGTAACCGCTAAATTGCCTTTACGTTGAATCCCTTTAAGTAAATCACCTGATGTAATTCCTGTTGCAGAGAAAACTAAATTGTCATCACGCACTAAATCTTCCAATTTCAGTACTTCATTAATCGGTACATTTAATGCTTCGCAACGACTAATCTCTTTTTCCGCATAAGCGAAGTTTTCTAAGGTATTGCCTTTCACTTGGTTACGTGGAATTAATCTCGCTTGCATATCGCCACCTAAAGCACGCACTGCCGCCGCAGCCACAACGCCTTCTGGTGCACCACCAATACCATATAGCATATCTAAATCCGCTTCAGGTAAACAGCACTGAACTGCAGCTGCCACATCACCATCAGGAATCGCCATCACACGAACGCCTAATTTTTGCATTTCAGCAATAATCTCTTTATGGCGTGGTTTATCTAATACAGCAATGGTTAATTGAGAAAGTAGCTTCCCTTTTTTAGACGCAACACGACGTAGATTTTGCTCAATAGGAAGACTTAAGTCGATCATACCTTTGGCTTCACTGCCAACCACCAATTTTTCCATATACATATCAGGGGCTTGTAAGAAGGTTTCTTTTCCCCCTGCAGCTAATACCGATAATGCATTCGCTTGCCCCATCGCTGTCATACGTGTACCGTCAATCGGATCAACCGCAATACTGACTTCTTCATCTTCAGGACGGCATAAACCAATTTTTTCACCAATATAAAGCATCGGAGCTTGGTCAATCTCCCCTTCTCCAATCACGACTTCGCCACGAATTTCCGTTTGATTTAACAAAAAACGCATCGCTTTTACCGCAGCATCATCGGCAGCATTCTTATTGCCACGACCAAGCCAAGCAAATGCAGCCAATGCCGCCGCTTCTGTTACACGGGAAAATTCGATAGAAAGGGATCTTTTCATTTTAGGTTCCTTAAATAGAGATGTGTTTGCAAAATTTTTGAGGAATCCTACCGCTTGTAGGAAGTTATGTGCGGAACGAAATTGTAGGCGTTAGAGATTTTTTAGTCAATTTTTATCGTAATTACTTGAACCATTTTGCGTTAGGCGTAATCAAGTGTAGAATGCAATGATATTTTTATTAAATGAGAGTAAATATGAGCAACGAAGAGATTTTAAACAACGAACACCACGATGTTCGTGCCAACTTTATTACCCATATCATTGATGAAGATTTAGCGTCAGGAAAACATCATAACGTCTATACTCGTTTCCCGCCTGAGCCGAACGGTTATTTACATATCGGTCACGCAAAATCTATCTGCCTAAACTTTGGGATTGCAGAAGATTATAAAGGCTTATGTAACTTACGTTTTGACGATACCAACCCTGTTAAAGAAGACGTGGAATACGTTGATTCAATCAAAGAAGATGTAAAATGGTTAGGCTTTGAATGGGAAGGCGAACCACGTTATGCCTCTGATTATTTCGATCAACTTTACGGCTATGCGATTGAATTAATTAACAAAGGTTTAGCCTATGTAGATGAGCTGTCGCCTGATGAAATGCGTGAATATCGTGGTACTTTAACCGAGCCAGGTAAAAACAGCCCATATCGTGATCGCCCGATTGAAGAAAACTTAGCGTTATTCGAGAAAATGAAAAACGGCGAAATCGAAGAAGGGAAAATGAGCTTGCGTGCAAAAATTGATATGGCTTCGCCATTTATCGTCATGCGTGATCCTGTTTTATACCGTATCAAATTTGCGAGCCACCACCAAACAGGCGATAAATGGTGCATTTACCCGATGTACGACTTTACCCACTGTATTTCGGACGCAATTGAGCGTATTACCCATTCTATTTGTACATTGGAGTTCCAAGACAACCGCCGTTTATATGACTGGGTATTAGAAAACATTTCGATTGAGCGTCCGTTGCCACATCAGTATGAATTTTCACGTTTAAATTTAGAAGGCACATTAACCTCTAAACGTAAGCTGTTGAAATTGGTAAATGACGGTATTGTCGATGGTTGGAACGACCCTCGTATGCCGACGATTTCGGGCTTACGTCGTCGTGGTTATACCCCTGCTTCTATTCGTGAGTTTTGCCGTCGTATTGGTGTGACAAAACAAGATAACGTCGTAGAATACAGTGCGTTAGAGTCTTGTATTCGTGATGACTTAAATACCAACGCACCGCGTGCAATGGCTGTAATTAACCCTATTAAAGTGGTGATTGAAAACTTTGAGGGCAAAGAGTGGCTAACTGCACCAAATCACCCAAATCGTGAAGAGCTTGGTAGCCGTGAATTGCCGTTTACCCGTGAACTTTACATTGATGAAGCAGACTTCCGTGAAGAAGCGAACAAACAGTATAAACGCCTTGTATTAGGCAAAGAAGTCCGTTTGCGTAATGCCTATGTGATTAAAGCGGAACGTGTAGAAAAAGATGCAAGCGGTAAGATCACGACAATTTATTGCACCTACGATCCTGAAACCTTAGGCAAAAACCCTGCGGACGGACGCAAAGTAAAAGGCGTAATTCATTGGGTATCTGCGGTACATAATAAACCTGCAGAGTTCCGTATTTACGATAAACTCTTTACCGTTGCAAATCCAGGTGCCGAAGAAGATATTTGTTCTGTGGTAAATCCAACATCGTTAGTGGTTAAACAAGGTTTTGTTGAGCCAAGTTTAGCGAATGCAAAAGCAGAACAAGGCTATCAATTTGAACGTGAAGGCTATTACTGTTTAGACAGTAAAGACGGAAGTGCGGATAATCTCGTCTTTAACTTAACGGTAAGTTTAAAAGAGAGTGTAGCGTTTTAAGCTGCATAAATCATAATGAAAACCACCTTCTCAGGTGGTTTTCTTTTTTCTATCTATTCATCACTTTCACCACCGCCAGAATTAACGCTAAATAAACCAGCTGTGCTGCTACGCCTTCCATTGAGGCATAAAAGCCAATGGCGGTGACATTCGGCAGTCCGTCAATAATATGGCGAGGTAGCATTTGTGTCAGTTGCAAGGCTTGAATACTGACCCCAAGGATTTTAAAGCCAAGTCCATAAATCAAGACTGTCATCACTTTGAACAGATGATGGATCGGCAATTTGTGGGAAAAGCGTTGCATCGCCCACGCCATTATCGCTAGCAAAATAAGGGCAGATAAAATCCCCAGCAAGAAATCTTGCATCGTCATTAACGGCAACATTCCTGCGTAAAATAAAATTGTTTCTGCCCCTTCTCGAAAGACCGACAAGAAACTTAATGCCAACATTGAGAATAAACTGCCTGTGGCAAGGGCTTGGGCGACCTGTTTATTGATAAAGTTCTGCCAACCTTTGAGTGAAGCCTTACTATGTAGCCACGCCCCGACAAAAAGCATCATCAAAACTGCCACAATTCCCACCGCACCTTCGAGAATTTCACGGTTTGTGCCAGCAGAAATCGCTGGGAAAAGTTGCTGTAAGGCAACTGCTCCGACAATACTTGCTACTACGCCAAGCCCTGCTCCCGTATAAACCCAGCGTCTTGCTTGGGGTTGGTTGGCAACATTTAGAGTGGTGAGCAACGCCATAATAATCAGCAAGGCTTCCGTTCCTTCACGCAATAAAATCAACATCGCATCAACAATACCATAGCTTGAAACCAAATCAAGCCGTTGCAGATCGTCAAGCAAGGTTCTGAAGTGTACCAAATTTTCCGCCTGATTGCCCTTCACCAAAATGATCGGCAAATCGCTTTCCACCCGATTATATAACGCACCGTCCCGTGTTCGCACTTCCCCTTCAAAGACTGCCCATTGCTGAATAAAGAGCGTAATGTCCGCTTGCCCTTGCGAAATTTGGTTTTCGCTAAAGGCTTGATAACTTTTTTCCAATAACGCAATGCCGTCTTTCAATGTTGTTGGGGCATCGGCTTGCACCGCTTGCGGTTGCAACTGGTTGCCCGATTTAAAATCCGCTAACGCATCGCCTAATTTGACCGCTTGTGTCTGCATTTCAGGGAAATTTGCCGGCTCGGACAACATCGCAATACGCAGCAAGGTCATCGCCGTTTCAATCTGCCCATAATGCCCTAGACTGGTTTCTCGAACCACTTTTTCATTCAGCATCCAAGTTTGGTTAAAACGTTTATAGGCTTGTTGAACCGCATCGAGATACTGTTGTTGCGTTGCTTGCAACAATTTTTGATAAACAGGCATCACCCGTTTGGCAAATTGCTGACGCTTCTGTTCGTAATCTACGGGATTTTGTTCTTTCTCAAAGGCATAAAGGGCTTTGGAAAGTTGCTCAAAATGGGCTAAATCAGGTTGAGCAATCGCAATTTTTAGCGAAGAACTGACCGCTTGTCCTGCTTGCGACTGATGGCTTGGGATCGCTTCAAACTCTTGCTGTAAAGCGGTGAGATAAGGCTGAGATTTTGCACTTTCCCCTTTTTTCACTTCCGCCATCGCATCAGATAAATGCACAAATAAGTGGCTGGTTTCCACCTTTGCATAAGCACAAACGCCCAGCGTTAAGCTGAGCGTAAATATGGCAAAAAAGCGGTTAAAGCTGTTCAAACAATGATTTACCCAAGTAATCATTTTCATCTTTAACTCCTGCAAAGCACGCAAATAATCCGCTACCGATATGGGTAATGTATTCGTTCATCTTGTCGATATTGCCAAGGCTGTTTTGAATGGTGATAAATTGTTGCGGATCTTTTTGGAACGAAATAAACAACAACCCGGCATCAAACTGCCCTGTTTTCGGATCAACACCGCTGGCATAAGAGAAGGAACGTCTTAACATCTGTAACCCTGTCTTTTTCGCCAAATGTAAATGGGAAATTTCAGGAATAACCGGATTGCCTTTTTCATCTTTCTGCTCAAGATTAACCGTATCAAACTCCTGTTTCTTCCCAATCGGTGCACCGCTATCCCGATGGCGACCAAAGGTTTCTTCTTGCCCGTTGAGATTTGTACGATCCCAAGTTTCCAAGTGCATCTGAATACGGCGAGCCACTAAAAATGTACCGTTTTTCAACCAGTTATCATCCTGATACCAGACAGTTTCATCAAGGGCTTTGCCTTGCGGATTACCCGTACCATCTTTAAAACCGAACAGATTGCGTGGCGTATCGCCTCCCTCAAAAGAGTTGAAACCCGCTTGGCTCCAACGCATTGTAATGTTCGCACGAGCAGCACGCACCAAGTTACGCACAGCGTGGAATGCCACTTGCGGATCGTCGGCACAGGCTTGGATACAGATGTCACCGCCAGTATAATGCTCTTTGAGCTGATCACGTGGAAAGTGCGGTAGATCTTTAAGCTGTTTTGGCTTGAACTGTGCAATGCCCAGCTTATCAAAGAAAGAGGCAGTGACACCAAAGGTCAGGGTGAGATTGTACGGATTTAAACTGTCCGCTTCGCCCGTATCAGTTGGCGGAATATAGGCATTGTCAGGATAGCTTTTCACATTCAGCCCCTGCGTTAATTTTGCACTATAATCCGTCCACATTTTAAATATCTCTTTGATTTTATTGAGATCGGTAGAATGCAGATCTAACACCATAAAATAGATGTTTTTTTGTACAGGTGTAGCGATACCTTGTTGATGTGTTCCGTAAAATGAATAGATATTTTTAATTTTAGGCGTTGCTCTCGGCTCCAAGGCAAAAGCGGTGCCAGCCATCACGCCGGCACCCAATACCGCAGCTTGTTTAAGGAAGTCACGACGAGCAGTAGAATTTGTTCCGCTCATAACTTATCCCTATTTACCCAAAAGAATACCCATTTGTGCTAAAGGCTCGCCTAATTTATTCACTGCTTCCGCAAGTGCTTTAATGTCTTTATCGGTTAAATCTGTGTAAGGCACATAATCATAGCCGTCTTTTGACTTATTATGTTTCGCCAATAACACATTCACATCTTGGAAGCGATCAGTAATCTCTTTTGCTAATTTTGCATCTTTTTTCTCTAATTTTGCCTTAAAGATCTCATAAATTTTTTCTGCCCCTTCAATGTTGGCTTTGAAATCATAAAGGTCAGTTTTTGAGAAAATCTCTTCTTCGCCTGTTACTTTTGTGGTGGATACTTCATTTAACAAATCCACCGCACCGGTAATCATTAAATCAGAGGTCACTTCCGCCGTTGGAATTTTCGCACGCAATTCTTTCACATCTTTGATCAACTGATCAGCGGTTGCTTCCGTACCTTTTGTCGTATTTTGTTCCCAGAGCACTTTCTCAATTTTATGGAAACCAGACCAATCTTTCTCGGTTTTCCCTTCTTCACTTAAATCCGCAAGACGAGCATCAATACGTGGGTCTAAATCGCCAAAACTCTCTGCAATCGGCTCTGAACGCTCAAAGTACATACGTGCAAGCGGATAGATTTGCTTCGCTTTTTCCACATCGCCTGCCTTCAAATACCCCACAAATTTCTCGGTATCTGTCACTAATTGATCGATTTGCCCAACTACAAATTCCTTATAAGTTTGCGTTTCTTTAGATAAATCCGTTGCAAAAACTGAAGTGGCAACAAATAAACTTGAAATCGCAAGGGTGAGAGATTTTAAACGCATAGAAAACTCCTTGATTTTGTCTTATGAAGAAAAATAAATACAACTTATTCTCAATAAGAATAAAACTTTCATTTACGTTTTACAATCGAATTTACTAAAAAATCGACGCAATGCCCTTTTTTTCGTCAGTTAATTTTATTTTTAAAATAAATGTTTGACACTAATGCAGAAATCCGTAAAATGCACACCGTTTTCAACGACAACTCAAATGCGGGAATAGCTCAGTTGGTAGAGCACGACCTTGCCAAGGTCGGGGTCGCGAGTTCGAGCCTCGTTTCCCGCTCCATTTTCTTACCTAAGGCGTGTTAGCAAAGCGGTTATGCACTGGATTGCAAATCCATGTAGCTCGGTTCGACTCCGGGACGCGCCTCCATATTTTAAATTCATAACCACTTATAAAGGTTAAGTTCCATTATAATCACTTAATTCTGTTTCTATATAACACTGCACACTAATGTTAGAATTAATAACTTAGAGGTGTTGCCAACACTTCGGGGCTGATTTTTATAAAACTCTTATCAAAGTATTTTTAATGATTTTAATTTTGTGAAACGCTAAGAAGAAAATGATTCAAGTTTATTATTGGTAATTAAAAGTTTATATCAAAGACGAAAGCTATTTGTGCTTCTCTGCATGGTATAAGTGATGTCGAATGGAAAAAATTAGCCAAAATAAAACGGTTATTAGGTAAGGCTCTCAACACTTGAGCCAACCTCAAGTAGGCTGCGGCAGGGAGATTCACCGCTTTTCTAATAACCGTAATGAGACTATAACATGCTTGAGTTAAAAATCAACAATTCCTATAGCATATCCTCTATAAAACATTCCCTTTTGCATTCATGGGTATATTAAAACTTATTTTAATAACAAAATGGAATAAATTAATGTTTTATGTTTACGTTTTTTACATTAAGCACACTGTTAACTGACAGAGATAAAATACAACAAAAAAGAAAAATAACTTAATTTATTGATTTTAAATAAAAAATATTTTACTCGTCAGATTTGTGACTTACATCAAAATTATCAGTTGTTTTGTAAATCTATTTTTGATACAGTGGATTGCAATCATTTTATACGTATAAGCTTTAGCCAAGGAGAGCAAATGAAAGACCTTGCAGCCAATATTACTTCATTTAAGCAAGACAAAACCTTTTTAGAACAGCTAGTTAATGGTTGCTGTCAGGATCCTTTTGCTTATCTAGGAATTCATCCAACTAGTGATGGTGTAATTATTCGAGCTTATTTGCCTGAGGCAGAACAGGTAACCGTTATTAATGATAACAGTGAGCCGATTGCGCAAATGCAACAAATCGATGATCGTGGTTTCTTCGTCGCCCCACTTATTGGTAAAAAAACCACACTATCCTACCGCTTGTTAGTGCGTTACGCCCACACTGAAATTGATATTGAAGATCCTTACCGCTTCCAATCCCATTTTTCCGATTTAGATACTTGGTTACTTTCCGAAGGAACTCATGTTCGTCCTTATGAAAAATTAGGTGCTCATCTTGTTACCCAAAATGAAGTTGGCGGTATTCATTTTAGCCTTTGGGCTCCTAATGCTCGTCGTGTCTCTGTGGTGGGGGATTTTAACTATTGGGACGGTCGTCGCCATTCAATGCGTTTTCACCCAAATAGCGGTATTTGGGATATTTTTGTGCCAAACTTGCCAAAAGGGACGCTCTATAAATTTGAAATTTTAGATAGAAATGGGCAAATCCGTTTGAAATCAGACCCTTATGCCTTCTCTGCACAGTTCCGTCCTGACACGGCTTCTGTTGCTTCCGGTTTACCTGCGATTGTTGAGAGTGACGAGAAACGTCGTCGTGCCAACGATCCTGATCAGCCGATTTCTGTCTATGAAGTTCATTTAGGCTCTTGGCGACGTAATTTAGAAAATAATTATTGGCTAAATTATGAAGATATTGCGAATGAATTAATTCCTTATGTGAAAGATATGGGCTTTACCCATATTGAGTTGTTGCCGGTTACAGAGTTCCCATTTGATGGTTCTTGGGGTTATCAGCCAACGGGAATTTATGCTCCAACCAGCCGTTTTGGTTCACCTGAAGGTTTACGCACCTTAATCAGTAAAGCTCACGAAGCAGGGATTAATGTGATTTTAGACTGGGTGGTAGGGCATTTCCCAACCGATGAACATAGTCTGGCGTATTTTGATGGCACTCATCTGTATGAACATTCCGATCCAAAAGAAGGCTATCACCAAGATTGGAATACCTTGATTTTTAACTATGGTCGCCACGAAGTGCGTAACTATTTGACGGGTAATGCACTTTATTGGATTGAGCGTTTCGGTATTGATGCGTTGCGTGTCGATGCAGTTGCGTCAATGATTTATCGTGATTACTCTCGCAAAGATGGCGAGTGGATCCCAAATCGCTATGGCGGTCGTGAGAATTTGGAAGCGTTAGATTTCTTACGTTCAACGAATGATATGTTAGCGAAAGAAGGCAAAGGCGGTGTGACTATCGCTGAAGAGTCCACCTCTTTTGCAGGCATTACTCACCCAACGGAAAATCACGGCTTAGGCTTTGATTATAAATGGAATATGGGGTGGATGAACGATACCTTACGCTATATGAAGACCGATCCGATTTATCGTAAATATCATCACGATTTGATGACCTTCGGTATGATTTATCAATATAGCGAAAAATTTATGTTACCGCTTTCCCACGATGAAGTTGTTCACGGCAAATGTTCGTTACTCGGTAAAATGCCTGGGGATTGCTGGCAACAGTTTGCAAACCTAAGAGCATATTACGGTTATATGTGGGGTTATCCGGGTAAAAAACTGCTCTTTATGGGTAACGAATTTGCTCAAGGGCGTGAGTGGAATTATCAAGAGAGCTTGGATTGGTTCTTGCTTAACGATGAGCATGGCGGTTGGCATAAAGGTATGTTGAACTGGGTGCGTGATTTGAACCGCATTTACCGTCAATATCCAGCACTCTATCAGTTGGATTACGATCCTGCTGGCTTTGAGTGGTTGGTGGTTGATGATGCTGAGCAATCTGTCTTTGCCTTTGAACGTAAAGCAAAAGATGGTTCAAGCATTATTGTGGTCAGCAACTTTACCCCGATTCCGCGTGATAATTACCGTTTTGGCGTTCACGAAGATGCGGAATATAAAGAAATTCTCAACTCAGACTCTGCTTACTATATGGGTAGTAACTTAGGGAATTTCGGTACTATTCAATGTGAAGAGATTGAGTCGCACGGTAAACCATACTCTATTTCGCTCACTATCCCACCGCTTGCGACGATTTTTATCGTCAAAGAAGCGAAACCACAAGCGGTGAAAAAAGCGAAAAAATCTGCAAAAGTAGTAAAAAAAGCGGAAGAACCGAAAGCAGAAAAAACCAAAGCAGTAAAAGCAAAAAAGCAAAATAAATGTAGGGACACACTGCGTGTGTCCGTTAATTACAAATCTAATAATTCAAATGTTCCGTCGGACACACGCTGTGTGTCCCTACAAAATAATAAAAATTGAGTACTAAGGCTGTATATGAAGTATCTTGCAGGTAGACCATTTCCATTAGGAAGCCGATTAACTGAAATAAATGGAGAAAAAGGCGTAAATTTTGCCCTCTTTTCTCGCCGTGCAAGCGGTGTGGAATTATCCATTTTTTGCGAAGGTAAAGAAATTCGTTTACCGATGATCAAAACCGATGAAATTTGGCATTTATTTGTTGTTGGATTACCTGCAGGGACACAATATGGTTACCGTGTAACGGGTGATGTAAATGAGGAAAAAGGTGATTTATTTAACCCCAATAAATTATTAGTTGATCCTTATGCTAACGCAATTATCGGTCACCCAGATTTATCTAGTGATGAAGCTGTAAGATGGTTCCAATGGAATGATTCTAGAGATAATGCACACCTTGCGCCAAAATCTGTTGTGGTAGAACGACACACATTTGATTGGGAAGGTGATTACAAACCATTTACCCCTTGGGCTGAAACTATAATTTATGAAACTCATGTAAAAGGCTTTAGTAAATTAAATAAAGAAATACCCGAAGAACTTAGAGGTACTTTTGCTGGTTTAGCACATGAAGCTTCTATTTCTCACTTGAAACGATTAGGCATTACCGCGGTAGAACTGTTGCCTATTACTTATCATGTTGATGAACCACATTTACAAAAAATGGGGTTATCAAATTATTGGGGCTATAACGTTTTAGGACATTTTGCCGTTGATCCTAAATTAGCTTATAACAAAACCGATCCGTTAACCGAGTTTAAGCAGTTAGTTAAAACGCTTCATAAAGCGGGGATCGAAGTGATTATGGACGTAGTCTTTAATCATACGGCGGAAGCAGGTAAAGATGGTCCAATGCTATCTCAGCGCGGTATTGATAACGAAGCATATTATTGGTTGACTGATAATAGTGAATATTTGAATTGGACAGGCTGTGGCAATACGCTCAATGTATCATCCGATGTCGCAGTATTACGCTGGGTGATTGATTGTCTCTGTTATTGGGTTAAAGAATGTAATGTTGATGGTTTCCGTTTTGACTTAGGTGCCGTGTTAGGTAGAGCACCAACATTCTCTGAAAAATCAGCATTTTTTACAGCTGTTTATAGCAATTCAAAATTGGCACATATTAAGTTAATTGCAGAGCCTTGGGATATTGGTTGGAGTGGCTATCAATTAGGCGCATTCCCCAAACCCTTTGCAGAATGGAATGACCGTTTCCGTGATGATATGCGGCGATTTTTTCTAGAAAAAAATGGCAATTTAGCTGGATTCGTACGTCGATTTGCAGGGAGTGACGATATTTTTGCACATAACCGTCAGCCATTTCATAGCATTAATTTTATTACTGCACACGATGGATTTACCTTACAAGATCTTGTTAGTTATAACGAAAAACATAACTGGGCAAATGGCGAACAAAATCGTGATGGGCATGGACATAATATTAGCTTCAATTTTGGCGTAGAAGGCGAAACAGATAATCCAATTATCCTAAAACAACGTAAACAGGCTAAAAAAGCGTTATTGACGACACTCTTACTCTCAGGCGGTACGCCGATGGTATTGGCTGGTGATGAACTGGGGCATAGCCAACAAGGCAACAATAATAGCTACTGCCAAGATAATGAGATCAGCTGGATAGATTGGAATTTAGCCGATCAAGAATTGATTGATTACACCGCAAAATTAATTGCGATTCGTAAACAGATCCCCCTACTCTCTCACTGTGCAACATGGTGGACGGGGGCTGATGTGCAATGGCTAAGAGCAGATGGTCAAGTAATACAATTTGAAGATTGGCATGATAATTCTGCTAAAGCCTTACAAATATTATTAGAAGATAAATGGCTTATTTTGGTCAACGCCAAACAAGCAATGCAACAATTTTTACTGCCTAAGGGTGATTGGCAAATGCTTTTAGGCGAAAAAGAAACCACTCTAATGACTGATACGCTTGCGGTTACACTCAATAATATTGATGTATGCGTACTTCAAAGGAATTAATATTCACCATCCCAATTTGGAGATAACAATATGCTAAAACAGGAAGCATCCACTGACAGACGTAATCTTACCGCACAAACTTTAGTGCTTATCTTGGCAGGCGGTCGTGGTTCTCGCCTTTATGAACTTACCGATAAACGTGCAAAACCTGCGGTTTATTTTGGTGGTAGCCGTCGTATTATTGACTTTGCTCTTTCTAACTGTATTAACTCTAACTTATTAAAAGTTGGGGTGATTACCCAGTATGCGGCGCATTCACTACTCCGCCACTTACAACGTGGCTGGTCGTTCTTACCTTATGAGCGTAACCAATATATCGATATGCTTCCTGCTCGTCAGCAAATCGATGAAAACACATGGTATCGTGGTACAGCTGATGCGGTTTATCAAAATATGGAAATGATGAAATCGCACTATCGTCCAAAATATGTGATTATTCTTGCGGGTGACCATATCTATAAAATGAACTACAACCGTATGCTTGAAGATCACGTTGATTCAGGAGCAAAATGTACCGTAGGTTGTATCGAAGTACCACGTGAACAAGCGACAGAATTTGGTGTAATGGCAGTGAATGAAAAATTAAAAGTCAAAGCCTTCGTGGAAAAACCATCTGATCCACCAGCAATGCCAGACAAACCTGAATCATCGCTTGCTTCTATGGGTATCTATGTGTTTGATGCAGATTATCTCTATGAAATGTTAGAGAAAGAAGTCAGCAACCCAGATACTTCACACGATTTTGGTAAAGACATTATTCCAAAAGCCGTTGAACAAGGTGTAATTTATGCTCACCCATTTGAACGTTCTTGTGAAGGTCGTAACACCACTGGAACAATCTACTGGCGTGATGTAGGAACGATTGACAGCTATTGGGCTGCTCATATGGATCTCGTAAGTGAAAATCCACAATTAGACTTATACGATGAATCTTGGCCGATCCACGGTCGTCCACAACAAACTGCGCCAGCACGTTTCTTCTATAAAAAAGCACGTGCGCACACTCTTGATAACTCGCTTATCGCAGGGGGCTGTGTAATTACCGATGCAGAAATCAGTAATTCGGTACTCTTTAGCCGTGTTCATGTCCATGAAGATTCAGTAATTGAACAATCTGTTATTCTTCCACAAGTACATATTGGTAAGAACTGTGTGATTAAACGTGCAGTGATTGACCGCCACTGTGAAATTCCAGATGGCTTACAAATTGGTGTCAATCCTGAAGAAGATGCGAAATACTTCCGTATCAGTAAAGGTGGAATCGTCTTAGTTTGCCAAAAAATGTTAGACAAATTGGCAAAAGATAAAGCGGCTGCTTAATCTTATATTGAATAGCACAAGCCTTATGCGCTTGTGCTATCTTACAAGCGGTCAGATATTCAAAAAATTTTGCCATTTTCAAACACAACATATTTTTAATATCAAAACTGGTTAATCATTAAATGAAAATTTTACATGTTTGTTCAGAAATGTATCCGCTTATCAAAACAGGCGGACTTGCTGATGTGATGGGGGCACTACCCTATGCACAACAATCGGCTGGAAATGATGTTCGAGTATTAATTCCTTATTATCCACAAGTGGCTTCCAAATTAGGAGAAACCGTTGAAGTTGCGACTGTCGGTACTTTTGCAGGTGTCGTCACTATTCGTTTTGCCTATTTGAATGGCTTAGGCGTATATGTGATTGATGCCCCGCATCTCTTTGATCGTCGTTTACCCTACTACGACGATAACTATCAAGATTACATCGATAACTACAAACGTTTTGCACTATTAGGTTATCTTGGGGCGCAACTTGCTTCAGGCTTAGATCATTGGTGGGGCAGATGCGATGTGTTACACGCTCACGACTGGCAAGCAGGTTTAGCTTGTGCTTATCTCAAAAGCTGGAACAGCCCTGTTAAAAGTGTCTTTACCATTCACAATATCGCCTACCCAGGACGTTTCCAAGCCTATCACCTTGCAGAATTAGCCTTACCTTGGGAATTTTTCCATGTTCACGGTTTAGAATTTTACGGCGAAATTTCCTATCTTAAAGCAGGTTTATTCTATGCAGATCGTGTCACAACCGTAAGCCCAACCTACGCACGTGAAATTACCGAGCAAATCGCAGGGGCAGGAATGCACGGCTTACTACAACAACGCCTTGCAGAAGGGGCATTGCGTGGCATTTTAAATGGCGTAGATGATACCGTTTGGAACCCTGAAACCGACACAAATATCGTGGCAAATTACCGTCCGAACTATATGCAAGGTAAAGGTAAAAACAAATCGGAACTACAACGTTACTTTGGCTTGCCAGAAGATAAAGACGCTCTCTTATTCGTAATGGTTACTCGCTTAACCGAACAAAAAGGGGCGGATTTCTTACTCGCTCGCATCGACCAAATAATGCAACACAATGTGCAACTCGTGGTGCTTGGTAGCGGATCGCCTGACTTAGAATGGGCATTACGTGATGCACAATCTCGTTACCCACATAAAATCGGCTTAAAAATTGGCTATGATGAAGCACTTTCACACCAAATTATCGCAGGTGGTGATGTTATCTTAGTCCCAAGTCGCTTTGAACCTTGCGGTTTAACCCAACTTTACGGCTTAAAATACGGTACACTACCGTTAGTCCGTCGCACAGGTGGCTTAGCGGATACCGTCAATGATTCACACAAAGAAAGCATTGAAAACCGTACTGCAACAGGTTTTGTATTCAGCTATCCTGATGCAGATAATTTCTACGATGCCGTACTGCGAGCGATCAATTTATGGAGCAAAAATAAATTGTGGTCTAGCGTACGCCAAAATGCTCTTGCTCAAGATTTTGGCTGGGCGAAAGTGGCACAGCAGTATCAAGATCTGTATCACGAGATTGTATAAGAATATAGATGGGCAACTCGCCCATCTTTTTTGCAAAAAATTTAACAAATCTAACCGCTTGTAAATTTACAACTCCACTAAATCTCTGTATAATCCGCCCGCAATTTTTCCAACTTAATTTTTTATTTTTAACATATAGGAACTATTGCAATGCTACGAGTAATTAAAGAAGCACTGACTTTTGATGATGTTCTTCTTGTCCCTGCGCACTCTACTGTGCTTCCAAACACCGCAAATCTTTCTACTCAACTTACCAAAGACATCCGCTTAAATATCCCAATGCTCTCTGCAGCCATGGATACAGTAACTGAAACCAAACTCGCCATTTCCCTTGCACAAGAAGGTGGTATTGGTTTTATCCATAAAAATATGTCTATTGAACGCCAAGCTGATCGTGTGCGTAAAGTGAAAAAATTTGAAAGTGGCATTGTCTCTGAGCCAGTGACGGTCTCACCTGATATGAATTTAGGTGAACTTGCTCAATTAGTACAAAAAAATGGTTTTGCTGGCTATCCTGTTATCGATAATGAAGGCAATTTAGTGGGTATTATCACTGCACGTGATACCCGTTTTGTACGTGATATGACAAAACCAGTATCCGAAGTTATGACTCCAAAATCACGTTTAGTCACCATTAAAGAAGGCGCAACACGTGAAGAAATTTTAGATTTGATGCACAATCACCGTGTTGAAAAAGTGTTAATGGTAGATGATAACTTCAAATTAAAAGGCATGATTACCGTTAAGGACTATCAAAAAGCGGAACAAAAACCAAATGCCTGTAAAGATGAGTTAGGTCGTTTACGTGTAGGTGCGGCTGTGGGAGCAGGTCCAGGTAATGAAGAGCGTATTGATGCTCTTGTTCAAGCGGGTGTTGATGTGTTGCTTATCGACTCTTCCCATGGTCACTCTGAAGGTGTGTTACAACGTGTGCGTGAAACCCGTGCGAAATACCCTAATTTACCGATTGTAGCAGGTAACGTGGCAACTGCCGAAGGTGCTATTGCCCTTGCAGATGCTGGGGCAAGTGCGGTTAAAATTGGTATCGGACCAGGTTCAATTTGTACAACCCGTATTGTTACAGGCGTAGGTGTACCACAAATTACTGCGATTGCGGATGCAGCAGCAGCATTAAAAGAGCGTGGTATCCCTGTTATTGCTGATGGTGGTATCCGTTATTCTGGCGATATTGCTAAAGCGATTGCCGCTGGTGCATCTTGTGTAATGGTGGGGTCAATGTTTGCTGGTACAGAAGAAGCGCCAGGTGAAATCGAACTCTATCAAGGTAGAGCCTTTAAATCCTATCGTGGTATGGGTTCTTTAGGTGCAATGTCAAAAGGATCGTCAGATCGCTATTTCCAATCAGATAACGCCGCAGATAAACTCGTGCCTGAAGGTATTGAAGGACGAATTCCATACAAAGGCTTACTCAAAGAAATTATCCATCAACAAATGGGCGGTTTACGCTCTTGTATGGGCTTAACGGGCTGTGCAACCATTGATGAACTCCGTACCAAAGCTCAATTTGTACGTATTAGTGGTGCAGGCATTAAAGAAAGCCATGTTCATGATGTTACCATTACGAAAGAAGCACCAAACTATCGCATGAGCTAAAAATGACACTCCCCTTATCTTCGATAAGGGGAATTCTTTGTTTAACGAGAAATCAATGAAATTAAAAAAAATCTTTTTTACAGCGATGTCAGCTGTACTTTTAACCGCTTGTAGTAGCGGTACTTTTTCGCAAAGCGATTTGAATAGTGATATTTATCAAGGTTATTGGGCAATGAATCCCGTCGATGATATACATCGTGTTGTTAAATTTGAACCCACAGGCGAAGTTAAAATTTATGATTACACCTGTGATAACCAATATCAAAGCTACAAATTAAATAGTACAGAAACCTATGTATTAACAAAGCTTAGCCCAAATCGTTTTAATGTGTTAGATGAAAATAAAAAAGCATTTTCCATTTTTGAAATTACCAAATTAACGAAAACAACGTTGCAAGCTAAACAACAATTTAATGATAAATCCATCGCACCCTTGAACTTAAATTACTTTAATATTCAAGGCGCAAAACCAATTTGTTAATGCAGTCCATTTACGCTTATGTTTTCAATAATTAAACGAAAAGTTAACCAGCTATTTAGAAAAGCAATAAATCAGCAAAATAAACAGCGATTGACCAATCACCATTTTTCGGTGATCTCAAGTAACTGTAATGGTGCTTTTATGTTGCACGATTTAGGTGAACGATTTAATTCTCCTTTTGTTAATCTTTATCTAACGCCTAAAGATTTTATTCGATATCTAAAGCGTATTGAACATTACCAACATCAGCCGATAACTTTTCCAAAGGAAATACAACGACACTACCCTGTTGGTTTACTGGATGATATTACGCTCCATTTTATGCATTATCATTCAGAGCAAGAAGCGGTAAAAAAATGGCAAGAACGCACCGCTCGTCTAAATCTAGATAACCTTTTTATTATCATGACTGATCGTGATGGTTGTCATTACGAAGATTTAGTCGAGTTTGATAATTTACCTTTTAAACATAAAGTTGTTTTTACCCATAAAGCTTACCATGAGTTAAAATCCACTTTCTATATTCAGGGGTTTGAACACCAACAACAGGTCGGTGATCTCTTTGAGTTCAGTGGCTGGAATGGCAAAAAGTATTATGACCAATTTGATTATGTTGGGTGGTTTAATCAACGTTAATCATCCCCACACGACAAGCCGTACGGGGTTACGCATAATTCAGCTCCGCTGGAGCTGGGAGTTACAAATGAACAAAGAGCTACGGAGTAGCTCAATTATGCTTAACCTAGGGCGTAAGCCCTAGGAAAAAAGAGCCATTATAATTTTCATTAAAACAGAGAAACAAAATGACAAACATCCACAACCACAAAATCTTAATCCTTGACTTTGGTTCACAATATACTCAGCTGATTGCACGTCGTGTGCGTGAAATCGGGGTTTACTGCGAACTTTGGGCTTGGGACGTGACGGAAGAACAGATCCGTGAATTTAACCCAACGGGGATTATTCTTTCAGGCGGCCCTGAAAGTACCACCGAAGAAAACAGCCCACGTGCACCTGAATATGTGTTTAACGCTGGCGTGCCGGTGCTGGGCATTTGCTACGGTATGCAAACCATGGCAATGCAGCTAGGTGGTTTAACGGAAACTTCAGATCACCGTGAATTTGGCTATGCGTCTGTTGAGTTAAAAGCAACTGACAGCTTATTTGCAAAATTAAATGATCTCACCGCTTCTCAACCAAAATTAGACGTTTGGATGAGTCACGGCGATAAAGTTACCCGTTTGCCGTCAAACTTCCAAATCACCGGCGTAACCCCAACTTGCCCAATTGCGGCAATGTCGGACGAAAGTCGCCGTTTCTATGGCGTACAATTCCACCCAGAAGTAACCCACACTAAAAGCGGTTTAGAATTACTGAAAAATTTCGTGGTCGGCATTTGTGGCTGTGAAACCAAATGGACAGCGGAAAACATCATTGAAGATGCCGTTGCTCGTATTAAAGCCCAAGTTGGCGATGATGAAGTGATTTTAGGCTTATCGGGCGGCGTGGACTCCTCTGTTACCGCCTTACTTTTACACCGTGCAATCGGCAAAAACTTGCACTGCGTATTCGTAGATAACGGCTTATTACGCTTAAACGAAGGCGATCAAGTGATGGAAATGTTCGGCGATAAATTCGGTTTGAACATCATTCGTGTAAACGCCGAAGAGCGTTTCTTAGACGCACTCAAAGACATTGATGAACCTGAAGAGAAACGCAAAACCATTGGTAAAGTATTCGTTGATGTGTTTGATGATGAATCTAAAAAGATGACTTCAGTGAAATGGTTAGCACAAGGCACGATTTACCCAGATGTAATCGAATCCGCTGCGAGCAAAACAGGTAAAGCACACGTGATCAAATCGCACCACAACGTTGGTGGCTTACCAGATTATATGAAATTAGGCTTAGTTGAGCCATTGCGTGAATTGTTCAAAGACGAAGTGCGTAAAATTGGCTTGGCATTAGGCTTACCGGCAGAAATGCTCAACCGCCACCCATTCCCAGGCCCTGGCTTAGGCGTGCGTGTGTTAGGCGAAATCAAAAAAGAATACTGCGATTTAGTCCGCCGTGCTGACGCCATCTTTATGGAAGAGCTACACGCTTCAGGCTGGTACTACAAAGTCAGCCAAGCCTTTACCGTTTTCCTACCGGTCAAATCAGTAGGCGTAATGGGCGATGGCCGTAAATATGATTGGGTTGTTTCCCTGCGTGCAGTGGAAACTATCGACTTCATGACCGCACATTGGGCACATTTACCATACGATTTACTCGGCAAAATCTCGAATCGTATTATCAACGAAGTGAATGGGATTTCCCGCGTGGTGTATGACGTCAGCGGAAAACCCCCAGCTACGATAGAGTGGGAGTAACAAGTTGAAAAGCCCTGTTTCATCAGGGCTTTTTCTTTGGAGCTATTCTACTCTACACTCTGCAAAATTCTATCAGCAAATTTCCCGATACTAACAGCAAAGTTATTTGATCTGTTCCAATCTAAAATCGTACGATAGTTATTTGAAACCAAAAACGCCCTTCCCACTTCTTTATCTGGGCGCACTAGCCATAGTTTAGTAGAGCGTAAAGCATTCACTTTTGTGGTTTCTTGTGCATTTGGATAAGCCAAATATACGCCCCACGCTTGCCATTCTGCTAAGGTTTTAGCTTTGTTAGATTCAATACCAGAAAAAGATAAATCAATCGGTTGAGATAGCTTAACTTCTACCCCCCAAGGTAATTTGTTATCCCAGCCAACAGTAGAAAGGTAGTTAGCAATAGAAGCAAAGGCGTCGTATTGGTTTTTCCAAATATCTTTTTTACCGTCACTATCGCCGTCTGCCGCATATTTTAGATAAGATGTCGGCATAAATTGCGTTTGTCCCATCGCGCCTGCCCAAGAGCCTTTCATTTCTGCACGTTTTAATGTGCCATTTTCAAGCATCTTCATCGCATTTACGAACTCTTGAGTGAATAGTTTTTCACGGCGACCGTCAAATGCCAAGGTTGCGAGAACGGATAACACATCAAAATTACCTTGGTAACGCCCGAAACTACTCTCCATGCCCCAAAGTGCCATAATATACTCTTTTTGTACCCCATATTTCTGGCTTGCTTTAGTTAATTGTGGCTGATATTGCCACCAACGTTCTGCAGCAGCATCCACTTTAGCTTGGGTTAAGGTTTTATTGAGATAATTCGTTACGCCATTTGGATTCGGTGGTAACGGCGGTAAATTTGGATCACGACGACGGTTCGCTTGCTCATGATCAAGCTCTACGGCACGTTCAATATAATTAATATTAAATTGTGAATTTAATACATTATCCGAAACGCCTTCATTTGCCGCTTTCTGTTTCAAAAACGTCACATAATCATTGAAGTTATTTAGGGTTCTTGTTTTAGGGTATTTTGCATCTAACGCTGTTTTAGGGTAATTATGGCTAGTGCAACTTGCTAATAACAAGCAAGCCAAGGAAAGTGTTAAATATTTTTTCATTTTTCTACAACAATTTTATAAATTTAAATTCACCATTCGACTTGGTCGAATCACATTATCTTCTCGGATTTCTGCTACACCGAGAAACTGTAAGTCATGGGAAAATAGACGAACTTGCCCATATCTATTTTCATTGTTCTCAAACTTAACCCTTTGACCAAATCCGACTGCTTTAGTTTGCGCTTCCGTTAAATTTAATTTAGCCAAACGAGAAACTGCACTATCCATCGGCAATAATAATTTATCAAGTGCTTCAAGCGGTTGGTTTTCAGATAAATTTTGCAAATCGTCTAAGGTCATCATTTGTTCAACAGGGTAATCCGCCACGGCTAAACGACGTAACATGGTGACATGAGCACCACAGCCTAATGCTTCGCCAAGATCATCCACTAAAGTTCGAATATAAGTCCCTTTCGAGCAATGCACTTCTAAAGTTAAATAAGGCGCTTGATACTCAACGAATAACAATTCAAAAATCGTAATCGGGCGTGCTTCACGCTCAACGGTAATGCCTGCTCTTGCATATTCATAAAGTGGCTTACCATTATGTTTTAACGCGGAAAACATGGTTGGCACTTGCAGAATATCGCCACGAAATGCATCTAGTGCAGTTAAAATATGTGATTCGTCCACATTCACATCTCGGGTTTGTACAACCTGACCATCGGCATCTGAAGTATCTGTTCGTTCCCCCAACTTTGCAATCACTCGATAACGTTTATCTGAATCTAACAAAAATTGAGAAAATTTGGTCGCTTCACCTAGACAAATCGGCAACATCCCCGTCGCAAGCGGATCTAACGCCCCAGTATGCCCTGCTTTATTCGCATTAAACAGGTGTTTTACCTTCTGCATAATGTCGTTGGAACTCACGGCTTGCGACTTATCCAATAAGAAAACACCGTGAACATCACGCCCTTTTTTCTTTGGTCTGCCCATTGTTACTCTTCTTCAACGTGGCGTTCTTGATCTTTACGGATCACATTTGTCACAAGGTTTGACATACGCATCCCTTCCACTAAGGATTGATCGTAAACGAAACGAAGTTCAGGCACGATACGCAAACGCATCGCTTTACCCACTAAGGTACGAATATAGCCAGATGCTTTATTTAAGCCTTCTAAGCCACGTTCTACTGCACTTTCATCACTATCAAATAAGAAAGTCACAAATACTTTGGCATAGGCTAAATCACGGCTGATTTCGACATCAGATACCGTTACCATACCAATACGTGGGTCTTTCACTTCACGTTGTAAAATAATTGCGATCTCTTTTTGTAGCTCTTGTGCCACACGATCTGCTCTTGAAAATTCTCTTGCCATTGTTTTTTCTCTTAAATAAATAATGGGGCGTAAGATACGCCCCTAAATTGTCTGTCTTATTGCTTGTAACAGCAATATAATTGCCCGTGATAATAGTCCAAAAAGGCTTATTTCACAAGCAAATGATATACAAGCGGTCACTTTAGTCTGATTTTTTGCAAAAAGTAACTAAAACTGATACTTCATTCCTACACTCACGTTTTGCCATTTTTCTCCACCTTTTTGACGAGCAATCGCATATTCACTGAAAAGATGAAGGGCTTCGGTAATTTGATAATTCAGTCCTAACTTCGCCATAGTGACATATTTTGCAGGTGAAATACCTTGCAACTCAATTTCACTTTCCGCACCGATATAGCGGGCATTAAAACCAAACGCATTTTCTGCTTTTGGTGTCATACGGTGAGATAAGGTCGTATTTAAGCTCAAATCCCCCCATTTCATTGTGGCACGTAACCCTAGCAAATAGCTATTTAAGTTATATTGAGTACGAGCCGCTTGAATACCAAAATTTTTCCCTTCATCAAAAGCTTTTTGATAAACAGAATCAAATTGGTAGCCAATGAACGGACTTATTTCACCTTGTTTAAATTTAATACGATGTCCTAATTCCGTATAGAAATGATAAAGCCTTGATTTAACATCCGTTTCGACACGGCGTGTTTCATTTGGCATTAAAATCGAGCGCTTAATCTTATTTTTCGCATTTGCCATTCCAAGCTGTGCTAGCAAATAATTATTGTCTAATTGATAACCTGCATAAATCGCACCGCCTTGCTGATACAATTTTGCAGCTCCCGCAGTACGCTCGAAATCGGCTTTTTGTCTGCTATGATAGGCAGATATACCGAATAACAGATGATCTGTTTGTTTATCTGCACCGACATAACTTTGATTGCCTTCAATTTCAGCCTTAGCATAACCATTTTGCGAAATTCGATAAGATTGACGATTTGTTACTGCATATACATCACTTTTTTCATCTTGAAGCGAACGGAATGCTCTCTCGGCAATGTTTTGGCTGAAAAGTCGATTTTCATTGACGATCATATTTTGTGATGATGCGTAAATTTCAGCCGATAAAGACTCTACGGTACTTGCCACTGACATAGGCTTCGCATTAATAATCGATACACTATCTGCTTTAATCGAACTTGTTGGATTCGTCGCCACTTCATCAAGCACTTTATCTAAGTTCGTACTTGTATTTTCTGCACTACGAGAAACAGCACCAACATTTCGCAATACATTTGCAGTTTGATTACGTTTATATGTTGCTTGGATCTCATTACCTTGTTTTTCTATCTTACTGACTAAAATATAAGGTGCAATGTGATCAGATACCGTATAAAAATTATTGTAATTGACTAAACTACCTGCTTTTAAAATCGTCCTTATCGTTTCACTTTGAAATGGAACTTCGTTGATATTTGCTACATCCGCTAAAATTCGAGAATTTTGCATATCGGCTGTACCTTTAATATCAAGTAATGCTGTATGAATATCAATGACAGTACGAGCATCTTTATCCGCCGTATAATTGCCATCAATATTTAACCCTTTACCATAGATATCAAGTGATCCGTTATTCGTAACAGATTGACCGATTTCTACTGGTTTTTCGTCATTTTTTGCCAGTAACGTACCGCTTGTATTAATCGTCACATTGGAGTTATCTAACTTGCCCGACAATCCTAAAACACCGCCATCAATAACAGTATCACCTGTATAAGTATTATGTCCTATCAAATAAAGCGAGCCCGTGCCTTGTTTCTTGAAGCCCGCATCGCCAGCAATATCATTACGCCAAGTTAGGCGATCTTGATCGGCATAGTTTCGATGATCGAACTTCGCAACGACAAACTCCTCACCTTCTACTAATAGTCGCTTATCAAAACGTGCAGGGCCTTTTAATGCACGCTCAAGATTAAGAACGCCCCAACCGATATCTTTATTGGGACCGATAGTCACATTTGAAGTACCTAACTGATCAGCAGTAGAAAGAATGGTTTGAGTAACCAAATGGTTATCCATCCAAGGAAATTTGTCCCAAACCTTGGCAACTGCTGCTGAAACAACTGGTGCAGCAAAAGAAGTGCCTTGCACACCCATATTGCCAAATACCGTCCAATCTCCATAGGTTGCAATCCCCCAATTTTTGGCATCTTCCCCAACTCTGCTTGAATAACCACTGACCCGTTGTCCTGTAATTGCAGCTACCGTAATCCAACCTTTCTTCGCTTGTTTATAAGCAACAGGGATATGAGATTCTGTTGTCGCATGTCCACCATATTCTGGATAATATCCATCATTACCCGTTGCCCAAACAAAAATACTGCCATTTTCAGCCATTTTTGCCATTTGTTGATGTAACAAATGATTGGTTAAATACACCCAGCCCTTTTCTGCGACTAGGCTCTTTCTAGGTGCTGTACCATAAGAATTATTGAATATTTTTATACCTTGCTCTGCAGCTGCTTCAAAGTGCAAATTACTTGGGCTTGTCATCCCATAAGATTTTGCCGTATATCCATAAATCGTCACATCTTTATTATGATTTGCAATAATCGCAGCAACTTGTGTACCGTGATCATGTTTATTACCCGCTGCTATACGGCTATCCAACCCTATATTCAAATAAAGTCGGTTTGAACCATTTTTATCAATAAATGTATCGCCTGTATCATGGGTTGAATAATCAGTATCTATTACGGCAATTTTTTTGCTATTGGGTGCATCTTCTTCCATTTGAGGTTGTTGTGGATGTAGTTTTTCAATCAATCCATTTCGGCTAGCAAATTTATCTGCTTCATCAAATACTCTAAGAGGATCTTTTGGTTGATAATCTGGCGGTAAAATATGATCACTGACTGTTGATGTCATTGGAACATCAACATTTGGCGATTCCGTAGTTTCAGTCGTTGTATTAGCCGTATCTTCGCTCTTTTCCTCATTTGGTGTGGTTGCAACCTCTGAAGAATCTTCCCCTTTCTCCCCATTTTGTGTATTGGGTGTCTCGGATACCGTTTTATCCGATTTCGGCACCTCTGGTACAGTAGGCTCAGATGGTAGGGTTACTGTTACATCAACATTTTCATCGCTTGGTGTAACGGGTGGCTCGGATACTGTTTCATCTGGGGTCGGTACTTCTGGCAAAGTAGGCTCAGATGATGGATTTACTGTTACATCAACATTTTCATCACTTGGTGTAACGGGTGGCTCGGATACCGTTTCATCTGGGGTCGGTGCTTCTGGCAAAGTAGGCTCAGTTGATGGATTTACTGTTACATCAACATTTTCATCACTTGGTGTAACGGGTATCTCGGATATAGTTTCATCTGGTTTCGGCACTTCTGGCAAAGTAGGCTCAGTTGGTGGATTTACTGTTACATCAACATTTTCATCGCTTGGGAGAATAGGTGTTTCAGGTACCGTTTCATCTAGTTTCGGTGCGTCTAGTGTAGCGGTCTCTTCCGTTTTTGAAATAATGGAATTGGATTTTTGGTTTTCTGATTCCTCTAATATAGGCGAAGAAACAGCAGTTTCATCTATTTTTCCTGAGCCACTATTAATAGGTGTCATATTTGAGTAATTATCTCCCCCACCACAAGCCGTTACCAATAACGACACGAAAGCCGCTTCCGAATATCTACGCACTTTCTTCATAGCATCCCCTTTAAACAACTGATTAAAATAAATACACAAGGTCAAAATTTAAACAAGTCTAGCATCATCCCCATTTAATCAATAGCAAAAACAGTATTTCAGTATTTTTTAAACTAAAATACTATCTATATCAAATTTATGATGATTTTATTAATCCTAGCAAGTCAAAAATCTGTTCTAACTTATAATCTGCCAACGATCAACGTTGGTCATCCCACTCTGCCTTAGCAGGAATAACGACCGTTTTCATATTCGCTGCTTTTCTTGAAACTCATATCCTCACTAAAGAATCCTGAGAATATTTTTATTTACTTTAAATCCCACTTGATGATTTATGTTCAATACACTTAGCATCTGAATATCCAAAATATATAAGTAATTTCTTATCCCCACTACTAATATCTAAACTACTCCGATCTTTGCACAACATAACTGAACGATATTTATTACTTAAATCAGAATGGATAGGGTTAAAGGAAACTTCTTTTAATTCTGATAATGTTTTTCCTGATTTTTTTAATAATAGCATTATTTTTCCTTTTAAATTAAAACAACATTAAAGGTCATTTCTTATTTAAGATATGGAATTGTCGGTAAATTAAAGGGCGGATGAGCGGAATAATCGACTATTTTTAAATTAAAGATTAAGCAACCACTCTTCAATTTCTTCTGCACTCGTTAAATTTGACGGCATTTTAATAGTTACACTTTCAACGTGCGCTTTCATTCTGTCTAGATCATAGTTAAATGCAGGTTCTTCCACCTTTTCAGTCGTTTATTTTTCCATTTCTGATTGAATGTGCATTGAGCCATCATAGCCTCCAATATTAAGTAGGATCAGTTTTTATTCTAACAGAAATTTTTGTTTGAATAATAAAAAATAACGGCATAATGGTTTCTCATTATGCCGTTAAATTTCAAGCGATCCGTTTTAAACGATAATTTGCAAAATATCACAAAAATCTTACCGCTTGAACGGGCGATATTCGCCCGTTATTTTAATGATCTAAATATAAATAGTTTTTCCAGCTATTCATTCTTAAAAGCGGTCAGATTTCAGGGATTTTTTGCAAAATTTTCTTTATATCTGACCGCTTGTAATAAAGGGCGAAAAACTCGCCCTTAAAACTTTTAATTAAATTGAACGTTTAATTTCAACAACTTCAAATACTTCGATTTGGTCGCCGACTTTCACATCATTGTAGTTCTTCACGCCGATACCACATTCCATACCGTTACGTACTTCCGATACGTCATCTTTGAAACGGCGGAGAGACTCTAACTCACCTTCAAAAATCACCACGTTGTCACGTAATACGCGAATTGGGTTGTTACGTTTAACGATACCTTCTGTCACCATACAACCTGCGATTGCACCGAATTTCGGATGACGGAACACATCACGCACTTCTGCCAAGCCAATGATTTCTTGTTTGAATTCAGGCTGTAACATACCGCTCATCGCTGCTTTGATTTCATTTAATAGTTCATAAATGATTGAGTAGTAACGTAAGTCAATGTTTTCACTTTCGATAATACGACGCGCTGAAGCATCCGCACGAACGTTAAAGCCGAGAACGATAGCGTTAGATGCCGCTGCTAAGGTTGCATCCGTTTCAGTAATACCACCTACACCTGAACCAACGACTTTCACTTTCACTTCTGCCGTTGAAAGTTCATGTAATGCTTGAACAATCGCTTCCACAGAACCTTGTACGTCTGCTTTCACAATCACGTTCAATTCAGCCACATCGCCTTCCGCCATATTGCTAAACATATTTTCAAGTTTCGCTTTTTGCTGACGCGCTAATTTCACATCACGGAATTTACCTTGACGGTATAACGCCACTTCACGAGCTTTCTTCTCATCACGAACAACAGTTGCTTCATCACCCGCTGCTGGCACACCGGAAAGACCTAATACTTCCACCGGAATAGACGGGCCTGCTGCTTCGATCTCTTTACCGTTTTCATCACGCATCGCACGAACACGACCGTATTCAAAACCACAAAGTACGATGTCGCCTTTGTTTAAGGTACCTGATTGAACAAGGATAGTTGCAACTGGGCCACGACCTTTATCGAGGTAAGACTCGATAACCACACCACTTGCCATCCCTTCTTTCACCGCCGTTAATTCTAAGACTTCAGATTGAAGAAGAATTGCTTCTAGTAAGTCATCAATACCCATACCTTTTTTCGCTGAGACTGGTACAAACTGCACATCGCCACCAAATTTCTCAGAGACTACTTCGTGTTGGAGTAACTCTTGCTCTACACGATCTGGGTTAGCTTCTGGTTTATCAATTTTGTTTACTGCAACCACAATCGGTGCGCCCGCAGCTTTGGCGTGTTGGATCGCTTCGATCGTTTGTGGCATCACACCATCATCTGCTGCAACGACAAGGACAACGATATCCGTCGCTTTGGCACCACGCGCACGCATAGAGGTAAAGGCTGCGTGTCCCGGAGTATCTAAGAAGGTAATCATCTTACCGTCATCAGTTTCCACGTGATATGCACCGATATGCTGAGTAATACCACCCGCTTCACCTGCTGCCACTTTCGCTTTACGAATATAGTCAAGTAATGAGGTTTTACCATGGTCAACGTGACCCATGATGGTTACAACCGGCGCACGCGTTACCAATTCCGCATTGGTATCACGATCTTCCAATACCGCTTCTTCTAATTCGTTTTCTTTACGCAGAATAACTTTGTGGCCCATTTCTTCTGCGACAAGTTGTGCAGTTTCTTGGTCGATCACTTGGTTAATCGTCACCATCTCGCCCATTTTCATCATGGTTTTGATGATTTCAGTCGCTTTTACTGCCATTTTGTTCGCAAGTTCTGCAACGGTAATGGTTTCACCGATAACCACATCACGGGTGACTGCTTGAGCAGGCTTAGTGAAGGCTTGTTGCAATGCACTGCCTTTCTTCGCTTGCTTGCCTTTGCCTTTCATGTCTTTTTGGTTACGGCGATCTGCGCTACGCTCGTTTTTATCGTCTTCACGACCACCTTTCTTGGTTTTCGCTACACCACCTTTACCGCGACCACGATTGCCTTCACTACGGCGATCTGAATCACGCTCTGCTTCAAGCGCATATTTAGAGGTAAAGCGATCATCTTCAAAATCTTCACCTGATTCGTTCGCTTCTTCACGGGCAATTTCTGCTAAACGACGTGCGTTTTCTGCTGCGCGTTTTGCTTCCATTTCTGCTTTTTGACGAGCTAACTCTTCTTGTTTACGGCGAAGTTCTGCTTCTTCTTTACGTTTTGCTTCTTTTTCAGGATCAACGGCTTTTTCTTGTTTTGGTTGCGTTTCTGCTTTTGGCTGAGCAGGTTTTGGCTGTTTATTTGGCATTACAGGCACTTGATGTACTGCTTTTTTCGCTTCTTCTGCTTTTGCAACTTCTGCTTTTTTAGCCTCTTCTTTTGCTTTAGCTTCCGCTTCTGATTTTTCTTTCGCTGCTTTTTCAGCCGCTTCTTTTTCTGCTTTCGCTTTAGCTTCCGCTTCTTGTTTCGCTTTTAGTGCTTCTTCTTGAGCTTTTTTAGCAGCTTCAGTATCTACTTTGCGAGATTTACGCACTTCAACTTGCACTTCTTTCGCTTTACCGCCTGCGGTCGTACCGCTCACGGTTGTTTTAGTACGACGCTGTAAACTTAACTTCTTTGGTGCGTCAGTTTTGATTTCATTTTCACTCATGCTTTCTCTCCCTATTCTTAGCTAAACCAACAGATTTGGCGTGCAGCCATGATTAATTCGCCCGCTTTTTCTGCAGTTAATTCTTCAATGTCTGCTAAATCATCAACGCCTTGCTCTGCAAGTTCTTCAAGGGTGGTAATTTGTTTTTCTGCTAATTTAAATGCGATATGGCGATCCATACCTTCAAGATTTAATAACTTATCTTCAATATGCGCTTGTTTTAACGCTTCTTCTTCAGCTAATGCTTGGGCAGTTAACACATTTTTCGCACGGGTTTGAAGTTCTTCGACTAAATCTTCATCTTCTAAACCATCAATCGCGGTTAATTCGCTTACCGGTACATACGCAAGTTCTTCAAGGCTAGTAAAGCCTTCTTCAATTAAGATATGCGCAAATTCTTCATCAATTTCTAAAGCATCCATAAAGAGAGTAATCACTTTATTATCTTCTGCTTGATGTTTTTTATCTAACTCATCGGTTGTCATCACATTTAATGTCCAACCTGTTAATTGCGTTGCTAAACGCACGTTTTGACCATTACGACCAATCGCTTGCGCTAAGGCTGTTGGCTCAACGGCAATATCCATTGAGTGATTGTCTTCATCCACAACGATTGAACTTACATCAGCAGGCGCCATTGCGTTGATCACGAATTGTGCAGGGTTATCATCCCATAACACGATATCCACACGCTCACCGCCTAATTCATTGGTAATCGCTTGAACACGTGCACCACGCATACCTACGCAAGCACCTACTGGATCGATACGTTTGTCATTGCTTTTCACTGCAATTTTTGCACGTGAACCTGGATCACGAGAAGCGCCTTTGATTTCAATCACTTCTTCACCGATTTCAGGTACTTCGAGTTTGAATAACTCTTGTAACATTACTGGTTTTGCACGAGTAACGAATAGTTGTGGGCCTTTTGATTCAGGCTTAATTGCATAAAGTACGCCACGTACACGGTCTCCTGGACGGAAGTTTTCACGTGGTAACATATCTTCACGTACAATTACCGCTTCTGCTTGATTACCAAGATCTAAGATAATCTGCTCACGGCTTACTTTTTTCACCGTTGCAGTAATAATGCTGTTTAATTGACCACGGAACTGTTCAATCACTTTATTACGCTCTGCTTCACGAATTTTTGTGCTGATCACTTGGCGAGCGGTTTGCATCGTGATACGGTCAAAAGCGATTGACTCAATTTCATCTTCAACATAATCACCTAATTGAATATTCGGATCTTCAAATTGAGCCGCTTCTAGGGTAATTTCACGTGTATGGTGATGTACTTTTTCAACCACTAACCAACGACGGTAGGTGGTAAATTCACCCGTTTTACGATCAATCACAACACGCACATCAATATCAATGCCGTTGCCTGTTTTACGATCTTCACGCTCTGCTGCCGCTTTTTTTCTCGTTGAAATTGCTAACGCAGTTTCAAGCGCTTCAAAAATCGCATCTTTTGGTAATAATTTTTCATTGGATACCGCTTCTGCGGCTAATAAAATCTCTTTGCTCATTGGTTTTGATTTCCTTAGAAATTAAAAACGGGGATTAAATTTGCTTTTTGAATGTTGCCAAAGGCAAACGCTTGTTCATTGCCATCGACTTTTAAGGTAATTAAATCACCTTCAACACTCACTAATTCACCTTGCCACTTACGACGATCTAACATTGGAATGCGTAAATGAATCACGATTTCACGCCCAACGAAACGTTGATAATGGGCTAATGTAAATAGTGGACGATCTAAACCTGGTGAAGACACTTCTAGGTTATATTTATCCGCGATTGGATCTTCCACATCAAAAATCGCACTTACTTGACGGCTGACATCGCTACAATCGTCGATAGTCACGCCACCTTCTTTATCAATATACAAACGAACGGTTAAAAAACGGCCTGCACGTTGGCATTCAATACCAACAAGTTCAAATCCCATTGCTTCAATAGAATCGGAGACAAGCTCTTGTAATTTTTGTTCTAACGTTGCCAAGGAAACCTCCATTTGACAGATGTAAAAAAAGGACTTAAAAAAGTCCCTTTAAAACAACAAAGCTGACTATTTGCCACAAAAAAGCCTCAAACTACAACAGTTGAGGCTTTCAAGCGGTTTGTTTTAAATAAAATTTTGCAAATTCAAAATCCTATATAAAACAAAACTCATCGTTTTAAACAAAACGATGAGCCATAAAACTGGTTGCGGGGGCCGGATTTGAACCGACGGCCTTCGGGTTATGAGCCCGACGAGCTACCAAGCTGCTCCACCCCGCGTCTGATGTGGTGCATTATAGGGATTTAAAAAATCCATGCAACTGTTTTTTTACAATTCTCGAATAAATGCTAAATTTTTAGTCAAAACCCTATGCTAATCTATGTATAATGCTTTTATCTTCATCAATCTTTGGAACATTTATGCAACCGCTCAATCCCTTACCTTTTCCACCTACTCGGCGATTTTTAAATTCGGTATCTGCTGCATTTCTTTTAGTGATTTTTATGACGGGGCTTGCAGGGGCTTTACGCGTTCCTGCATTGACGGTCTATTTGCATAATGAAGTGACAAGCGATCCGATGCTGGTTGGGCTCTTTTATTCCGTCAATTCCCTGATGGCAATGATTTTAAGCCAAATTGTGGCTTATTTTTCTGATAAACATCCAAACCGCAAACGTATCATCACCATAAGTTGTTTTATGCAACTATTAAGTTGTTTGTTATTTGCATTTAACCGTGACTATTATGTTCTACTCTTTTTAGGCACATTACTCGTGGGGTTAGGTTCATCAGCCACATCACAACTTTTTGCTTACTCAAGGGAATACAGTGAAACACAGCATCGAGACAGTACAATGTTTAATACCGTCTTACGTGCACAACTTTCATTAGCTTGGATTGTAGGACCTCCTTTAGCCTATTTTTTATCGGATCATTTTGGTTTTACCTTTATGTATGTTGCAGCAGCAACTATTTTCGTGGTTTCCATTATTATTGTTTGGTTAATGTTGCCACAAGCGGTCAGTTCCGATCAACATTTTGCAAATTCAGCCACAGATGAGCCACTACGTGATGATGGTATTATCAGTAACCGTAAATCTGTTATTTATCTCAGTATCACTTGCCTTTTAGTCTGGACCTGTAACAGCATGATGTTTATCAATATGCCAATTTATCTATCTGAACTAGGATTACCTCAACGATTAGCGGGTATTATGATGGGAACAGCTGCAGGCATTGAAATTCCTGTGATGTTAATTGCAGGCTACTGTACCCGTTTTATCAGTAAAAAGAGTTTAATGCTAATCGGTATTGTGGCGGGACTAGCTTACTATGTCGGTATGAGTGTCGCTCAAACGGAAGGGCAACTCTTGGCCATTCAACTGTTTAACGGCTTATTTGTCGGGATTCTCGCTTCTATTGGTATGATCTATTTCCAAGATTTAATGCCTTATAAAATGGGAACAGCGACTACCCTATTTACCAACACAGGCTCAGCAAGTTGGATTGTCGCGGGGCAATTAGCCGGTATTATGGCAAGTCAATTTGGCTATCAAAGTACTTGGTGGCTAGCTTGTGGCTTCTGCGCTTTAGCATTGTTAACCATGCTTAAAGTCCGAAAAATCTAAGATGGACAAATATCCATAAATAAGCGAAAATCTTGCCATTAAGGACGCTGACTCAGCGTCCATTTTATTTCTAACACGATTAATGAGTTTAATATTCCAATGACCACAGAAACCAATTACGAAGGCGTTGAACAGATGCCGATTAAGCGTTTTAGTGAAGACGCTTATCTCAATTACTCCATGTATGTCATTATGGATCGTGCCTTACCTTTTATCGGTGACGGTCTAAAACCCGTACAGCGTCGTATTATCTACGCCATGTCGGAATTAAACTTAAACCCTTCATCTAAATATGTCAAAGCGGCGAGAACAGTTGGTGATGTATTAGGTAAATTCCACCCCCATGGCGATACCGCCTGTTACGGTGCAATGGTCGGCATGGCGCAAGATTTTACCTTTCGCTATCCTTTAATCGACGGTCAAGGTAACTGGGGAAGTACCGAAGATAACGCAGCACATTACCGTTATACCGAAGCTCGCTTAACCAAAATTTCAGCGATTTTATTATCAGAGCTCGATCAAGGTACGGTAGATTTTAAACCTAACTTTGATGGTTCAAGAAACGAACCCGTTACTTTCCCTGCTCGTTTACCCCACATTTTGCTGAACGGTTCAACGGGTATTGCCGTTGGAATGGCAACGGATATTCCGCCGCATAATATCAATGAGCTTGCTGCGGCATCTGTAAAATTATTGGATAATCCAACCGCTTGTTTAGACGATATTTTAGAGGTCGTGCAAGGGCCTGATTTCCCAACGGAAGCGGAAATTATCACTCCACGTGCAGAGATTGCTAAAATCTATGAGCAAGGTAAAGGCTCGATTAAAATGCGTGCGATTTGGCAAAGAGAAGATAGCAACATTGTTGTTTCTGCCCTACCACATCAAGCTTCACCCGCCAAAATTATTGAGCAAATTGCAAATCAAATGCGCAATAAAAAATTGCCAATGGTGGATGAAATTCGAGATGAATCCAACCAAGAAAACCCAATTCGAATTGTAATTGAGCCACGCTCAAATCGGATCGACTATGATGAATTAATGAATCATCTCTTTGCCACGACTGATTTAGAAAAAAGCTATCGTGTCAATATGAATATGATTGGGCTTGACGGCAAACCTGCGGTTAAAAATCTGTTAACCATATTAACCGAATGGCTTGAATTCCGTCGTACAACGGTAACTCGCCGTTTAAACTATCGCCTAGATAAAATTATTAGCCGACTTCATATCCTTGAAGGTTTAATGATTGCCTTTCTAAACATTGATGAAGTGATCGAGATCATTCGCAATGAAGACAATCCAAAAGCTGAACTCATGGCTCGTTTTAATTTAAGTGATGAACAAGCCGAAGCGATCCTAAATCTTCGCTTACGTCATTTAGCGAAATTAGAAGAGCATGAATTAAAAGCAGAACAGCAAAAATTAGAAGAAGAACGTGAATATCTACAAGGTATTTTAGGTTCAGCTCGCCGTTTAAATAGCTTAATCAAAAAAGAAATTGAAGCCGATGCCAAAGCCTTTGCAAGTCCACGTCGTTCACCATTAGTAGAACGAGCGGAAGCAAAAGCGATTTCAGAAAGTGACCTAACGCCAACAGAGCCAGTTACGGTTATTCTTTCAGAAAAAGGCTGGGTGCGTTGCGCGAAAGGACACGACATTGATGTTCAAAATCTAAGCTATAAAGCTGGCGATAGTTATCTCGCCCATGCTTATGGTAAAAGTAACCAGCCTGTTGTGTTTATCGACAGCACAGGTCGAAGCTATGCCCTTGACCCATTAAGTCTGCCGTCCGCACGCTCTCAAGGTGAACCGATTACAGGCAAAATCACCTTACCTGAAGGGGCAACTGTGGAATATGTGTTAATGTCTGAAGAAAACCATAAAGTCTTAATGGCATCTGACTCGGGTTATGGCTTTATTTGTCAATTTGAAGACTTAGTTTCCCGAAACAAAGCAGGGAAAGCGGTGATTTCATTAACTGAAAATGCAAAAGTGTTACCACCACAACTGCTCAATGACGAAGATAAAAATCTTCTCGTTGCGATGAGCAATGTTGGCAGAATGTTAGTGTTCCCTGTTTCTGATTTACCCGAATTATCCAAAGGCAAAGGAAATAAAATCATCAACATTTCCGCACAAGGGGCAAAAGAGCGCGCAGAGCTACTTTCTCGATTACTATTGATTCGCCCAACCAGTTCACTCGTCTTTGTATCGGGTAAACGTAAGATTACCCTGAAGGCAAGCGATATTGAAAACTATCGTGGAGAGCGAGCAAGAAAAGGCTCACAACTTCGTGGCTTAAATGGGAATTCTGAAGTAGAAATTGTAGATTAAGACGATATGACAAAAAGGCATGATAGATATCATGCCTTTTCTTTCACTATTTTAATGTCGCAAAGGCTTGCAATAGATCTGCTTTAATATCCTCAACGTGCTCAATCCCAACAGAGAAACGTAGCAATTTATTACACACACCACGTGCAATACGTTCCGCTTCAGGAATATCCATATGGGTTTGGGTTGCAGGGTAAGTAATAAAACTTTCCGTACCGCCTAAACTTTCTGCAAAGGTAATCATCTTAATTGCTTTCAAGAATTTAGGCACCCAAGTTTCATCTTTTAAACGAAATGACAACATGCCGCCTTTGTTTGGATAAAGCACATCTTGAACTTGCGGCTGTTCTGCTAAGAATTTCGCTAATTCCGTTGCATTTGCTTGATGACGCTCCATACGTAGTGCTAATGTTTTTAATCCGCGAACCACTAAATATGAATCAAATGGCGATAACACAGCTCCCGCACCATTTTGCATATAGCCAATGCGTTCGCAAAGCTGCTGACCTTTTGCCACAATTAAACCCGCTAAGACATCGTTATGACCCGCAATATATTTGGTTGCACTATGGAACACAATGTCTGCACCTAATTCTAATGGGCGAGATAGAATCGGGGTTAAGAATGTATTATCTACAATAAAGAGCAAATTATGTTTTTTCGCAATTTTCGCAATCGCAGCAACATCACACTCTTCCATTAACGGATTTGATGGCGTTTCAATAAAAATCGCCTTCGTATTTGGCGTAATGGCTTTCTCAACAGCATCCAAATCTGCGGTATTCACATAAACAGGTTTTACCGTATGGTGATTTTTATAGCTAAAATCTAACAAGCGGTAAGTTCCGCCGTAAACATCGCTTGAAATAATCCATTCATCTGGAGCTTTAAATAGTGACATAATCAACTGAATTGCCGCCATTCCCGATGAACAAGCAAAACCTGCATCGCCACCTTCTAAGTCCGCAATGCCTTGCTCTAGTACGCTACGGGTCGGGTTTTTGGTGCGAGTATAATCAAACCCCGTAGATTCTCCTAAACCATCACGTCCATAAGCGGTAGATAAAACAATGGGAGTTGCCACCGCACCAGTACGAGAATCGCTACGGTTACCGATCTGGACTAATGTTGTTTCTATATGGTTAAATTTAGTCATAATTATCCTTTTGCAAATTTTTTATGAAATCTGACCGCTTGTCGGTTTAAAGATTATTCAAATCTAACACATCAGTCATATCAAACAGACCGTTTTGTTTGGTTTGAAGCCATTTTGCAGCACGCACAGCGCCATTAGCAAAGGTCATTCGGCTTGAAGCTTTATGTGCAATTTCAACACGTTCACCTTCATCAGCAAACCAAACACTATGTTCACCTACTACATCCCCTGCACGGATCGTCGCAAAGCCGATCTCATCACGTTTACGTTCACCTGTGATACCTTCACGAGCAAACACGCCGTGCGTTTTTAAATCACGCCCTAAAGTCTTGGCAATATGTTCCCCCATTGAAAGCGCTGTGCCAGATGGAGCATCCACTTTATGGCGGTGGTGAGCTTCAATCACCTCAATATCGCAATAATCGCCCATGACTTTTGCCGCTTTCTCTAACAGCTTAAATACTAAGTTCACCCCAACGCTATAATTTGAAGCAAAAACGATACTGATTTTTTCTGATGCAGATTTAATCGCCTGTTTGCCAGCATCATCAAAACCTGTTGTGCCGATCACCATTTTTTTATTATGTGCGACACAAAAAGCGATATGTTCTAACGTGCCTTCGGGGCGAGTAAAATCAATTAACAGGTCAAAGTGATTGACTTGTGAAGCTAAATCGTCCGTAACAGTTACGCCTAAATGCCCAATACCAGCTAACTCGCCAGCATCAGCCCCGACTAATGATGATCCTTTACGTTCAAATGCTGCACCTAATTCCACGCCTTCTGCGTTATTTACGGCTTGGATCAACTGACGACCCATTCTGCCACCAGCGCCAACAACGCCAATTTTTAATGTCATGTTTACCTCTAAATTCTGTTGTTATAAGCTCTCGGATTCTACAAGAAAGCAACTAAAATGAGAACCTTTATGCCGTGAATAATAGCAAAAAAGCGAGTTTATCTCCCCGCTTGTCAACAAGATGCTATTCTGACCTAATAAATATCCTACACACATCTTTTATATTCACTATAGTTTGATATTATTCACGCCTAAACATTTTTATCAGGAGAACCTATGGCGACTTATATCGTTGGCGACTTGCACGGCTGTTTTGAAGAATTTCAACAACTACTAGCTCAAGCGAATTTTGATCCAAACCAAGATGAACTTTGGTTAACAGGTGATTTAGTGGCTCGTGGCGAAGATTCTCTTTCTTGCCTTCGCTATGTAAAATCACTTGGCGACAAAGCGACTGTCGTATTAGGCAATCATGATTTACACTTATTGGCAACGCTTCAAGGCATAAAATCAGTCAAACCCAAAGATAAAGTCAATAGCATTTTTCAAGCCGATGATCGCGACGATCTGCAAAATTGGTTGCGAAACCGACCGCTTGTTGCCCAACATCCGACACATAAATTCATCTTAGTTCATGCGGGTATTAGCCCTGAATGGGATTTGAATACGGCATTCCGTTGTGCACAAGAAGTGGAAGCTATCTTACAAAGTGAAGGGTATGGCGAGTTACTTTCTCAAATGTATGACAACACGCCAGATCGGTGGGATAATCATTTACAAGGTATTGAACGTTGGCGATATGCTATCAATGTTTTTACACGTATGCGTTTTTGCTACGCGGATAATCGCCTTGATTTTGACTGTAAGCTGCCTGCACAAGAAGCTCCAGCGGAACTAAAACCTTGGTTTGAATTAGAAAACCCACTCTTTAAAACACAATCCATTATTTTTGGACATTGGGCAAGTTTAATTGGCTATGAAACACCCAAAAACATCTATGCTTTAGATACTGGCTGTGTTTGGGGTAATCATTTAACGATGCTACGTTGGGAAGATAAACACATTTTCACACAAAAACGTTTAAAATTGGATTAAAAACAAGCATTTGATGTTTTAGCTATTGCATCACTTAAGATTTTTCTCTAAAATTCGTCACGTTTTTATGCGAATATAGCTCAGTTGGTTAGAGCACCACCTTGACATGGTGGGGGTCACTGGTTCGAGTCCAGCTATTCGCACCATTTTCTAATCCCCAGTCGAAAGACTGGGGATTTTTTGTATAAAAAATAAATTAATTCTCCGTTATCCTATTCTCTAGCGTATCGATAAAATACCAACACTCCCCCGAAGGCATTACCGAAACTTGAATCATTTGCCCTAAATAGCAAAACGCTAATTGATAAGCGTGTAAATAGAGTCTATCGGATTCATCGCCACCATAACGTTTATCTCCCAAAATAGGACTGCCTAAACTTTTCATCACAACACGTAATTGATGTGTTTTACCTGTTTTAGGTTTTAATTCAAACAAGCGTAAATTCGGTGAAATCGCTTGAGAACTAAAATAAGTAATCGCGGGATTCTCTTTTGAATGGCATAATTTCCAACATCCATTACGACTTTTTTGCATATCCCCCACAATTTTTCCCTGCTTCTTTTTAGGTTTATGGTTAGACAATGCCCAATAGGTCTTTTGAATTTGATGATTTGCAAATAAATCGTAAAATCTACCCGCTGTCTCTTTATTTAACGCAAGAATGAGCAAGCCAGAGGTCTCTTTATCCAAGCGATGAACAAGCCAAACTTGCTCTACCCCAAGTTGTCTAGCAACTTGCTGGGTTAAGCCAACGGCTTCATTATCTTTATGCACACTCATTCCTGCTGGTTTATCAATAATGACAAAATCAGGATGTTGATAACAAAGGGTAAATGTCGTCATTTTTTGTTATACTCCAAATAAAATGAAAGCATAACTGATTATTGATAAAAAAGGAAAGCAAATGGCATTACATCTTTATTTAATTCGTCACGGTCGAACTGAATGGAACTTAGAAGGACGTTTACAAGGCGTTGGTGATTCGCCCTTAGTTGAAGAAGGTATTCAGGGAGCGAAAAAAACAGGTGCAGCACTCGCACATATTCCATTTTCAGCCTGTTATTCAAGCTTAATGAAACGGGCTCAAGATACGGCAGATTATATTATTGGCGATCGTGATATTCCCCATTTTCACCACCGTGGTTTCAATGAGTTTAGTTTTGGGTTATGGGAAGGACAAAAATCCGCGGATTTAGTCGAGCACCCTGAATATATTTTATTGAAAACACAACCTAAACTTTACCAAGCGATTGAAAATCAAGGCGAAACTTACGAACAACTGTATCAACGTGTCACCAAAGCATTGGAGCAGATCATTGCACGCCACAAAGACGGAGAAAATGTATTGATTGTTTCTCACGGCATGACATTGACACTCTTGACCGCTGTATTAAAAGGGATTCACTGGCATGATTTTCGAGATCCTGAACGACATAGTTTTATTTTAAATACCGCAATCAGTATCGCCAAAGTAGAAAATGGAAAAATTGAATTAATTAAATTTAACGATGTGGAACATTTAGACTAAGAATAAGGGGCTTTTGCCCCTTGTTGCTTTAAGATTGGGTTAACGCTTGTTGAAGTTTACCTTGATGTTGCATCAATAACTGCTCTGCCCTGTCTTTATCTAGATCCGCTAAGATCATCATAATCGCCAATTTCGCATTATTCTCTGCTAAGGCTAACGTGGTTTCTGCAACTTCACGGGAACATTCAGTCGCTTGCATAACGATCCGAATAGCACGGGCGACAAGTTTTTGATTGCTTGCCTGTACATCAACCATCAAGTTTTGATAGCATTTGCCGATTAAGATCATACTTGCCGTAGTAAGCATATTTAACACTAATTTTTGTGCTGTTCCTGATTTCATTCGGCTCGAACCCGTCAACACTTCTGCCCCCACCACAGTATCAATCACAATATCGGCAATTTGGCTCATTGCAGAATTAGGATTGCTGGCAATCGACACTGTCGTTGCGCCAAGCTGTTTAGCGTATGCTAACGCACCTAACACATAAGGCGTTCTGCCACTGGCGGCAATGCCGACTAAGACATCTTTTGGGCTAAATTCGACCGCTTGTAGATCCTGTTTACCTGCTTCTTTATTATCTTCCGCCCCTTCGATTGGGTGTCGCAAGGCACGTTCTCCCCCTGCTATAATGCCTTTGACCATTTCAGGCGATACCCCGAACGTTGGCGGACATTCGGACGCATCTAGCACGCCAAGTCGTCCGCTTGTGCCAGCCCCGATATAGACTAGCCGCCCGCCTTGCTGAAAGGCTTCGACAATTTTCTCAACGGCTTGGGCAATCTGTGGCAATACTTTTTCGATCGCCAATGGCACTTGTTTATCTTCATTGTTGATGATTTGTACAATTTCATAGGCAGAAAGTGTATCAATCTGCATACTGTTTGGATTACGCTGTTCGGTAATTAATTGCCCTAAGGTTTTTAAAAGATCTTGTTCTGCCATTGTTACTCCTTTTATATATTGGGAAAAATTGCCCCTAAACTGACCGCTTGTGTCGCCCCTGTGACGCTAGGCAAATTCGCAGGCAGATTGTGTATCCGTTGATACGCAAGCCACGCAAACGCCGCCGCTTCCACATAATCGACATCTAAGCCATATTCCGTTGTGGTCGAAACTTGCCAATCGGTTAAATGGGTTTGTAGCCGTTCCATTATCAATGGATTTTTCGCTCCGCCGCCGCATACCAATAATACACAAGGATAATCCTGCGGATTTTCAATTTGCCGTAAGGCTTGCACTATGCTTTGTACGGTAAATTCAACCAGCGTTGCCTGCACATCTTCAACAGGAAGCGGTTCAATTTGGGTTAATTTATGTTCCAACCATTCCAAGTTAAACAGCTCTCGCCCTGTGCTTTTCGGAGGTGGTAGTTGGAAAAAGGGTTCGTCTAACAGCAATGTTAGCAATGCTGAATGAATTTTCCCTGTTTTCGCCCATTCACCGTTCGCATCATACCGCTTGCCAAGATGTTTTTCGATCCAAATATCTAATAAGGTGTTGCCCGCCCCGACATCATAGCCGATGGTCTGTTGGTTAGGGTTAAGCACGGAAATATTGCTGATCCCGCCGATATTTAGCACAACGGTTAGGCGTTCAGGGGAACTAAACACCGCTTGATGAAAGGCAGGAACGAGTGGCGCACCTTGTCCGCCAAAAGCCATATCCCGACGACGAAAATCACCCACGGTAGTTATGCCTGTTTTGGCAGCCAATAAATTCATATCGCCAATTTGCATCGTAAAAGGATATTGTCCTTTTGGTGAATGCCAAACGGTTTGCCCGTGACAGCCCACCGCCACAATATCATCTGCATTAAGTTGATGTTTAGCTAAAAAACGCTGAATACTGTCAGCATAGAGCAAGGCTAATTGGTGATCGAGTTCGCCTAATGTTTGTAGGCTTGTTTCCCCTTTTTTGACTAACTGCGACAGGGCGACACGAAGTGTATCGGGCATTGGGGTAAAGTCGGCAGCAATTAATTTGGGCATTTGGCTAAAATCGACTAACGCCAAATCAACGCCATCAAGGCTCGTGCCAGACATTACACCAATATAATATTGAGCAGACATAAGATTTCCTTATAAAAAAAGGAAACTAACGATTTCCCTTTTCAATGCGGTTAATTAAACATACTGAACTTCAATAATATCAAACTCGACATTACCACCTGGCGTTTTGATATTCACAGTATCATCCACTTCTTTACCGACTAAACCACGAGCAATCGGCGAGTTGACGGAGATTAAGCCTTCTTTGATATTTGCTTCATCATCACCGACAATTCGGTAGGTCACTTCCTCATCAGTGTTAGTGTTAACTAAAGTCACGGTTGCACCAAAAATGACTTTGCCTGTATTTGGCATTTTAGTCACATCAATGATTTGTGCATTCCCTAATTTACCTTCGATCTCTTTGATACGACCTTCGCAGAATCCTTGCTGTTCACGAGCTGCGTGATATTCGGCATTTTCTTTCAAGTCACCGTGTTCACGTGCTTCTGCAATGGCATCAATAATTTCGGGACGACGTACATTCTTTAAAAAATCAAGTTCTTCACGAAGTAATTCCGCACCACGAACTGTCATAGGAATTTGTTGCATTCTTTATCCTTGTACAAAAAATTCCTGCCAAAACAGAAGGTTGTTTTGGCAGAACGGTATATAATAGATTCAAAGTGGCTATTATTCATTTTCTTTATAAAAATATCAACCTACTATGATTTCATTTTTTAATAAACCTATCCGAATTACTTTATTCTCTTCTCTCTGCCTTTCTAGTGTGGTCAATGCACAAGTTGATGTTGCCCAACTCGTCAGTCAATTACCAGCAGGTGCAACTGTCAGCGTACTTGCCAAAAATTTAACGACTGATCAAATTATTGCTGAATACCAAAGCCATAATTTTATGCTCCCCGCCAGCACACAAAAAGTTTTTACAGCATTAGCCACTAAACTTGCACTTCCTGAAGATTTCAAATTCCGCACAGCTTTACTCTCTCGTGGTCAAGTGGAAAATGGGCGATTAAAAGGGGATTTAATTGCTAAATTTACAGGCGATCCTGATTTAACAAGCGGTCAGTTATTCCAATTAATTTCCCAATTAAAGAAACAAGGGATTAACCGTATTGATGGTAATCTCATTATGGATACCGCTGTATTTACTAGTCACGATAAAGCAGCGGGTTGGGTTTGGAACGATTTAAGCATCTGTTTTAGTGCGCCACCAGCAGCAGTCAATATCGATCAAAACTGTTTTTATGCTAATTTAGATGCGAATCAACCTGTTGGAAGCCCTATCAAAGTAGATGTACCCGCAGCTTATCCCGTGCAAGTGTTTAGCTCCGCCTATGTCGCTGATAAAGCTGAAGCTGGCTATTGTGAACTGGATGCCGTGGTAAACGATAATAATCGCTATCACATCAAAGGTTGCTTAGCTCGCCAAGATAAACCGTTTGGATTGAGTTTTGCGGTTCAAGATCCGACAAGCTATGGTGCAAACTTAATTAAAATGTATTTAAAACGCGCAGGGATTCAATTTGATGGCGATATTCAAGTTTCAAATAAAGCGCAGTCAGGCACACTACTAGCCGAACACTTCTCTGCCCCACTACCTGACTTGCTCAAAAAGATGATGAAAAAATCCGATAACCAAATTGCTGATTCTCTATTTAGAACCATTGCTTATCAGCAACACAATCGCCCAGCGACCTTTCCTTTAGCGAGCCATACCGTTCGCAACTTATTAAAAACCAAAGCGGGTGTTCAATTTGAGAATAGCGTAATGGCTGATGGCTCAGGGCTTTCACGTCATAATCTAGTCAATGCGGTAACAATGTTACAAGCCTTAGAAGCTATCGCTAAAAATGAAGAAAGCTTACATCTCTTTGAAACCTTCCCGATTGCAGGCGTGGATGGTACGATTTCAGGGCGAGGCTCTATCGCCGTTGAGCCTTTAGCTAAAAACGTGATCGCAAAAACAGGTTCATTGAAAGGCGTTTACAATTTAGCTGGATTTATGACAAATGCCCGTGGTGAACGCATCGCTTTTGTGCAGTTTATTAATGGCTATTCAACGGGTGAATTAGAGAGCAAAACCAAACGGGCCCCCCTAAATCAATTTGAAAACCAGCTTTTTATGGGGCTTTATAACGACTAACAAGCGGTACGTTTTGAGCTATTTTTTACAAAATAAAGGCTCTCGATATTATTAACATCGAGAGCCTTGTTATTTGCAAAATATGTATCGGATCTGACCGCTTGTATTAATGACGGAAGTGACGCATTCCAGTCAGTACCATTGCCATACCGTGTTCGTTGGCAGCGTCGATGACTTCTTGATCTCGCATTGAGCCACCTGGGTGGATAACGCAAGTAATGCCGACTTTTGCAGCTGCATCAATGCCGTCACGGAATGGGAAGAAGGCGTCAGATGCCATTACACAGCCAGCCACTTGTAAGCCTTCGTCTTCCGCTTTGATCCCTGCGATTTTCGCTGAATATACTCGGCTCATTTGTCCTGCACCGATACCAATCGTTTGTTTATTTTTCGCATAGACAATTGCATTGGATTTAACGTATTTCGCCACTTTCCAACAGAAGAGTAAATCGTCTAATTCTTCTTGGGTTGGTTTGCGTTCAGACACAAATTGTAAATCTTCAACAGACACTTGCCCTTGATCGGCATCTTGAACTAATAAGCCCCCATTGACACGTTTGAAGTCTAAACGTGGTTGTGCTTCGCTAAATTCGCCACATTCTAATACACGAACGTTTTTCTTTTTCGCTAAGGCTTCTTTGGCTGCTTCAGAGATGGTTGGTGCGATGATCACTTCAACAAACTGGCGATCTGCAATCGTTTGTGCCGTTTCGCCGTCTAATTCACGGTTAAAGGCAATAATACCACCAAAGGCAGAAGTCGGGTCTGTTTGGTAAGCACGGTTATAAGCTTCTAAAATATCTTTGCCAAGAGCAACACCACAAGGGTTGGCGTGTTTAACGATCACGCAAGCCGGTTCATTAAATTCTTTCACACATTCAAGGGCTGCATCAGTATCCGCAATGTTGTTGTAAGAAAGCGCTTTGCCTTGTAGTTGAACTGCGGTTGCCACGGACGCTTCTTTGAGTTCGTTTTCAACATAGAATGCGGCGTTTTGATGGCTGTTTTCACCGTAACGCATGGTCTGTTTACGGGTGAAATTTAAGTTTAATGTGCGTGGGAACTGTCCGCAGGCTTGAGTAATATCTTCTTCCTCAGCAGCTTGATATGGCGGTACTTTTTGCCCGAAGTAGTTGGCGATCATGGAGTCATATTGAGCGGTATGTTCAAAGGCTTTGATTGCAAGGTTGAAACGGGTTTCTAACGTGAGTGAGTTTTGATTTTGATCCATTTCAGCGAGAATGGCGTTAAAGTCGTTGTTATTGACAACGATCGCAACATCTTTATGGTTTTTCGCTGCAGAACGCACCATGGTTGGTCCACCGATGTCTATATTTTCGACCGCATCTTCAAGGGTGCAGTTCGGTTTAGCAACCGTTGCGGCAAATGGGTAGAGATTAACCACAACCATATCAATACGTTCAATGCCGTGTTGTGCCATCACTTCATCATCTGTGCCACGGCGACCTAAGATCCCTCCGTGTACTTTCGGGTGCAAGGTTTTAACACGTCCGTCCATCATTTCTGGGAAACCGGTGTAGTCCGATACTTCGGTTACAGGTAAACCGCTGTCTGCGAGTAATTTTGCTGTTCCGCCTGTTGAGAGTAGTTTTACACCACGTTGAACTAAGCCTTGAGCAAATTCGACAATGCCTGTTTTGTCAGACACACTTAATAATGCTTGTTGGATTGGACGATGAGTCATTGATTTTTCCTTTATATTTAATGAAATAAAAAACGTAGCAATTATAAAGCAAACGTTTGCGTAAAGCTATTATTTACAAAACCTTAAATTTAAAGTTTTGCGAAAAACTAAATTTATCAGTAAAATGAACGAACGTTCAGTAACTTTTAAAAGGGATTTTTTATGTTTAAAAAACATGTTCCACAAAATGAAGTGGCACTTCGTATTTTAAAAGCGGCTGATGTACTGATGGCAAGAGAAGGTGTACAAAACCTTTCTACACACAAAATTGCTAAAGAAGCTGGTGTTTCTGTGGGTACTATTTATCTCTATTTTAAAGATAAAGAAACGCTCCTTAAGCAGTTAGTTTTCTTTTTATTTGATGCCTTTCATGATGCGGTAGATAGCAAATATGATCCAACACTACCGCTATTTGAGCAATATAGGCAAATGTGGCATGACACTTGGCAATTTATGTTAGGTAATCCTGATATTGTAAAAAATATCCACCAGTATGAATCTCTCCCACAATTCCAAAGTATGATGGCTGAATGCCATAGTTCAGATGAAATTGTTTGGAATAGATTGATTAAACAAGGGCAACAACAAGGAGTCATCTCTAATTTACCTCCTTTTGTCTTATTTGCTATCAGTATGCATTCCGCATGGGAGCTTATGCGCCAACAGATTATGTTAGGAAAATCCTATCCTGAATCTGTATTAGAAGAAGTCATTCTTCGGACTTGGAAAGCTATTACAATTTAATTCATGATGTTTTATATGGAGAAAGTATGACAACAGAAACCAATAAGCCTGGTAAAGGTAAGAAGTTTTTAATTGTACTAACGTTGCTCATCGTTCTCGTCGCTTTTGGTGGCGTGGTCGGTATGCAACAGTTTATTGCAGGTAAAAAAGCAGAAGTTGCAGCGAATATGCCTGAAACCGTCAGCCAAATCACTGCAATGACCGTCAAAGGTCAAGAATGGACACCCGTTATTACAGCTGTGGGTTCTATTCGTCCAAACCAAGGGGCAATGATCAGTGCACAAGGGGCTGGAACAGTGACTAAAGTGTTAGTTAAGTCAGGCGATAAAGTAAAAAAAGGTCAATTATTAGTTGAAATTGATAGTAGTGCCGAACGTGCTAGCTTAAAAGCAACTGAAGCACAGTTGCCTGCTGCGCAAGCAAACTATAACCGCTATCGTAACCTTGTTGCATCAAACAGTGCTTCAAAAGCGGAATTAGATAATGCACAATCAACCTATAATCAATTATTAGCAACGATTGAAGCAACAAAAGCACAAATTGAACGCCGCCAAATTTATGCACCTTTTGATGGTGAAGCTGGTATTGTGAACGTCAATGTTGGGCAATATGTGACTGTAGGTACAGAGATTGTACGTGTAGAAGATCAAAGTTCAATGAAAATTCGCTTTACCTTACCACAAACTAACTTAGAAGATATTTTTGTTGGTCAAAAAGTTACTGCAACCATTGATGCACTTCCTGCTCGTACTTTCCCTGCGAATATTACCGCTATTGACCCTGCCGTTGATACCGCAACAGGTTTGATTAATATCGAAGCTATCGTTACAGAAGGACAAGATAAACTACTTTCAGGTATGTTTGCTCGTCTGAATGTTGCATTACCAACCCTACAAGATCAAATTGTTGTGCCACAAATTGCGGTTACTTATACGATGTATGGTGAAACCGTTTATGTGCTTCAACCATTATCTGATGAAGATAAGGCTAAAGTCACTAAAATGGCAGAAATGAACAAAAGTTTAGATGTTAATAAAATCTACCGTGCAAAACAAGTGGAAGTCACGACGGCTGAACGCAGTGGTGTTTATTCCCATTTAAGCAAAGGCTTAAAATCAGGTGATATGATTGTCACTGGTGGATTACAACGCTTAAAAAATAATGCCTTAATTCAAATTTCTGATGTACAACCTGTTGGGGTTATTGCACCAGCGACCAAAACAAAACTGTAATGGGGTAAGCTGTGAAATTTACCGACATTTTTATTAAACGCCCCGTACTTGCTATCTGTATTAGCCTTTTGATTACGATCTTAGGCTTACAGTCTATTAGCAAGCTACAAGTGCGTGAATATCCTGAAATGACGATCTCCATCGTGACTGTCAGCGTTAACTACGCGGGTGCAGATGCAAGCTTAATGCAGGCACTTGTTACATCACAAATTGAAGAAGCCGTTGCACAGGCAGATAATATCGACTATATGACTTCATCTAGCTCACCAAGTACTACGACGGTAACAGCAAAAATGAAGTTAAATACCAATCCACAAGAAGCATTATCGGATATTTCATCTAAGGTAAATGCGATCCGTGGTAATTTGCCAAGCGGTATTGATGACCCTGCAATCAGCGTATCATCAGGTTCAAACGATGCATTTATGTATATTCGTTTTATGTCTGATGATCTGTCGTCCCCACAAGTTACCGATTACCTAAACCGTGTGGTAAAACCACAATTCTTTACGGTGAATGGTGTATCGAGCGTAAATATTTTTGGTGGTTCAACCTTTGGTTTACGCATTTGGTTAGATCCAGACAAAATGGCTGGGCATAACTTATCTGGTGCAACTGTATTATCGGCATTAAGCGCTAATAACCTATCTACTGCGGCAGGTAGCGCAAACGGTTATTACACGGTGTATAAAAACAAAGTGTTATCAACCACGCCTTCGGTAGAAGAGTTGGAAAATATCACTGTTTCAACTACCAGCGCTGGCTTACAAATCAAACTAAAAGATATTGCTACGGTAGAATTAAATAAATCGTCAGATACCGCTCGAGCAACCGCAAACGGTAAAGATGCTGTGGTAATGGCAGTCGAATCTGCGGCAACCGCAAACAAATTAACCGTTGCGAAAAATATCTACCCATTATTTGCACAAATTGAGAAGAATCTACCCGCTTCTATCAAAGCTGAGATTCTCTATGACAGCACCATTGCAATCAACAGTTCAATTAATGAAGTAATCAAAACCATCGGTGAAGCAACACTTATCGTACTTGTGGTGATTATCCTATTCTTAGGCTCACTCCGTGCGATGATTATCCCTGTTATCACCATTCCGATTTCCTTAATCGGCGTATTGTTTTTCTTACAGATGTTAGGTTTCTCGATCAATTTGCTTACCCTACTCGGTTTGATCTTAGCGATCGGCTTGGTGGTTGATGATGCGATTGTGGTTTTAGAGAACGTTGAACGCCATGTAAAAGAAGGGAAAAATCCGTTTGATGCGGCAATTATTGGTACACGAGAAATTGCGCTCCCAGTTATTTCGATGACGATCACCCTTGCTGCCGTTTATTCTCCAATGGCATTAATGGACGGTATCACAGGCTCATTATTTAAAGAGTTTGCCTTAACGCTTGCGGGTGCGGTATTTATCTCTGGTGTTGCAGCTTTAACGCTTTCGCCAATGATGTCTAGCCGTGTGCTTAAAGAGCATAAAGAGGGGGAAGAAGGCCGTTTAGTGAAATGCATCCACGGTATGCTAGATAAAATGACAAGCTGCTATCAAAATATGTTAGCAGGCGTTATGGCGGTACGTGGATTTATGCTGTTCTTTGCGATTGCTATTTTCGCAAGTTTACCTTTCTTGTTTAACTCATTATCGAGTGAAGTCGCACCGTCTGAAGACCGTGGTGTTGTCGTCGCATTCGGTTCAGGTCCTGCAAATACAAACTTGGATTATACTCAAGAAACCATGAAGCCATTTAACGACAAAGTCATTCAATTACCTGAAGTGCATGGTATGATGTCTATTGCTGGATTTAGTGGTACGAACAGCTCACTCTCTATCATCTCGTTAAAAGATTGGGCGGAGCGTTCAAAATCTCAATTTGAAGTCAAAGACATTGTTGCAGGTATGGCAAAAGAAGTGGTAGGTATGGATATTAACGCTGTTGCCTTCCCAGAGATTCAAACAGGCGAAAGTGGATTACCTTTCTCACTCGTTATCACGACCGCAGATAGCTATGAAAAACTGGCAGAAGTAGCAAGCGAATTTTTAGCCAAAGCACAATCGTCTGGACAATTCTTCTTCGCTAACTTAGACCTTAAATTTAACACGGCAACCATGAGAATGAAGTTTGACCGTGAGAAAATGGGGACTTATGGCGTGACTATGCAACAAGTCAGTGGTACATTAGGCGCATTCTTATCAGGTGCAACCATTACACGTGTTGATATTGACTCAAGAGCTTACCCGATTGTCTCGCAAGCAGCTCGTAGTGATCGCCTAAATCCAGAAGATTTGATGAACTACTTTGTGACGACATCAAGTGGCGAATCTATTCCGCTTGGTTCTTTCGTAACAATGGAACTCACTACTGAGCCAGCATCATTAAGCCGTATGAATCAGCTTAATGCAGCAACCATCGGCGGTGTTGTGTCAGGCTCAATCGGTGATGCCGTAAAATGGACACAAGCCGAATTAGATCGCACGTTACCAGCAGGTTATCAGTACGACTTTAAAGCAGAATCTCGCCAATATATTCAAGAAGGTAATGCATTAATGTTCACCTTTGCTTTAGCGGTAGTGATTATCTACATTGTGCTTGCAATTCAGTTTGAATCATGGCGCGATCCGTTGGTGATCTTGGTTTCTGTTCCGTTGGCAATCAGTGGTGCGTTATTAGTAATGAATGTCCTTGGCATCATGAAAGTCTCTGGTGCGACGTTGAATATTTACTCGCAGGTAGGTTTGATTACCTTAGTTGGTTTGATTACCAAACACGGTATCTTGATGTGTGAAGTGGCAAAAGAAGAACAGCTTCTTCATGGTAAATCACGTAGTGAAGCGATTTTCTATGCAGCAACCATCCGCTTGCGTCCAATTATGATGACAACTGCTGCGATGATTGCGGGTCTTATCCCACTACTCTACGCATCAGGCGCTGGAGCGATTGCACGTTTCAGTATTGGTATGGTGATTGTTGCAGGTTTAGGTATCGGTACGTTATTTACCCTGTTCGTATTACCGGTGATTTATACCTTCCTTGCAAGCGAACATAAGCCATTGCAAGAGTTTGATGAAGACAAATACGCTTTAGAAAGTAAAGCACATTAATCATCCAATATGCTCACAAATAAGGCACTCTCACAGTGCCTTATTTTTTATCTCCGAACATCAAAATAGGGTTTCTTTTCAAGATCCCAACAAATGAGCGGTAAGATTCTCATTAAATCTTACCGCTTGTTTAACATCCCTGCACGGCAAAGCCGTACTAGGTTACGCATTTAGGTATAAAATTATCTCTATTATTTAATCGGCGTTGCCGTGCGTTCTAACACTTCAAGCAACTCACTGATATTCTGTTTACCCTGTGTTTTAAGCCATTGGCGAGCAGCATCTACACCTTCGGCTTTATAGGCTTCCGCACCGCCAGCCCAAGTTGCACGTCCACACAGTACGCCATTAAACTGGCTACCTGCTTGGTGAGCAAATTCAAGGGTTTGTTGGAACAGTTTGGCTGACACCCCTGCACTTAGGAAAATAAACGGCAGATCCGTTGCTTCGCTTTGTGCTTTGAAGAATGCGGCGGCTTCCGCTTGGCTGTAAAGCACTTCACCGTCAGTAAAGCCTTCCACATAGCTCATCACCACAGGCACTTCCACTTTCAAGACATCTACCCCAAAACGTTTATCCGCAAAGAACTTCATCGCTTCGATCACTTTGCGTGGTTTAACTTTGGCGTTATAGACTTTATCTTCGTTTGAACCGTCGTAGGTCAAAATCTCTAAGAACAACGGAATTTGTTCTGCATTACACTCAGAAGCCACACGTTCAACAAAGGCAGCTTTGCGGTCGTTAATTTCGTGTGGTTCATCAATGTCAAAATAGATCAATAATTTAACCGCTTCCGCCCCTTTTTCTTTTAAGCGATAGACAGACACATCATCAATCAAATCAGGAAAACGACCCACAGCGGTTTTATCGTAGCCTGTTTTTTCGTATGCCATAATTAATCCGCAATTTGCATCACGTTTCTCTGAAGCTGCCCAGCCAAATTCCGGATCAAGTAAGATCGACGACGCATAAGGGGTTAATTCTTGAGAAATCAAAGTTTTAAATTCGCTGACCTGTTGAGCGGTAATATCATCGCCCATCATTCGGCGTAATGCACCACGTTGGTCAATCGCAAGAGCAGCAATAATGCCCTCTTTGGTACAAAGTTTTTTCATTAAATCTTGTTTAGACATACTGCTACTCCTATTCATCATCGCCTAACGCTAAGTTTTTAAGTTGTTGAGCCACATCGTGAATTTGCTCTTTGGCATTTTCCAGCAAGCCGTCCGTGCCTTCTTCACTCACATAGCTAATCACCATCGGTAAATTCATTCCGCTATATAGTCCTGATAATTTTGGCAAGTAACGCATTGCCACATTACACGGCGTACCGCCCATAATGTCGCAAAAAACCACAATCTCACCGCTTGCATTCGCCAGTGCTTGTTCAAATTTCACTTGGAAATCTTCACTGCCTTCGTGTGGATATAAGCAGACGGTTTGAGCATTGTCGATTTTGCCTAAAATCATTTCGGCAGTATCCAGTAAGCCTTCCGCAAACTCTCCGTGACTGATTAAAATTAAGCTCATAGTTGCTCCTTTTGGTAGTTTTGAATTTTTTACTCCCCCCTTTGAAAAAGGGGGAAGTTTGAAGATATTTTTTGGGTTGTCCTTATAAATTCTTCGTATTCAACTCTTTATAAATCGGCTTATCGCTAAACGTTAAGCTATCGATCTTCACCCCTTCCGTTTCAAAGACGATAATCTCATTTTCACCTTTATGCAGTAACGGTGCCGGCAGATAGAGATAACAAGTCGGGCCTTCATTCCAGTAACGCCCTAAGTTCTCACCATTTACCACAATCACCCCCTTGCCGAATGCACGGGTATCAATAAAGGTATCTTGCGATTCTTGGTCTAGGTGTAACTTAAATTGATAGAACGACGGGGCTTTGCTATCTTTTTCGCCATCAAAATCAATCTCTTCCAAGCGGTCAAAATCAATCGCATACTGTTGCCACCCTGTATGGAAATGCAGATCAAGCACCGCTCCTGCCCCGATCCCCTTATGTTGTGTCGGTGCAAGCAACTTACCGCCGTAATTCACTCGCCCCATATTTTCCACTAACAGATCAAGTTGGAACTCACCATTGGGTGTCTGTAACATCACTTCATTGCCGATCTCGTGTTGGTACTGGGTGGCGACTTTTTGTTTATCGTTGAAAATTTGAATACGATCTCTGCCTTGGTAAATTCTCAGCTTGATCTCACCGCTGTATGCCGTCGGTTTGGCTCGATAAAGCAGGTAGCCGTAGTAATGCCCTAGCTGTTCCATTGTTTGAGTGAACGGGCTTTCATAACATTCGCTGATTGTGTCTAAAGTACCAAACAGCGACACTTCATTTTGCACAGCAAGCGGTGGGTAAGCTGTGATATTTGGCAAAATCGGATCAACAATCGGGCTGGCATCAGGATACTGCCCTAACACTTTTTGTAGCAGGTAGAATTTCTCTGACGGCTCGCCCCATTCGTGAACAGGGGCATCATAATCATAGCTGGTCACCTGTGGTAAATCGGTATCTAACCGTGCGGAACAGCCGTTCCAAAAGCCAAAATTTGTTCCGCCTTGGAACATATAGAAATTGATACTCGCCCGTTCGAGTAGCTCTTTAGTACAATTCGCCAAATCTTGAGCATCACGGCGGATCACAGGCTCTTTCCAACGGTTAAACCAGCCGTCCCAAAATTCCATACACATCAACGGGTAAGATTTGCCGTGCTTGTCGATATAACGTTGTAACTCATCTAGATTTTCATTAGCACGAGAGCCGAAGTTACCCGTCGGCAAAATATCATCTTCGATCAACGCTCCAGCTTCTAAGGCGTTCTGCCACGCACCATCTGATGTGAAAAGCGGTACGTTCACCCCGTGAATTAACATCAATGCCCGAATGGCTCGCAAGTAGTTTTTGTCGTTGCCGAACGAACCGTATTCATTTTCAATCTGCATCATTAAGATATTACCGCCTTGGGTAATTTGATAAGGGGCAATGCGTGGAAGCAGTTCTTGGAAATAGCGGTCAATTTCAGCGATAAACAGCGGATCGTTTTGGCGTAAGCGGATATTCGGGATATTGAGCAACCACGCAGGCAATCCGCCAAACTCCCATTCCGCACAAATATAGGGCGTTGGGCGAAGGATAACGTACAGCCCTAGATCCTTTGCTGTTTGCAAAAATTTAACTAAATCAGCCCGCTTGCTGAAATTAAATTGGTCGGGTTGTGGCTGATGTAAGTTCCACGGCACATAGGTTTCAACCGTGTTACACCCCATCGCCTTTAGGTTGTAGAGTGTTTTGTACCAGTATTCCGGTACGATACGGAAATAATGTACTGCACCTGACAGGATTTTGAACGGTTTTCCGTTGAGTAGGAAATCCTTTTCGCCGATTTGGAAAGGCATAGTTCACCTCGCTTAAAAGATATAAAACCGAATAAATCTAGGAAAGAGTGATTGGGTTTTACATCTTGGTTATTTGTAAAATTTGGGGTGGATTTGACCGCTTGTATCCATTTTTGTAACCAAACCATTCACTTTCTATTGTAGGGGCGGGGTTTATCCCCGCCCGAATAAGTAGTAACGGGTGAGGATAAACCCCACCCCTACGAATTTTTATTAGCCCTTAGCCAACAATCCAGCCCAAGAGAGCAAGATACAGAGTGCGATGATGATCATAATCGCTTTGTTAGAGTTCATTTTCGGTCTACCGAGTAACCAGTAGATGAAGAACACGACTAACGCAGGGACTAATCTTGGTAAGATAAGGTCTAAGTTCGCTTGTGCGGAAACGACTTTCTCACCGATAGTGGCGACAAACGGTACTTTGACATTCACCATCGTGGCACACATTACTCCCACAACGAATACCCCAAGCACTGTTGCAGCGTTGGTTAGTGCATTCAAGCGGTGACTTAGGTTGGTCACTAAGTTTACCCCTTCACGATAAGCGATTTTGAGTTGTACCCAACGGAATACCATTGTGGCAATCGCCACCGCAACCCATAAGCCGACACCAAGCGGGTTGCCGTTTACTGCCATTGTTGCAGCAATCGCCCCCATAATTGCCGGGACGAGTGAGCCGAATAGGGCATCACCGATAGCGGCAAACGGTCCCATTAAACCTGATTTGATACCTGCAACGGCTTCAAGTGATTTTACCCCTTGTTTTTCTTCAAGTGCCAAGTCGATACCTTTAACAATGGTGTTAAAGAATGGGCTGGTGTTGAAGAATTGGTTGTGCATCACCATCATTTTTTGTAATTCAGGTGTGTTGTCGCCGTACATTTTGCGTAACTGTGGCAACATAATCCATAGATAACCTGAACCTTGCATACGTTCGTAGTTCCAACCAACTTGGTTGAAGAATAAGTTACGGATATTGATTTGGCGGAAGTCCGCATCTGTTAATTTGTAGCCTTTTGGATTTCCGACTTGTTGATTAGAGTTCGTCATCTTCAATTTCTCCTTTGTCAGAAGTGGTATTTTGTTTTGCAACTGGGGCTGAGCCACCTTCTACGCTACGTTGGTAAACAATGTAGGCGAATGCAAATCCGATTGCTGCCATTGCAAGCATTGGTACGCTGCTGATTGAGTTGCTTACACCTGTTGATGCACCGACAGCATTGATGTTACCGAAGAGAGTAATGAAGATTGCTGTGAGTGAGAATGCAAGGATTAAGTATGCAATGTGACGTTTTGTCGGTAAGTAACGAAGTAAGATTGCGAAACCTAACGCCGGTAATACGCCACCTGCAAGGGTTAAGCCATCTGCGATAACTTTTAAGAAGCCTGTTTGCATTGCTTCTGCTAGGCTTGCCACAAATGGACCACCAAACACTAACGCTAAGAAGATTGGTAATGCACGAGATAGACCCCAAGCGATTGCACCGCAGAGATAGTTTACCGTGATTGCACTATAAGCGTGGTCTTGGATATTTTTATCGATACGGTGAGCGAAGAATACGTTAGACATTCTCGCTAAAATATCGGTATAAACCATTAACGCTGCGATTGGAACAGCTAAGGTTGTTAAGGCTAATTGTGGATCCATTCCGGCTGCAACAGAGAACGCTGTTGCGATAACAGTACCTGAGTTTGCATCAATACGAGATGCACCACCGAAGGTACCTACACCTAAAATGGTTAATTGCATTGAACCGCCGATTAACAATCCTGTTGTTAAATCGCCCATAATTAAACCTGTGATAAAGCCTGCAAACACAGGTGAACCAGCACTAGATACAATCGTGATTTCATCTAGGATTTGATAGAACGCATAGAGCGTTATCAAAAGTATTTGCCACCATTCGATCATAATCGTTACTCCTCTATAAAAGTTTCATTAAATCGACTTTTTCTTCATTAGGCACTAACTGAGCGGTGAGCTTCACGCCTTTTTCAGAAAGTTTTCTAAACACTTCCACATCGTCTTCAGTCACGTGTACTGTTTTTCTGATAGGACGTGTTAGATCCGTTTTAGGCATATTCCCTGCATTTACTTCCGGCAGATTTACGCCTGCCTCCACAAGCTGTAAAATCGTTTGTGGGGTTCTTGTCACCAACAAAACACGTTGAGAGTCATAACGCCCTTCGTTAATGTTGGCAGCTGCTTTTTCCACAGGCAACACGCTTAAATTCACCCCTGCAGGGCAAGCCAAGCGTAAGCCTGCTTTATCAATGTCATTATTTGCCGCGACTTCATCGACGACCATAATGCGAGTGATATTGAGATAAGACGTCCATAAGTTTGCCACTTGACCGTGGATTAAACGTCCATCAATGCGTACATTTAAAATTGCCATCTTTTCCTCCTGTATATCAATATGGATAAATCGTTACACCTTGCACCACACGATTAACTTCGCCTGTCGGACAAGGGTTATCCGTGGTGTAGCCGAGATAGAGCGAGCTATAAAATGAATAGAGTTGCCCGATTACTAAGAATGGGAAAATCCGTGCGGCATCATCTAATTTGCAAATTTCTGCTCGAATCGAACCGCTTGTATCACCTAATAACACTACTTCTCTGGCTTTTTTATCTCTGACTAACTCTCGATACAGGTCACGGTCATATTTTGCGGTATAAGGTTGCTGAGATAAGAAGATAAAAATTAGGGTTTCATCTTGAACAAGAGATTTTGGACCGTGACGGAAGCCCATTGACGACTCAAAGAAGCCAAGGCGTTCACCTGCAGTCAGCTCAAGCAGTTTTAAAGAGGTTTCACGGGCAAGCCCTTGGAAATGTCCACTGCCTAGATAGACGATCCGTTTTAATGGCAGATGAGCTAGACGTTGGATTTCAAGCAGATCTTGTTCTAAAAGTTGTTCTGTCACCGTAACAAAACTTTCCACCCATTCTTCACTAAAGGCATCTGGAGCAAGGGATAACAAGGCTGCAAGCATCATATTGCTTGCACTGGATGTCATTGCAAAGCCTTTATCGTGGGTTGAATCAGGTAATGCAAAGGCGTAAGCGGTCGGATTTTGTGAACATTTTGCAAATAATGCACCGTTGATATTGTTGGTGATCGCAAGATGATAGGCTTCTTTGACAATGTCATTGACACGTTCCACCGCACCGATACTTTCAGGGCTATTACCAGAACGACCAAATGAAATAAGTAAAGTCGGTTTATCTGCAAAAAGATATTGATAAGGACTCGATACTAAATCTGTACTTGCAATAGCTTCAATAACACAACCTAATTTTTCACTGAGAATCGGAGCAACGACATCACCAATAAAAGCAGACGTGCCTGCGCCTGTGAAAATAATCCGAAGCTCACCTTTTTTTGCTCGTTCTACAAGCGGTTGCGTAAATGAAATGACATCAGAAGAGGTCACAATAGAAAAGGTTTCACGCCAAGTAGCTGGCTGTTGTGCGATTTCTTTTGCTGTCCAAAACGCATTATTTTTTTCTAACGTTTGATTAGCAATATTGAGGATCATGTTACTTCCCCCACAAATAAATAGTGAATTTATTTACAAGGAAAGAATATGAAAAAGATTACGCAATAAGGACTTGAACGCCTATGTTCTCAAGATACTCTTGATAACTTAATGGCAATTTATTATCCGTCACTAACACATCAATTTGATTTACTGTGCCAATCACAAAGTTGCTGTATTGACCAAATTTACTGGAATCTGCCACGACAATCACTTGATCAGCTGCGTTACACATTAATCGATTTAATTGTGCTTCTTGCTCATTAAATGTTGTAATGCCCTTGTGTAAATCAAACCCATCTACGCCTAAAAAGACTTTATCAAAGCGATAATGCTGCAAATTGTTATCCGCCATTATGCCAGAGAAAGACATAGCATTTTTTCGTAAAACACCACCAGTCATTCTCACTTCTACATTCGGGCAACCCACTAATTCCATCGCAATATCCAAGCCATTTGTCAGTATTGTCAAATTTAATTCATTCAAATAACTTACGATTGCTTTTGTTGTTGTTCCTGAATCTAAAATGATACGATCACCGTCTTTTAAAAGCGATGCGGCAAGTTTTCCAATTCGTTGTTTGAGTTCGGGATAATTATTACGTTTATCAGAAATAGAAAGTTCAGCAATTAATCTCGTATTTAATACCGCATAGCCATGAGATCTAGTGATATAGCCTTGCTGTTCTAAATGATTAAGATCAGAACGAATAGTCACAGTTGACACACCAAAATCTTGAGATAAGTTTTCAACCTTTTGACTTCCTGTTTTTCTTAATAAAGCGAGAATCTCTGCTCGTCTTTCTACACTGCTTTTCATGTTCTCTCCTACATCAAAACAACCACTACAAACTACGATTGCTTTCGAAGGTAAGTTTATTTAACTTCAAAACAAAAACAATCGTAAACATTCGAAAACGAGACAAAGATCACATTAATTTACACAAAAAATAAAAAAAGCCAAACAAAAATTGTTTGGCGTAAGGAAAAAATGAATAAAATTTTCTTAGTTAACGACTGTTGTTCTGCTGAGACTGGTATCTTAACAAAAACAATCACATTGTAAATAAATGTATTTTAAAGTCAATAAAATAATTACTAATTGCTCAGAAAAAGTTCAAATACAATTCCCCCATAAGAAACTGACTGATTTTAAAGCGAAATTTACAATTCTATTTAAGAACAGATCATTCCCCTGAAATTTTTAAACCCTCTAACAAAATAGAACCTGTTTGAATATTTGAGCGATGCTCAATGTCATCCGCTACGGCAACCATGTTTTTGAACATATCTTGTAGTTTCCCTGCAATCGTAATTTCTGCAACAGGATATTGAATTTCGCCATTCTCAACCCAAAACCCTGCTGCACCACGGGAATATTCCCCTGTTACCCCATTGATAGCACTGCCAAGCATCTCTGTCACTAATAGCCCAGTTCCCATCTCTTTTAACAAACTATCTAATCCACCAATTCGATTAGGCTTAACCAGCCAGTTATGGATTCCCCCTGCATGCCCTGTGCTTTTCATTCCCAACTTTTTAGCGCTGTATGTCGTTAGTAAATAAGTTTGTAACACACCATTTTTAATAATTTGCTGATCTCGGGTATAAACACCTTCACTATCAAACGGTGATGAAGCAAGCTGGCGTAGAAGATGTGGTTTTTCTTCTAACTCAAACCATTCAGGTAAAATTTGCTCGCCTAATTTATCTTGTAAAAAACTCGCTTTACGATATAAAGCACCGCCACTAATCGCCCCTGCAAGATGCCCGATGAGCCCTGTTGCAATGTCATTGTAAAAAATAACAGGCACTTCACAGGTGGATAATTTTTGTGGGTTTAAACGATCAACCGCTTTTATCGCTGCTTGACAACCAACCCATTCAGGCGAAGCTAACTGTTCAAATTGGCGAGAAATGGTGTATTCATAGTCTCGTTCTAGCTGATCTTCATAGGCAGAAATCACACTACAAGAAAGGGAATAACGGCTTGATAAATAGCTTTGTAGCAATCCATGTGTATTCCCATAAACACGAATACCACTATGTGAATTAAAGGTTGCACCATCACTATTTACAATGCGTTCATCACTATGTAGCGCATGATGTTCTGCTTCAATCGCAAGTTCTACGGCTTGATCGACATTAATCTCAGCTTGATGATATAAATCTAAATCAGGGGCATCAAATGCCATCAGTTCTTTATCTGCTAACCCTGCGCAATCATCTTCCGATGTATATTTTGCAATCGCTAAGGCTGATTCGACCGCTTGTTGAATCGATTTTGGCTGTAAATCAGATGTCGAAGCATTGCCTTTACGTTTGCCCACATAAACCGAAATACCCAATGAGCCATCATTGTTAAATTCAATATTTTCTGTCTGCTCTAAACGCGTTGAAACGGAAAGCCCTGCGACTTTTGTCACCCCCACTTCTGCCGTTGCGCCTGCTTTTTGTGCGAATTCTAATGCCATTGCCACGGCATCTCTTAAGTTTTTTTCTTGATATTGAAGCTCTTCTTTTGTAGTCAATGACATAATTTTTCCTATGCAAGCGGTAAGATTCCGCTATTTTTTTGCAAAATTGGCTTGTTTTTAATGAATCCCGCCATTCTACCTGAAATTTCTGCTAGACTATGCAAATTTTTATGAAAGTGAAGGAATTATCATGGCTAGAAAACAGCGCGATGAAATTGATTGGACGGATAATGAAGAAGAAATTATCTGGGTCAGTAAAAGTGAAATTAAACGAGATGCAGAACATTTGAAAAAACTGGGAGCAAGTCTCATTGAGTTGAACTCAGCGAACTTAGCGAAAATGCCCATTGACGATACGCTACGTGAAGCGATCGCATTAGCCCAACGTTTACGTTTAGAAGCACGCCGTCGCCAAATTCAATATATTGGGAAATTATTAAGAAATGTTGATCATGAGCCAATTCAAGAAGCATTGGATAAAGTGGAAAATCGCCATAATCAACAACAAGCGTTATTACATAAACTCGAATTGATTCGCGATGATCTTGTTGAAAATGGGGATAATGCTGTTAATGCTTTGGTGGATGAATACCCGAATCTCGATCGTCAGCATTTGCGTAATTTAGTGCGTGCAGCTCAAAAAGAAAAACAAGCCAATAAACCACCTAAAAATTATCGCGAAATTTTTCAATATTTAAAATCAATCATTGTTGAACAGGAGTAAAAATGGAAAACGTATTTTATGCCCACATTGGCCTAGCTTATATTAGCTTAGCATTACTACTTATTCGAGGTGTGCTTTCAGCAAAAATGGTAGACTGGAGAGCTTATAAAATATTGAAAATTGCGCCTCACATTATTGATACGCTGTTATTAATTTCTGGTATCGTGATTTGGGTTTACTTTGAACTTGGTTTGCAACCTTGGATTTTAGCAAAACTGTTCTTTTTAGTGATGTATATCTACTTCGCAACCAAAGCCTTTAAAAAAGGGCAACCGTTCTCTCTCAAACATTTTATCCTTTCCGTTGTCAGCTTCATGATGATTATGATGGTAGCAACAGTCAAATAATAAAGATAAAAGAAAAAGGCTAGGTAACAACCTAGCCTTTCATATCTAATGGATTAAATTAGAGTTTTGGACCTGCTGCAACTAATGCTTTACCTTCATCATTTGTTGCATATTGCTCAAAGTTTTTCACGAAACGACCCGCTAGATCTTCCGCTTTCGCTTGCCATTGAGCTTTATCTGCATAGGTATCACGTGGATCTAAGATTGCAGGGTCAACACCTGGTAATGCAGTTGGGATTGCTAAGTCGAAAATTGGTAATGAACCCATTTCTGCTTTTTCGATAGAACCATCTAAAATCGCATCAATAATACCGCGAGTATCTTTGATTGAGATACGTTTACCTGTACCGTTCCAACCTGTGTTCACTAAGTATGCTTGCGCACCTGATGCTTCCATACGTTTTACTAACACTTCAGCATATTGTGTTGGGTGTAATGATAAGAACGCTTTACCGAAACACGCTGAGAATGTTGGGGTTGGTTCAGTTACGCCACGCTCTGTACCTGCTAATTTCGCTGTGAAACCAGATAAGAAGTAGTATTTGGTTTGCTCTGGCGTTAATTTAGATACTGGTGGTAATACACCGAATGCGTCTGCAGTTAAGAAGATCACTTTTGTTGCGTGACCTGCTTTTGATACCGGCTCAACAATGTTATCAATGTGATAAATTGGGTAAGAAACACGAGTATTTTCTGTTTTTGAACCATCTGCGAAGTCGATTGAACCATCTTCACGAACCACAACGTTTTCTAATAATGCGTCACGTTTAATCGCACGATAGATGTCTGGCTCGTTTTCTTCTGAAAGGTTAATGGTTTTCGCATAGCAACCACCTTCGTAGTTGAATACGCCATCGTCGTCCCAACCGTGTTCATCGTCACCGATTAATTTACGTTTTGGATCGGTTGATAATGTAGTTTTACCTGTACCTGATAAACCGAAGAATACCGCTACATCGCCATCTTCACCCACGTTTGCAGAACAGTGCATTGATGCAATGCCTTTTAATGGTAACCAGTAGTTCATCAATGAGAATAAACCTTTTTTCATCTCACCGCCGTACCAAGTACCGCCGATTAATTGAATTTTCTCAGTGATGTTGAATGCCACGAAGTTTTCAGAATTTAAGCCTTGTTCTTTCCAGTTCGGGTTAGTTACTTTTGAACCGTTCATTACCACGAAGTCTGGGGTGAAGTTCGCTAATTCAGCTTCTGACGGACGAATAAACATATTTTTCACAAAGTGTGCTTGCCACGCAACTTCTGTTACAATACGCACTGCAACACGGCTGTCTTTGTTTGCACCGCAGAATGCATCAATAACGAATAGACGTTTATTTGATAATTGGTTGGTAACAAGTTCTTTGATACTTTGCCATGTTGATTGGCTCATTGGTTTGTTATCGTTTTTCACTGCATCGCTTGTCCACCAAACGGTATCTTTGGTATTTTCATCTAATACGATGAATTTATCTTTTGGTGAGCGACCAGTGAAAATCCCTGTATCCACAGCGACTGCACCTGAAGTCGTTAAACGTCCTTTTTCAAAACCTTCTAACTCAGGTTTCATCTCTTCTTCAAAGAGTTGTTCATAACTTGGGTTATAAACGATCTCTTTAACGTTTGTAATGCCTAAAAGTGCAAGTTCTTGTTCAACACGATTTAACATAGATTCACCTCATTATGATTAAAGATTAAATTTAAAAACTGAGATAATTATAGAGTGATTCTCCAAAAAAAAATGTTACATACTTCAAATTTTTAAACATCTATAAATAATTTTTTTGATCTAGATAGGTTTTTCTGCATTTCGTTGTAAAATACTAATTGTTTTTTTATAGGAAATCATTATGAGATTATTAATTGTTTCACTTGCACTCATCCTAGGCGTATTTCAGTACTTTTTTTGGTTTGGGCAAAATGGTTGGTTTGATTACCAACAGATTGAACAAAATGTGGCAGAACTAAAAGCTGAAAACGAAAAATTAGTTGCTCGTAATCAACTCATACAAGCAGAAATTGAAGATTTAAAACATGGCGTAAATGCCCTTGAAGAACGGGCAAGGCTTGATCGTGAAATGGTTAAACCAGACGAAATGTTTTATCGTATCGTTCCAAGAGAGCAACGTTAATGAATAGCGAGAGAAAAATCATTGCGATCATTCCTGCTTCTGGCGTAGGTAGCCGAATGAATGTGGCTGTGCCTAAGCAGTATTTAACCTTGCTGGGTAAAACGCTGTTGGAACATACGCTACAACCTTTTCTTGAACACCCTGCGATCAGCCAAATTATTGTGGCGGTATCTAAAGAGGATCGCTATTATGGCGATATTACTCTGCTTAACTCTGACAAAATCCAGATTGTGTTTGGTGGCGAAACTCGAGCCAATTCGGTATTTAATGCCCTTAATGCCATTGACGATGATACGGCTTGGGCATTAGTTCACGATGCCGCTCGCCCTTGTCTTAAGCGGTCAGATTTAGACAAACTTTTGCAAATTGAAGATAGCCAAGGGGCAATTTTAGCTACCCCTGCGATTGATACGATGAAACGGGCTAACGGCTCGCAAATTGCCCATACGGAAGATCGTTCAACCCTATGGCACGCCTTAACGCCACAGTTCTTTCCTGTGAAAACACTCAAACTTGCTTTACAATCAGCTTTTGAGCAAGGCTTAACCATTACTGACGAGGCTTCTGCAATGGAATTTGCAGGCTTCCACCCGTTATTAATTAATGGGCGTAGCGATAACCTTAAAGTCACTCGCCCTGAAGATTTAGCACTCGCAGAATTTTATCTAACAAGAGGATAATAAGATGATTAGAATTGGACACGGTTTTGATGTTCACGCTTTTGGACAAGATCGTCCATTAATGATTTGCGGCGTTGCCGTTCCCTATCATACGGGCTTTATTGCTCACAGTGACGGTGATGTTGCTCTACACGCTTTAACTGATGCTCTGCTTGGTGCTGCTGCTCTTGGTGATATTGGTAAACTCTTTCCTGATACGGATATGCAATACAAAAATGCCGACAGCCGTAAATTATTGATTGAAGCCTACCGCCAAGTTCAAGCAACAGGCTATGTGGTGGGGAATGTTGATGTGACGATTATCGCCCAAGCCCCGAAAATGCGACCTTATATTGACCAAATGCGTCAAGTGATCGCCGACGATCTTAACTGCGATATTTCTTGCGTCAATGTCAAAGCCACAACCACAGAAAAATTAGGTTTTACCGGGCGTGGCGAAGGCATTGCTTGTGAAGCGGTGGCATTACTTGTCAAAAAATAGCAAAGAAAAAACCCATTTAAAAACATTCTGTTGAACACTTTTAAATGGGTTTTCCCCTTTGCGATGTTTTGCGTTACGCTGATAACTTCCTTTACCTTTGCGGTTTCGCTCTACTCGACTTCTAAACAGTTTATCCGTCACTAAGGCTTTAATTGCACTTTCTTGAATTTCACCACGCTGATGGGCGTAGCATGCTGATTTTATTGATTTTTTCATTATTTTTCCTCAAATTTAGTAAATGATGATATACCTTATATTTTGTTATAAGATATGAGCCAAATTTTGCCAAAATTCTGTTTGTTTGTATATATGCACAGATAAAAAAACGGTATAATCAAAATCATTCCGCCGAAGTCGAACTTATTGCATGATCAAGCGGTCTGATTATGAAAATTTTTTACAAATGAGGTTGATATGAAAAAAGAAGAAATTGGACACCATTTCTTAGCTCGTTTGGGTAAAACACGTTTACGCCCAGGTGGCAAAGTAGCAACGGACTGGCTCATTGCAAATGGCGATTTTCGTAAAGATAAAAAAGTGCTTGAAGTTGCTTGTAATATGGGAACGACCGCAATCGAAATTGCTCAACAATTTGGTTGCCAAGTGATCGGTATCGATCTTGATGAAGAAGCCTTAGAAAAAGCACAACAAAACATTAAAGAGCATAAAGTTGAAGAATTAGTGCAAGTTCAGCGTGCAACTGCCACCAAACTGCCATTTGAAGATAATAGTTTCGATATTATTATCAACGAAGCAATGCTGACCATGCTACCGCAAGAAGCTAAAGAAAAGGCAATTCGTGAATACCTGCGCGTATTAAAGCCAAATGGTTTATTACTCACTCACGATTTACTTATTGATGGAGATAATCGAGACGAAGTGATCGCTAAGTTACGTGATGCGATTAATATCACCGTAGCACCACTAAATAAGCAGGATTGGAAAGATACATTCCTTCATTGTGGCTTCCGCAATGTTGAAACCTTTAGTGGTGAGATGAGCTTGTTATCACCAAAAGGGTTAATTCAAGACGAAGGGGTTTTAGGGGCAATGAAAGTGGTCGGTAATGCGTTAAAACCAGAAAACCGTGATACTTTCAAAAAAATGTTCCAGACCTTTAATGATCCTGAAAATCAACTGGGCTTTATTGCGGTTTGTAGTCAAAAATAAAAAAATGGGTACGCTGGACGTACCCTTTTATCATCATAACAATAAATAAACGCAAAACACGACAGGATAAATTATGTTTGAAATGTTCAAGGATTGGTATAAGCAGAAATTTACTGATCCACAAATTGTCGCTCTTCTTGCTATTTTAATTATCGGTTTTGGGACGATCTACTTTTTTAGTGATCTCTTAATGCCATTATTGATCGCAATTGTTTTTGCCTACCTTTTAGAATGGCCTATCCGCTTTTTAACAACAAAACTCAAATTTCCGAGAATATTAAGCCTAATCCTTGTGTTAGGTGGATTTATCTCTGTCTCAGTTTTCTTATTTGTCGTTATGCTACCAAGCCTTTGGAACCAAGCAATGACCTTCCTAAAAGATCTGCCTAGCATGTTTAATTTACTCAATGCATGGCTAGAAGCACTGCCAGAGCATTATCCAGAATTGATTGACTATGCAATGCTTGATTCCTTAATGGCAACGGCAAAAACAAAAATTCTAACCTTTGGTGACTCGCTATTATCTTTTTCTCTCAACTCTATCGTAAGCCTTGTCGGTTTAGGCATCTATGCATTTTTAGTACCGTTGATGGTCTTTTTCTTACTTAAAGATAAAGCCCTATTTATGCGCTCTGTTGTACGCTTTATGCCTAAAAATCGTCGACTCGCGACACGCGTTTGGGGAGAAATGCAATTACAAATCGCCAACTATATTCGTGGAAAATTTTTAGAAATTTTAATCGTTGGTGTTGCAACCTATATTATTTTCTTATTCTTTGATTTACGTTACCCACTTCTACTTTCCGTTGCTGTAGGACTCTCTGTTCTTGTACCTTACATTGGTGCAGTGATTGTCACTATTCCTGTTGCATTGGTCGCGCTATTCCAATTCGGCTTATCGCCTGAGTTTTACTATTTACTCCTCGCTTTTGTGATTAGCCAACTTTTAGATGGTAACCTTGTCGTGCCATTTTTATTCTCAGAAGCAGTAAATTTACACCCATTAACAATCATCGTTGCCGTGATTATTTTCGGCGGTCTTTGGGGGTTCTGGGGAGTATTTTTTGCGATTCCATTAGCAACATTAGTCAAAGCGGTGATTAATGCATTACCTGCGAATACAGACATTGAAGAACAAGGATAAAACATGCTACCTCGTCATCCATATTTAAAATCTATAAATCGTGTTGTTGCCATTGGTGGCGGACATGGATTAGGTCGTGTCCTTTCTTCTCTTTCATTTTTGAAAGAAAATTTAACAGGTATTGTCGCAACAACTGATAATGGGGGTTCAACAGGCCGAATTCGCCATCAACATGGCGGAATTGCATGGGGAGATTTGCGTAATTGTTTAACTCAAATTATTGTAAAACCTACCGTAGCTTCAGCGCTTTTTGAATATCGTTTTAGTGGTTCTGGAGAATTGTCAGGTCACAATTTGGGTAATTTAATTCTCAAAGCATTGGAAGATATGAAAATCCGTCCTTTAGAGGCTTTAAACCTTGTCAGAGACTTATTACACGTTAAAGTGGGCTTAATGCCGATGTCGGAATCTCCTGTTCATTTAGTTAGCCATATTCATGATGGAACAACAGTATTCGGTGAAGTTTCTATAGATGCTTCATCAGAAAAACCATTAGCGCTTTCCTTAGAACCTTGCGTAGAGGCGACACCTGAAGTCCTTGATGTAATCAAACAGGCGGAGCTTATTATTTTAGGTCCTGGCAGTTTTCTAACGAGTATCATGCCAACACTTCTGTTACAAGAAGTTGCACAGATGATTAATAAAAGTCATGCTAAAGTGATTTTTATCGACAATATTGGTAAAGAAAAAGGGGTTGCAGGGGGTTTTTCTTTATCTGAACGCGTGATTTGGATTGAAAACCAAATTGGATTAGGCCGATTAAATGGTGTTATCACGATCCCCAGTGAAAATAGTGAATTACCTAGCTATATCAAGGTACTACAAAGAGATTTACATGCAGATGATGTCACATATCGCCATGATCGATATAAACTCAGCAAGGCTATTGATGAAATAGCGAGTTCACTTTAAACTTGCAAGCGGTAAGATTTCACTATAAATTTGCAAATTTTAAATTTCACTTAGGGACACTTCATGAGTGTCCCGCTTTATTTGATTAATTAAGGAGCTGTTGTGCGTGTAACCGATTTCCATTTTGACCTACCTGATGAACTTATCGCTCGCTACCCAACGGCTGAACGAAGTGCAAGCCGTTTACTTTATCTCAACGGCAATACAGGCGAATATCAAGATCAACAATTCAATGATTTACTTGAACATATCCACAGCGGTGACTTGCTGATTTTTAATAACACCCGTGTTATCCCAGCTCGCCTTTATGGACGCAAAGCCAGTGGCGGTAAGTTAGAAGTGTTGGTGGAACGTGTATTAGACGAACATCGTTGTTTAGCTCATATCCGTTCATCAAAAGCCCCGAAAGAGAATGCTGAAATCTTTCTAGGGGAAGATAAATTAGGCGAAGGAAATGGCTTTAAAGCGATAATGGTGGCTCGTCACGATGCGTTATTTGAGCTGAAATTTGAAGAAGCACAGCCTTTATTCGATCTGCTACAACAGGCAGGGCATATGCCACTACCGCCTTATATCGACCGTCCAGATGAAGATGCTGACCAAGAGCGTTACCAAACGGTGTATAGCAAAGTGTTAGGTGCAGTAGCAGCCCCAACGGCAGGCTTGCATTTTGACCATCAAATGCTACAAAAACTACAAGAAAAAGGGGTACAAACCGCCTTTGTTACCTTACACGTCGGGGCTGGCACATTCCAACCTGTGCGAGTAGAAACAATCGAAGAACATAAAATGCACGCAGAATATGCCGAAGTATCGCAGGACGTTGTCGATAAAATTCTTGCCACTAAAGCACAGGGCAAGCGAGTGATCTGCGTTGGCACAACTTCGGTTCGCTCTATTGAAAGTGCAGCACAAGCGGCAGAAAAAGAAGGCAAATTAATCGCCCCATTCTATTCAGATACGGCAATTTTTCTATATCCAGGAAAAACATTCCGTATCGTTGATGCCCTAGTCACCAACTTCCACTTACCGGAATCCACCCTGATTATGTTGGTTTCTGCCTTTGCCGGCTTCAAAAACTGTATGAACGCTTATCAACACGCCGTCGAAAACCAATACCGTTTCTTTAGCTACGGCGATGCGATGTTTATTACGAAAAATGAAAATGCGTTGGGGGATGTTCCAGCCTTATCTTAAGGAAACAGCATATTGTGGTTTAAGATTAAGTGCTTGCATTATTCTCATCACAGTATCAAAACGTGGTTTAGCACCATTTGAAAGGGATTTATAAATGCTTTCTCGTGCTAAACCTGTTTTTTGTGAAATCTCTGTGATACCTTTTGCTCTTGCTATATCACCTAAAGCAACAATAAAATCATTGCTATCTCCTGTTTCAGCAATTTCTGTCAAATAGATAGCAATTGCTTCGTCACTATTAAGATATTTCACAATGTCAAAACGATTTGTTTCAATCATTTTTTTCTCCTATATTTTTTAACTTTAATTTTTTCGTAGGGGCGGACCGATGTGTCCGCCCAGACAATACGAATAAGGGCGGACACATC
>NZ_CABFKH010000001.1 GCF_901764975.1 Actinobacillus indolicus | reverse complement strand
CGGGTAAAGGTGCTACGGCTCATCATTAACTTTTCGGCGAGCATATCAATGGAATAATCGGCGTTTAGGTTGGCTCGCATCATGTCTAGCCATTCGTTGATGTTTTCATTGGCGGTTTTGCGAGTGATGGGCTGTTCAATAAATTGTGCCTGCCCACCTTCCCGATGGGGTGAAATGACCAACAAACGTGCCAGTTGATTGGCAATTTTTACGCCATATTGTCGGCGAACAATCGCTAGGCAACAATCCAACCCTGCCGCCGTGCCTGCGGAAGTGATGATGTTTTCATCTTCAATATAAATGGCACTGCAATCTAATTTCACTTGCGGAAAACGCTGTCTAAAATCCGTTTCGCCCAGCCAGTGCGTGGTGGCTTTTTTGCCGTTCAACAAACCTGCATAGGCAAGGGGATAAGCGCCGTAACACAATCCTACAACGGTCGCGCCACGCTGTGCCGCTTGTTGCAATGCCTGCGTTAAGGCGGTAGACGGTATTTGTTCCAACTTGTCCCAACCGATCATCACAACCAAATCCGCTTGTTCCAACAAACTCAAATCGCCGTCTGCCTGAATAATCGCCGGCTTGGATTGGGTAGCCGCCGGATTTTCTGCGACCACTTTCACGTTAAATAGCGGCTTGCCGTCAATTTCGGCGGAAAACACCATATACGGCACGGAAAAATGAAAAGGGCTAAATTGGGGATAAAGCACTAAGGCAACGGTTGGAATAGACATCTTTTTTGCTCGCTGAATGAACTTGACCCGATCTTTACGATATTTGAATAATAAGTCAATGTTTTTCATTTCTCATTGGTTTCATAATACTCCCATCGCAAACAAGCGGTTTAATTTATCTTATTTTTTACAAAAGGAAACAGAATGAAACTGAAATCTCTTATTTTTGCTTTAATGGCAACCACCGTTGCAACCACGGCCAATGCTGAAATTAGCTATCAACATATCCGTAACGCCACCGCTAAAATTGAAATGGCAGGTAGCACATTTTTGGTCGATCCTTATCTTGCACCGAAAGGCAGTTACGCAGGATTTGAAGGCACTATTAACAGCCAAAAACGTAATCCGTTGATTGATATGAAAGAACCTGTAGAAAAAGTGCTTGAAGGCGTAGATGCCGTGATTGTTACCCACACCCACGATGACCACTGGGACGAATACGCACAAAAAATGTTACCGAAAACCTTACCGATTTTCGTACAAAATGCAGGCGATGCTCGAATTATCCGTTCACAAGGTTTTAAAGATGTGCGTGTTTTGGGCAAAAATACCGAATTTAACCAGGTGAAATTAAGCAAAACAGGCGGACAACACGGTACGGATCAAATGTATGCTATTCCGCAGCTAGCTGAATTAGCAGGCGAGGCAATGGGCGTGGTGATGCAAGCAGACGGCGAAAAAACACTGTATATCGTAGGCGACACTATTTGGAATGAAGAAGTGGATTTTGCACTCAACCGCTATAAACCTGAAGTCATTGTAATGAATACAGGCTACGCTCAACTACAAGGTTTTTCAGACAGCATTATTATGGGGAAAGCCGATGTTGCCAAAGCTCGTCAAGCCACCCCGAACGCTGACATCATTACCGTGCATATGGACGCCGTCAATCACGCTGCCGTTACATCAGATGAAATGCGAAAATTTGTGAAAGAAAATAAATTAAGCAAGGTTGCTGTGCCGAAAGAAAGCGAAGTATTGAAGTATTAAAAATAGCGGTGGGATTTCCATAAGATTTTGCAATCTGCAAAAAACTCAGAAAACCCCACCGCTTTCTTTTTCAATATCCCCAATCTCACTTGAAACAAGTCTTAAAATTTACTAAAACTCTCAACAATTAGTAACTTTAAGGACTTTTATGAACTTCAAAATATCATCTTGGGCTATTCGTCACCCAATCCCAATTATTGTGTTGTTTTTGCTTTTAACCGTGCTTGGTATTCGTGCTTTTCAAGGCTTGCCGATAAATGCGGATCCTGATATGCGGTTTCCGATGGTGAATATTACGGTGACGCAAACGGGGGCGTCGGCGGATGAATTGGAAAATACCGTTACTCGCCGTGTGGAAGATGCGGTGGCGGGGATGGCTGGGGTACGACATAACAGACACGGATCGGGCGGTGAATGATGTGCGAAATGCCATTACGCAAATTCGGGGCAATTTGCCGCAAAACATTGAAACCCACATTCATCAAGGCAAACGACCGTTTCGGGCTGCCGATAATGCAAAACCTGCCTGACGGCGTGCGTGTGCCGTCTGCAGGCGATGCGGAAATGATGGACGAAATGTTCAGCCAATTCGGCTTTGCAATGGCAGCAGGCGTAGTGATGGTATTGTTGGTGTTGGTGCTGTTGTTCAAGGATTTCTTGCAACCACTGACGATTTTGACCGCACTTCCGCTATCTATTGGTGGAGCGGCAGTGGGCTTGCTCGCCTACGGTGCAGCGTTGGATATGTCTTCGGTGATCGGCATTTTGATGTTAATGGGCATCGTAACCAAAAATTCTATTTTGCTGGTGGATTTTGTCATCGAAAAACGCCAACAAGGAATGGCACGCCATCAAGCCCTTATTCAATCAGGCGCAGAACGTGTCCGCCCGATTTTGATGACCACTATTGCGATGGTTGCAGGAATGATCCCAGCAGTATTTGCCAGCGGTGCAAGTGCGGCATTCCGCGCCCCAATGGCAATCGCAGTTATCTGTGGCTTAATCGCCTCAACCTTATTGAGCCTAGTGTTTGTGCCTGTGGTTTATTCTTTAATGGATGACCTACGAGAATGGCTTACCCCGAAATTAGCTAAATTGACATCGGTTACAGTGGAGGATAGAATTCCAAGAAAAGAAGGATAATCTTTTTGAAACAAGACCATTTGAAATTTAGATTCAAATGGTCTATATTTATTAGCGACTTTGTCTATTAACTGCAATAAGTGGCTTATTTAGCTTATCTTCCGTCATTCCATACATATATGCATTATACTGCCATACAATGAATTTTTGCTTGTATTGCTCATTGATTTCTTCTAATCGTTGTACTTGAGCCTTTAAATTATTTACTTGTTTTTGCAAATAATCTATCGTTACATTTGGTTGAGGATTAGCTTTAGAGTTTTCTTTTATTCTTTGTTTCCGTGTACTAAAAGCCTTTTGTATATCACTATAATTAGCTAATGATTGTCTTTCAATGCTTTTAATATTCAATAGTTGTGAAACTTCAGAACAAAGTAAATCCCATGTTAATTTACCCTCCCAAGTATTAATCAACATGATTATATCTTCTAAATTTTCTTCTGTGATAAGAATTTTAGGCATACTATAACTCCATTAGTCTATATAAATCATCGTCTAATCTAGCTGTTTCAGGCTTTTGAAGATCTATATCCATTCCCTTTTCCTGTAAAGCTAATTTAACTGGAGAAGGGTCGTACTCATCAGGCATTCTTAATAATGATCCATTTGGGATTTCACTATTTTCTAAGAACTTAATTTTAGTTTTTATATGTGTTAATCTCCATCCTAGGTTACTTATCCAACGATCTGCACCAAAAACACCTATTTTATGGTGTTCTTTGGCTTTATTAAATTGCTCGGTTAATTGAGTCTCACGTTGCTTTAATATTTCTAAAGAAGACTCTAATCCTTTAATACAAATAAGTTCTTTACATGTTTCACAATCACCATGACGAGAACATGGAGACATCGCATAATCATGTTCACAAATACCTATTTCTGTTATCGTTGCAACTCCAATTCTGTCTTTACCTAAGTCTTCATAGGTAATAGGAAGATTTAAATGAATTTTGTCTAATATTGAAATATCCTCAGGAATGAGTAAATCTCGAACTGCCTCACTTTTTTCTTCTTCTGTCCTGTGATCATAAGCTTTATTATCTGCCACTCTAGCTCTGCCTGCCCAGTTAGCTAAAGTTAATTCATCCATTCCACCTCGCTCAGCTTTTGTACTCAACCAATGCCTTGCATTATGCGATGGTAATCTAATAAATTCTCCTTTAGATGTACCTATACAATGTTTTTCCCATAATGATTTTTTAGGGCGAGTTTCTGAATAGCAAAATCTATCATTAATTTGGTTCACTGTTGGTAACACAAAAGAGAAACTTTTAGAGGAAAAGTCATCATGAAATTCATTTTCTCTGAATAATAACAAAGCTTCAGAAGCCTTAACATTTTTATGTTTATCTACATAGGGCCAATTATTAAATTTTGATGTGTATTTTTTATACAAAAATTTTCCTAGTATCTCATAAGTTATAATTCCATCGTTTTCACTTATTAAATTTTTAAACCATTTGGTGTTACAGATATTTTGGGAATCAATATCTAACACTTCAGCTATTTCACTTTTAGTCAAAGGCTTTTTGTATAAAGAATGGGATGTTACAAGATCTTTATCAAATAACATCAATATATTAGGATTTTCTTCTGCAAATTTAGCTGCTTTTCTTGCCAAGGAGCTTATATTTGTTAAACGCCTAACCGCTTCAACAACAATGTCTTGCATACAGCTAGGAACCCACTTTAATCCCTCTTTACCATTTTTTGCTGGTATCCATCGAATACCTAATTGCTTATTTCCCAAGCTATCTTCCTCCCATTCTAAGCAATTGACAGATAAAGACATCAACTCAGAACAACGAGATGGAGCGACCATAAGTAGAGCCATAACAGCTGTATAATATTCAGTTTCTTTGTCTAAATTAGGGGCATCATGAAAGAGTTTAGCAACCAGCATCATTTCTTCATCAGTTGGCATTTTACTTGAACGGTATTCTTTTCCTTTTTCATCCAGTAGTATAGTCAAATCTCTAGGGCGTTTATAAGGATTTTCCCATAAAGGTAGTTGAGGTGTAATTTGATTTTCTCTACAAAAATCAAATAACTTTTGAAGTTGATAACCTAATTTATTGACTGATTCCGTACCTTTTTTATATTTCTTTGATACGATATTTTCTACTTCATGAATAACTAAATAATCAAGCAGAAGTATGTCAACCTTTCCTTTAATATTATAGAGAGCCATTTCAACTATACGTAAAGATTCAATATGTCTGGCTAAATTACGAATAGGATTTAGAGAATAAGTATAACGAATATAGGCTTTGGCAAATTCAATGAATGGTGCAGCTAATCGCTCATATTTATAAGATGTAGATTTAATTCTTTCTGTGGAAAAACGAACCTGAACTGGATAAATGCTGAATGTTGTTTTCCATTGGTTGTTTTCCCAGCAATCCTTTCCAAAGGTAGTAAGCTGATTTTTACTGAAATTAATAAATTGCTCTAAATTAGATTTAGGATTATTATCTTTTGGAGTGAAAATTAGATTGTTCATAATCAGTGGCTTCCCATAGTTCTTTTCATATCATTGCAAGCTTGAACAACATACTCAACAGCCAAAATAATACGATCTTTGGATGATGCATAATCTATGCTTTTAGTTTGTTTTAAACGTTCTTCCTTTTCTTCATACAGCTTATTTAGGATCTGTTGATGAGGACCATCAATTAAAGGTCTAAATTTAGGGCATAAATAACAAGTTTCATAGCCAGTTATACAAAAATCATTTGTTCCACAGGCACCTATCGTATCTATTCCGTTATTGGTTATTAAAGATGTTGGATCATATCCTCTTTCACTTTCGTTTAAATTGGAAATAATTCTACCAGTAAATGCTTGAGCTAGTTTTCCCATTTCAGCCCCCATAACACGATCAATATATTGCACTGTATCTGCCGTATTATCAACTCCATAATAGCCATACTCATGCCATGACAATAAAAAACCCTTTAATGCTCCTAAATACCATTCATGTTCTTTTCCTAGTTTATTTTTCCAATCCAAGATTATTGGCACATTAATGACTTCTAAATTAGTTGAAATTACTAATCGTTGAAATTGTTGATACATGTGATATACGTGATAACTTGAGTATTTTTCGACATATATTGCTAATGTTTTTCTAAACCCATCTAATGTTTTTTTATCTATATTTAATATGGGTTGAGAAAAGTTAATGGTTTTGTCTTTACTTATATGCCAAGAGTTTTCATTTTCATCAAATACATACCCATCTCTTGATTGTCTAAGCCTTTTATTTTGATTCATAATCATCAACCTTTTTCTGAAACTCAGCTTGAAGCTCTAATAATATTTTATTAGCTTTTTCTTTAATATAACGTTGATTGTAGATATTCCCTGATTTTTCTGATGTATGGCCCATGAGATGCTGTCTCATTTTTGCTTCTTTTCCAGGAGAAATAAAGTCTTTATGTGAAGAATCATTATTCACACGTTGGTTATTATTATCTATTTTTCGTGAAAAATCTAAATTCCATTCATGACGGAAAATATGTGGATGAATTATAGAGAACTTAGGGTCTACTTTTCTCATTGTTGGTACAATAACATTATCAAATGAACTTGTACTAATTGGACTTCCTTGAGTTTTTCCTTTTCGATGAGTTACAAATAAATATGGGTGTTTATTTGCATTAGGAATTTTAGAACGATAATTCATAATATAGTCATCAATAAGTTTAGCTATACTTTGTGAAATAGGGAGTCTCCTTTCTTTTGTTTTACTCACTGCCTGTATTTTTCTTGTATCAAATTTATCATCATGAGTTCGTCTAATTGTAATTGAGGATTTAGCTGTTCCTATATCAATAAATGGGATTTGAATAGATAATAGTTCTCCTCTTCTAATCCCTAATTCCTTTAATAAGATAAACATTAAATGGTTTCTTTTTCTAATTCCAATATCTTGAAATGGATTATTAGGATTAGAAAAGTTTGCAATAGACATAAACTCATCTAACAGTCCATCAGGTAACTCACTTTCTGGTTTTATAGATAATGTTTTATGATTTTTAGGTCTTGATTCTTTAATTAAAGTAATTATTTTTGTCAATTTTTCGATATATTCGTTAGATACATTAATTACTTTAGATAGAAATAATATGTATTCTGAAAGCGTTGTTAGTCTATTATATTGATGACTAAGAGATACAGAAGAATAAATATCAATAAATTGATTCCTGCCTTTCATTAACACACTTTTTTTTGTATTGAGTACATTCTTTTGCTTTTTTACATTTATTTTCATATGTCGAATAAGAGATTCTAATTGGTTTTCTGTTAAAAGTACTTTGTTATGAATTAGATCACTAATAACAAGATTATTCTGTTTTTCCCAATTCATTATCCATTGTATAGTTCCCAGCTTATTTCTAATTGTGTTTACTGCGGATTGATTACGTAGTTCTACAGTTACCCATAAGGTTGAATAAAAATCAGGAATACCAGTTTCCTCATTAACCAATAGAGGAAAACGTTCTCCATTTGAAAAAAGGATTGTTTCTAGTCTATGCATATCTATTTAATTTACAAAATTTTTATATATAAATACTAACAAATTAAGTTTTCAGTGTCAAAAAAACGTAAAAAAAAGAGAGACCTTAAAAATAAAGGACTCTCTATATTATAGAGCTTTATATTTTACATTTTTAAATTATATGTAACTCAGAACGGAATTTGATCATCAAAATCATCTAATGGCGGCTCTGCTTGCGGTGCCGGTTTTGCCGGTGCTTTTGCGGCTTGCGGTTGAACATTGCCAACGTTATTTTGAGCATAGCTGTCGTTGTAGCCGCCTTGATTGTAGTTGGTTTGAGCAGGTGCTTGGTTCCAGCCATTACCTTGATTTCCACCGAAATCACCACCGCTGCGGCTGTCTAACATTTGTAGTACATCGCCTTGAATTTCTGTGGTGTAACGATCTTGACCGTTTTGATCTTGCCATTTGCGTGTTTTGAGTTTGCCTTCTACATAGACTTTTGAGCCTTTGCGTAAGTATTGTCCTGCCACTTCTGCTTGACGGCGGAAGAATACGATACGGTGCCATTCGGTGACTTCACGGCGTTCGCCTGTCATTTTATCATTCCAACTTTCACTGGTCGCGACACTTAATGTTGCTACTGCATCGCCGTTTGGCATTGTACGCATATCAGGGTCGTTACCGAGATTGCCGACAATAATTACTTTATTTACACCTGCCATATCAAATCCTCTTAAATGAATTATCTGTAAAATTTGCGCTATTCTGCCTGAAAATAAAAAAAAAATCATCTACTAAAACTGATATTTTGTACAGTTAATCAATTTATGCGATAATGATCGAAAATTCGGAAATTTTTGCTTTACATTTGTTTAGAAGGCAGTTATGCAACATATTGATATTCGTGGGGCGAGAACCCACAATTTAAAAAACGTGAATTTGGTTCTTCCGAGAGATAAATTTATTGTGATTACAGGGTTGTCGGGGTCGGGCAAATCGTCTTTGGCTTTTGATACCCTTTATGCTGAAGGGCAACGTCGTTATGTGGAAAGTTTATCCGCTTATGCTCGTCAGTTCTTATCTTTGATGGAAAAGCCCGATGTCGATCATATCGAAGGGCTTTCCCCTGCGATTTCAATTGAGCAGAAATCTACTTCGCACAATCCTCGTTCTACGGTAGGGACGGTGACGGAAATCCACGATTATTTGCGTTTGTTGTTTGCCCGTGTGGGTGAGCCTCGCTGTCCTGATCACGATGTGCCGTTAGCGGCTCAGACGATTTCGCAAATGGTGGATAGAGTTTTGGAAGAGCCTGAAGGTAAGCGTTTGATGTTGCTTTCCCCTGTGGTGAAAGATCGTAAAGGTGAACACGCAAAATTATTAGAAAATCTGACCGCTAATGGCTATATCCGTGCCAGAATTGATGGGGAAATTTGCGATCTGTCCGATCCGCCAAAATTAGAATTGCAGAAAAAACATACGATTGAAGTAGTGATTGATCGCTTTAAAGTGCGTAGCGATATTGCGACCCGTTTAGCCGAGTCTTTTGAAACGGCATTAGAACTTTCTGGCTCAACGGCGATTATTGCCGATATGGACGATCCAAATGCGGAAGAGTTAGTGTTTTCTTCAAGTTTTGCTTGCTCTCATTGTGGCTATTCGCTGACGGAACTAGAACCACGTCTTTTCTCGTTTAATAATCCTGCTGGGGCTTGCCCAACTTGTGATGGTTTAGGGGTTCAGCAATATTTTGATGAACGTAAAGTGGTGCAAAATCCTGATGTGTCTTTAGCAAGCGGTGCGATTAAGGGCTGGGATCGCCGTAGTTTCTACTATTTTGGTTTATTGAAATCCGTGGCGAAGCATTATGATTTTGATATTGAAATGCCGTTTAATCAGTTGCCGAAGAAAATTCAAAACATCATTTTAAATGGCTCGAAAGATGAAATCGAATTTGTCTATGTTAATGATCGGGGCGATAGTGTTAAGCGAGTTCACGCTTTTGAAGGGGTGTTGAACAATATGGCTCGTCGTTATAAGGAAACCGAGTCAAATGCCGTGCGTGAAGAGTTAGCAAAATATATTAACAACCGTGCTTGTACTGACTGTGAAGGTTCTCGCTTACGCCGTGAAGCCCGTTATGTCTTTTTAGAGAAAACCAACTTGCCGATGGTGTCGGAAAAAAGTATCGGCGAAGCCTTGGAATTTTTTGATGGTTTACATCTTTCAGGGCAGAAAGCACAAATTGCAGAAAAAATTCTCAAAGAGATCCGTGAGCGTTTATCTTTCCTTGTCAATGTAGGGTTGAACTACCTTTCGCTCTCTCGTTCGGCAGAAACCTTATCGGGCGGTGAAGCTCAACGTATTCGCCTTGCCAGCCAAATCGGTGCTGGGTTAGTGGGAGTGATGTATGTGCTTGATGAACCGTCTATTGGCTTGCACCAACGAGATAATGAACGTTTGCTAAACACGCTTATTCATCTTCGGAATTTGGGGAACACCGTGATTGTGGTGGAACACGATGAAGATGCGATTATGGCGGCAGATCATATTGTTGATATTGGACCTGGAGCCGGGGTACACGGTGGGCAGATTATTGCCCAAGGTACAGCTCAAGAAATTATGCAAAATGAAGCGTCGATTACGGGTAAATTCTTATCGGGTAAGGAAAAAATCGAGATCCCGAAACAGCGTACCCCACGAGATGAAAGCAAACAGCTTGTGTTAAAAGGGGCAAGCGGTAATAATTTAAAAGAGGTCGATTTAGCTATTCCTGTGGGACTGTTTACTTGTATCACAGGAGTATCGGGGTCGGGCAAATCCACCTTAATTAACGATACCTTATTCCCGATTGCTCAAAATGCATTAAACCGTGCAGAAAACAGCGATGTCGCCCCTTATAAGAGCATTGATGGCTTAGCACATTTTGACAAAGTAATCGACATCAATCAAAGCCCGATTGGACGTACGCCACGTTCAAACCCTGCAACTTACACAGGATTATTTACCCCGATCCGTGAACTCTTTGCAGGCACTCAGGAAGCTCGGGCAAGGGGATATACGGTCGGGCGTTTCAGTTTTAACGTGCGTGGCGGACGTTGTGAAGCCTGCCAAGGTGACGGGGTGATCAAAGTTGAAATGCACTTTTTACCTGATGTGTATGTGCCGTGCGACCACTGTAAAGGCAAACGCTATAACCGTGAAACCCTTGAAATTCGCTATAAAGGCAAAACTATTCATCAGGTGTTAGATATGACCGTAGAAGAAGCCCGTGAGTTTTTTGATGCCGTGCCGATGATTGCTCGTAAGTTACAGACTTTGATGGACGTAGGCTTATCCTATATCCGTTTAGGGCAATCTTCTACCACCCTGTCAGGTGGTGAAGCTCAACGGGTGAAATTAGCGGCAGAATTATCCAAACGAGATACAGGTAAAACCCTTTATATTCTTGATGAACCAACGACTGGACTACACTTCGCCGACATTAAACAATTATTGACCGTATTACACCGCTTGCGTGATCAAGGGAATACCATTGTGGTGATCGAGCATAACTTAGATGTGATCAAAACCGCAGACTGGATTGTTGATTTAGGCCCAGAAGGCGGTAGCGGTGGCGGACAGATTATCGCCGAAGGTACACCTGAAGAGGTGGCAAAAGATAAGAAATCCCATACGGCAAGATTTTTAAAAGAAATTTTGAAGAAAGGTTAAGTTGTAGTTACAAGCGGTCACTTCGTTATAATATTTTGCAAAAAACCAAACGAATCCGACCGCTTGTTTGAAAGGAGAAAATGATGGAATACCAATTTACACATACCATGCACGGCGTTATCGCCAAATGTTCAATGGATCACGAGGCATTTGCTCGTTGGTTAAACACTGAGATTGTGCCAAATCCAAAAGAATTAACTGCCATTTTTGCTGAAATTGAGCATTGTCGCCAAACCAAAGATCAAAACTACGAATGGATTTTTGAAGGCAAAGAATATAGCCTTTATATCAACATTGAAGAAGTGATGGTGAAAGCCAATAATCTGGATATGACATTTGAGGAAATTGAGGATGTCGAGAACGGTTTTAGTTTCTATGATGAAGAAAGTATCGCCTCTTGCGGATTGGAAGATTTTGAAATGTTTTTGAATGCTTATCAAAAATTTATTCAAACTTATCATTAATTTATCGGCATTGAGAAAACTCAATGCCGATAATCGTTATACCTAAATTAATTTTGCTTTTTCTAATGCTGCAGTAATTACTGGATGATACTGCTCTGATAAAATAGTTAACGGCAGGCGTAAGCAAGGATCACTAATTAATCCCATTTTATGAGCGGCCCATTTTACTGGAATTGGGTTGCCTTCAACGAATAAATTCTTATGTAGATCCATTAAACGTTGATTGATCTCTTCAGCTTCTTCAAATTTACCTTCTAATGCAAGATCGCACATTTTTGCCATATCTGCTGCAGCAAGATTATTCGTTACAGAAATGACACCTTGACCGCCAAGTCTCATTGACTCTAATCCTGTTGCATCATCACCGCTTAAGAAAATGAAATCTTCACCTGCAAGCTCTTTGATTTTTGCAACTCGGCTCACATCACCTGTCGCTTCTTTTACTGCCACGATATTTGGAATCTTCGCCAAACGAGCAATGGTTTCTGGTTTTAAGTCTGTTCCTGTACGACCTGGTACATTATAAAGAATTTGTGGTAAATCCGTTGATTCTGCAATCGCTTTATAGTGTTGATATAAGCCTTCTTGAGTTGGTTTATTGTAGTAAGGAACAACACTTAAACATCCTGCAACACCGCTATCCGCCAGTAATTTGGTCATGACAATTGCTTCACTTGTTGCATTTGAGCCTGTACCTGCAATGACAGGGATACGTCCAGCGGCAAACTCTACGGTTTTCTTAATAACCTTCACATTTTCATCAATGCTGAGTGTACTACACTCCCCTGTTGTACCTACTGAAACAATCGCATGCGTACCTGATTTAATGTGAAATTCCACTAACTCTTTCAATCCGTCAAAATCAATTTCACCATTTTTCATTGGGGTAATTAATGCAACAATACTGCCATAGAAAAGAGGTTTTGACATAACTCGCTCCTGTATATTTATATTTTGTCAATCACATTCATAGATTGCAAAATTCAGCTCAAATATGCAAGCTTTTTCCACTGATTTTGCAAAATTTTTATAAAATCCTACCGCTTGTTAAATGCCTTTTTGGAAAGACATCATCACAAGGGTTCGCCATTTGTCATTTCCTGAATCATCTTTACCCATATTCGCGATATTAGGAAAACGCCCCCAACACTCAAAACCATGTTTTTTCATCAAATTCATGCTCACTTGATTTAATTCAAATACATAAGCCATTAACGTATTGATGCCATGATCTAACATACAATCTTGCATAAATTGAATGATTTGCGAACCGTAGCCTTTGCCTTTCGCTCGCTGGTCAAGATAAATACTGATCTCCGAAGTATGGACAAACGCTGGGCGCTCATAAAAAGGCGAGAAACTAAACCAGCCAGCAATCCCCTCTTCATCCTCAACAGTCCAAAGGGGATATTTTTCACTGGCTAAGTGAAACTCAAACCACGCTTTTCGACTTTCTGTCGTTGCTAAATAAAGATCCGCCGTTACTTGATGTGTTGGAATCGCTTGATTGTAGATAGCTAAAATCGTCTCAAAATCAGAAGGAATAGATTTACGAATCTGCATGAAAATAACCCTTAAACTCCAAGTAATTCCGATAGTGTTGTCGCAATACTATCTTCGTTATGAGAACCGATAACACGTTTTGCACTTTGTTGCACATCTAGCTCTGACTCACCCATAGCAATTCCCATGCCGACCAATTTAAGCATACTAATATCATTAAAATTATCACCAAAAGCAATCACATTATTTGGGTCAATGTTCTCTTGTTTAAGTAGCTCTGAAAGACAAGCGCCTTTACTATTTCCTGCTCGGGTAATATCTACACGGTCAACCCACGACCATTCGGCACTTAATTCGGAAGAAAGGTTACCGACAAATTGTTGCATTTTAGCTAAATCAGGATCGCTAATTAATACTTTCCAAATCGTGATACCCTCATCAACAAGCTGTTGAAAACTTTCGACTTGATGAACATCAGGACGAACAGATTCAGGGCAACTTTCAACCCATTTAAGCAATTTTGTGAAATGTGGATTAAGCACCTCATAGGTCATTGCATCCCTTGTATAAACTGCCGTATGGATATTGAGAGCCTTAGCTGATTGGATTAACTCTAATACTTGTTGTTTTGTTAAAGGATTAGATGAAAGCACTTTATCTTGGTGGAAATCATATAAATAAGTTCCGTTACAGCATACAACTGGCGTATCTAAACCTAATTCAACATAATATGGACGTACTGCAGTGTGATGACGCCCTGTGACAATAAACACTTTTAATCCTAATTCTCTCGCTTTTTGAATCGCTTGTTTGCTTGATGCCAAAATAGTCGCTTGGCTAGAGAGTAATGTACCATCAAGATCAAACGCAATAGCTTGGTAAGACATTTTAAAACTCCATATAAATAAAAAAGGGACATTCCCTTAGAATTGTCCCTTTATTTTACTATGCTATACGTATTAAATCAGTAAATTATTTATTACCGTTGTATGCTGGAGTTTGGTAAAGTGGTGCTGGACCGTTAGGACCTGCAACGTTACCACCTTCGCTTTGTTTTAGTACGCCACCGTTAGCTGTGATTTCTACACGACGGTTTGGACGTAAACAATCTTTTAATGCTTGACCAGACTCACCATCACATGCTTTAACTTGGTTTGCTTTACCATAACCAACTGCATCGATTTGTGCTGTTACGCCTTGTTGTACTAAACGAGCTTTAACCATATTAGCACGACGTTGTGATAAGTCTAAGTTATATGCTTCTGAACCTAAACGGTCTGTATAACCAGCCACTTTCACTTTTTCTGCACCAGAAGATTTTAATTGTCCAGCAACATTGTCAACCACTTCTTTACCTTTAGCAGTTAATGTATCTTTATCGAAATCGAATAAGAAGTCACCACTTAAATTAAATGAAGAGTTTCCATTACAACCGTTTGGATACCAGAAGAAACTTTGTGCATTCATGTTTTTATCAAATAAAATTTTGAATTGACAAATTTTGTGAACGCCATTTTCACGATAGTTAAATGCATAATCCCACTCACGAACGCCATATAGACCTTCTTCAAAGTGTGGACGACCAATTAAATAATAAAGTTGGTCTTTGTTCATCCCTTTTTCGATTTGACGAACATTTTCCCAGTTTGGCCATGAGCCAAATTGTGAACCATCATGGTTGAATTCAGATTCAGAAATTTTTGGGAATACTGGGTTATCCGTTGTACCTTCATCAGATACGTTACTTAAATTACCACATGCTGCGACAGCTAATGCAACACCAGACAATAATAATCCACGAAAAACAGTCGTTTTTTTCATTTTGGAATTTTCCTTTAAATATTTTAGTTTAAAACCTTAAAGCGACTAACTAATGTAAGCCTTATAATTCTAATGGCATAGGATATAGACGCTTGTTAATTCTACAATACAAATTCATTTGATTCTAGTCTTTTGATAATAAATTATGCCGATAAATATTCAATTAGTAGTTGAACCGATCTATTCCCTCGAAATTCATTCACATCCAACTTATAAACAAGCTTCGCTGTTCGAATAGAAAAATCGGGATAACACTTTAGATCTACATTAAACCAAATCGCATCAAAGAGCATACCTTGTGCATTTTCAACCATAAGTTTAAGGTGCTTTCCTGCAAGTAGCCGTTGTTGAAGGATTTTGAAATCGCCCTCAAATGTTGGTTCTGCAAAATGTTGCCCCCAAGGACCCGCTTGTTTTAATAGCTCCGCCGTCGATAAATTAAATTCATCTGCTGATAATTCGCCATCGGTATAAATTACTCCTTGTAATTGCTCTGGCTCGACAGAGGTTTCAACCGTTTCATCAAATGCTTTTTGAAAATGGCTTAAATGTGATTTATGTATAGTCAGCCCTGCCGCCATAGCATGGCCACCAAATTTCGAAATTAACTCGGGATATTGATTATCCATTCTCTCTAAAAGATCACGCATATGTAATCCCGCAATAGAACGCGCTGAGCCTTTTAGATATTCACTCTCCTCACTTTCTTGTGCAAAGGCAATGACAGGACGATGAAATTGATCTTTTATCCGAGAGGCTAAAATCCCAATTACCCCTTGATGCCAATCTGGTTGATATAAAACAATACCGTGAGCCTGACCTTGCTGTGATAATTTCGGTAATTTGGCACAAATTGCTAAGGCTTCTGTTTTCATTTCTTGCTCGAATTCTTTCCGAGTTTGATTTAGTGAATCTAACTCTAAAGCAATTTGACGAGCCACATTCAGATCTTCACAGATCAACAACTCAACACCTAATGCCATGTTATCTAAACGCCCTGCAGCATTTAATCGTGGTGCAATTGCAAAGCCTAAATCACTCGCTTGTAATGTATGAAGTTCTCGCTTAGCAATCTCAACAAGTGCTTGAATTCCTGCACGACAATAGCCCGCACGAATACGATTCAATCCTTGATTTACTAAAATACGATTATTGTGATCTAATGGAACGACATCTGCGACAGTACCTAAAGCGACTAAGTCAAGCAATTCGGCAATATTCGGCTCTTTTTCTTTGAAATATCCCGCTTTTCTTAAACCTGCACGTAATGCAATCATGACATAAAAAATAACGCCGACACCAGCTAAAGATTTAGAGGGAAACGCACAGCCTGGCAAATTAGGATTTACCATCGCATCTGCATTAGGTAATTCATCTCCGGGTAAATGGTGGTCAGTCACGAGAACCTGAATATGATGGCTTTTCAATAAAGCAATCCCATCAAAAGAGGAAATACCGTTGTCCACAGTTAAAACTAAATCTGCCCCTTTTGCAATCACCATTTCAGCAACACTCAGACTTAACCCATAACCTTGGGAAAAGCGATCAGGAATGAGGTAATCCACATGCTTAAATCCAAATTGACGTAAGGCCAAAATGGCAAGAGCTGTGCTCGTTGCACCATCGGCATCAAAATCGCCAACCACCACTACTTTTCCTTGCTTTTGTAACACCGTTTGTAGCAATGACACTGCCTCTTCAATATTCGCAAGTAGCATAGGAGAATGTAGATGCTGTAAGCTAAGCTCTAACTCTTGGGATGAAGTAACTCCCCGATTTTGATAGATTCGATTAAGTAAAGGATGATCAGAAAGATGAGTTGAAGTCAGCGGTAAACGACGTTTGATTAATTTATTCACGATTCTTATATTTAATGCAATACAAGCGGTCAGATCTTACAAAAAATTTGCAAAATCTGACCGCTTGTGAATTTTATTCACTTAACATTTTAGCCAATTCTTTTGGCTCAATATACCCTGGGATAAGCTCGCCTGTTTGAGTCACAATATTTGGCGTTCCTGTCACACCAAATTTAATCCCTAATTCATAATGTTTTTTAACGATATTTGGCGTTTTTACTTCTTTCGGTAAATTGCCTTTTTCCGATTCATTTAACGCAAATACAGGATCTTGTGCAGTCCAAATTGCTTCCATCTGTTTTGCTGTTTGTGTATTTAAGCCACCACGAGGGAAAGCTAAGTAGCGAACTGTAATGCCTAAATCATTATACTCTTTCATTTTAGAATGCAGAATTTGGCAATAGTGGCAAGTAATATCCATAAAAATGGTTACAACATGCTTTTCATTTTTCGCAGGATAAACAATCATCTCTTTTTCTAATGCATTTAATTCTGATAATAATGCACGGTTTGTTACATCAACCACTTTCCCATCTTTAAGCTCAAAAATCTGACCTTGAATCACATAACGGCCATCATTACTGATCTGTACAACACCTTGATCAGAGATTGCCGTTTTAAATCCTGGTAATACAGAATCGCTAATTTTTACATTTGTTGCACCAATCTTCTCTAAAGAAGCTTGTAATTTCTCATTTGCCATTGAAGAAACAGCCACTAAAGACAATGCTCCAACGGTAAAAAGTTTCTGTTTAAATTGCATCTAAATTCCCTCAACTTACAATTTTAATTTTGATTCAATACTTCTTGCTTTTGCTAAGAACTCTTTACGTTCTTTGTCTGGCATACCAGATCCAGTACCCGGCAATTTCACCGTCATTGGGTTAACTGGTCGCCCATTAATATGGAATTCATAATGCAAATGTGCACCAGTTGAACGCCCAGTGTTTCCTGAAAGTGCAATACGGTCCCCTTTTTTGACACTTTGTCCTACTTTCACTAACGATTTGCTTAAATGCATATAAACCGTTGTATATTGTCCACCATGTCGAACTTTAATATAGCGACCAGCACCATTTGCTTGGTAAGCCACATGCTCAACAACACCATCGGCTGGAGCCACAATTGGCGTACCGCTTGGTACTGCAAAGTCAACCCCTTTATGTGGTGCCACACGGCGTGTTACAGGATGTAAACGACGAGGATTAAATCCCGATGACACCCGTGGTGTAAATTGTAATGGATGACGAGAGAAACCTTTTCCTAAGGTTTCACCGTGTCGGCTATAGTAACGACCATTATCTGCCTGAATGGCGTAATAACTGGTTTTCCCACTAATAATATGGATTGCTTCAACGTTACCTAATCCTGTTACCTTACCATTGATATACTCTCTTTTTACCAAAATAGCAAAACGATCGCCTTTCTTCAATTTATTGGTCGCAATCTGCCACTGTAAACCACTCGCAAGCTGATTAATTTGGCGTTGGTCTAATCCCACTTCTTTTAAGTTTGAATTAAAATCACCCTTTATAACGCCTTTCACAACATCTTGTTTCCAAACACCTTGTTTTTCAATGGTTTGAACAGCAAACTGATTCTTGCTTTTACGCTCAAATATCTTCTCTTCTTTTTCTGAAACAAGCCAGTTCATATACTCTAGCTCGCCTTCATTGTCTAAGATCCAATAAAATTGTTGTCCTGCTTGTAAACTTTTTAACTGCGGAAACTTCTTCTCTAAAGCACTTGCTGTTGCACTACCTAAACCGGACTGTTCTAGTACATCTTTTAATTTATCGCCTCGAACGACAGTGTAACTAAACTGATTTTGAATACGAATAGCTTGATCTGCAACCTCTAGCACATCTTCCAGAATATTTTCAGCTTCTTTTGGTAATTCATCTTTCGGTTTAGCTGTGCCTTCTACAGTTTCAACTTCGTCATCCACATCCAGTAATTCATCCTCATACGAAGTGGCACTTTCGTCTACAGGTGCTGTATTTAATCGTTCCTCTTCCTCTGATTTTGCTGTATCAATATCAATATAAGTTAATTCACTTGAGGCAATGTTATCTGCCAATGTTGCAACTGCCGATGATGACTCCACTTTCACTGAAGCATTTTCAGGCAATTGCGATGTTGTAGTTTGATGAGGCACTTGTAGTTCTGGTACTACTGCTTCATTATTGTCGTTCTTCACTTCAGCCACAGTGACTACCGATGATTTATTACTAGGTGCGGTGTCGTGGTTTTTTAATGCCAAAACAATCCCTACCAATATACAAAGGATCGCCAATAAAAAAATAAATGCCTTTACTCTATGTTTTTTACGGCGGCGATCTCGAGCAAAAATCACATGTTGCAAAATTCTATCCCTAATTCATTTTTTGAATTCTATTTAAGTTTAATGTAGACAAAATAGCACACGAAAAATTCATCGCTATCTTGTCAAAGATAAAAAAATCCGTTACCTTGCATAACTTATATCCTCAATTTTATTATTGTTATGCAGATCAAGCAAATTCGGAAGCATCCTTCATCTCAAGAACCATTGGTTCAATTAGACAACATCAATGTCTTTTATAATGAAGTTCCTGCCTTAGAACATATCCATTTACGCGTTTATCCTAATTCCATTACCACGATTGTGGGACCTAATGGCGGTGGAAAATCAACGCTATTAAAGGTATTATTGAAACTACAACAGCCAACCTCAGGCAAAGTTATCCACCAAAAAAACTTAAAAATTGGCTATGTTCCGCAAAAACTCCATCTTGATCACTCTATTCCGATCACGGTAGAAAAATTTCTTTCACTCAAGCCTAACAGTACAAAAAGCATTATTGATGAAGCCTTATCGCTCCTCTCTATCACACACCTTGCCCAAAATAGTATGCAAAAATTATCAGGTGGCGAGCTTCAACGCGTACTGTTAGCACGAGCGATACTAGATCGCCCACAATTACTTGTTTTAGATGAACCGATGCAAGGGGTGGATATTACAGGGCAAACGGAACTCTATCAACTACTAAATAAAACAAGGTCATGGCTAAACTGTGCAATTTTAATGGTTTCCCATGATTTAAATATTGTGATGGCAAATACCGATGAAGTACTTTGTATCAATAGGCATATTTGCTGTGCGGGAACACCTGAAATGATCTCGTCTGATCCTAGCTTCATCCACTTTTTTGGTGACCAATTTGCAAAAAATGTCGCCTTTTATTCACACAAACACAATCATCATCATGATTTGCACGGTGACGTATGCAAATGTGATGGTAAACATTAAGAGGCTCTATGTTTGAGATTTTATTCCCAGCTTGGATTGCGGGTATCTTATTATCGCTCATCACCGCACCTTTAGGTGCCTTTGTCGTATGGCGTAAGATGGCTTACTTTGGCGATACGCTATCTCATTCCGCACTATTGGGTGTCGCCTTTGGCTTTTTTCTTGAAATCGATCCCTATTTTGCGGTGATCGGCATGACATTACTGCTTGCATTAGGCTTAGTCTGGTTAGAACAACGTTCAAACCATTCCGTTGACACCCTACTGGGTATCATCGCCCATTGTAGCTTATCCCTTGGTGTTATTACGATCAGCCTATTAGACAATGTCCGAGTAGATTTAATGTCCTATCTCTTTGGTGATTTACTTGCCATTAATGTGGATGATGTCTTTTTTATTGCCATCGGCGTGGCTTGTATTGCAATTATTTTGGCTTTTTTCTGGAAAAAGTTCCTCTCTATGACCGTCAGCCCAGAACTAGCCCAAATTGAAGGGCTAAACATTGCTCGTTTACGCCTATTATTAATGCTACTGACTGCATTTACTATCGCACTTACCATGAAATTTGTTGGTGCGTTAATCATTACCTCCTTATTAATCATCCCATCTGCGACTGCAAGACGTTTTGCGAGAACCCCTGAAATGATGGTTATCTATGCCATTTTCTTTAGCATTATTGCGGTGACTGGAGGACTATTATTTTCTGCATTTAAAGATACGCCAGCAGGTCCATCTGTCGTAATTTGTGCGGGTAGTTTATTCCTTCTTTCATTATTCAAAAAAGAATCTAACTAAGATCAAGAAATTCTTACTTTGCCTATTGAATTTTTTGTAAATTTCCGCTTAAATCATACCGCTTGTTAGACAAAATAAAAGGATGCCAAGGGCATGGCATCCTTTTATTGATCTCTCAAGAAAAAAATAAAAATCTATAGTAACGACAACGAACATAAGAAGTAGTATATGTGCCAATTATTAGGAATGAATTGTAATACACCAACGGATATTACCTTCTCCTTTGAAGGTTTTCGACGGCGAGCGGGCTTAACCGATCATCATACAGATGGATTTGGTATTGCTTTTTTTGAAGGAAAGGGCGTGCGTATTTTTCGAGATAACCGCCCTGGAGCATCCTCCCCAATGGCTGATCTTGTTAGCCAATATCGAATTAAATCTTTTAATGTTATCGCGCATATCCGCAAAGCAACACGTGGCGATATTAATTTAGAAAACACCCACCCTTTTATCCGTGAAATTTGGGGCGAAAACTGGGTTTTTGCACACAACGGGACCGTTGATGTCAAAGTTTGCCCAAATAGCCATTACCAACCTATCGGCACCACAGATTCAGAAGCTGCATTTTGTTGTATTGCTGCAGGCTTAAAAAAACGTTTTTCCAAAAAACCGAGTGAAAAAGAGATTTTTGATGCCATTATTGAAATTACCAGTGAAATTGCAACTCACGGCGTATTTAACTTTATAATGTCGAACGGACATTGGATGATTGCTCGTTGCTCAACGAATTTACATTACGTCTGTCGCAAAGCACCATTTGGAACGGCATTGCGTGACGACGATGTGATGATTGACTTCCGTCAATACACCCAAGAATCTGACAAAGTGACCATTATTACAACTCAACCGCTGACCAAAAATGAAAATTGGACGAAGATGAAAAATGGTGGCTATGTCTTTTTTAAAGATGGCGATGTGTTATTTGAAGTCGAAGGGACATTGCCTGACTGTAAACCGCACGTCTAACCAAGTAAAAAGAGAGCTAAAAAGCTCTCTTTTTTCTATTAACTATTCGCAATAATGACCGCACGTTTCGGCGCAGGGTAGCCTTCAATGGTTTTTGAATGATCTTGCGGATCAAGAAAATCAATTAATGATTCATTTTCAAGCCATTCCGTTTTACGTTGCTCTTCTAAAGTCGTCACCGCCTCATCTACACAACGAACATTTTTAAAGCCGACTTTTTCTAACCAATTAATTAATGCAGGTACAGACGGAATAAAATAGACATTCTTCATTTTGGCATAGCGGTCGGCAGGCACAAGCACATCATTCACATCGCCATCAATCACCAAGGTTTCTAAAACCAATTCTCCTCCTTTGACTAACTGATTTTTCAGTTGAGAAAGATGATCTAACGGCGATTTACGATGATAAAGCACGCCCATAGAAAATACGGTATCAAACGCTTGCAACGGCTGCATCTGCTCAATGCCCAGTGGAATCAAATTCGCTCTGCGGTCATTATTTAATAACTTACGCACCGCTTCAAATTGGCATAAAAAAAGTTCAGTCGGGTCTATCCCTACCACCATTTTTGCCCCTTCCCCTACCATACGCCACATATGATAGCCGCTACCACAGCCTACATCTAAAATCATACGATCTTTTAATGGTGAAAGATGAGGTAGAACCCTATCCCATTTAAAATCTGAACGCCACTCACAGTCGACATGAATACCATGCAAATGATAAGGGCCTTTACGCCAAGGCATCAACTGTTTCAAATGATGAACCAAATGCTGTGTTTCTCCCGCATTCAACGGTTTCACCGAAATCGCCTCCACTTTATTTGATAAATTCAACGTAGCTGGAATAGAAGGCAAATGTTCAATGGTTTTTACCCACTTGGCATAATCACCATGGGTCTGCTTTTCCCATTGTTTAAGCTGTAAAGGTAAGGTTTCTAACCAAGCAGAAAGGCGTGTTGTCGCAATTTGTTGATAAAAAAGATTGAAATTAATCATGAAATAAAAAAGAGAAAAAAGAAAAGTAAATTCTAAAGGAAATTTATGATTTGGGCAAAAAAATACCTAAGCATCCTGCTTAGGTAAATTAAGGCTTATGAATAAAATATTATTTGGAAGTTCTATATAGGTCGCTCCATATAAAACTTCCCGATTGTAAAAAAAAAAATAGAATTGCAAATGATAAAAAATTATTTTTTATAATTTTTTGTCATTTGGAGTATCCCTAATTAACCCTTCTTGCTGATAACTTGCAATTAAATTACCTGATTGGTCGAATACCTGCCCTTTTGCCAAGCCACGAGCGCCCGAAGCGGTTGGGCTATCTAATTGAAAACGAGTCCAATCATTGAGGTCAAAATCACGATGAAACCAAATACTATGGTCTAATGTTGCAACCTTTAATCCTTGCTGAAGAAAACCACGCTCATGAGGGTGTAACATAGTTAAAATACAATGAAAATCGGTAAAGTAAGCTAACAGACACTGTTGTAAGCGGCTATCTTTTGGAGCAACGCCATTCGTTTTTGCCCAAACTAACTGCTCTGAAGGTAATTTATCTCCCTTGAAAGGGTTATTCGCATATTTTAGACGTACATCAAAAGCTCGTTCTTTTTGGAAGATCTCTTTCATTGGCGAAGGTAACCTAGATGCTAGAGAAAAAATCAAGTCATTTTCTGAAATCAACATATCTGGCTCAGCCATTACAGGCACCTGAATTTGATGCTCAAATCCTTCTTCCTTAACCTGAAAAGAAGCCATGACTCGGCAAATAATCTCATCATGTTGCTTCGCATTAATGGACACGACCGTGAAACTATTCCCTTCACGTAACACCTCTGTTTCATAAATGATAGGATAAGCAACATCGCCCGCACGTAAAAAATAGCAGTGACATGAATGTAAATGGCGATTTTCATCGACAACATTCATACTTGCAGATAAAGCTTGAGCCACTACTTGCCCGCCGAAAACTTGTGGCAAACCATCATCTTCGCATTCACCACGGAATAACTTATCATCTAAACGTTCTAAAGTAAGGAGTTGAATTAATCGATTTAATGCTTGAGACATGGGATTTCCTATGTTGATGATTTTAGGATAGTGTAAAAGAAAGAGAGTAAAAAGAAAAGATAACTACAAGCGGTCAGATATGTAAAAGATTTTGCAAAAGGCTTAAAAGGGTGAGAGCACTTCCAGCAAACCTCGGCACACAGACATTTCAATTCTGGCTGCTTTCTTCCGAACCTGACCAAGTAAACCGAACGCTATTGCGAGAAACCAAAAGTGCTCTCATTGGATTACACAGATTGTGTAAGGGCTCAGATTATAGAGTGACTTCCCTTTCAATACAAGCAAAAAAACAATGCAAGCGGGTTGATTGATTTAAAAATTTGCAATCTAATGGTACTAAGAAGCGAATAACAATGTTTGTATAATAGATAAAAAAACCAGCAACCGAAGTTGCTGGTCTTTATCAGCTTAATAAGCTATGGTTTGATTACCAGAATACGCGTAAGCCTACAGCAACACCGCTATTAGTAGTTTTATCACCACCTTTAACTTTAGCTGTTGTAATCGCACCTTCTAAGTAAGTCACTACGTTTTTATGTAATTGGTAGTCCGTACCTAACATGAAACGATTATAAGTTGTAGTTTCTGTCCCAGTTGTTTTAACTTTTTGCTCACCGTGACCGTAGTTACCATAGACAGATACTGCTGGAGTTACTTGATATTTCGCACCTACACGGAATCCTAAATGACGAATATCTGTGCTTGCTGGACGGTTTTTAGTATAGTCGCCAGTTACATCGAAACCAGCAGTTAATTGATTAATGCCATATTTGAAACCGAATGCCCACGCATCTTTATAATGACGACCAGAACCTGCTGTTGTATAGTTATCACGAGTATAACCTGCCGCTACAGTTGCTGACTGACCTTCAGCTGGAGCAAATGAATATACTGCACCTACACCGTAACCATTTTTAGTTTTACCGTAGACTCTATTACCGTTTGCATCAACATGATCTACATTATCCGCATCACGATCTGCGAAGTTATAGTTCACACCAACTTGTAAACCTTCAATGCCTTTGTAGTCATAACGAACAACTGAGTTACCTGCTGTTGTTAAGTTGTTATCAAATGCACCATATACATAGTCAAAGCCAACTTGTGCGATATCATCTGCAATAGTGATTTGACGACCAAATGTTAATTCACCATATTGTTTGCTACCTAAACCCACATAAGCACGTTTAGTATTTAAATCACCAAATCTGTCTGATGATTTCACATTACTATCAAAACGGAACTCTAAACGACCTAATGCGTAGAAATCTTCAGCAATTTGGTGTTTCGCACGTACACCAAAACGTGAACCATCATTACCTAAACCTGTGTGACTAGCTTCTGATTTCTCGCCTGATACTTTAGTCCAGTTTTTATCTAATTTTAAACGAAGAGAACCATCGAAATCAATTTTTGAACCTTCGTTTTCATACACAGTTACCGCTGATGCTGAAGCTGCGAATGCTGTTACTGCTAATGCTACTAGTGTTTTTTTCATAATGTTCACCTTAATATATTTTTAGTTTAACTAAAATTACTCTCGTTAAGGTAAAAGAGTAATTATCCGTATCTGACATTTACATCCGTAATGTAAGTTTGGGTAAATGCTGATTGCGGGCGAATAATGGCAAATTTGGATGATCGTGTCAATATATTCTTTTTATGGTTTCAAATATAACTTTTTCATTTAAAATCATATAGTTATATAAAACAACACTTCAAAGAGAGTATTTTCCCTTGCTTTTTTTGAGCATTACTCCATATTAAAAAACAGCGTAACTATTTGATTATAAAGATAAATTATGTATTTAAAATAGTTCAATTTTTATTTTAAAAATTTATGTGAACTAATTCACAATTTTACAATTTAATTGAGTCTAAGCCGTTTTTTTATACAAAAATTTAAGATTAGTAATCCTTTAATGCTTAATTTATAATAAGAAAAAAGAAAAAGAGATGAAAAATGACAAGATTTACCAAACAGATACAACAAAAACTGGCGCCCTTTTTAGCCTTTTCAGAGCAAAATATCAACATTTCACACCCTTGTTTTTCTTTCAATCAAGGTCGTGTAGTGCAATTTATTCAAGAAATTTTAGCAACCAGTCAGCAAATTGAAATGCAAAGGGATAGTCATTTACTTGCATTTCAAACTCAACGACTTGTCGAGCAATTTGACAGCTTACAAAAAGCCATTGAAACCCAAATCACACATAAACAAAATATCAAGACATTTCGCTCAAGCTATCGCTTTCCGAAAAATATTCATCGTCTTCCTTATGAAAAGCGATTGGAAGAATATCAAAAGGCGTTAAGAGCTTTAAATGATAAAATTTCGTGGTTGATTGAACAAAGCCAGCAAGCCAGTGATGTAGATCGCCCTTACTATCTTGCACAAATTGAAGAAACAGAATATCGAAAAAAGAAATGTATTGATGCGATTGAAGATTTGATTACCCAAAATTGCAAAAATTAGACAAGATCAGACCGCTTGTAAGCCTTTTTGTTGTTTTTGCTCTCCCCTTCTTTTTCTAAAAAACGCACTGATTTTTTGACTGCACTCATCAGCCATTACTCCACCTCTAATTTGCAAGAAATGGTTCATTTTGTAATCTTCAAAAAGATGAAAGCGTGAGCCAATTGCTCCTGTTTTGTAATCCGAAGCTCCAAAAACTAAACGCCCGATACGGCTATGTAAAATCGCACCAGCACACATGGTGCAAGGCTCCAAGGTAACATAAAGTGTGGTATCTAATAGGCGATAATTTTGTATCTGTTTTCCCGCCATTCGGATTGCCTGAATTTCTGCGTGAGCAGTTGGATCAGACAAGATAATGGAACGGTTCCACCCTTCCCCGATAACATTGCCCATGTTATCGACCAACACAGCCCCAACGGGAATTTCCCCTTCTGCTTCGGCTTTATCGGCAAGGGATAAGGCGTATTGCATAAAGTGAAAATCCTGTTCGGTTAAGGTTAAATCGCAATGGGTTTGGGTGGGTTGGATAAACATAATTTTAGCTAATTTTGTAGGGGCGGACCGATGTGTCCGCCCGAAATCACCGAAATTTTAATAGGGCGGACACATCGGTCCGCCCCTACATATCACAATATGAATAGATAAATAATTATCGACGACCACGGTCGTTAAAACGTTTTTCTTTAAATCCGCCTTCTTTGCGGTCTTTAAAGCCACGTTCTTCACGGCGACCGTCTCTGCCGCCACGTCCGCCACGATCATTACGATCGCCACGCCCTTTACCACGGCCACCTTTATCTTCATAAGGGTTTGCATTGGTTGCACTGCTCGCCGCACCTAATAAAGACATTTGCATCGGTTTACTTAACACACGTGCTTTATGAGCAAAATGTTCAACTAAATGTTTTGGCATACCTTGTGGTAATTCAATGGTTGAATATTTGTCGTGTAACTTGATGTGTCCGATATAACGACTGTTAATATCGCCTTCGTTGGCAATCGCCCCAACAATATGACGTACTTCAACGCCGTCTTCACGACCTAACTCGATACGGTAAAGATCCATCGCGACACCATTATTATCACGATGCTCACGACCGCCGCCACGACGTTCTGCAGAACGTGGATTTTCACGCCCTTTGCCACGCTCGCCACGTGCCGGACGAATTTCAGGATCCGGCGGAAGAATCAGTTTTTGTTTTTCTTGCAATAACATCATCATTGCTGCCGCTAATTCTTCGTGATCTTGGTCTGCGGTGAATAAATCTTCCAATAATTCACGATAAAGCTCTAAATCATGGTGTTCTAATTGTAATGAAATACGTGCTTTGAATTTCTCACGGCGTTTTTCCATTAAAATTTCGTGGTTTGGTACTGGCACTTCATCAATCGGCTTTTTGATTAAATGTTCAATGTTTTTCAATAAACGACGTTCACGAGGCTCAACAAATAACAATGCACGACCCGAACGACCCGCACGACCAGTACGACCGATACGGTGAACATAAGACTCTGCATCAAGTGGAATATCATAGTTTACGACTAGGCTAATACGCTCAATATCAATACCACGTGCGGCAACATCTGTCGCTACAATCACATCTAAACGACCTGATTTAAGTTTTTCCAACGCTTGCTCACGCGCTTGTTGGGTCATATCGCCGTTTAATGCAGCGGCACGGTAGCCGTTACGCTCACAGAGTTCTGCAATATCAATCGTGCCAGTTTTGGTACGAGTAAAGATAATCGCAGCATCAAACTCTTCTACTTCTAAGAAACGCAATAACGCATCATTTTTACGGAAGCCGTTCACTAACCAGTAGCTTTGTGCAATATCTGGCGCAGAACGTTGGGTTGCCTGAATTTTGACCTCTTGCGGATCTTTCATAAAACGTTTGGTAATACGGCGAATTGGCTCTGGCATTGTGGCAGAGAAAAGTGCCGTTTGGTGATCTTCAGGCAGTTCCGCCATGACCGTTTCGACATCTTCGATAAAGCCCATACGCAACATTTCGTCCGCTTCATCTAACACAATCGCTTTCAACATGGAAAGATCTAAGGTGCCACGACGAATATGGTCAAGAATACGCCCTGGCGTTCCCACCACCACTTGCGCACCATTTTTTAACGCACGAATTTGAATATCATAACGCTGACCACCGTAAATCGTGACCGTGCGAATACCTTTCATATTTTTGCTAAATTGCTCGCAAGCATCAGCCACTTGAATCGCTAATTCACGGGTTGGCGCCATCACTAACATTTGTGGGTGGCGTTGTTCTGGATCGATCTGGGCTAATAAAGGTAAAGAGAATGCCGCTGTTTTACCACTCCCCGTTTGTGCCATACCCAGTACATCACGACCATTTAAAAGATGTGGGATACAAGCTTGCTGAATTGGAGATGGAGTGACATAGCCCATTTCAGTCACAGCGTTAAGGATAGATTGTGGTAAGCCTAAGTCGGCAAAAGTTAAAGTTGTTTCAGTCATAAAATTCCAAAATTGAATGGAAGTTCACTTTGCCTCTTTATTGAGGAAAGAGTGAACATAAAGTACAAAATTATATTGTTGAGCTTTTTAGGTAAGAAAAATAAATAGAAAGCAAATCAATGCCTTATATAACTTGTCACACAGTGTAAGCGGTGAGATTTGCAAAAAATTTTACAAATCATACCGCTTGAGTCGTCCTAATTCTTCCCAACAACGGGATCTGTTTGTGTTTGTTTCGCTCTTAATTGAGCTAATTCAAACAACGCAAAACGATACTCAACAAAGTTATACACCTGATTTGCAATTGCGAGACGGAAGAAACTCACAGCTTCCGCAACTTGATTCATTTTGAGTGTTTGTTTTGCAAGATAAAAATAAGTTTCGGTTAAAATTTCTGCATAAGCGGCGGTATTCGCTTCTGCTTGTGCATTCATTTTTAAACGAAGTTGTTCAAGAGTAAATTCCCCTAAGAAGTAAGAAACAATGTTTGTTCCCCAAAAATCTTTCGATAAGCTTTTTGAGCGTTCGACCAATTTTTGTTTAGCATCTATAGAATCAATTTCTAACTCATTGAAATATAACCATAAAGCGCGGTAAGGATCTGTCTTATCTGCTTCATAGAATTTTTGAAGATCACGCTCTGCTTCAGAATATCGCCCACTATAGTAAAAAGCTAAGCCACGATTTAAACGGGTATAGTCATAATTTGGGTCTAATTCTAATACGGCATTAAACGCATCGATCGCGCTGTCGTAATCATCTTCAAGCAACAAATATAAGCCTAAATAGTTATAAGCTGCTGCCATTTTAGGATTATATTCTACAGCTTGTGTAAAGTCATAACGTGCTAAAGACCAAAGTCCTAAGCTATCGTAAATTACGCCTCTTTCGAACAGTAATTCCGCTCGTTCTGCCTGACTTAATTTTGCTTCTTGTAATACCTGAGTTAAACGCACCACCATCACTTCTTGTTCAAAACGAAGCTGTGGGTTTAACTCTGCAAGAGGCAATTTTTCTGGTGCAATAATATCGGACGATCGACTTACGCAGCCAGTTAAAAAGAGTAATGCAAGAAAATTAAGTAAGTAAAAACGAAAATTAAACAACTTAATACGTTGCTGCATTTAATAAAACCTTAGGTAAAAATTTTGATTTGAGATATTCGAAAATATCTAGCCAAAATTAAATTGCATTGTATTTTTGGGGTACAAAAACCGTACCCCGAACAAAATTACTCTGCAAGTTCTTGAATTTCTTCAACCACTTCTGGTGCTGAAGATTCACCATTTAACTCTTTCATGGTTAAACGGATACGGCCTTGACGGTCGATTTCTACCACTTTCACTTGAACTTCTTGACCTACAGATAAGTAATCCGCAACACGTTCTACACGAGCGTCAGTGATTTGAGAAATATGCACCAACCCTTCTTTACCGCCAAGGATAGAGACGAATGCACCGAAATCCACTACACGGGTTACTTTACCTTTGTAGATCGCATTGACTTCGACTTCTGCAACGATCTCTTCGATACGTTCCATCACACGTTTTGCTGCGTTATTATCCGTTGCTGCAATTTTCACAGTACCGTCATCATCAATATCGATTGATGTGCCGGTTTCTTCGGTTAATGCACGAATTGTCGCACCGCCTTTACCGATCACATCTTTGATTTTCTTCGGATCGATCTTCATGGTATGAATACGAGGTGCGAAGTCAGAAATTTCAGCACGAGGTGCTGGGATTGCTTGTTCCATTACACCTAAAATGTGCATACGTGCGCCTTTCGCTTGATTTAATGCGATACGCATAATTTCAGGGGTAATCCCTTCAATTTTGATGTCCATTTGTAATGCAGTCACACCTTCACGGGTACCTGCTACTTTAAAGTCCATATCGCCTAAGTGGTCTTCATCACCTAAGATGTCTGAAAGTACCACAAATTTCTCTTCTTCTTTCACTAAGCCCATTGCGATACCCGCAACAGCCGCTTTAATTGGCACACCAGCGTCCATTAACGCAAGAGAAGCACCACACACAGACGCCATAGAAGAAGAACCATTTGACTCAGTAATTTCAGATACCACACGTACTACATACGGGAACTCTTCTGCGCTTGGCATTACCGCTAACACACCACGTTTCGCTAAACGACCGTGACCGATTTCACGACGTTTCGGCGAACCGATACGACCTGTTTCACCTACTGAATATGGAGGGAAGTTGTAGTGGAATAAGAAGCGATCTGATTTTTCGCCTGTTAATTCATCAATGATTTGTGCATCACGTTCTGTACCTAATGTCGCAACCGCTAACGCCTGTGTTTCGCCACGGGTAAATAATGCTGAACCGTGCGTACGTGGTAAAACGCCTGTGCAAATATCTAATGCACGAACGGTATCTACGGTACGACCGTCAATACGTGGTTCACCTGCGATAATACGGCTACGGACGATTTGGCTTTCTAATGCCGTGATGATGTCAATGATTTTGCCTTCAGATACGGTTTCATCTTCGGCTGTTAATGTTGCGATAACTTCAGCTTTGATTGCGTCGATTTGTTCGTAACGTGCTTGTTTTTCCGTGATACGGTAAGCATCGCCGATACGTGCTTCTGCTAACGCTTTAACTTTATTGATTAAATCTGTATTTGGCTCTGGTGCAACCCAATCCCAACGTGGTTTGCCTGCTTCTTTCACGAACTCTTTGATGTTTTCAATCACGACTTGTTGTTGCTCGTGACCGAATACTACCGCAGCTAACATTTGTTCTTCCGTTAAGATGTCCGCTTCAGATTCAACCATTAATACCGCTTTGTCTGTACCTGCAACCACTAAATCTAAACGGCTTAAACGTTGTTCTGACATAGTTGGGTTTAGGACGAATTGGTTGTCAATGAAACCGACACGTGCTGCACCGATTGGACCGTTGAAAGGCACACCAGATAAAGATAATGCTGCTGAAGCACCGATCATCGCCACTAAATCTGGGCTGATTTGTGGATTCACAGAAACCACTGTTGCAATTACTTGAATTTCGTTGAAGAAACCTTCAGGGAAAAGTGGGCGAACTGGACGGTCAATTAAACGTGCGATTAAAGTTTCGCCTTCAGATGGACGACCTTCACGTTTGAAGAAACCACCAGGGATACGACCCGCTGCGTAAGTACGCTCTTGATAATCCACAGTTAATGGGAAGAAGTCCTGACCTTCTTTCACATCTTTTTTTGCCACGACTGTTACGAAAACAGTGGTGTCATCCATGCTTGCCATTACAGCTGCTGTCGCTTGACGTGCGATTGCACCTGTTTCTAATGTTACGGTATGTTGACCGTATTTGAATTGTTTGACGATTGGAGTCATTTTTATGTTCCTTTGAATTTTTGGGAATGGTTTATTGTTTGTTTTATTTCCTAAAAATTGCGACTAGCAAAAGTAATCTTATCTTCCATCAAGATTACTTTTGATAGCCGCCTTATTAAATGCGAAGAAATAAAACTTGACTATTATACAGAGATTTTCTGAAAAATCGCCTGTTATTTCGGAATTTGTAAGAAATTTACGCAAAGTGACCGCTTGTAAAAATTAAATATCGACTATCTCCCTAGAAAACATGTTGACACTTTTTACCTATAACAAACACAAATAAAAACATTTACATTTCTTTAAAAGTTGGTTATTTATATGGTTGTCATTTCGACATTTTCTGAATATTTTACTTGCAAAAAGGAATAGTTTATGCAGAACACAGAACACACTATTTGGACTAAAAGTAAAAGCCTTGTCAATCTTTCTGCGTTAAGTTGCGCCATTTTCTTTGCTATCAATGGCAATGCACTTGCGGCTAAAGTACCTGAAGGCGTTGTCCTTGCTGATAAACAAGAAGTACGTATTCAAACCACTGCTGAAGCAGCTACACTCGATCCGCAAAAAATGGAAGGAACGGGAGAAAGTTTACTAGCCCGCCAGCTTCTTGAAGGGTTAGTCAATACCGATGAACAAGATCATCTTGTACCCGGTGTCGCAGAACGTTGGGAATATGGTCCTGAAAATAAATCATTGACCTTCTATTTACGTAAAGATGCCAAATGGTCAAACGGCGATCCTGTTACTGCCCATGACTTTGTCTATGCTTGGCAGCGTTTGGTCGATCCGAAAACCGCTTCGCCTTATGCAACCTATTTAGAATTTATGAAAATGGAAAATGTGGCAGATATTGTGGCAGGTAAAAAATCACCGGATACCTTAGGGGTAAAAGCGGTTGATGATCATACTTTATTGCTCACCTTAACCGCTCCAGTGCCTTATGCAGCAGATTTAACTCAACATGCATCACTCTACCCTGTTCATCGTGCAACCGTTGAAAAACATGGCGATAACTGGATTCACCCTGAAAATTTCGTTGGTAACGGCGCATATAAAATTGCTGAACGGGTTCTTAATGAAAAAATTGCCTTTGAACGTAGCCCGACTTACTGGAATGATAAAGAAACCGTGGTCAATAAAGTCACCTTCTATGTGTTAAATGAGAGTTCAGGTATTGCACGTTTCCGTTCAGGTGATTTAGATATTGCCAATATTCCTTCAACACTCTACAAAGATGCGAAATTCCGTAAAGAATATGATCCGCAAATTCATAAATCACGCAAACTCGGTACATTCACTTATGAGATGAACTTAGCTAAAGCACCGTTTGATGACATTCGTGTGCGTAAAGCGTTAGATCTTGCGATTGACCGTGAAGTGATTACGGATAAAGTGCTTGGCTTCGGTCAAACACCAACCTTTACCTTTACACCACATTACATCGGCGCAGGTGAAAAAATCAAACAGCCTGAATATGCAAGCTGGACGCAAGCCCAACGTAACGAAGAAGCGAAAAAATTACTCGCTGAAGCTGGTTATAGCAAAGCTAATCCGCTCAAAACTGAGTTGCTTTATAACACAAATGAAGGCTTAAAAAATATTGCGGTAGCTGCCACATCTATGTGGAAGAAAAACTTAGATGGAATGACAGATATCACACTGAAAAATATGGAATGGAAAACGTTCTTAGACACCAAATCTCAGAAAAATTATACCTTGGCTTTCAGTGCATGGATGGCAGATTATAATGATGCAAGTACGTTCTTAACCTACTATCTCTCAAACAGTGACCAAAATAAAATCGGTTTCAAAAGTGAGAAATTTGATCAGTTAATCAACGAGTCTTACTATGCGAAAGATGAAGCCGAACGTGCAGAAATCTATGCCAAAGCAGAAGCGGAATTAAATAGTCATCATCCGTTTGTGGCGATTTATCACTATGCGGGATTATTTATTAAAAATCCGAAAGTGAAAGGCTATGAAGGTAAAAGCCCACAAGGGACTTATTACATCAAAGATTTTTATGTAGAAAAATAGAAAAAGTCTGTTTTTGCAAAAAAGAGAGAAAATCTCACCGCTTGTAAGAGAAGAAAGAAAGGATAACTTCGCCGTTATCCTTTCTTTTTTGGTAAAAAATTCGGTAAAATACGCCGATTTTTATTTATTCAAATGAAGGATTTCCTATGACTCAACTGAGCGTTGTCATTTTAGCGGCGGGTAAAGGTACTCGTATGTACTCGGATTTACCAAAAGTGTTACACCCTATTGCAGGTAAACCGATGGTGAAACACGTTATTGATACAGCAAAACAACTTTCTGCCAAACAAATTCATTTAATTTATGGTCACGGCGGTGATTTGTTACAACAACGTTTATCTTCTGAACCTGTGAACTGGGTTTTACAGGCTGAACAATTAGGAACAGGGCACGCGATGCAACAAGCCGCACCTTTTTTTGCGGATGATGAAAATATTTTAATGTTATATGGCGATGCGCCATTAATTACCCCAGCAACCTTAGAAAAACTGATTGCCGCAAAACCTGAAAATGGTATTGCATTATTAACCGTTGTTTTAGATAACCCAACAGGCTATGGCCGTATTATTCGTGAAAATGGTTCTGTGGTAGCGATTGTAGAGCAAAAAGATGCGAACCCAGAACAACTTAAGATCCAAGAGATCAATACGGGTGTGATGGTTGCAAGTGGTGCAAGTTTCAAAAAATGGTTATCACAATTAGACAATAACAACGCACAAGGCGAATATTACATTACTGATGTAATTGCGATGGCAAACCGTGATGGCTATAAAGTGGAAGCGGTACAAGCAAGCGATTTAATGGAAGTTGAAGGGGCAAATAACCGCTTACAGCTTGCAGCATTAGAGCGTTATTATCAAAAAACACAAGCGGAAAAATTGTTACTCGCTGGTGTGACATTGATTGACCCTGCTCGTTTTGATTTACGTGGTACAGTAACTCACGGTAAAGATGTGGTAATTGATGTGAACGTGATTTTAGAAGGCGACATTAAACTTGGTAACAACGTCAAAATTGGCGCAGGTGCTATACTGAAAAATGTTGTACTGGGTGACAATGTTGAAATTAAGCCTTACTCTGTGCTTGAAGATAGCGTGATTGGTGAGAGTGCTGATGTCGGCCCATTTGCTCGCTTACGCCCAGGTACAGAACTTGCTGCTAAAGCACACGTAGGTAACTTTGTTGAAATCAAAAAATCAACCATTGGTGTAGGATCGAAAGTCGGTCACTTAACCTACATTGGCGATAGCGAAATCGGCGCTAATGTGAATATCGGTGCAGGTACTATTACCTGTAACTATGATGGGGCAAATAAATTCAAAACGATCATTGGCAATAATGTGTTTGTCGGGTCAGATACACAACTCGTTGCACCTGTAACGGTGGCTAATGGCGCAACGATTGGCGCAGGTTCAACCATTACCAAAGATGTCGCAGCAGATGAACTGGTTATTACCCGTGTGCCACAACGCCATATTCAAGGCTGGCAACGTCCAACGAAGAAAAAATAATCTGCATAAATAATCACGGTATTTGGCATATTTCTTTTCAATATGCCAAATATCTTTATTTGCAAAATTTCCCCAAGATCTCACCGCTTGTATTGAAAAACTACTAGCCATCTCCGCTAATTTCCTGTAAAATCCGCCCGTTTTTTATGCTTGAAAATTTAAGTAATAAAAAACATTTATTTTTTTATTTACACTAAATCACACACATATCGCAAACTAAACATCGGGGTGCTGTTTTTTCTATTTAAGAAAAACGGTCGATGGCTTAGGGTATGTGGAGGCAAAACCCTTCTGCAATAGCAGAAACAACAAAAAGGAAACTATTCTTATGGCACAAGTATCTATGCGCGATATGCTTAACGCAGGCGTTCACTTCGGTCACCAAACTCGTTACTGGAACCCACAAATGAAACCTTTCATCTTCGGTGCTCGTAACGGTGTTCACATCATCAACTTAGAGAAAACATTACCATTATTCAACGATGCATTAGCAGAATTAACTCGCATTGCAAGCAACAACGGTAAAATTCTTTTCGTTGGTACAAAACGTGCAGCATCTGACGCAGTTAAAGCAGCAGCAGTAGAAAGCCAACAATTCTATGTAAACCACCGTTGGTTAGGTGGTATGTTGACTAACTGGAAAACAGTTCGTCAATCAATCAAACGCTTAAAAGATTTAGAAGCGCAAACTCAAGACGGTACTTTCGATAAAATCACGAAAAAAGAAGCGTTAATGCGTACTCGTGAATTAGAGAAGTTAGAGTTAAGCTTAGGCGGTATCAAAGATATGGCTGGTCTTCCTGATGCAATTTTCGTTATCGGTGCAGACTACGAACATATCGCAATCAAAGAAGCAAACAACTTAGGTATTCCAGTATTTGCTATCGTTGATACTAACGCAAGCCCAGCTGGCGTAAACTACGTTATCCCAGGTAACGATGACGCAGCACGTGCGATCCAACTTTACTTAGATGCAGCAGTTGCAGCAATCAAAGAAGGTCGTGGTCAAGAAGCTACTGCTGAATTCGTTGCAGAAGAAGCAGCTGAGTAATTGTCTTTAAGGCAAGCCCTTAAAACACATTCAATATTGTGAAGCAGGGGCACTAAAACCCCTGCTTTTCTTATATATCTACACAAAAGAGGAATAAAAAATGGCTGAAATTACAGCAGCACTCGTAAAAGAGCTACGTGAGCGTACTGGCGCAGGTATGATGGAATGTAAAAAAGCGTTAGTAGAAGCAAATGGTGATATCGAATTAGCAATCGACAATATGCGTAAATCTGGCCAAGCGAAAGCAGCTAAAAAAGCAGGTCGTGTAGCAGCTGAAGGTGTTATCCTTGCTCGTATCGGTGCAGGTTTCGGTGTATTAGTTGAAATGAACTGCGAAACTGACTTCGTTGCAAAAGACTCTGGCTTCGTTGGTTTAGCGAACGAAGTTGCAGACTATGCACTTGCAAACAAAGGTACATCAATCGAAGCATTACAAGCACAATTCGAAGAAAAACGTGCTGCATTAGTTGCTAAAATTGGTGAGAATATGAACATCCGTCGTGTTCAATACTTAGAAGGTCAAGTGATTGCACAATACTTACACGGTGCGAAAATCGGTGTATTAGTTGCTGGTCAAGGTTCTGAAGATGAACTTAAGAAAGTGGCAATGCACGTTGCTGCATCTAAACCAGATTTCGTAAACCCAGAAGACGTTTCTGCAGAAGTGGTTGCAAAAGAGCGTGAAATCCAAATCGAAATCGCAATGAACTCTGGCAAACCAAAAGAAATCGCAGAGAAAATGGTTGAAGGTCGTATGGCGAAATTCACAGGCGAAGTTTCATTAACTGGCCAACCATTCGTTATGGATCCATCACAATCTGTGGGTGCATACTTAAAATCAGTAAATACCTCTGTATCTGGCTTCGTTCGTTTAGAAGTAGGTGAAGGTATTGAGAAAGTAGAAGAAGATTTCGCAGCAGAAGTAGCGAAAATCACTGGCGGTAACGCATAATTTCTACTGAAAAAAGGTAAACACAAGCGGGCAGATTTGCCCGCTTTTTTACATCTATGGATTTACTTTTGCTTATGTGGCAATTTTTGCCAAGTCACTTCATTACGTAAATAAACTGGCTCAATATCAAGTGCTGATTGTATACTTCCCTGTGCTATCGCTTGTATAGCGAAAGGCAACATATATTGTGCTGACGGTAAAGTAATTTCACTGATGTGAAGCCCTAAGTTTGCTTGCTCAAATTGTGGATAGGCATTCCAGCCTGTGCCAACAACCACAATATCTTCAGCCATTTTAATCTGTGCAATGGCTTTTTCTGGAGAACAGACTTGCTCTGCCACAATTTCTTTCCAGCCCTGCTCGTCTCGTTCAAATTGTGCAAAATAAACTTCATTCATTCTTGCATCAATTAAAGCGACAACCTTTGTTGTGTTTTGTTGCTGATATGCTGCTTCTGCCATTGCCAATAAGTTAGAAACAGGGACAACAGGCAATTCCGCACCTAAAGCTAATCCTTGAGCAATACCCACGCCCACACGAACGCCTGTAAAACTCCCGGGCCCACGCCCAAAGGCAAGTACATCGACCTGTTGGACAGAAATCCCAGCTTTCGTCAGTAACTCATCAACCATAGGCAAAATACGTTGAGTATGTGTTCTAGGGCTTAATTCATCTAAAAAAGTGGTTTTGCCTTGATGAAATAAAGCCACTGAACAAGCTTCAGTGGCTGTATCTAATGCTAAAACGGTTTTATTCATAGTCTAAAAATAAATGTGGATAATATTACTATTATCCACTATTTTACCTTAATTATCCATTCACCTTACGGCGTTGTTCTACAGCTTCTGCTAATTGGAATAACACTTTTTCACTGTCATCCCACCCAATACAAGCATCTGTAATACTTTGTCCATAGGTAAGTCCTTTGCCTTCTACTAAATCTTGACGACCTTCTACTAAGTGGCTTTCAATCATTACCCCTGAAATAAAGTTTGAACCGCTTGCAATTTGCTCTGCCACGGAGTTACAAACATCTAATTGGCGTTTAAATTGTTTTTGGCTGTTTGCGTGGCTAAAATCTACCATCACATGTGGGCGGCGACCTGATTTTTCGATATCTGCACACACTTTAGCTACCGACTCTGCATCGTAGTTTGTGCCGTTATCACCACCACGTAAAATGATATGGCAGTCTGGGTTACCCGCAGTAGAAACAATCGCTGAATGACCAAATTTTGTCACCGATAAGAAGTGGTGTGGCGCTTCTGCCGCACCAATCGCATCTAATGCAATTTTAACACCGCCATTCGTTGCATTTTTAAAACCAACCGCACAAGATAAACCTGATGCTAACTCACGGTGTACTTGAGATTCTGTTGTTCTTGCACCAATCGCTCCCCAGCTCATAAAATCTGCAACATATTGTGGGGTAATCATATCTAAAAACTCACCTGCCGCAGGCACGGTTAAATCGTTAATGTCTGAAAGCACTTTACGTGCAATGCGCAAACCATCGTTTAAGGCGAAAGTTTCATTCAAATAAGGATCATTAATTAACCCTTTCCAACCCACTGTTGTACGAGGTTTTTCAAAGTAAACGCGCATTACCACTTCTAAATTTTGATTAATTTTAGGATTTGCACGCATCTCTTTAATTTTTTTCGCATATTCTAATGCAGCCACAGGATCGTGGATTGAACAAGGACCAATCACCACTAATAAACGGTCATCTGCACCATGTAAAATACGGTGAATTGCACTACGTGATTTTGCCACCGTTTCTGCAGCAACATCGCTTGCAGGGAAACGCTCTAATAGCGCCACAGGAGGAAGAAGTTCTTCAATTTTATTAATACGCACATCGTCATTTTTATACATGATGTTGTGTTCGTTACTACTCATTTTTATAGGTCCTTTTTGTTTTTCTGAAAATTAATGACTAAATTAAAAGAATGTCATTCAGTTGTCAAATTAATTAGTACTATTTTAATAGTACAAGAGTGCAAATAAATAATTTATGCACTAATTAAAAGTATTACACACATTTGGATTACCCGTTTGCAATCCCTTTCTAAACCAAGCTAAACGTTGTGCAGATGATCCGTGAGTAAAACTATCGGGGATTACTCTGCCTTGGTTTTGCTGTTGTAAACGATCATCACCCACTGCTTCCGCTGCTAAAAAGGCTTCTTCCACATCACCTGCATCTAATTTCCCTTCTTTTTGAATTTGGTATCCCCAAACGCCTGCAAAGCAATCTGCCTGTAATTCTACGTTTACCGAAATTTGATTCGCTTCTTTTTGGCTACGAGCATTACGTTGAGCTAGCTGTGTTTGTCGGCTAATACCCAGTTTATTTTGAACGTGGTGCCCAACTTCATGAGCAATGACATAAGCAAATGCGAAATCGCCTGCGGCTCTTAATTTCGTTTTCATATCATCATAGAAAGAGAGATCTAAATAGATTTTCTCATCTGCAGGACAATAAAAAGGCCCCATGACTGATTGACCTGTTCCACAAGCTGTTGATGTTGCACCACGATAAAGCACCAAAGTTGGCTCGCGATAGGTCATTCCATTTTGACGGAAATACTCGCCCCAAACACGCTCTGTTGTATAAAGCACTTTACGCGAAAGGGTGTTAAGTTCCGCTTCTTCTTGACTTGATACCGTAGTAGATTGTGTTTGTGAATAGTTTTGATCATCGCCAAGACTAATAATTCCGGAGAGATCCACGCCATAGTATGCCCCGACAAGTAAGATGATAAACCCTAAAATGCCACCTTTTCCTCGTCCAACAGAAACTCGGCGACCTGAGCTATAACCTGATTGCCTGCGACGATCTTCCACATTACTACTTTCTCTTTCATTCTCTAAACGCATAATATCCTCTTTTATATTTGCAAATTTTTAAACAAATCTACCCGCTTGCATTATCTCGCAAGCACTTCACGCTTACCGCGACTATCTGGCGCGGATAAGATACCCTGTTCTTCTAATTGATCGATAATTCTTGCCGCACGGTTAAACCCAAGTGAGAATCGGCGCTGAACACCGCTGATAGATGTTGCTCCGCCATCAATCATAAACTGAGCAATTTCATCAAATAGCGGATCTAAATCACCGCCACTTCGTTCATAACCGTCGCCATTTTCATCTCCATCAGGGGATGTTACGATACTTTCGATATATTCCGGTTTTCCGCGCGCGCGCCAGTTATCCGCCACACGTTGAACATCATCATCTGTCATAAATGCCCCGTGAATACGAATAATGTCTGGGCTGCCCGCCCCTGAATAGAGCATATCGCCTCGTCCTAATAATGCTTCTGCGCCACCTTTATCCAAAATGGTACGAGAGTCAATTTGGCTTGCCACCGTAAAGGCAATACGGCTTGGAATATTCGCTTTAATCACCCCTGTAATCACATCGGTTGATGGACGTTGTGTTGCTAAAATTAAGTGAATTCCCACCGCACGTGCTTTTTGGGCAATACGCATAATATGATCTTCTACTTGCTTACCTGCTGACATCATCAAGTCCGCAAATTCATCCACAATCAACACAATGTAGGTTAATTTTTCTAACGGTGGTGGTAGTTGATCCATAGAATCACCTGGACGCCACAATGGATTTGGAATCGGTAAATTCATTTCAGCCGCCTGATCGATTTTGGCATTAAAGCCTTCGATATTACGTACATTTAAACTACTCACAAGCAGATAACGGCGCTCCATTTCTTCGACTGCCCAACGTAGTGCATTTTCGGCTTTCTTCATATCCGTCACAACTGGGGTCAACAAGTGTGGAATATCATTATAAATAGAAAGCTCCACCACTTTCGGGTCAATCATGATAAATCTCACTTGCTCAGGGGTCAGTTTAAAGAGCAAGCTTAAAATCATGGTATTCACCCCAACAGATTTACCGCCCCCCGTTTGACCTGCCACCAATAAATGTGGCATTTTTGCCATATCGACCACAATCGGCTTACCACTAATATCTTTCCCCAACGCCATTGGTAATGTCGCACGGCTATCACGGAATGCATTACTGTCTAACACATCACGTAACCAAACCGTTTCACGATGACGATTAGGTGTTTCAATACCCATAAATGGCTTACCTGGCACAACATCAGTGATTCGAATAGCTTCAAAAATCAGCGAACGTGCAAGATCTGACGCTAAATTCGTAATTTTTGCTGCTTTTACCCCTGCCGCTGGTTTAATTTCATAGCGTGTAACCACAGGGCCGACTAACACATCTTCTACGGTTGCTTTTACTCCGAAGTTTGCTAACTCTTGTTCAATACGAGCTGATGTTTCAAGAATTTCTTGCTCGGTAATTTGTTGTTCTTCCGCTTTACCTGCGGTTAATAGATCAATCGTTGGCAAAGGCGTTGTTGGTTTTTCAACCTGCTTTTTTGTCTGTAACAAAGGATGAATTAAAGTTTCTCCATAACCTTTTGGATAGGCTGGCGTTACTTTAGGCTCTGTTTTTTCAGCTTGCGCTACTGCAACACTCGTTTTTACTGGAGCAATTTCATCTACAAGCGGTGGGTTTCCTGTCATTTTTTGCACAAAGCTAGGTTCTTTGACTTCCGTTTTTACCGTTTCAACATTCACAGAAACGGGCTCTTCTACACGGCTGACACTTTTATTGACCGATAATGGAGATGGATCATCTTTTATAGATTCAATCGGATTAAGGCGAATACTTGGCATCACAGGCTTATCTATTTCAACAGGCATCTCCTCTTCTGCAAGAACGGCTGGGGATTCTACAGTAATTGGAGGGATCACTGCATTTTCCGCTACTCGGACTGTTGGAAGAGGTGTACTGCTTTCTACTTTAAACATAGAAATATCGGTTAAATTCTCCTTTTCACCTAATGGCTGAATAGGTATTTCAATGAATTCTTCTTGAACCGTAGTTTTCAATCCCGTAATGTTTGGACGGCTAAAAATCGATAAATCCGTCAGCTGCGAATCTGCTGATTTTTCTTGTGTTTCTTCTGTTTTATCCAAACTTAACGAAGTTTCTTGCCCATCTACTGCATCTTCTTGTGTTTTATTCTCTTCTTTATCCTCTAAAACCCAATGATATAATTGATTAAACAGTTGGATAATGATTTGCCCTGAACAGAAATAAAAGCCAACCGCCGTCAATAGTACCGAGATAACAAGCACAATAATCTGAGAGCCAAGCATATCCGTTAGCATTCCGCCAACAAAACCTCCCGAAAGGTAGTAGGCTGAATTTGATAATACCACGCTAACTAAACCTGCAAGCCCAACGAGCAAAACACTAAAACTCAACAACCAAAGTGCAATATGCTTCCACTCCATCTCTTCGGTAAGCTTCATTGCCAATGCATACGCTGCAGTAAATGTTAACCCAAATGGAAAAACAAAAGCCACTTTACCAAACAATGAAAACAGCACATCCATTAACCATGCCCCTAACAGACCTGCTTTATTTAAGGTTGAATGCGTTAATGAGCTTGCACTACTCCAAGCATTATCCAAAGGACTAAAACTTGCCCAAGCTAAAATCAAATATGCTCCAAAAAGAATGGAAAGCAATAAGACAAATTTCACTAAATTTTCTTTGCCTTTTAAACGTTCAATCACAACAAATCCTTATTTTAAAAGTAGATAGTTAGTTTGTTTCACTTCTTCCATCACCACATAAGTACGGGTGTCGTTCACTCCCGGTAAACGTAATAGTGTAGTACCAAGTAATTTACGATAAGCTGCCATATCTGCCACGCGGGTTTTGAGTAAGTAGTCAAAATCCCCTGACACCAAGTGGCACTCTTGAATTTCATCTAGTTGTTGAACCGCACGATTAAACTCTTCAAATACATCGGGTTTACCGCGGACAAGGGTAATTTCAACAATCACTAATAATGGCGCTTCCAGTAATTCAGGGTTTAGCAACGCACGATAACCCATAATAACGTTCTGTTTTTCTAAACGTTTTACTCGTTCTAAACAAGGTGTGGGAGAAAGTCCAACACGTTTAGACAACTCAATATTGGAAATTTTCCCATTTCGTTGCAATTCATTGAGAATTTTTAAATCGATCGCATCAAGCGCTTTAGGTAGTTTTTTATTTTCCATTTTTTCACCTTTCTAGCGAATTGTTCTATTGCCGAGCATTCTAGCATCTCTCTTTCTTCATCCCAACCTATTTACAAAAAAATAAAAAAATCCGACCGCTTGTCACGATCGGATTTCAACCGAATTTGTTACGATTAGCCTGCTACTGAAGGCAAGATCCCTTTTTGCATTAAGAATGGAATAATGATAATGACGCCCCCCATAATAAACGCAAGTATCAACCCCATATTTCCGCCTGCCACACGATACGGCAGATTTGGATGTTGCTGACGGGCTTTCCATGCCAAACCTATCGGCAAAATTAAACCATAGAAAGCAAACAGTAATCCTGCATAGCCTAATGCTGCAATAAAGCCATTTGGATAGAACAGAGCAAAGGCTAATGGTGGAATAAAGGTTAACGGTGTTAACACGAAACGGTTTGTTGGTAAATTCACACGTTTTAATAAATCGCCCACACCTTCAAAAATCCCCATTGCCACCCCTAAAAATGAGGTGATTAATGCCAATGCAGAAAATAGACGAACCATTTCACCTAAAATAGTACTGCCTGTAATTTGGCTTGTTGCTTTGACCAACCCATTTAATGTCGGGTCTTGATTTAATAAGGTCACAAATTCATTTTGACTTAATACACCGTGTGTCGCTAATTGCCATAAAAGATAAGCCCCCAAAGGGATTAATGTGCCAATAAAAATGGCAATACGAATTTTACGAATATCTGCATCCAAATAACTATTAATACTTCCCATAATGACGTGAAAGCCAAAAGAGGTAAAGAAAATAGGAATCGCAGAAATCACCAATAAATTATCTAAGGGTACAGCCGTTAAGTTTTCCAATTTTGCTTTCGGCAGCATCATTAACAACACAAATACAAAAGCAATAATTTTGCCGATAAAGAGCAAGCGGGTTAAGCCATCAACCCCTTTAATCCCCACAACCACAAAAGCCCCAAGAATAACGGTAAAGAGTAAAATCCCGATTTTTAAATGACTATCCCCTTCTGTTTCAGGTAATAACCCCGAAACTAACGAGCCGCCACCTGTAATATAAGCCGCTAATAACGCATAAAGTAAAACCAATAAACTGACGGTGGCAAGAACTCGACCTGTCATACCAAAATATTGTTCTGCCAACGTTGCCACGCCCACATCTTGCTGTTTTGCCGTTTGATAGACTTCCATAAATAATAAGCCTGTGTAGGTTAATAATAACCATAGGCCAACTAAAAGCACTAGGGTCATACCAAAGCCCATACCCGCTGAGGTCAGTGGCATAGCGAGCATCCCTGCCCCAATCGTCGTCCCCGCAATCATTAAGGTACTGCCTAAAATTTTATTTTTCATCACATCTCCTAAATAAAAATCGCGGGCATTCTAACAACGGTCTATAAAAATGTAACGAATATTTCTCATCGTAAAAATATCATTACAAATCATGTAACCTTTTGTAATACAAATAAAAAAGCGGTTAGAAAATTGCAAAATATTGCAACGTTCTAACCGCTTGTCAGAGAAATATAAAGCTTAGCCAACCACTTGTGGTAACCATCCTTTCTCAATTAAGAATGGCACAATCACAATAAATACCCCGATGACTAATGCTATCCACAAAGAAAGATTTCCCCCTTTTACACGATACGGCAATGCCAGATTTTGACGGCGTAATTTCCACACCATCGCAATCGGCAATACAATCGCATAGAATGCAAACATTTGCCCTGCATAACCTAATGCGGTAATAAAACCTTTTGGATAGAAAAACGCAAATAGCATCGGTGGAATAAAGGTTAATAAGCCTAAACTGATTCGCCCTGCTTGGATATTGATACGTTTTAACAGATCTTCCAACGCTTCAAATAAGCCTAACGCTACTCCTAAGAAAGAGGTAATTAACGCTAACGCGGAGAAAATGCGCACCATTGCCCCAATGATTGAGCTACCTGTAATTTGGCGAGCCGCTTCCGCTAAACCATTCAAGGTTGGATCTTTTTCTAGAATTTGTAAAAACTCCGTTTGACTCAACACCCCATGGGTCGCCAACTGCCATAAAATGTAGGCAACCAACGGAATAGAAGTCCCCACCACAATCGAAATACGTAGCGCCTTCACATTCCCTTCTAAATATTTATTTAAACTTGGAATAGAGCCATGGAAACCAAAAGAAGTAAAGAAAATCGGGCTTGCCGAAATCAATAAGAAATTATTGATCGGCATGGCTAACAGATTATCAACAGACACTTTTGGCAATAAGAGAAAAAGCACTAAAACAAAAGCAAGAAGCTTGGTGGTAAATAAAATACGGTTAATCGCATCAACACTGGTTGTCCCTAAAATAATAAAAGCGCCGAACACAACAGTGAAAATCACCCCAGCAATGCGCGTTGTTGTTTCTGCATCAATAATGGTCGGTAAAAATGCCCCTAAAATAGAACTACCGCCAGAAACATAAGCAGAAAGAATCGCATACAGAAAAACAATCAATACCGTCGTCGAAACAACTCGTCCGAATGTACCATAATATTTTTCTGCTAACGTGCCCAACCCTGCATCACTGTCAACAGTTTGATACACTTCAACAAATAGCAATGCACTAAAACAGAGTAATAACCAAAGACCAATTAACAATGCTACGGTAAAGCCAAAGCCAATACCTGCCGAAGTTAATGGCATCGCCAGCATACCTGCCCCAATCGTTGTCCCTGCGACAATCAGGGTACTGCCTAATGTTTTATTTTTCATACAATCACCCGTCAATAAAAATGAACACAGTAATTGTAATGAAAATTCAAGAGATTGCGAGAAAATGTCGTAAAAAAACGCGAAATAAATTTAAAATGGAAAGAATTGTTTACAAACTTGTTTTATCTATAAAAAAGACGACTAAATTGTCGCCTCTCATTCAGATTTTATTACTTAAACACCGCCCACACAGGTGCATGGTCAGAAGGTTTGTCCATTGCTCGAATGTCTAGGTCAATGCCTGTTTCGACACAGCGTGTAGCCAAAGGGTTTGAAGCAAGCACTAAGTCAATACGTAAACCACGATTATCATCAAACCCTTTTGAGCGATAATCAAACCACGAGAACTTATCTTCTGCCGTTGGGTTCATTGCTCGGAAAGTATCAACTAAACCATATCCGTGTAAACGTCCTAGCCACTCTCTTTCTTCGGGTAGAAATGAACATTTGCCATCACGTAGCCAGCGTTTGCGGTTCACTTCGCCAATCCCGATGTCTAAATCTGTTGGGCTGATGTTCATATCGCCCATAATCACAATCGGGTTTTCAGGCTTGAGTTCTGTTTCTAAATAACGTTGTAAATCCGCATAAAATTTTTCTTTAGCAGGGAATTTTGTTTCGTGGCTACGGTTTTCGCCTTGTGGGAAATAACCGTTTAAGACGGTAAGGGTTCCGAATGGGGTTTCAAGATCTGCCATAATCATACGCTTTTGTGCATCTGCGTTGTCCGTTGGAAAACCTTTACGCACTGCAAGCGGTTGGTCTTTGGTTAAAAGTGCAACGCCATAATGCCCTTTTTGTCCGTGATGGAAAACGTGGTAGCCAAGGTGATTAACTAAGTCGTAAGGGAAATCTTCATCCGCCACTTTGATTTCTTGTAAGCCGATCACATCGGGCTGATGTTTTTCAATAAGTGCTTCAAGTTGATGAGGTCTTGCTCTCAACCCATTAATGTTAAAAGAAATAAATTTCATATAATCCTCTAAATAAAAAAATCAGACCGTACAAGCGGTCTGATCTTAACATTTTTTTGCAAATTTCTGCGACTATAAAATCATCGCAGCAACCCAACCAAATACTAATAATGGGATATTGTAGTGGATAAAGGTTGGAACCACCGAATCCCAAATGTGATCGTGTTTCCCGTCTGCATTTAAGCCTGATGTTGGGCCTAAGGTTGAGTCAGAAGCTGGAGAACCTGCATCACCTAAGGCTGCTGCGACACCTACGATTGAAACTGTTGCAAGTGGCGAAAAACCAAATGAAATACATAGTGGGACATAGATTGATGCAATGATTGGTACTGTTGAGAACGAAGAACCGATCCCCATGGTAATCAATAAACCAACTAAGAGCATTAAGAATGCGGCCATTTCTTTACTACCAATAGAGCCTTTTAAACCTTCTACTAATTCAGCAACACCACCCGTTGAGTTTACAACGCTTGCATAACCTGAAGCTGCAATCATCACAAAACCGATCATTGCCATTAAACGTAAACCATCTTGGAAGATATCATTGCTTTGCTTAAGTTTGAATACACCACCTGCAGCAAAGATAATTAAACCAACTAAACCACCTAATACTGTTGAGTTTGTTGATAACTGAACAAAACAGGTTGCAATGATAGCTGCAATGCTTACGCCGATATGGAATGATTTCACATTGGCTACACGCGCTTCAATATCATCTGCCGTTGGCTCTGGGCGATCTTCAACATAAGAACGTGGTTTACGATACGTCACAAATAAGGCTAACAAAAGCCCTGTAATCATCCCTAAAACAGGGATAAACATTGCTTGTGTTACCTCTGCTGTATTCGTCACTAAATTAAAGGACTGTCCAGCTTGGTTAATATTTTTCACCAAAATATTTTCGATAAAGATTTGACCGAAACCTGCTGGAATTAACATATAAGTTGCAGTTAAACCGAAGGTTAATGCACAAGCAACTGCACGGCGGTCAATTTTAAGCTGATTCATTACGCTAAGTAATGGTGGAACAACGATTGGGATAAACGCAATATGAACTGGAATGACGTTTTGTGATGCCATTGCGAAGGCAACTAAGGTAAATAAGACTAGGTATTTAAACCAAAATACTGAGCGACCTGATGGGCGTTTACCAAAGGCATGAATAACTTTATAAGCTAATAAATCTGTCACGCCAGATTTTGATAATGCCACAGCGAAAGCACCAAGAACTGCATAGTTCATCGCTGTTTCAGCCCCACCACCTAAACCGCCCGTAAAACTTTTTATGGTTGCAGTTAACGCTTCGCCTAATGCCATTCCGTTGCCAGAATTACCTAAAATACCACAGGTTAAGGCGGCAATAATCAATGCAATCACCACGTTAATTCGCATTAAACTTAATGCGAGTAACACGATGATCGAAATGACTACTTCATTTGATAGTAACATTGTGTTTTCCTCTTAATATAATAAAAAATAAAACAGATTATCCAATTCCAAGAGATAAAAAAGAACCCCTTCGAAAGCATCTTCCGAAGGGGTGGAAATCGTATTTTAGATCTACTCTCATTTTGCACCGCTCGGAAGTTTCTTCCGAACACGCCAAATGCCCGAAAGATTATTCAGGTAAATGGTGATGAATAATTGAGAAAGTATTCATAGTAGCTCCAAAATTGAATGTGCCGAAATATATCCTAGACAAAAATGAAAAGCAAACGTTTATTTTACTTTTTGCAGATTTTTTCGACTAACTCACCGCTTTAATCTGAATTAAACCGCTTTCAGCATAATCTGTCGCATCATCTTCATCTTGCACAACAGGTACGGACGGGATTTCGGCTTTATCAAAGGCAATATCGCCTTCAACACCCTCAATTAGCTGACCACGTTTAATCCCTTTAAAATCAAAGAGATTTGGATCGCATAGATGTGATGGAGCCACATTCTGTAAGGCACTAAACATCGTTTCAATACGCCCTGGATATTGACGATCCCAAGTCTGCAACATCTCTTTGACCACTTGACGCTGTAAATTAGGCTGTGAACCACACAAATTACACGGAATGATCGGGAACTGTTTTGCCGCCGCATATTTTTCAATGTCTTTCTCTTTGCAGTAGGCAAGCGGTCGGATCACAATCTGTTTACCATCATCGCTAATTAGCTTTGGTGGCATAGATTTGAGTTTGCCACCATAGAACATATTTAAAAACAACGTTTCGAGCATATCATCACGGTGATGCCCTAACGCAATTTTGGTTGCACCTAGTTCTGTGGCGGTACGATATAAAATCCCACGACGCAAGCGAGAACAGAGCGAGCAAGTCGTTTTCCCTTCAGGAATTTTCTCTTTCACAATGCCGTAGGTGTTTTCTTCGACAATTTTATACTCTACGCCAATACTCTCAAGATACTCAGGCAAAACGTGTTCTGGAAAGCCTGGCTGTTTTTGATCTAAATTCACCGCCACAATATCGAAATGAATAGGGGCGTTGAGCCTTAAATTGAGCAGAATATCCAGCAAAGTATAGCTATCTTTCCCACCCGATAAACAAACCATTACTTTGTCGCCATCTTCAATCATATTAAAATCTGCAATCGCATTGCCTACATTTCGGCGTAAGCGTTTTTGCAATTTATTGAAGTTATAGGCAATTTTTTTCTCTTTTTGCGTGTCTTGAACAGCGTCTTGGTGCATAATTTAACAAATTCGGATTAAATAAAATAAAGTGGCACATAGTAACCACTTCGCTATTTTTTTCAAGTTTTTCTGATATTATTCGTGCCATTTCTCAAAACATTAATCACATTGTAGGGACGCCACGCTTGGCGTCCTGCTTGTTTAATTGTGATGTAAAAATGATATTCAACGGACGCCAAGCGTGGCGTCCCTACTGTTTCATAAGGATAACCTATGTCCAACAAACGCATTATTATCGGCATTAGCGGTGCAAGTGGCTTTCAATATGGCTACAAAGCCCTTGAACTGCTTAAACCGCTAGACAATATCGAAACCCATTTGGTGATTTCAAAAGGGGCGGAACTTACTCGCCAATATGAAACCGACATCAGCGAAGAACAGCTACTATCCCTTGCCGATGTGGTTCACCCTATCTACAACTTAGGGGCTTCTATTTCAAGCGGTTCATTTAAGACTATTGGAATGCTTATCGCCCCTTGCTCAATGCGAACCCTAGCGTCAGTCGCCCACGGCTTTAGCGATAATTTATTGGCTCGTGCCGCCGATGTGGTGTTAAAAGAACGACGTAAATTGGTATTAATGGTGAGAGAAACGCCGTTGCACTTAACCCATTTGGATAATATGCGTAAAGTCACGGAAATGGGGGGCATTATTTTTCCGCCCGTACCAGCACTCTATCATCAGCCTAAAACGGTCGATGAGATTGTGACCCATAGCGTTGCTCGTGCGTTAGATATGTTTGATCTTGAGATTGATATTCCACGCTGGACAGGAAAGTAGATGAATAATCCAATTCCTACACACATTGTGCAATTTATTTTGAAAAATCACGTGGTGAGCCTTGCTTGCCATCATCAACATCAGCTTTGGTCAGCCAGTTGCTTTTACGCTTTTGATGAAGCTTCTCACCGATTGATCATACTGTCAAAGCAAACTACCGAACACGGCAAATTGATGTTGGCTAACCCCAATATTGCAGGCACCATTGCAGGACAACCTGATAATATTCGAGAGATTGAAGGCATTCAATTTCAAGCCGTTGCTCGTTGTCTTGAGAATGAACAAGAGAAACAAACTGCTTTGCAAATTTATTGGCAAAAGCACCCGCTTGCAAAATTAATGAGTAGTGATGTATGGGAAATTGTTTTTACCCGAATTAAGCATACGGAAAACAGAGTGGCGTTTGCGAAAAAGAGTTTGTGGGAATGTCGGGGCGAATCACCTTCGCCCCAATAAATGTTGATTACTTCACTTCACGAATCATAATTTCTGACGGAATCACACTACCCTGCCAATATAACTCAGTCGAGACTTTTAAGGCTAAATCAAGATAAGCTTGGCTGATTTCGTGGTTAGGATCTGCCGCTACTGTTGGTGTTCCCTTATCTAAGTCTTCACGCAGACGAATATGTAATGGCATTTGTCCTAACACTTGTGTTTGGTATTTTTCTGCCACTTTATTTGCACCGCCTGTGCCGAAAATGGTTTCGTGGTGTCCGCAATTTGCACAAATATGTACGCTCATATTTTCAATAATACCTAACACTGGCACAGATACTCTTTGGAACATAGAGATCCCTTTGATCGCATCAAGCAAGGCAATATCTTGTGGTGTAGTCACCACCACTGCCCCTGTCACTGGAATTTGTTGTGAAAGAGTAAGTTGGATATCGCCTGTACCTGGAGGCATATCGATCACTAAATAGTCTAAATCAGGCCACCACGTTTCTTGGAGTAACTGGCTTAATGCACTGCTTGCCATAGGCCCACGCCAAATAGTCGCATTATCTGGATCCATTAAATAGCCGATAGAATTAGAGTATAAGCCGTGTGCTTCAATCGGGGTAATATGTTTATTGTCAGGGGACACTGGGCGTTGGTTCGCCGCACCTAACATATGTGGAATTGAAGGGCCATAAATATCCGCATCTAAAATTCCCACCCTTGCCCCTTGTGCTTTAAGTGCTAAAGCAAGATTGACCGATGTGGTAGATTTACCCACTCCACCTTTACCAGAAGTAACCGCAATGATGTTTTTCACACCATTGACTGCTGGATGGTTATTCGCTCGTTTTAGGGTAGCAATTTGGTAATTTAACACCCATTTCACACCGCTTGCACCACTGATTTCTTTCAGTTTTGCTTCCGTTGTTGCCTTTAATTGTTCAAATCCGCTATTCCACGCAAAAGGTAGCGTAAATTCAAGACGTAAAATCCCATCGCCTAATTCGGCTTTTTTTAACGCATTTAATGCAATTAAATCTTTTTGCAAGGTTGAATGTTGAAAACCTTGTAAAACGCTTTTAATGTCAATGAGTTGTTGTTCTGTAAGCTGATTCATCTTACTTATCCTTATTGATTGTATTGTCGATATAAATCTTTACTATAAATTACTTCGCTTGCATTATCCACATCAAATCCACGAATACTCGGATCAATGCTGACTCGTCGTTGATACTGGAATAATGGCAAAATGGCCACATCTTGTTCTAACTGATGAACAATATTCACTACAAGCTGTGTACGTTGTTCTGAATTGAGATCTTCTACATTAAGTTGTGTTAATAATTGATCTACTCGCTCATTTTTATAGCCACTTTTATTATCTGGGCTTGCTGAGTGGAATTGATTTAAAAATGCCACAGGATCATTATAATCCACACACCAGCCCGAACGAATCAGTTGAAAGTCATGTTGCTCACGTTTAGTCAAAAATTGTTCCCAATTTAAACCTTGTAATTCTACTCTAAACATATCCGAACGGCTTAACATTAATGCCATTTTATTGGCAATTTCACTATGTATTACGCTATTGTCATAACTTATTTTAAGCTTCAATGGCTGTGATGCCGTAATCCCAATCTGATTTAACAATTGTTCTGAACTCATTGTGGAAAGAATACGATCTTGTTGAGGCAAGAGTGTTTTTGGCATCGATAAATGGTTTGGAATACCAAAACCACGGCTAATTTCAACTGGTGAAATCATTGCTCTAATCGCTTGTCTTGCTTCTAATTTTTGTAAAATCGGATCGTTAAAATTAAATTCATAAAAATAATTGCATAGACGCGGGAATACAACAATATCTCTCGTATAATTTGGTAATGGGTTCTCAATCACATCAAATTTATTTGGATTTTGTACCGTTGTAATTAACTGATATTTTACTGTCTGAAAAGGGAGATCTATATTTCGTGCTTGTAAATGCAAGTGATCTTTGGTGATGCCTACTAATTGATAAGCCCCATTCGTAACGAGCTCTTTATCACCCGTTGGCTTTTTCCCCTGATACGTAGGCAAAAGCGCTGAATGTGCTAACATTTTTGGAAGCTGTCTATTTACTTGATGTAACGTAATTTGTAGCGTATTCGGATTAAGCGCTTTTACACCTAACTGATCTATATTGATGCTTCCTTGTAAAATCTCTTTAGCGTTACTCACTCCCATATAAACGAGATAATTCGCTAATGGTGATTGATTTTCAGGGTTAATCAAACGTTGCCAGCTTGCAATAAAATCCATTGCAGTAACGGGCTCGCCATTTGACCATACTTTTTTATCATCTAAGATAAAAAGCCAATTTTTCCCATCGTCACTAAACCATTCTCTAGCCACTGCAGGAATAGTTTCACCTTTAGGATTAAATGACATTAATCCCACAAAGAGATCTCTAACTAAGGTAGCATCAGCTGAAACTTTGGCAAAGTGTGGATCTAACTGCAAATGCGTAGAATAGATTGCTCTCGTTAATTCAGATATTGACCGAGGTGGTTCTGTTTCTACGACAGGTACAAGCTTCGACTGAGAATTCTCCTCACATCCTATGAGTAGCCAAAAACAGAGCATCACTTTTGCAAAGTTTTTGACAGATCGTACCGCTTGTAATAGAAATGGTATCTTCATGATAAATTCTAGTTAATTGAGGTTAACCCTGGAAATAAATTGCTTAACCCTGCGACAATAATTTCAATACCTAATGCCATCAGAATTAAACCCATAATACGAGTAACGACGTTTGAACCTGTTTTGCCCAAACGTTTGACTAAGGGCGCAGAAAAACGGAAAAGAATGTAACAAATCCCTGCAAATAAGATAATTGCAATACTAAAACCAACTAAATCAACCCAAGTATGATAACGTGTTCCCCAAACGATTGTCGAACCAATCGCCCCTGGACCTGCCATAATTGGCATGGCTAAAGGCACAACACCAATATTTTCATACTCGGATAAGTCGGCATTTTTCTCTTCTTTATTTTGTTTATGTTCCCCTAGTTTACCGCTGATCATTGTCATCGCAATACTGACGATCAAAATTCCCCCCGCGACTCGGAAAGAGTCTAGAGAGATACTAAATGCATCTAAAATCAATTTTCCAAAAAATAAACTGACTAATAAAATTACACCTACCGAAATAGAGGTAATTAGATTCGTTTTATTACGATCTGCCTCATATTGATGAGCCGTCATACTAAAGAAAATCGGCAAGGTACCAAAAGGGTTTACAATCGCAAACAAACCAATAAAAAATTGAAGATAGATAGCAAAATTGATAACGGTATCCACGGGATTCTCATAGGTTAGTCACAAGTCTCGCTATTATAATCAGGAATAGCAAAAAAGGCTTGCAAAAATTACACCCTACTCATAGAAAATAGGTCTATAATCCTCACTTTACTTTTAGATCTTCAAGAAATATGCGTTTAGACAAATTTATAGCAGAAAACACAGGGCTAACACGCTCTCAAGCCACAAAGGCATTACGTTCAGGACAAGTTACAGTCAATGGCGAAATAGAAAAAAATAGTGCAAGAAAAATCAGTGAACAAGATGAGATCTGTTTTGATGGCGAACTACTTGCTTGGGTGGATGAAGGGCAATATTTTATGCTGTACAAGCCTCAAAATTGCGTTTGTTCTCACGATGACGGTGACTACCCGACCGTATTCCAATTTTTTGACTATCCACTGACCACAAAATTGCATTGTGCAGGGCGTTTAGATGCCGACACAACAGGGTTAGTGTTATTAACTGATGATGGACAATGGTCACACCGAATTACGTCCCCAAAACATCATTGTGAAAAAACCTACTTAGTCACCCTTGCTGATCCCGTAGAAGATTTCTATGCCACACAATTTGCCGAAGGCATTTTATTACGAGGTGAAAAAACCGTAACAAAACCGGCTCAACTTGAAATTTTAGATGATTACAATGTTAACTTAACAATCAGTGAAGGGCGTTATCATCAAGTCAAACGGATGTTTGCCGCAGTGGGTAACAAAGTCGTTGCATTACACCGCTGGCGTATCGGCGATGTTATCTTAGATGAAAATCTTGCAGAAGGGGAATTTAGAGCCTTAACAACAGAAGAAATAGAGAGTTTTTAATGAGTAAAATAATGAAAAACAACGGCATTTTTATCATTATCATGGGGTTGCTATCTATGCTTCCTCCCCTTGCTATTGATATGTATCTGCCTTCATTTTTAGATATAGCCAAAGATTTAGATGTATCTCAGGAAAAAGTCCAAACGACACTTGCTATTTTTACGTTTGGCTTTGCGATTGGACAACTGTTTTGGGGACCGATTGCCGATAGTTTTGGTCGTAAGCCGATTATTCTATTAGGGTTATCAGGCGGTGCGGTTGCCTCCTTTTTCTTAACACAAGTCTTTGATATTGAAAATTTCTATTTATTACGTTTAATTCAAGGCTTATTTGGTGCTGCACCTGCCGTGGTACTAGGGGCATTAGTACGTGATCTGTTTGATCGCAATCAGTTCGCTAAAATGATGTCCACTATCATGATTATTACCATGGTCGCTCCACTTGTTGCCCCTATTGTTGGTGGCTATGTAGCCAAATGGTTCCATTGGCATGCCATTTTTTACATTTTAATGATCATGGGGATCGTCTGTACTTGCCTTGTTACACTCCAAGTACCAGAGACCTTAACCAAAGAAAATCGAATGCCACTCAGTTTCAAAAAAGTATTACAAAATTTTGTCGCATTGATTTCTCATAAAGCCACGCTCGGTTATGTTCTCGCTAGGGGGTTTTTCGTTTGCTGGTATGTTCTGTTTTCTGACATCAGGCTCGCTGGTTTATATTGGTTTATTTGGCGTTTCTTCTGAGCATTTTGGCTACTTTTTTATGCTAAACGTTGGTGTACTTATTATTATGACTTTTATTAATGGTCGCCTCGTGTCCAAAATTGGTTCAGAAAAAATGTTACAAATCGGCTTAGGTCTGCAATTATTAGCAGGAATTTGGCTGGCAATTTCCGCAACACTTCAACTCGGATTATGGCCTATGGCTATCGGGGTAGCAGTCTTTGTTGGTATGCTTTCAACTATCGGTAGTAATGCTACAGCAGCGATTTTAGATCGCTATCCACAAATGGCAGGTACAGCAAATGCCGTTGCTGGCACAGCCCGTTTTGGGATTGGTTCATTAGTTGGGGCAGGGTTATCCCATATTCCTTTAACAAGTGAACGCCCTATGCTCTATACCATGGCAGCCTGTATTATTATTGGTTGTATCGCTTACTACTTTTTATCTTGTCAAAGACGTGATAACTAATTTAAATGGGGCTGTTACCCCATTCTTAATACTTTTTATCTATTAATTTATTCTTTTGGTTTTAATGATAAAAATCCTTATAAATGAAAACCAATAAAGCTAAACCCCATAAACAACCAATAATAAAGCATAATATGCTACACCATTGAGACAAATAGTGATTTTACGCTTATCTTACAGCATAAAAATAGGTGTTTTACGAAGAAATAGCATTTTACTTTTATAGGGAGTGAAGTTATATTCCTTCTTACTTATTTACAAGCGGTCACATTTGCAAAAAATTTTGCAAATCCTACCGCTTGTATCACCTTGAATTGAGAGTTGGACTTATGAAAAAAACCTTATACGAAAAATTATTTGATGCCCACGTTGTTCACGAAGCTGAAGGTGAAACTCCTCTAATTTATATCAACCGCCATTTAGTCCACGAAGTGACTTCACCGCAAGCCTTTGACGGTTTGCGTGCTATGGGGCGTGAAGTTCGTCAGCCAACCAAAACGGTGGCAACCATGGATCATAACGTACCTACCGATAGCCGTGATTTAGGCGGTTCAGGTGAAATGGGGCGTATTCAAATGGTTGAGCTGGCAAAAAATACCGAACAGTTTGGCGTAACCCTTTATGACATTAACCATATCAATCAAGGGATTGTGCACGTTATGGGACCTGAGCAGGGTTTAACCCTTCCGGGTATGACGATTGTGTGTGGCGACTCTCATACGGCGACACACGGTGCATTTGGTGCTTTAGCCTTTGGTATCGGTACATCAGAAGTTGAACACGTGCTTGCAACTCAAACGGTAAAACAAGCCCGTGCGAAAAAAATGAAAATCGAAGTGCGTGGCAAAGTGCGTGAAGGTATTACGGCGAAAGATATTGTGCTTGCGATTATTGGCAAAACCACGATGGCGGGCGGTACAGGACACGTTGTTGAGTTCTGTGGTGAAGCGATCCGTGATTTATCGATGGAAGGTCGTATGACCGTATGTAATATGGCGATTGAGCTTGGTGCAAAATCAGGTTTAATTGCACCGGATGAAACCACTTTTGCTTATTTAAAAGGTCGCCCGTCCGCACCAAAAGGCAAAGACTGGGACGATGCCGTTGCCTATTGGAAAACCTTGCACACAGACGAAGGGGCGGAATTTGATACGGTGGTTACTTTAGAAGCCAGCGAGATTGAGCCACAAGTTACTTGGGGAACAAACCCGGGACACGTTATCGGTATCAATGAAACGATCCCGAACCCTGCAGATATGGCAGATCCGATTGAGCGTCAATCAGCGGAAAAAGCCTTAGCTTATATGGGCTTACCTCACAGTATTAAATTGACTGATGTCGCTATCGACAAAGTATTTATCGGCTCTTGCACCAACTCTCGTATTGAAGATTTGCGTGCGGCGGCTGCCGTGGCAAAAGGACGCAAAGTCGCTGACGGTGTTCAAGCATTAGTGGTACCAGGTTCGGGCTTAGTGCGTGAACAAGCAGAAAAAGAAGGCTTAGATAAAATCTTTATTGAAGCAGGTTTTGAATGGCGACAACCGGGCTGTTCAATGTGTTTGGCAATGAACAACGACCGTTTAGAGCCAGGCGAACGCTGTGCTTCAACCAGTAACCGTAACTTTGAAGGTCGTCAAGGTCGTGGCGGGCGCACTCACTTGGTCAGCCCTGCAATGGCAGCAGCCGCAGCCGTTCACGGTAAATTCGTCGATATTCGCAACGTAGAATTACACTAAGGAATAAGAAAATGGCAAAAGAATTTAAACAACACACCGGTTTAGCTGTTCCGCTTGATGCTTCGCACGTCGATACCGATGCAATTATTCCAAAACAGTTTTTACAAAAAGTAACCCGTGTCGGCTTTGGTGCTCACTTATTCCACGAATGGCGTTTCTTAGATGATGAAGGGAAACAGCCAAATCCTGATTTCGTGCTGAATTTCCCACGTTATCAAGGGGCAAGTATTTTATTGGCTCGTGAAAACTTTGGTTGTGGATCTTCCCGTGAACACGCACCTTGGGCGTTAGATGATTATGGCATTCGAGCCATTATCGCCCCAAGTTTTGCCGATATTTTCTATGGTAACAGTTTAAATAACCAAATGTTGCCTGTGCGTTTAAGCGAAGAAGAAGTTGATGAACTTTTCAAATATGTCGAAGCGAATGAAGGGGCGACAATTACCGTCGATTTAGAAGCTCAAACGGTTTCGGCAAATGGCAAAACCTACTCTTTTGAAATCGACAGTTTCCGTCGTCACTGCTTGTTAAATGGTTTAGACAATATCGGCTTAACGCTGCAACACGAAGCGAAAATCGCCGAGTACGAAAGTAAAATTCCAGCATTTTTGCGTTAGCCACAAAAAAACCTCTAGAGTTTCTCTAGAGGTTTTACTTTTGTGGTTAACCTCGGTAAGGTCTATGTATATTTGCAAAAATACTCCTAGAACTTACCGCTTGTTATATAACCTTACTGTATCCCCATAGCCCCCAATCCAAGTACTAAGAACAATAACATGCCTTGGACCTCTTCTTCAGGCAGATCACGACCGTTTAAATTAACTTTGCCTTGATCGATCGTTAATTTCATTTTAATGTTTTCGCTATCAATTTCAGCCAAAGTGCTTGCTTGGGCATTATTTACTAGGTCTTCAATAACTAATTTCGCCTGCTGTGTAGCTTCTTCCTTAGTCATACCGTCCATTTCGTTCATCTGTGTCGCTAACGCTTCAAGAGAAGGGAGACTTAATTTCGCATCTAAGTGCGATGCTTTGAAAATCTTGAGCATCGAATCAAAGCTATTGATTTTGTTTAGATCAAAATTATCTAAACTGATATTCAAAGATAAACTGTTTTTCCCTTTTTCATTTTCAACGCTCAAATTTTTTACTTCAAGCTTAGGAGACTTCATCAAAATAGATTGAACAATTTGCCCTGCTTCCTCTGATGCTAATTTATCAGGTGAAGTCAAATATTGCGTAAAATCGTTCGTACTTTTTGCATCCGTATCTATTAACAGATCCATATTAAACTGACCTAATTTCAATTTTTTATCTGCTTTTTGTAGCTCAATGTCTGCTTTAGCATCACCTGAAGAAATGACACGATCTTTCTGAAGGTTTGATTTACCTGTACTACTAAAATTACTATATAACATCGCAAAAGATGTATCTTCACTATCCGTAATGCTAAGCTGTTTAATTGATGCCGTATATTCACCCAGCGTTAACAATGGATATTGATTATCCGAAACGGTATTCCATTTATAACTTAACCCTTGAAGCTCTGTTTCGATTTTTTCAGCATCAATTCCTTTTATGTTGTCCAATTTAACTTCAACTTCCGATTTATTTGATGTCGGATCATAAGCATAAATGTAGTTGGATTCTGATAGCGTTAAACTTCCCGTCCCCTCTTCTACAACTTTAATAGGATTAATTTTAAATTCACCTTTTGCAGCGCCTGAATAACTAATATCAGACTTGCCTTCTCCCAATTTATCTTGGTTATTAAAATAGACTTTAAGATTTTCTGGAAGTTGAATGTTATTTTCTACACTCGCTAAAACAGGTGATAGATTCCCTTTCATTAAGCGGTTTAACGGTAATGGGCCATGAAATAATTTATCATCACCTTTAAAAGCGTAAATCTGATCATCTACTTTAGCTTCTAAGGTATATTTCACATCTGAACTAAAGAAGTGACGCTGAAATTGTACATCTTTAATTTCTGCGATAACGCCATAAGTCGCTAGCTGTTTTAAACTCTGATTACCACGTTGAAGGAATTCTTGATAGCGCTGCTCTACTTGCTTCCCTGTATACCAGCTTCCACCTACTGCAACTGCACCAACAACAGCAACAACGGCTACTGCAATTTTTGTTAATTTCATGTATTGTCCTTATGTAAATAAATTAAGTTGAAATAAAATTATGCTTGTGCTTTTTCGACTAACCAATCGCAAGGAGCAAAACGTTCCCCATAGCGTTGGCTATGTTTACGTAATTGATGAACAATTTCTTTCGCACCAATTTTTTCGATATAAGCATAAATTCCACCACGGAAATCAGGGAAATCAAATCCTAATACAGAAGCTACATTCCCTTCGTCCGTTGAACGAATTACGTTATCTTGCAAACACCAGCAAGCTTCGTTGATCATACGTAATACGCAGCGGCGTGCAATTTCTTGTGCTTCTAAATCATTACGCATGATTGTTTCCATCGTGTGATAGATACTTTTATCTTCTTGCGTACGCTGCCCTTTTGAATCATAGAGATAGAATCCACGTTTATTTTTTCTACCTTTACGATCATCACCGATCAAACTCTGTATGCTACTTGGTAAAGCAAAGCGTTTTCCAAGTTGCTCTACCATCGCTGGATTTGATTTTACCATAATATCTAAGCCAATATCATCGATCATCGCAAGTGGTCCTGTTTTAAAACCGAATTCTTGTAACGAGCGATCGACAAACTCGATGCCTTCGCCTTCCGATAAGCACTCTATCGCCTCTAATAAGAATGGCGTTAAGATACGGTTAATGAAAAATCCTTCTTTATCTGCTACCAACATAGGAATTTTACCTTGTTGAATCGCAAAATGAATTGCCGTTGCAATCGCATTTTGGCTTGTCCCCTCATGAGGAATAATTTCCACCATCTGGCGCTTAGTCACAGGGCTAAAATAATGAAAACCGATCACATTTTCTGGACGTTTTGCAACAGAAGCAATATCTTTGATCGAGAAAGTTGAAGTATTGGTCGCAAAAATGGCATTTTCATTGTAGTAGGCTTCACTTTCTCTTACCATTTGTTGCTTCAATTCTAATTTTTCATACACCGCTTCAATGATGAAATCAGTTGATTTTGCCGCAACTAAACGTTCTCCACCAGTAATTAAATTCATACGCTGAATCATTTCACCATGACTGAGTTGCTTTTTACTCATTGCTTTTTGCATTAAGCCATAACACATTTGTAATGCTTTTTGGATTTCAGAGGGATGAATGTCTTTAATCCTAACTGGGATTTGTGCATTATTTGCCGTTAAATAGGCAATACCTGCCCCCATATAGCCACTACCTAGTACCGTCACTTGCTGAATATCTTTTATTTGAGCCAAATTTTCATATTGCCCTTTCATTGATCTTTCAGCTTGTTTTAAATTCATTAATACTTGTGCTTGTTCCGTATGAAATAATTCCACCAATGCAGACTGTTCTAAAGCTAGTCCTGCTTTAAAATGAGGCTCTTTCAATAACTCAAGCATTTTTACAACTGCAGGATAATTACCAAAGGCTTTGTCCCAAACTCGATTTTCAACATAATCTAAATATTTATGACGAATAAATAGGTTGCCTTCAATCTGTTTACGCCATTTTTTTGCTTTATCAAGCGGGTTCTTATGGTCAATTTTTTGCACTTTACGATTAAGTAATAAATGATATGCGGTTTCAAATAAATTACTTGCTGGAATTAACTTATCAACCAACCCAATTTTTAACGCTTTTTCTACACCAATTTTTTGACCTGATAACAAAATGGTCACCGCATTTTGTAACCCGACCAATCGAGGTAAACGCTGGGTTCCCCCCGCAAAAGGTAAAATACCTGAACGGATTTGTGGCATAGCAAATTTAGTATAGCTTTCTTCACTCGCAATACGATAATCACAAGCCAATGCAAGTTCTAACCCAACCCCAAAACATGGACCATCAATCACGGCAACTACGGGCATTTTTAGGGTGTTAATTTCCCGCATCACCAATTGTGCATTATTCGAGAGTGTTTTTAGTTGCTCATCTGTTTTATTACGTAAGTATTCAGGATCGTAGCCCTGTATAAAGCCTTTTTTCTTACCTGAAACAAAAATAACACCTTGTGCTTGTTGATAAATAATTGAACCGATAACATCACGTAGATCTTCAACAAATTGCTCTGGAAGCCAGTTTTTTGTTTTACCTTGTACATCAATACGTACAATGGCAATCTGATTATCATCAATCTCTACCTGAAACGGAGAAATACGTTCTACTGTCGTCATATCTTTTCCTTACTCGCTTTCCAAAACCATTGCACTACCCAAGCCACCTAAACCGCTGGATGCGACTAGTGACAAGCCTCCACCTTTACGTTTTAAAGCTTTTAGGGATTGAATGAGAATACGCAAGCTAGTCGCAGCTCGTGGATTACCAAACGCAATCGAACCACCGAGATGATTTAATTTAGCGGGATCAATTTCACCAATACAAGCGGTACGATTTAATTGATTTTTTGCAAAATCATCTGAAGCGAATAACTTCATATTGACTAACATTTGACTTGCAGAGGTTTCATGAATATCAATGTAGTCTAAGTCTTGTAATGAGAGATTTGCACGTTCTAAGGCTAAATGGCTTGCCACAGTAGCACCCATAAACATATTTTGCCAAATATCATTACCCGTAATGGCATAACTGCGAATATAGCCTAAAGGCTCCAAACCTAACGCTTTCGCTTTTTGCTCTCTCATGAGTAATACAGCTGCGGCTCCATCTACAGGACGAGGCATATTTGCTTCTGTTACCGTTGCATAACTCTTATTCATTAATGGAGAAAATTTCTCATAATAAGATGACTTTGTAGCAGCTGAAATTAAGGTATCTGATACTACAAAATCAGAATAAGGTCTTGGGAAAGACGGCATCACTTCATCTTTAAGTAATCCTAATTTCCAAGCATTTTGTGCTTTTTCATGGGAAAGACGAGCATATTCATCCTGTTCCTCACGGCTAATATGATGCTGTTGTGCCATTTGTTCGGAAATTTCAGCCACAGATAACTGAGTCATATAATCTTTTAAATTCACGCCATGAGGCTTTAAGTCTCGCCAAGAAAACTCACGGAATAAACGATATTTATCATCTAAGGTTGGTGCATTAAAAATAGCCTTTAATTTATGAAGGACCCGTGGACTGATGCTAAAAGGTGCATTAGAAATGGAATCCGTTCCCCCTGCAATTCCTGCAGAAATAGAACCACTAACAATACTTCCAGCTACATTCACTAAAGCTTGTAAACCTGAAAGGCAAGAGCTACTTAAGGTATAAGCTTGTAAATAAGGCATATTTAACGCAAGGGCAATTTCACGGGATGGATTAGGAATATCAGGCTGCTGAATCACCTGACCAAACACTAATTGTTCGATATGATGATATTCAATCGCTATTCGACTGAGTAATTCATTCGTTACCATTGTCCCTAAATCTGTTGCATAGGAAGATTTAAATCCTGTATCGCGATGCACAAATGGGGTTCGTAATCCTGCAACGATTGCAACACGCTCGCCCTGTGCGGTGAGAAGGTTTTGTTTAGCCATGTGATAATACTAAAAGAAGAGAAAAAATTGAGCGGATTTTATCACGCTTATATTCAAATGCCTATGTATCGACAAAAAATAAGGCGAGCTCATTCTCGCCTTATAAATCATCAAACTACATATTAAGCTTCATTATGAATTTCTAAATTGGTAGCTTGCTTAGCTTGTGCTGATTTTGCTTTATCATTACGAGCATTTGCAATAGCAGTTAAATATTCGGAACTAACATCACCTGTAATATATTCTCCTGTAAATACAGAGGCATCAAAATGGTGAATATTTGGATTTTCAATTTGAACAGACTTAAACAATGCCGAAAGATCTTGGAAAATCAGACGGTCAACACCGATAATCTCTGCGACTTCCTCTACCGTACGATTATAAGCGACGAGTTCTTCACACGTTGGCATATCAATACCGTACACATTCGGATAACGAATTTCAGGTGCAGCAGATGCAAAATAGACCTTTTTAGCTCCCGCATGGCGTGCCATTTCGACGATTTGTTCTGATGTTGTTCCACGAACAATCGAATCATCTACTAGTAATACGTTTTTCCCCTTAAATTCAGAGGCAATCGCATTTAACTTACGGCGAACAGAGCTTTTACGTTGAGCTTGACCTGGCATAATAAAGGTACGAGCCACATAGCGATTCTTCACAAACCCTTGACGGTACGGCTTTTTCAATACTGTTGCAATCTGTAACGCAATATCCGTTGAGGTTTCTGGCACAGGGATAACCACATCAATATCATCTAAATCCTGTTGCCATTCTTTCGCAATTTTTTCGCCTAAAAACTTGCCCATGTGTACACGAGCCGCATAGACAGACACTCCATCAATCACAGAATCTGGACGTGCAAAATAGACATATTCAAAAATACAAGGGTTTAATTTCGGGTTATCGGCACAAATTGCTGAGTAGAATTGTCCATCAAAGGTAATATAAATGGCTTCCCCTGGTTGCACATCACGAACATAATCAAAACCAACAACATCAAGTGCAACACTTTCTGATGCGAACATATATTCTGTTTTGCCGCCAATTTCTCGTTTGCCAAGTACAAGCGGTCGAATACCGAGTGGATCTCGGAAAGCAACCATACCATGCCCAATAATCATTGCTAAACAAGCATAAGCACCACGAATCACTTCGTTTGTTTTACGGACAGTCTCAAAGATATTTTCTGGAGAAAGAGGAACTTCAGGATATTGGTCAAGATAATAAGCAAAGATATTTAAAAGTGCTTCTGAATCAGAATTGGTATTCACATGACGTTTAGCCAGTGTAAAAAGCAACTGTTTTAATTCAGCATTGTTAGTTAAATTACCATTATGAACCAAGGTTAAACCATAAGGTGAGTTGACATAGAAAGGCTGTGCTTCTGAAACACTTGAACTGCCAGCGGTTGGATAACGAACATGACCAATGCCCACATTCCCCTGTAAACGCAACATATGTTCTTGACGAAACACATCGCTGACTAATCCATTTGCTTTACGCAAGCGGAAGCGATTTTCATCGTCAATCGTCACAATCCCCGCTGCATCTTGCCCACGATGCTGTAATAACGTAAGTCCATCGTAAATCGCCTGATTAACAGGCGTTTGACCAATAATCCCAACAATGCCGCACATAATAACCTCTTTGCTTAACTAGATTTTAAAAAACTGGAATTGGCTTGTAGCTGTTCAAAGAACCACTTCACAATGAAATCAAAGTGTGGAATCAGTTGTGATTCTTTCCATAATTCGCTTTGGCTGAATGCGGTAAACGTATCTAGGAAAAACAGTATTGCAGCGACAATAAAGACACCACGCAATACGCCAAAAGCTGCTCCTAAAACACGGTCTGTACCCGTTAATCCTGTTTTATCCACTAACTGGGAAATAAGCGCATTAATCAATGCACATAGAATTAACGCGGCAAGAAATAAAATCCCTGCTGCAATACCATTACGTAGATATTCAGAATTTTGAATATAAACAGAATCTATTTGTAGCAAATACCCACTTAAATAAGGATAAAATTTGCTTGCAACAAAAAAAGCGATAACCCATCCCGCTAGAGAAAGGACTTCGCTAACAAACCCACGCCAAAGACTTACGAGTAAAGAAAAAACAATAATTCCGATGATAACTGCATCAACCATAAATACCTCGAATGCCTTTCGGCATTAAACGGACACTATTTTACAAAAAAAGAAAACGTTTGCGTAGTCCATTTTTCAACAGTTTGTGAAAAAATAGACGACATCAAACAATATAATGAGCCCCTAAACTGACTTTCCTATTCAACATCGCTTTTACTACACTTTGTGCGGCTTTAAGTGCATGGTAAATTTCGATGCCTTGATAGGATTGATGTTCAAGTGGGCAATAACGTTGTTCTAACCCAATCAATACTTGAAATAATTTTTCAAGATTTTCTTGCGTTCGATATACATTGGCAAACGTCGCCATTTGAGAACGAATCGTCGTTAACACTTCGCTTGCCGTCAGCATTTTATCACCCTTTGGGTTCTCTAACGACAGGAAAAACTGTTTTATGTTCTCTATACATAGATCATGGCTTACAAGCGGTCGGTTTTCCGCTAAATTTTGCAAAATCCGTTGGATTGCTCGTTTAGCAAAAACCAAACTACCACCGACAGAATTGCCACCTAAACGGTTTGCCCCTTCAATACAAGAAGAAACTTCGCCCACCGCAAGAAGCCCTTTTACCTCACTTTCGGCAAATTCATCAATTACAATACCGCCATTACAACTGTGAGCAAATGGGGTAATCGCCACCCTATCTCGTACAAGGTTAATCCCAACTTCTTTCTCTAACCAGCTTAAATACACGGTGTAAAATTCCGTTTGGTCTTGATACAGCTCAGGGGAATAGTGCAGATAGATGCCTTTTTCTTCTGGGTGTTCAAGCAAGTGCTTCATCATCACCAAATCAAACTCAACGCAAGGGAAATCAATACTAAAAGGGGCATAATCACTGCGAGCGGTCATCATCTGTTGAAACTGCTGTGGTGAAAGGTGTGGAAACAGATCTCGCCCTTGGCTGTCAGTCACTTTACTGACATATTTTAAGGTATGCTCTCCAAACAGCACTTTGTATTTAGGCTCAACAAAAGCAGGGATAAACTGAATAAATTCTAAGTTAGTCAGCCTTGCCCCTGCTCGTTCAGCAATGGCGTGGGTTGAACCAATCACATCGGCTGGATAGAGGTTATCTTTATACAACCCTGCAATTCCCCCTGTTGCCAAAATAATTTGACTGGTTTTGCAAAACACATAGCGGATCTCACCGCTTGTTTTATAGGAAAACAACGCCCCTTGAACTTGCTGATTATCGCTGACAATATGTAACAGCGTTGCATCTTCATAGACTGTCGTCCCCTGTTCTTTGATAATCTGCCTTGCTCTTTCCGCTGCTTCTCGCCACTGATTAATCAAATAAATCGGGCGTGGATATTTCGCAAAGCAAGCGGGGCGATTGTCATTCCGTTTCCAAGGTTTAAAGCCAATACGTTCTAATAGCTCAATCGCCTGTGGCGAATCTTCAATATAGGCTTGCACAATTTTCGGGTTATTCATTCCCTGTGCAACACGCTCAATATCTTCTTGAAAACGTGCTTTATCCTGTTGCTCGCCGGTTACTTGAATACCAAGTGTTGCTTTTAACGGAAAAAAACTTGCACCACTGCCGATAGGGGCTTTGGTAATTAATGTCGCTTGAATACCCTGAGCCTTAGCTTCAGCACAGCACGCAAGCCCTGCAATACCACCACCGACAATAAGAAGATCGGTTTGGATTTGGTGTGAAATAGAGATCATAATTGTACCTAAAAAAATCAAGCGGTAAGCTTCTGCAAACTATTTGCAAAATCTTACCGCTTGTCTAACTTATTGTCTATTAGAGCAATGACGGCGCTGCATCTAATAAAATTTTGGTGTACTCTTCTTTTGGTGTGTCGAAGACATCGGCAGCATTACCTTGCTCAACAATTAATCCACCATTCATTACCACAATTCTATCTGAAACTTGGCGGACGGTTTGTAAATCGTGAGAGATAAACACCATCGCAAGATTTAACTCTTTTTTCAGATCGGCTAACAGGTTTAGTACCTGTGCACGAACAGATACGTCAAGTGCTGAGGTTGGTTCATCTGCAACAATCAGTTTTGGATTTAACGCTAACGCACGGGCAATCGCTACACGTTGTTTTTGTCCACCAGATAAACGAGTTGGCTCAACAAGTGCGGCGGAACGAGGTAACCCCACACGAGAGAGTAAGTCGTAAACACGTTTTTCACGTTCGTGTGGTTGCAACACATTGTGAATATCCATTGGATCTCTGAGAATGTCTAATACACGCATACGTGGGTTTAGTGCGGTTGCAGGATCTTGGAAAATCACTGATACCTGGCGACCAAACTGTTTACGAGCTTCAGAGCTACCATATTTCATCTGTAAGCCGTTGAATTTCACCGTACCTGATGTTGGTTTTTGCAAACCAATAATCACACTCGCTAATGTGGATTTACCACAACCTGATTGACCTACTAAGCCTACCGTTTCACCTGCATTGACTTCTAAGCTCACGCCACCTACGGCTGTGAATTTTTTCGGGTTAAACAGCGTGCCATCACGAGATGGGAACTGTACAACAATGTTCTCTAATTCAATGATAGGCTGTTCTTTTAATGGTTTCATACTCATTGTTTATCCCTCCAAATGTGAAGCCCAAAGGTGTTTCGGATTGTCGCTTGCAGGTACAAGTTTCAAGCGTTGATTTGGATTTGCATCTGGACGTAATGAACGACTTGCAAAGCGGTCGCCTTTCGCAAAATCAAACGGTGATGGAACACTGCCCGGGATTTGATATAAACGCTCTGCACGACATTCCGTTGAAAGTACAGAACCGAGTAAACCACGTGTATATTCATGCGTTGGGTTAGACAATAACGCTGAAGTCGGTGCCATTTCCACTACTTGTCCTGCATACATTACGGTGATGTGGTGTGCCATTTGTGCGACTAATGCAAGGTCGTGGCTCACGAACACCATCGCAAAGCCAAGTTTCTCACGCAATTCGTTGAGCAATTTAATCACTTCAGCTTGAACGGTTACGTCAAGGGCTGTGGTTGGTTCATCAGCGATAAGTAATTTTGGTTCACGCGCTAATGCCATTGCGATCAATACACGCTGACGCTGACCACCCGATAATTCGTGTGGGTAGCGGTTTAAGGTTTTCTCTGGATCGAGTTTTACCCATTTTAATAAGGTTTCAGCAGATTGTTTACCACCACGGCTGATAAGCTGTGCCATTTGGTCTTTGATACGCATTGATGGGTTTAATGCACTTAAGGCATCTTGGTAGATCATAGAGATCTCGTGTCCACGCAATTCGTTGAGCTTATCGGTTTTTAAGAGATCGTGTTGGTTGCCTGCACGGTCGGTAAAGAGAATTTCCCCTGTAATTTTTGCTGTTGAAGGCAATAATCCCATAATTGAGAAGGCAGAGATAGATTTACCACAACCAGATTCACCCACTAATCCCATTGTTTCGCCTTCGTTAACGGTAAAGCTGATATTATCAACAAGTGGAATATCGCCATAACGATTTGGGAAACGGATTGAGAGATTTTTCACCTGCAAAATCGGTTTTGCATTTGGGTTTAATTGCATACGGTCTGTGCGAGTCGCTTCTTTCTCGTGTAATTTGAGTAAGTAGCGTTTTAATGCAAGACTTTCTGCCATCGCTTCTTGTACATCCGTTGAAAGCGGTTTTGATACATCTTCTTTATTTGCAGTAGTTGGGCTACGTTTAAGTTTTGGATTGACCAATGCATCCGTTAAACCTTCAGAAAGAATGTTGAGCGATAATACCGTTAAGAGAATTGCTAAACCAGCAAAGGTTGTTGCCCACCAGAAGCCACTTAAAACTAGGTTACGACCTTCTGATAAGATATTCCCCCAAGATGGGAATGGTGGTGGAACACCTGCACCTAAGAATGAGAGAGAGGCTTCTAATACGATAGCATCTGCCACCATAACCGTTGCGAAAACAAGGACAGGTGCAGCGGTGTTACGAACCACGTGTTTAAGTAAGATATAAGTACGGCTACCGCCAATCACACGTTCTGCACGAACATAGTCTTCTTCCCATTGAGAAACCACGTTTGCACGTACCACACGGGCAAGTTGCGGCGTATATACAATCGCAATAGCTAAGATAATCACCGGAACGGTGTTACCCAAAGTAGCAAGTAGTACAGCAGCTAATGCAATTCCTGGGAACGCCATGAGAATATCCATACAGCGCATGATCACTTCATTACCGAGTTTGTCGGCTGTTGCTGCGGTTGCACCAAGAATACTTCCAAGTACAATCGCAAGTCCTACCGCACCTAAACCAATAAAGAGAGAGGTTCTTGCACCGTAAACCATACGAGAGAAAATATCACGTCCCAAGCGGTCAGTTCCGAAGAAATATTCACTACTTGGCGCTTGTACAGGTCTTAAGGTTTGTAATGGATCATAGCTTGCCACTGCGGGGGCAAAGATAGCCACCAAGGCAATAAAGACTAAGAAACATAAGGCGATTTTTGAACTGGTTGGTAAGGCTCTAAATCTTGCTCCGCCTGAAGCAAGTCTATCAGCTAATCCTTGGCGAAACATTATAAACTCCGAATTTTAGGGTTAATTAATAAGTACAGAATATCCACAATGATATTCACCAATACGAAGGTAAATGCGATAGTTAAGACTACCCCTTGAACTAAGTGTAAATCGTGATTCACGATACCGTTAAAGATGAGTTTTCCCATACCTGGTAAGTCAAAAATCTGTTCAATAACAACTGCACCACCTAATAAGTAACCTACACGTAAACCTAATACGGTCACAGGTGTAATTAAGGCATTGCGTAATACGTTATGACGAATAACGGTTGAATAAGGAACACCATTACCAATCGCAGTACGAACATAGTCCTTGTCCATTTCTTCTACCATGGATGTACGTACAACACGGATAAGTGAAGCACAAACTGGGATAGCTAATGCGAGTGAAGGTAAAATCATGGAATTCACATAACCACTAACACTTTCACTAAATGGGGTAAAACCACCCGAAGGTAACCAGTCTAGTTCAAGCGAAAACCACTGAATTAATAAGATACCTAACCAGAATGAAGGTGTCGCAACGGCTGCCACAGAAAGTAAACGAATAACTTGATCTGCAAAACGATCACGATAAAGCGCAGCCACAACGCCGAGTGAGAAAGAGATGATCGCGGCAAGGAATACACCGATAAAGGTAAGTTGTAAAGTTAATGGGAATGCTTTACCGATAAGCGATGTAATTGGCTGCTCTGGCGGTGTTGTCATACCAAAATCAAGCACTAATACGTTACCGATAAAACGGAAATATTGCACAATGACAGGATCATTTAAGCCATGTTGCTCACGATAAAGCTCTTTTGCGGCTTCACTTGCACTTTCCCCGAGAGCAACTGTCGCAGGATCTCCTGGTGTAAATTGTAAGATAATAAAAACTAATGCACTAACGCCAAGCATCATAATGGGAAGAGCCATTAATCGACGTAGTAACAGACGAAGTACGATTTCCATTTTTTTCTCCGACTACAAGAAAGGTTAGTGGGATAGGTTATAGTTATATAAAGAACAAGCGGATAGATTACTCAAATCATTTGCAAATTTTTAAGTGAATCTCTCCGCTTGTAAAAATTTCCCAAAGGAAAGACCTCTATTCCCCCTCATGCTGAAGGGGAATAGGATAGATTATTTACGGCCGACACCGATAAATGAAAGACCTGTTGTTGGAATTGGTTGGAATCCATCTAGAGATTTATCATTCCAAGCGGTCGGTAATTTACGATGAACGATCGGATAAAGTGGAACTTGTTCAGCAATGATGTTAATCGCTTTTTCCCAAGCTGCTTTCGCATCTGCAGGTGCTTTCGCTTTAATTGCTGTATCAAGTAACTCTTGTAATTGAGCATACTCAGGTGTATCAGACCAGCCAAAACGTTTTTTCGGCCATACATCACCACGGTACCACCAGCTTAATAATAAGTCTAAGTCGTTACTAAATACTGATGGGTCACCCGGTGCCATAACCACTTCATATAAGCCTTTATCTACGTGACCACCATAGAGTGCACCAGATTGTAAGTGTTGTAAGCTTACTTTCACACCAGGGATTTTGTTCCAAGATTCAAGGACTAACGGCGCACATTCTTTCACCCAAGAATGGTCAGTTGAAAGTAATTGGAACTCTAATTTATCAAGACCTGCTTCTTTTAATAATGCAGCTGCTTTTGCTGGGTCATAGTCATATTGGCTAGCTGCTTTAACATAGTCAGGGTGTGTATCTTGTACATAAGAAGTTGCCGCTTTTGCATTACCAAGGAATACGACATCAATAAGTTTTTGTGTATCCAAACCATAGTGTAATGCTTGACGTACTTTCGGATTATCAAACGGTGCTTTCTTACAGTTAAACATTAAGAATAATAAACCGAATGATTGCACAGATTCGACAGCACCTTTACGTTTTAAGCGCTCTGCATCTAAATATGGTACACTTTCCATCGCTTGAGTACGGCCAGATTCTTGTGCTGTCACACGCGCAGCATCATCATTGAGTAAGAACCAGCTCATTTTCTCAACACGCGCAGGATATGGACCATTGTATGCATCGTAAGATTCAAACACAATACGGTCATCTTTCACTGCAGACACGAATTTATATGGACCAGAACCTACTGGGTTTGCATCGAATGTTGTTTGGCCCACGGCTTCAACAACGTGTTTAGGAACGATTTTCACAATACCTAAACGAAGTTTGAAGATAGAGAATGGATATTTAAGTTTAAACTCAACCACTTTCTCATCAACGGCTTTTACAGATTCAATGAATGGGATGAATTGTGCAAATAAAGATGCTTTCGCAGGATCTAAAACACGCTCATAAGAGTAAACAACGTCCGCTGTTGTTACTGGTTTACCATCGTGGAAAGTTGCACCATCACGAAGTGTCACACGCCAAGTGACATCATCAATTTGTTCAGGTTCTTTCGCAGCCAATGCTAAGTATGGTTGGCGAGTTGCAGGATGTAAATCCACTAAACCTTCAAAGAAGTGCATATTCGCAGCGAATGATGATGCACCACTTGATGTAGCTGGGTCAAAACCTGTTGATAATGGATACGCAATACCCGCTTCGATTGTTGAGCCTTTTGCAGGCGCAGCATACGCTTTAGAAGCAAAAGAGCCGATAGAGCCAGAAAATGCAAGACCTGCACCAACTCCAGCTACTAACTTCATAAAGCCACGGCGAGATTCATTGTGTTCAAAATGTTTAGTCATATGAGACTCCTTGAATAGTGTCGTTTTCATAGAATGGTTGCGTGTAATACAACACACTTTAAACAACCACAAAGTTTCGCATTTAATCTTAGTTTTGAAGTGTTTCTATCAAAAATAAAACTAAAAATGGATTGAAAACATCATAACACTAACAAGAGTGATGTCAACATATTGTCAAGATGAGAATTTACATTTGTGATCTACTTCACGAAATGAATAAGAGATAAGCTAATCAGGTTGATATCCATGATCATCTAAAGCAGGATTATTTGCCCCCGCTTTCGCTAACTGGTCACAAATTTCATTTTCTCGATGACCCGAATGCCCTTTAACCCATTGCCAATCAACTTGATGACGAGACATTGCCTGATCTAATGCTATCCATAAATCTTGATTTTTTACGGGAGTTTTATTACTCGTTTTCCAATTATTTTTTTTCCAATTAAAAATCCATTTTTGGATACCATTTTTCATGTATTGGCTATCACTATGTAAAGAAACTTTACAAGGTTCTTTTAACGCATTTAATGCCTCAATGACTGCACACAACTCCATTCGATTATTCGTAGTCAAATGATATCCTTGAGAGATATGTTTTTCACGTCCTTGATAACGTAATAAAATACCAATTCCTCCTGGGCCAGGGTTACCTAAGCATGAACCATCGGTAAAAATTTCAACATATTTCATCATACATATATAAGGTAAAGGGCAATACTGCCCTTATTTAAATAACAAGCGGTAAGATTATCGGCATTTTTTGCAAAAAATTACATCACAATAGTTTTATTTTGATGTACAAATACACGGTCAGCAAGGACTAACTCTAATGCTCGGCTTAATACTGTTTTTTCCACATCACGTCCCGCTCTCATCATAGCATCAGCGGTATAGGTATGGTCAATATTAATCACATTTTGCATAATGATTGGACCTTGATCAAGCTCATTATTAATGAAGTGTGCTGTTGCACCAATAATTTTCACACCGCGTTCATAGGCTTGTTGATAAGGTTTTGCGCCAATAAACGCAGGTAAAAATGAGTGGTGAATATTCACAACACGATTTGGGTAGCGCCCTACAAATTCCGGATTCAATACACGCATATATTTGGCTAACACAATATAATCAGGTTCGTACTGATCAATTTTTTCCGCGAGCAATTTATCATGCTCTACACGTGTTAATCCTTCATGACTGACTAAATGGAATGGTACTTCAAAGCGTTCGGCTAGACTACGTAACGTATCATGATTACCAATAACAGCAGCAATTTCAACATTTAAGCCACCATAGTAGGTTTTCATTAAAATATCCCCTAAACAATGGGCTTCTTTTGTCACTAAAATCACAATACGTTTCTGTTTTTGTGTAATTAATTTATAGCTCGAACCTTCTGGTAAAGTAAATTGTAAATCTGCGAGTAATGTTTGATCGTTAAAAATACCTTGTAATTCAGTACGCATAAAAAAACGCCCAGTATCGCTATCGACAAATTCACTATTTTTAACAATATTTAATTGATGTTTATAACAAATATTAGTGATTTTAGCGACTAACCCTGTTGCATCAGGACATTCAGTTAAAAGAGTTTTATTTTCGATCATTTATTTTATTTTTCCTATTAGTAAAATTGCTAAATCCAATTATATATGAGTACTACTTTAGTTTGTCAATTTTCATCTCTTTCGAGATCATATTAATTAATACTTCTCAATTAAATATTAATATTTGTACAGTTCTAATAAAAGAAAACCCACATAGTGTGGGCTTTCATCCAAATTTAATTTAATTAGATCTCAAAATCTGATAGTGACTTACCAGTATCTAAAGCTTGTTGAATTTCACGTGGTGTTCTTCCCTGACCAGTCCATGTTTTTTCATTACCATTCGCGTCTAAAAATTTATATTTTGCTGGGCGTGGAGCTCTTGGTTCACGTTTTTTACGCTCTATGTTTGAACCTGAAAGCAATAAAACAAGCTCTTCTGCAGAAATACCATCTTGTGCTAATAACTCTTGATATTTTTTTAGATTCTCTAAACGTTTAGCACTTTCTTCTTCCTGAGCTTTTATTTCTGCACGTTTTTCTTCTACTATAATAGTGAGTTTTTCAACAATTGCTTCTAATTGTTCTAAAGATGCCTCGCGAGCTATAACACGTAAACTACGAATATTAGATAATGATTTTAATAAATCTGACATTCTTTTCTCCTAGGGGTATTTCAATAATTTATTTCTTTCAAGTTAATTGAAATTGGAATTATCATAACTCAATATTTTTTTTGGGTAAATATAAAAAAACTAATTTAAGAAAAAATATTAAGAGATCCGACTTTTAACGAAGAAGAAAACAACATATTTATATTGAATTTTTCATCTTCCCTATTGGCAAGTTTCATATCTTCATGTAATCTAATATCGTCCTACAAATTGTAGAGGTGCGACTGCAATAAGTATTCTTTTAGAGTGGAAAACGATGAAAAAAGAAGAAAGGTGTAGTCGCCGAAATCAATTAAGCGTCATCTTAGTTGGTTGGTATCGTTATCGAAAGGAACGATACTGTCATAGCATAAGCTATGGAGTGCTACTGTTAGGCTGGGTACTAGTTTTTTCTTCATTCCCTTCCTTATTATCTTTTACTCTTTTCCAGTGTAAATTCTCCAGTAGATCTCTTTCTTTGTTTGGCAATTTTATTTTACAAAAACAATCTTAGAGGTTTTATGAATCTAGTTGATTATTCAAGTTCAATATGGTCAGTTGTACCTGCACTTTTAGCTCTACTTCTCGCCATTATCACTCGCCGAGTGATTTTTTCCCTAAGCATCGGTATTATTGTTGGTGCAATTATGCTAGCTGGTGGCAATGTTGTTGATGCATTTGTTCATCTAAAAAATAGTGTTTTTTCACTTGTTTATAAAGAAGAGGGAATAAATGCTAATAATGTGAATATTATTTTATTCCTACTTTTACTCGGTATTTTAACTGCCCTATTAAGTATCTCAGGAAGCAACAAAGCATTTGCAGATTGGGCCCAACAACATATCAAAGGGAAACGCGGTGCAAAATTAATGGCTGCTGCTCTTGTATTTTTTACCTTTATTGATGACTATTTCCATAGTTTGGCTGTAGGTGCAATTGCAAGACCAGTAACTGACAAGTTTAAAGTTTCTCGAGCTAAATTAGCCTATATCCTTGACTCAACAGCAGCACCAATGTGTGTTTTAATGCCTATTTCAAGTTGGGGAGCTTATATTATTACCTTAATTGCAGGGTTATTAGCAACTTACGGAATCACAGGTTACTCTCCGCTAGGCGCATTTATGGCGATGAGTGCAATGAATTTTTACGCTATTTTCTCTATGATTTTAGTCTTTGCTGTTGCCTACTTCTCCATCAACATTGGCTCAATGGCAAGATTTGAACAACTTGCAGAAAACACATCAACGCCAGAAGATGAAATCCCTGTATCATCAAAAGAAAAAGGGAGTGTTCTAAATCTTATCTTACCAATTATTACGTTAATCATCGCAACAATTTCAATGATGATGTATACCGGTAATCAAGCATTAGCAGCCGATGGAAAACCTTTTGATGTCTTAGGCGCCTTTGAAAATACCACAGTCGGTATTTCATTAGTTGTCGGTGGATTAAGTGCATTGGTTGTAGCAACGGTATTGATTGTTTTAGGTCGAAAAGTCAGTATCAGCGATTATATTAAATCTTATGCTATTGGCTCTAAGTCTATGCTTGGTGCTATCACTATTTTATTCTTCGCTTGGACAATTAATGGTATTGTGAGCGATATGCAAACGGGTAAATATTTATCAAGCTTAGTTGCTGGCAATATTAACCCTGCATTTTTACCTGTTATTTTGTTTACCTTAGGTGCTGCAATGGCCTTCTCTACAGGAACAAGTTGGGGAACATTCGGTATCATGTTACCAATCGCTGCAGCAATGGCAGCCAATGCTGAGCCAGCACTATTATTACCATGCTTATCTGCGGTAATGGCTGGTGCAGTATGTGGTGACCACTGCTCACCGATTTCAGATACCACCATTCTGTCATCTACAGGTGCGCAATGTAATCATATGGATCACGTTACTTCACAATTACCTTATGCAATGACTGTTGCAGTCGCTTCAGCTGTAGGTTATTTAGTGCTTGGTTTTACAACCTCTGCTCTACTCGCTTTTGTAACAACGGCTGTCGTTCTACTTATCCTTATTATATTATTTAGATCAAAATCACTAAAAGCTTAATATCCATCAATAAACAAGCGATCTGTTTTTGTAAAAATTTTACCAAAACAGACCGCTTGTCTATATCAAACTCTGGCTAAGGCTGAATAATTTGAGATGGTTCTAATGTTGAAGCATCAGCCCCCAATAATAGTCTCACCGCCATTGCAGTTCGAGCAAAAAATTCTCGAATACGTACTTTATAATGTCCATCAGGATATTTTGCAACAAAACAAATCGCATCAATATTTTTAAATTTCGCGATTAATAATGCCCTTTCACAATGAAATTGCTGAGAAATAATCGTAAAGGCATTAAGACGAAATACTTTATCTGCACGAATGATCGAATCTAACGTATTATATCCCGCATAATCTTGCTTAATATTCTGTAATGGAATCCCCATTCTACGCATATCCGTCGTCATCATTTTCGGTTCATTATAATAGGCGGTTTTATTATCTCCACTCATTAATAAATAATGTACCTTATTACTCAAAAATAAGGACTTTGCTGCTTCCAAACGATATTTATAATATAAATTCGGCGCACCAGACAAATAAAACTTAGCCGTACCTAAAACAACTGCATATTCTCGTTTCGGGATTTTCTCGGCATCCGTATAAATTTGATCTTTAACCCAATATCCAGTACCAAAATCAATCGCAAGCATCAATATAAAAATCACAACAAATAACCTGAATATCGGTTTTACAAGACGTGACAACCCTTTAGACAGTTTTTTCAAAAAACTCCCTTTTTCATTTGTCTGTTGCGATACTTGTAATTCTTCCATTATGTCCTATTTTTGCGCTTGCTTTGCTTCCACATGAGTAATATAAATTGTTGCCCCAATAATAATCGCCGCTCCTAACCATAGCTTACCCGGTGGCACCCAGTTAAAGACAAGCCAACCAGCTAAAACGTTCAATGGTAGCTTAATAAAATCAAACGGCTGAATATAAGAGGCATCAGCAAGATTATAGGCTTTTGCTACCGCAAGCTGTGCCAATGCCGTTAGAAAACCTAATAAAATCAAGAAACCAAAATCACTAAATGAAGGCAAACTAAATCCTTCAGGGCTTAAATTTGTTAATGCAATCAATAAGTTAAACGGCGTAATCAAAATAAACAGATAAGCAACCATGGTTGTCGGAGAATCCTCGCTAGAGAGTTTTTTCACCATTAATGAATAACACGCCCAAAAGAATGCAGCTGCCACAGGTAATAACACTACCCAATCAAAATTTTCAGCCCAAGGCTCTAAAATAATCATTGCCCCGACAAAACCTAAAAAAGTCGCTACCCAACGTTTTGCATCTACTTTCTCTTTTAAAAATAGCCCAGAGCCAATCGTCACGAACAAAGGCGATGTCATCAACAACGCAATCCCTTGCCAAATTGGAATCGGATAAGCTAAAGCCATTGTCCAGCACTGAATACCGATGGCGGATAAAAACACTCGGAAACAGTGCATGCCAAAATGCTTTGTTTTCAGCGATTGGAAAAAGCCCATATTCGCCATGCTTGGCATTAAAAAGATAAAAGCGACCAAATATTGCACTAATGCAATTACACTCGCATCAATCGCTGAAACAGAAGTTAATTTAGGAATCAGCGTATTGACACAAGCAAATAAAAAGCCTGCGGTAATAATTGCAATCGCGCCTTTAACAGGTTGGTGGTTTGCCATAAAAATCTACCATAGAAAATCAAATGGGAGCTAGCATAGCCGAGCTAATGGAAATTGCAAGAGAGATTTTAAAAATACAAACATCTCGATATATAATTAAATAAACAATGAAATAATCTCAACAAAAAGCGGTATCGTCTAACTCCCTTAACAGTTTGATAATCGTCAAAACTTCATCGGCAAAAATATCTATATTTCCTACGAATATTTTCTATTTTGTGGGGAAATGATATGAAACATCAATCAGACAGCAGTCATTTTTCGGCGGAACGACGTTCGTTTCTCAAAGGCGGGGCTGCATTAAGCGGAGCGGCGCTTGCAGCAAGTGCCGTTCAAATTCCAATTGCAAAAGCTAATCCAAAACCGACCGCTTCTACAGCGAATGAAAAACTCGTTTGGAGTGCTTGTACCGTAAACTGCCACAGCCGTTGCCCGTTGCGTATGCACGTTCAAGATGGCGTGATTAAATATGTGGAAACCGATAATCTCGGTTTAGACAATTACGGCGATTTCCACCAAGTGCGAGCTTGTGCAAGGGGGCGTTCAATGCGCCGCCGTGTCTATAACCCAGACCGTTTGAAATACCCGATGAAACGGGTCGGCAAACGTGGCGAAGGTAAGTTTAAACGCATTACTTGGGACGAAGCCTTTGAAGAAATTGCGTCCAATTTAAAACGCATTATTGCGCAATATGGCAACGAAAGTCTTTATTTGCCGTTTGCCACCGGCACGCTAGGGGCAACGGTTGCCGCATCTTATCCGCCGCCACGCAGTATTTCCAGCCGTTTTATGAACAGTATCGGCGGTTGCTTAGGACATCACGGCACTTACAGCTACGCCCAAATTTTTGAAGCCATTCCTTATATGTATGGCAGTAACGCAGGCAATAGCCCGACAGATATTGAAAATTCCAAGTTAGTGGTCTATTTCGGTAATAACCCTGCGGAAACCCGTATGAGCGGCGGTGGCGTGACCTACCTTTATCAACAAGCGGCGGAACGTTCGCAAGCTAAAACCATTATGATCGATCCACGTTATAACGACACTATTGCAGGTCGCGGTGAGTGGATCCCAATCCGCCCTGGTACAGATGCGGCACTAGTAGAAGGGATGGCGTATGTGATGATTACCGAAAACTTGGTCGATCAAGCCTTCCTTGATACTTATTGTATCGGCTATGACGAAAAAACCTTACCTACGTCGGCAAAACCGAACGCCCACTACAAAGCCTATATTTTAGGGCAAGGGGACGATCAAACGGCAAAAACACCGGAATGGGCAGAAAAAATCACCGCTATTCCCAAAGAACGTATTATCAGCCTTGCGCGTGAAATTGCGACCACAAAACCGGCTTATATCTGTCAAGGCTGGGGGCCACAACGCCACGCCAACGGTGAACAAGCCGCACGTGCTATTGCAATGTTAGCCTGCTTAACGGGTAACGTGGGGATTAGCGGTGGAAACAGCGGATCGCGCGAAGGTTTCTATACGATGCCGTTTGTGCGTTTGCCTGTGGGCGAGAACCCGATTAAAGCCAAAATTCCTATCTTTATGTGGACAGATGCCGTTACGCGTGGCAAGGAAATGACCGCTTTAACTGATGGTTTAAAAGGTGCAGAGAAGCTCAATCAGCCGATCAAGTTTATCCTGAACTACGCAGGCAACTGTATTATCAACCAACACTCAGACATCAACCGTACTTTAGATATTCTACAAGATGAAAGTATGCTCGAAATGTTAGTGGTGATTGATAACCATATGACATCAACCGCCAAATGTGCCGACATTCTCTTACCCGATTGCACCACATCAGAGCAGATGGACTTCTGTATGGACGGCTCAGCGGGCAATATGGGCTATGTGATTTTTGCCGACAAAGCGATTGAACCGCAATTTGAATGTAAACCAGTCTATGAAATCTTGGCAGGTATTGCGGAGAAAATGGGTGTCAAAGAGAAGTTTACCGAAGGCAGAACCCAAGAAGAGTGGTTACGCCATCTCTATAAACTTACTCAAGAGAAAAATCCGTTCTTCCAACAGTTCAGTTTTGAAGAGTTTAGAGAAAAAGGCATTATCAAACAGAAAGATCCTGCTGGACATATGGTGGCGTTTAAAAAATTCCGTGAAGATCCTGTGGCAAATCCACTCACCACCCCATCTGGCAAAATTGAGATCTACTCCGAACGTTTGGCCAAAATCGCCGAAACGTGGAAATTGCCTGAAGGTGATGTGATTAGCCCATTGCCGATTTATGCTCGTCAATTTGAAGGTTGGGACGATCCGAAGCGTGAGCAATATCCGTTACAGCTCGTCGGTTTCCACTATAAATCCCGTGTTCACTCAACCTACGGCAACGTAGATGTGTTACAACAGGCTTCGCAACAATCCGTTTGGATCAACCCGCTTGATGCCGAAAAACGTGGCATTAAACACGGTGAAATGGTGCGAATTTTCAATGATCGCGGTGAAACGCGTGTAATGGCGAATGTCACACCGCGTATTATGCCAGGCGTAACTGCAATGGGTGAAGGGGCTTGGTATATGCCTGACGGAAAACGGGTGGATCATAACGGTAGCTTTAACGTCTTAACGACGCAACGCCCGTCGCCGTTATCAAAGGGCAATCCACAACATACGAACTTAGTTGAAATTGAACCAGTGGTAAAGGGGTAATAAGCTATGAGTAAAAAACAATACGGATTTTACATTGATTCGCAACGTTGCACAGGCTGTAAAACCTGCGAACTGGCGTGTAAAGACTATAAAGATTTAACCCCCGATGTGAGCTTCCGCCGTATTTACGAATACTGCGGTGGCGGTTGGAAACAACAGGGCGATGCGTGGACGCAAGATGTATTCTCTTATTATCTGTCGATTTCCTGTAACCATTGCGACAATCCCGCTTGTGCGAGCGTTTGCCCAAGCGGTGCAATGCATAAACGTGAAGACGGCTTTGTGGTAGTTAATCAAGAAGTTTGTATCGGTTGTCAATATTGCTCAATGGCTTGCCCTTACGGTGCACCACAATTTAACCAACAACTAGGCAGAATGACCAAATGCGACGGCTGTTTTGAACGAGTTGAACAAGGTTTAAAACCAATGTGCGTAGAATCTTGCCCATTGCGTGCGTTAGATCTATTGCCGATGGATGAACTTAAAGCAAAATATGGTGAAATTCGTGATGTCGCCCCGTTACCAGATTCGAGCTACACCCAGCCGAACATTGCATTACGTTTAAATAACAACGCTAAACCGACCAACTATCAAGGCGGTTTCTTAGCCAATCCGAAGGAGGTATAAAATGGGTGCTGGATTACACGAATTACCCTTAGTCTTTTTTACCGTACTGGCTCAAACAGTTGTTGGGGCATTTATTGCACTTAGCTTACTGCTTGCGACAGCACAAGGTAAAACAGCAGCAAACAAAATCCATTACATTATGACAGCCCTTTGGGTATTAATGGCAATCGGCTTTATTGCGTCCACCACTCACTTAGGTTCACCTGAACGAGCATTTAATGCGTTAAACCGTGTTGGTGCGTCTGATTTAAGTAATGAAATCGCCACTGGCTCACTATTCTTTGCCCTTGGTGGTGCTTACTGGGCATTAGCAGTCAGCCGTTATTTGCAAAAAGATCGCCCAAACTTACCGCTTGTTAGCTTTGTTTCATCTATTGAACACAAACTACCAACAGCGTGGCAACCGTTAGGGCGTGTAGTGGTTGCTATTTCAGGTTTAATTTTTATCGGGGCAATGGCAAAACTCTACCTAATCCCAACCGTGCCGACGTGGAATAGCGTCTATACGCCCGTATCGTTTTTCTTAACGGCTGTATTAGCTGGTTCTGCTTTGACGGTTGGCTTATTACAAGCGGTACGTTGTGGTGAACATTTACAAAAAGCCTTTGTCGGTATTGCAATCGTTGGGGCGATTGCCACTGCAATTAGCACCTACTTGAACTATCAATATCTCACAGGGGTAAAAACGGCAATCTTCACTGCATTAGATCTCGTACCTGATTATCTCACTATTACCTTTATCCGTTTTGGATTGATTGTTGTCGGTATTGTCTTATTGCTTGTAGCACTGAAAAAACGCACTACACTCATCAGCTTCAGCGGATTTGCGTTAATCCTGATCGGTGAATTACTCGGTAGAACCTTGTTTTACGGATTACATATGACGGTGGGATTGAAAGCGTTAGGGGGCTAACAGACATAGTGTTTCTCTAACTTACCTTCCCCTGTTTATGGGGAAGGTAGATAGGAAATCTAAGATCTAAACTGACTTGGCGAACAGTGATAATACCGCTTGAATGTCTTGCTAAAATGCGCTTCTGAGCTATATCCTACCTCTGCCGCGATTTGTTGGATACTTTTTTTGCTGCATTTCAACAAACTCTCTGCTTTCTGCATTCGTAGTTCCGTTAAAAATTGTCCTGCCAACATCCCCGTTTTCTCTTTAAATTGCTTAATGAACGTCGCCCTTGACATTGCACAACGCTCAGCAAGGCTTTCCATCGTCCACTCTTGAGCAGGATCCTCCAACATCGCATTGACCGCACAGCTTAAACGGTTATCTTGCAATGCCGCTAAAATACCTTCTTTCACCTGATGATGTGCCAAATAATCACGAATTAAATAAGTAAACAATACATTAGACAAAGCATTAACAACCGCTTTTCCACCTAACGCAGGAGTTGCTTCCTGGCGCAATATAGCTAATAGCGACAGAATAGAGTGATTTTCTGTAGATAAATACCATTGAGGTAAAGAAATGAAAGAACGAGATAATGGGCTGGAATAATGAAAATAACCACAAAACATTTCAAAATCATGTACTAGGTGGTTGTTTGCACACAGTGTAAATGCGCCATACTCCTGTTGTATATCAATTCTCAGTGGATCTGGTTCGGCTTCAACCTCTTTTTCTATAATGTGTGCGGAGCCATAAGGTAAGAAGAAAACATCGCCTTCCTTAAGATGATAACATTGCTCTTCCAAACGTAAACAGCATTGCCCCTTTGAAATAATGTGAAACACGCCTAAGAGATCTCTATTTTGTGGGTGGTTTAATTGCCAACTGCCATTAAAACGACATAGCACATTGATTTCGCCTTTAATATTGGCAAATTCAAGTAACCTATCTAAATAGTCCATTTTACCTCCCCTTTATGATGAATAATAAGCTGATCATATTAAACAGTACAGGAGTATAAACAGATAAAAACTGAATAAAAACAACTTATTTGTAAAAAATTGGTTAAATCTGACCGCTTGCATTTAGCCATTTAAAAATCTAGACGTTTAGATGTCTAAAATTTCTTGACGAAATGATTTCCTATTCGTAAACTTGAAGCTATTCAAAGACAAGCGGTCGCTTTTTTACCGTTTTTTGCAAGGATTTTTATGGCACAGCAGATTACTCTTTTTGATGATATTCCCCTAGAGCTTGCTTTAGGCGGAACACTTTCGCCTATCAATGTCGCTTACCAAACCTATGGCACATTGAATGCGGAAAAAAGCAATGCTGTATTGTTGTGCCACGCTTTAACGGGTGATGCCGAACCCTATTATGCACCGCCTGCGGATAAAGGCTGGTGGCAAGATTTTATCGGTGCAGGATTAGCTTTTGATACCGATAAATACTTTTTTATCTGCTCGAATGTGCTTGGTGGTTGCAAAGGTACGACAGGTCCTGCGTCTATCAATCCAAATACAAATAAACCCTACGGCAGTCAATTTCCCGTTATCACCGTACAAGATATTGTGAAAGTGCAAAAAGCCTTGATCGATAAACTTGGTATTACTCAACTACAAGCGGTCGTGGGTGGCTCTTTTGGCGGAATGCAAGCGACACAGTGGGCGATTGATTATCCAGAGCAGGTGAGAAATGTGGTTAATCTCTGTTCTTCTCTTACTTTGAGTGCAGAAGCGATAGGCTTTAATCACGTTATGCGACAAGCGGTGATAAACGATCCCCATTTTAACAACGGCGATTATTATGGAAGTACGCCCCCAGATAACGGTTTAAAAATCGCCCGAATGCTCGGTATGCTCACCTACCGCACCGATATACAACTTACCAAAGCCTTTGGACGAGAAGTGAAACAGACAGGAACAATTTGGGGTGATCATTTCCAAGTAGAATCGTATCTCAGCTATCAAGGGGTCAAATTTCTAGATCGCTTTGATGCCAATAGTTACTTACGCCTATTAAGAGCCTTAGATCTCTATGACCCCACTTTAACCTATGCAAACGAGCAAGAAGCACTAAGCCGCATTAAAGCGAATTACACCCTTGTTGGTGTGACGAGTGATCAACTCTTTAAACAGATTGACCTACATAAAAGCAAACAGCGTTTAGAAAATGCAGGTGTTGCCGTTGATTTTTACGAATTTCATTCCGACTTTGGACACGATGCGTTTTTAGTGGATTATCCGTTTTTTGAAGAGATGATTAAGAAAGGGATCGAGAAATAATTATCCACCTTTCAACCTATTCGGCAACACCGACTGAAACAGCTCTCGGCTTTTCAGCGGAGCTGATCCCAAATAGGGTTTCAAGGCAATGCGAGTAAAGCGTTTTGCCGACTGTAAAGTTTCTTTCTCTGAAAAATCCATTTCCGCAAAAGCTAATAAATCTTTGCCGATAAAGGTATAGTTATTTTGTAATAAAGAGGCAATAAAGCCTTCATTTTCTCTAAATTGATAGCTCATTTTGGGATCGACAGGCTTACCTGTTGCTGCACAATGACAAAAATCAACCCCATAACCTAACGCTTTGAGTGTTTGAAATTCAAAGGTGCGTAAGATCGGTTCGATCTCGTTTGGCTGGCTTGCCAACTTTGTCATACAGTGTAGATAATGCTGAAATAATTCAGGGTAAGCGGTGTGATTTTCCAAAACTCTTGCAAGGACTTCATTGACATAAAAACCGCTATACAGTGCCAGCGTTTGCATCGGGAGGGTTAAAGATGCAGGTTCAGCTTTGGTAAGTGTTTTGAGATCGCCTTTACCCGTCCATTTCAGCAGTAAGGGGGTAAAGGGTTGAAGAACAGATTTCAATGGCGAACGTGGTCGTCTTGCCCCTTTGGCAAGTAAAGTAATTCGCCCGTGATTTTCAGTGAAAAAATCAACGAGCAAACTACTTTCACTGTACTCTCTGCGATGTAGCACAAAGCCACGTTGCCACTGTTCGATCATTATTCGTCAATATAACCCAAACTTCTTAACGCACGTTCATCGTCTGCCCAGCCTGCTTTGACTTTCACCCACAATTCAAGGTGAACTTTATTATCAAATAGGCGTTCCATATCCGCACGAGCTTCGGTGCCGATCACTTTGATCTTCTGACCTTTGTTACCGATCACCATTTTTTTCTGCCCTTCACGTTCCACTAAAATTAAACCGTTGATTTCATAAGTACCACGTTCGTTGGTTTTAAATTGCTCAATTTCAACCGTCACCGAATAAGGCAACTCTTCACCCATAAAACGCATTAATTTTTCACGGATAATTTCTGACGCCATAAAACGTTGCGAACGGTCGGTGACATAATCTTCAGGATAGTGATGAATGCCTTCTTTGAGCGACTCTCGCACAAATTTCTCTAAAATATGTACGTTTTTGCCTCGTTGAGCTGAAATCGGAATGATCTCTTTAAATGGGAATTTCTGCGATAAAGCGGTCAGATGTGGCAATAATTCTTCTTTTTCCTTGATATTATCCACTTTGTTAATCGCTAAAATCACAGGGGCTTTGGTCGAACGCAATTTATTGAGTACCATCTCATCATCGTCCGTCCATTTCGTACCTTCTACCACAAAAATCACCATATCGACATCACCAATCGCACTGGCTGCCGCACGATTCATCAAACGGTTAATCGCTCGTTTTTCTTCAATATGAAGCCCTGGAGTATCGACATAAATCTCTTGATACGCCCCTTCAGTTTTAATCCCTAAAATACGGTGGCGTGTTGTCTGAGCTTTGCGAGATGTAATCGAAATTTTCTGCCCTAAAATTTTGTTTAATAGTGTTGATTTCCCTACGTTTGGGCGACCAACAATGGCAATAAAGCCACAATATGTTTTTTGTTCTGTCATTATTTTGTTCTCTTAAAAATATTATTTTATTCCCAAAACCTTTATCACCTGCAATGCGGCATCTTGTTCAGCTTTGCGACGGCTTGTACCATTGCCGATAAAGATTTCATCGACTTTTTCAACTTTACAACTCACTTTAAAAGTTTGGTTATGGGCTTCACCTTTAATATCAATCACTTCGTAAGTCGGTAGCGGTAGCTTACGCCCTTGTAGATACTCTTGCAGACGAGTTTTCGGATCTTTTTGAGCTTCGCCTGGTTGCATATCATTCAGAAGTTGTTGATACCAACAATGCACACGCTCTATCGCCCGATCAATCCCAGCGTCTAAATATACCGCTGCAATAATCGCTTCTACACAATCGGATAAAATGGACTCTCGACGATAGCCACCACTTTTTAATTCTCCAGCCCCTAATTTCATATACTCGCCCAATTCAAACTGACGAGCAACAACCGCAAGGGTTTGTTCTTTCACCAATGCTGCACGCATACGGCTTAATTCCCCTTCATCCGCTTTCGGGAATTTTTCATATAAGGCTTTACCAATGGCAAAATTTAAGATGGAATCGCCAAGAAACTCAAGGCGTTCATTATTTTTTGACGCAGCACTGCGATGAGTGAGGGCTTGGGTGAGGTAATCTAGGTTAACAAATTGATAACCTAATTTTTTCTGTAATCGTTCTAATTGCATAAGTTTATTTGTCATTTTAATTCTTTCCCTCGCCCGCTTGCGGGAGAGGGTGGAGAAAATCCGTAGGATTTTCGGAGGGAGAGGGCTTTGCAAATTTTTTATAAAATCTTACCGCTTGTTTGCCCTCTCTGCTCAAAATAGCCTTACGCTATTTTGAGCTGTCTCTCCCCTACAAGTGTGGGAGAGTAACGTTATTATTTAATCGCCGTAAACATTCTCTCAAAACGTAATCCGCTTGGAAATTCGTTCGGTTTCTTATCAAGGCTTAACCAAATAACACTTGCTTTACCGACCATATTCTTTTCAGGGACAAATCCCCAGAAACGACTGTCTTCGCTGTTATCACGGTTATCCCCCATCACAAAATAATGCCCTTCTGGCACAACCCATTCCCCAGCAGGAATACCATCTTGTTTGAAGAAATAAGGCTCGTAGTTAAAAGCGTGCGGATTATTTAAAATTTGGTGAGTAACATCACCAATTTCGGTACGTTCAACTTGCATTTCACCGTGGTAGAAAAAGTCAGGATTTGGTGTACCGCCTTCGTATTTAAACACCACTTCTTTGCCTGAGTCACCGTGAACAACGGTTAAATTACGGGTATGGAAATCATATTTCACACGGTCGCCACCGACACCCACAACACGCTTAATATAATCAATATGTGGTTGTTTTGGTGCTTTAAATACCACAATATCCCCACGCTCAGGCTTGCCCATCGGAACAAGTGTGTTTTGCCAAATCGGGTCTTTAATTCCATAAGTAAATTTATTCACTAACAGAAAATCACCCACGCGTAATGTTGGCTCCATTGAACCGCTTGGAATTTGGAACGGCTCAAAAATAAATGAACGTAAAATAGTGACTAATGCCAACACCCCAAATAGTGATGCAAAAAAATCCCCCACTAATGAACGAGGTTGAATTGCGGCTTTTTCTTCTGCTGAGAGCGGTTTGCCTAAACGCTTTTCTTCACGCTCAATCGCACGCAAGCGGCGAGGTTCAGCACTAAATTTGTAAAACGACCAAAAGCCACCACAAATAACGACCAAACCTACTAATATAATGGAAATTGTATTTGGCAGTTGCATTGAATCCAACACCCTCCAAACACCGTACAATACTGCAATAAAACCAATGGTTAAAATATTGCTCATCTGTTTTCTCTTCTCCTTAATCTAATCGCTCCCCCTGCTTGCGGGGGGAGCTGCCGAAGGCTGAGGGGGGATTATCGTTAATCCTTCCCAACGTGCAAAATCGCTAAGAACGCTTCTTGTGGCACTTCCACGTTACCTAAAGATTTCATCCGTTTTTTACCTTCTTTCTGCTTCTGCAACAGTTTTTTCTTACGGCTTACGTCACCACCGTAACATTTCGCCAATACGTTTTTACGAAGCTGTTTCACCGTCGAACGAGCGATAATATGGTTACCAATCGCCGCTTGGATCGCAATATCAAACTGCTGACGTGGAATTAACTCTTTCATTTTTTCCACTAACTCACGACCACGATAAGGGGCGTTGGCTTTGTGGACGATTAACGCTAACGCATCAACACGCTCACCATTGATCATAATATCCACACGCACCATATCTGCTGACTGGAAACGTTTGAAACCATAATCCAACGACGCATAACCACGCGAAGTCGATTTTAAGCGGTCGAAGAAATCCAACACCACTTCACCCATCGGAATTTCATAGGTTAATGCGATTTGGTTACCGTGGTAAACCATATTTGTCTGCACACCACGCTTCTCCACACATAAGGTAATCACATTCCCTAAAAACTCTTGTGGTACAAGCATATTACACTCTGCAATCGGCTCACGAATTTCCGAAATATTGTTAATCGCAGGTAACTTCGACGGGCTATCGACATAGATAACTTCACCATTGGTTTGCTCCACTTCATAGACTACCGTCGGTGCTGTAGTAATCAGATCCAAATCATACTCACGCTCTAAACGCTCTTGAATGATCTCCATATGCAACAAACCTAAGAAACCACAGCGGAATCCGAAACCTAATGCTGTTGAGTTTTCTGGCTCATAGAAAAGCGACGCATCATTCAAACTCAATTTTGCCAATGCATCACGGAACGCTTCGTAATCATCAGAGCTAATCGGGAACAAGCCTGCATAAACTTGCGGTTTTACTTTTTTAAAGCCTGGTAACACTTCGCTTGCAGGGTTGTGATGATGGGTTAAAGTATCCCCAACCGGTGCGCCTAAAATATCTTTAATCGCACAGACCACCCAACCTACTTCGCCTGTTTTTAATTCCGTAGTATCCACTTGTTTTGGCGTGAAAATACCGAGACGATCCACTTGATAAGACTGTCCTGTACTCATTACCTTAATTTTATCGCCTTTTTTCAACACCCCATTTTTGACACGCACAAGGGAAACCACGCCTAAATAGTTATCGAACCACGAGTCAATAATCAAGGCTTGCAACGGTGCATTAGGATCGCCTTCAGGGGCTGGAATTTTCGCCACAATTTCTTCTAAAACGAGATCGATACCCACGCCAGTTTTTGCTGAGCAACGCACCGCTTCCATCGCATCGATCCCGACAATATCTTCAATCTCTTCTGCAACACGCTCAGGATCCGCCGCAGGCAAGTCGATTTTGTTTAAAATCGGCACGACTTCCAAATCCATCTCAATCGCCGTGTAACAGTTAGCAAGGGTTTGTGCTTCCACACCTTGTCCAGCATCAACGACCAACAACGCCCCTTCACAGGCGGCTAGGGAACGAGAAACTTCATAAGAGAAATCGACGTGTCCTGGCGTATCAATAAAGTTTAACTGATAGGTTTGACCATCTTTTGCTTGATAATTTAAGGTAACACTTTGTGCTTTAATGGTAATACCACGCTCACGCTCAAGATCCATAGAGTCTAACACTTGAGCTTCCATTTCACGATCTGACAAACCACCGCAAGTTTGGATCAAGCGGTCAGATAAAGTCGATTTACCGTGGTCAATGTGAGCAATAATAGAAAAGTTACGAATGTTCTGCATTTTCATAAGGGCAGTAAATGTCCTATTGTATTGTTATTGATAAAAGAAAAATAATCGGCGGATTGTACCTGAAAATTACAGGAAAGGGAAAAGGAAAGCGGTGGGATTCATCGAGAAATTTGCAAAATTCTCTCCGAATCTCACCGCTTGCACCATTAAATCTCACAAAAAAGAGAAAATTTGACACATTCCCTACTCCCCCATATTATCTCTTCTATTCACACCTATTTTTATATATGGAAACCCTATGCAACACAACCGAATTGAACAATTAAAAACCGCCCTTGCACAACGTATCTTGATTTTAGACGGTGCGATGGGGACGATGATCCAACAATTTAAACTGACCGAAGCGGATTTCCGTGGCGAGCGTTTTAAAAATTCTAGCGTGGATCTGCGTGGTAACAACGATCTGCTTACCCTAACCCAACCTTTAGTGATTTCCTCTATTCACGAGAAATACCTTGAAGCTGGGGCGGATATTATTGAAACCAATACGTTCAGTTCCACCACCATTGCACAGGCGGATTACGACTTACAAGCGGTGGCTTATGAGCTGAATTTTGCAGGGGCAAAACTGGCTCGCATTGCGGCGGATAAATACAGCACGCCTGAAAAACCACGTTTTGTAGCCGGTATTCTCGGCCCAACTAACCGCACCGCCTCGATTTCGCCAAATGTGAACGATCCCGGTTTCCGTAATATTACCTTTATGGAATTAGTCGATGCCTATGCGGAAGCGACCCGAGGCTTAATTGAAGGCGGTTCTGACATCATTATGGTCGAAACCATCTTCGATACCTTGAACGCCAAAGCTGCTGCCTTTGCCATTGACCAAGTGTTTGAAGAACTGGGCGTGGAACTGCCGATTATGATTTCGGGAACCATTACCGATGCCTCTGGGCGTACCCTTTCGGGGCAAACCACCGAAGCCTTTTACAACTCACTCCGCCACGCAAAACCGCTCAGTTTTGGCTTGAACTGTGCCTTAGGGCCGAAAGAGTTGCGCCCTTATGTGGAAGTGATGTCGAAAATCTGTGAAACCTATGTGTCCGTTCACCCAAATGCCGGCTTGCCGAATGCCTTTGGCGGCTACGATTTGGGGGCGGACGAGATGGCAGCTCACATAAAAGAGTGGGCGGAAAGCGGTTTCTTAAATATCGTGGGTGGCTGTTGCGGCACCACGCCTGAACATATCAAAGCCTTTGCGGACGTAGTGGCTGGGATTAAACCTCGTGCCTTGCCTGAAATCAAAACCGCAATGCGTTTGTCGGGGCTTGAGCCGTTGAACATTGATGATGAAAGCCTGTTTGTAAACGTGGGCGAACGCAATAACGTAACAGGCTCGGCGAAGTTTAAGCGTTTGATTAAAGAAGAAAAATTCAGCGAAGCCATTGAGATTGCTATCGATCAGGTGGAAAACGGCGCGCAAGTCATTGACGTAAATATGGACGAAGCCTTGCTCGACTCGCAAAAATGTATGACCCGTTTCCTTAACATTATGGCGACCGAACCTGATGCGGCAAAAGTGCCTGTGATGATTGACTCGTCCAAATGGGAAGTGATTGAAGCTGGCTTGCAGTCGGTGCAAGGTAAGGGAATTGTAAACTCCATTTCCCTCAAAGAAGGCGAAGAAAAATTTATCCACCAAGCAAAACTGGTTCGCCGTTATGGTGCGGCGGTGGTCGTGATGGCATTTGACGAAGTGGGGCAAGCGGACACCGAAGAACGCAAGGTAGAAATCTGTACCCGAGCTTACGACATTCTCGTGAACCAAGTGGGCTTTCCGCCTGAAGATATTATTTTCGACCCGAACATTTTTGCCATCGGTACGGGGATTGAAGAACACAATAACTACGGCGTGGACTTTATCAATGCCACAGGTCGCATTAAACGTAGCCTACCGCACGCCAAAATTTCGGGCGGTGTGTCGAATGTGTCCTTCTCGTTCCGTGGTAATAATGTGATGCGTGAGGCTATTCACGCCGTGTTCCTTTACCACGCTATTAAGCAAGGAATGGATATGGGGATCGTGAACGCAGGGCAACTGGCGATTTATGACGATCTCGATCCGGAATTGCGTGATGTGATTGAAGATGCGGTGCTAAATCGCCGTCCTGATGCCACTGACCGCCTGTTAGATATTGCAGAAAAATACCGAAATGTGACCGCTAGTAACAATGAAGATAGCGGTGTTGCTGAATGGCGTACTTGGGCGGTGGAAGAACGCTTAAAACACGCCCTTGTGAAAGGGATCACCAACTATATTATCGAAGATACCGAAGAAGCTCGCCAAAAATTCCCGACACCGCTCGAAGTGATCGAAGGACCGCTAATGGACGGTATGGACGTGGTGGGCGATTTGTTCGGTGACGGCAAAATGTTCCTACCGCAAGTGGTGAAATCCGCTCGCGTGATGAAACAGTCGGTCGCCTATTTAGAGCCGTTTATCAACGCCACCAAGCAAAAAGGCTCGTCCAGCGGTAAAGTGGTCATCGCTACCGTAAAAGGCGACGTGCACGACATCGGCAAAAATATTGTGAGCGTGGTGTTGCAATGTAATAATTTTGAAGTGATCGACTTAGGCGTAATGGTGCCTGCGGATAAGATCATTCAAACAGCGATTGACGAAAAAGCGGACATCATCGGCTTAAGCGGTTTGATCACGCCGTCCCTTGACGAAATGGAATACTTCTTAGGCGAAATGAACCGCTTGAATTTAAATATTCCTGTCATTATCGGCGGAGCAACCACCTCCAAAGAGCATACAGCGATTAAACTTTATCCGAAATATAAACACGAAGTCATTTACACTACCAACGCTTCTCGTGCGGTAACGGTTTGTGCGGCATTGATGAACCCGGACACCAAAGCGGAACTGTGGGAACGAATGAAGAAAGAGTACGAGCAAATTCAAGAGGCTTTTGCCAACAAAAAAGCCCCACGCAAGCAGTTGCCGATTGAAGATGCACGCAAAAATGCCTTTGATGCGTTCAGTGGCGAATGGGCGGATTACCAAGTGCCAACACCAAAACAGACTGGCATTGTGGAATATAAAAACGTACCGATTGCGACCTTACGAAAATTTATCGACTGGTCGCCGTTCTTCCGCTTATGGGGCTTAATGGGCGGCTATCCTGATGCCTTCGACTACCCTGAAGGCGGCGAAGAAGCTCGCCGAGTGTGGAACGATGCGCAAAAAGTGTTGGACGAATTAGAACAAAATCACAAGCTCAACCCAAGCGGCATTATGGGCATTTTCCCAGCCAACAGTGTGGGCGATGATATTGAAATCTATCAAAATGCTGACCGCACTTTAGTGGCTGGCAAAGTCTATAATCTCCGCCAACAAAGCGAACGTGGCAGAAACAGCAAAAGCCCGTACAATCTCTGCTTGAGCGACTTTATCGCAAGCAAAGCCAGCGGCAAACAGGACTGGTTCGGAATGTTCGCCGTTTGTGCAGGGATTGAAGAACACGACTTAGTGGAAGGCTACAAAGCCGCAGGGGACGACTACAACGCCATCTTGCTCCAAGCAGTCGGCGACCGTTTAGCCGAAGCAATGGCGGAATATCTGCACTTTGAACTGCGCACAAAAGTGTGGGGTTACACGGACGAAAGCTTAGACAACGACCGCCTAATCCGTGAAGAATACATCGGCATCCGCCCAGCCCCAGGCTACCCAAGCTGCCCAGAACACACGGAAAAACAGATCATCTGGGATTTACTGGAAGTGGAACAACGCATCGGAATGAAACTCACCGAAAGCTACGCAATGTGGCCTGCGGCAAGCGTCTGTGGCTGGTACTTCACCCACCCTGCGAGTAATTATTTTACGTTAGGGCGTATTGATGAAGATCAAGCGGTCGATTATGCGAAACGCAAGGGGTGGGATCAGAGAGAGATGGTGAAGTGGTTGGGTGTGGCGATGAAGTAAAAATGTAGGGTGCGTGTAAACGCACCTGTATTTCAATTACTCTTCATTTTTTGCTTTGATAAATAGATATTTCAAATTATAATAGTAAACACTAATTACGCGTTTTGGTAGACCTTTCTATCTATTGTCGGGCGTATCGCCAGACTGCATATTAATTGTTCCGTTTATGGCGAGCTTAAGGAAAAATTTCCGCCCGCCTCGCCATTCGGAAATTTTTCCTTAAGCTCGCTTATTTAGGTAGTTAGTACAATGGATAAAGCTAAAGATACTTTTCTTGAATTGATTAATCCTGCTAAGACCCAAATAAAAGGAAAATTACCTTTTATTTGGGTTTTTGGTTCTGGTGGCGATGATATAAAAAAAATAGAGCAAATCAAAGATCCATTGTATCCTTATCATACAGATCATGTTGCCTACAAGAACATTAATTCTTTCAGAGCAAAATTCATTCAATGGAGTAAAACAAGCAATCATTATTTATCTGATAGACTAGTTGTTCCGGAATCATATCCAAATTGGCTGAATTTTGATAAATACTCTAATCTAATTGACTTTGAATTAGATATATCGTCTATTTCACAAGGAGTGATAATTTTTTCTGAAAGTGTTGGTGCATATACTGAAATTGGAATGTTTTCTTGTTTTACTGAATTACATAAAAATCTTTTAGTTATTGTCCAAGAAAAATATATAAATCAATCAAATTCTAGTTTTTTTAATTATGGAGCTATTTTTAAAATAAATGAAAATAAAATATCTGAAGAACTTGATAATGTATGGGCTTTAGATAATGAACTAAATAATAAAGATAAAGATTACTGGGATAACCTTTTTACAGAAATATCTGATCATTTTCTTGAAATTATAACAACAGATAGTGGTAAAACAAGGTTTGATTATAATAATAAACACCATAAAATTTTGTTATTCTTAGATTTATTAGATCTATTCCCAAATCAAACAAAAAAATTTTATAAGAATATATTAAATAAATTTAATATAGAAATAGATAATAATAAACTAAATGAAATTATATTTATCTTAGATATTCTTGAACTACTAAAAATTCATAAATCAGGAAAAAACACATATTTTTCTTTGAATATTAAAGATTATAGTAGCTGTTTAGACTACCAAGCTGATCATCCTAAAAGATTTGAACGTTCTGATTTTAAACTGACTATACAGGGGCTATAAATGTTATTAGAACTATTAAAAAAAGAATTTTTATTAAATGAAAAAGAGGCTATTAGCTTTATTAATACAGCTCCTAATCGTTATAAGCATTATAATATACAGAAAAGGCATGGTGGAGAAAGAGAAATAGCTGAGCCAACAAGAAGTCTAAAAAAACTTCAACGATGGGTGCTTAACAAATATTTCTCAACTATCGAATGTCATTCAGCTGCAATAGCATATAGTAAAAATAAGAGTATTAAAGACTTTGCTTTACCGCATGCTAAGAAAAAATATCTTTTGAAAATGGACTTTAAAGATTTTTTTAACTCTATAAAAAGCGATGACTTCAATTTATTTTTGAAAGAAAGAAAATTAGAATTAAGTGATGACGAAGTTGACTATATTACAAATATTTTTTTCTGCCGAAACAAAAAGAATAATGATCTTTATTTGTCAATTGGAGCACCAACATCCCCATTTATATCAAATCTAATAATGATCGATTTCGATGAACAAATTAATGCATTTTGCAATAAAGAAGGAATTACTTATACTAGATATGCTGATGATTTGGCTTTTTCTACTAATATTCCTAATATATTATTTCTTATTCCACCCGAAATAGAAAAAATCTGTAGCAAGGTCAATTATCCTAAAAACTTACAAATCAATATGGAAAAAACGGTATTTACATCGAAAAAACATAATAGAACTTTGACTGGGCTAGTAATTTCTAACGAAGGAAAAATAAGTATTGGTAGAGAGAAAAAACGTCAATTAAGAGCTATAGCTCATAAAGCGAGTTTAAAGCTTTTATCTTCAGAAGATCTTGAAAAATTCAAAGGAATGTTAGCTTTCTTATTAAGTATAGATCCAGATTTCTCAAATTCTTTAAAGAGCAAAGCTAAAATTTAAATATGCGTAACCCACGGCGTGAGCCGTGGGCGATTCAGTTATCCGGAATTTCCGGATAACTTCTACAAATTAACTTAATTGTAATTTTGAAAGCGATTTTAACCTCTTGTAAGCCATTTCTATATTTTCTATTTAGTGATCTCCATTGAAAAATCCCTCATTTCCATTCGACATTTCCTCCACAAGCGGTTACATTTACCCAAAATATTGCACAACGGAAAAACAGAATGACTAAAGATCCTTTTGAAGAATATATCCGCCATATCGAAGCGGATAAAAAGGAAAAGAGCTACGCTTGGCAAACGGCAATCGGGCTGCAAGAGGTTGATGGATTAAAGCCGTCTCAATATTTGATCAGCACTGCGATTAAAAATATTGAAGGTGAGATTTCCATTGATACAGCAGAACAATGGATTAGCCAATATTATGAAGAAAATCCGTCATTAACCAGCGAAAATCGCACAGAAGAAGCGGACAAAGTTTCGGTGCGTATTGCAAAATTGCTATCAGAGCCTGCTTTTTCGTTTAATGCCAATCAGTATTTAGCCATTCATAAATATCTATTTAAAGATATTTACTCTCACGCTGGGCAAATCCGTACTTATAACATTACCAAAAAAGAATGGGTGTTAGAGGGGGAAACGGTAGTATATGGTATGGCGTCTGAATTGAAAAATACCTTGGAATACGATTTATCTCAGGAGAAAAATTTTAGTTATCGTGGGCTTTCTCTTGAAGAAATTATGACGCATTTAGCCACATTTATTGCACGTTTATGGCAGATTCACGTTTTTGAAGAGGGTAATACTCGCACTACTGCTGTGTTTTTTATTAAGTATTTAAAAACACTAGGATTTAATATTACAAATGATATTTTTGCTGAAAATGCGTGGTATTTCCGTAATGCGTTGGTGCGAGCAAACTATAACAACCTCTCCAAAGGGGTTTATGAAACCAATGAATACTTGCTTTTATTTCTGCGTAATTTGTTATTAGGCGAAAACAATCTGCTAAGCAATCGCCAGTTGCATATCCATAGCGATCAATTTCTTAAAAAACAGGATATTGAAAAACAAAAACAGGACATTAAACACAAAAAACAAGACATTGAGCAAAATCCTGACGAAAAAACAAGACATTCAGAGAAAACACAGAAACATATCACCGCACTTTCTCAAATTTTAGATAATCGTATTTTTTCACGAATAGATGTGATGAATACACTTCATCTTTCCGCATCTGCATCATCGGAATTGATTAAGAAAATGTTAGAAATGAAGGTCATTGAAAAAGTCGCAGGGCAAGGAAAAGGGAAATATCGATTTCGATAAATAGCCAAAAACAAGATATTAAAAATGCACACACCCCACATCTACATCGGCACAGGAGGTTATAGCGATACGGATTTAGTCGGTACGCTCTATCCGTTTGGGACGGACAAAGTAGATTTTTTGTCGGTTTACAGCCAGCATTACGACACCGTTGAGATCAACAGCACCTTCCACGCTCCGATTGGTTATAAGGCGGTACAAGGTATGTTAGAAAAGGCGGAAGGGCGGTTAAAATTTTCGGTGAAACTGCATCAAGATTTTAGCCATAAACGTACCGCTACTGCTGAGCAAGCTCGAGCGTTTTTGGATGCCTTACAGCCGTTGCACGATAACCATTGTTTAGCCAATTTATTTGTGCAATTCCCAACCAGTTTCAAGCGCCAGCACGCAAACCGTTACTATCTGGCGGAGCTGGTGTCGTGGTTCAGTAATTATCCCCTTGCCATTGAATTTCGCCACGCCAGTTGGCATACGCAGTCGGTGCTGGACTATTTTCACGGTAAGGGAAATCTCATTTGGTGCAATGTGGATTATCCGCAGAATATCGGTTTGCCTACCTTTCAGTTTTATGCGAACCAACGCACCGCTTACCTACGATTACACGGTCGTAATCCCCACTGGTGGAAAGACCAATCGGCAAAAGAACGCCACGATTATCGTTATAGTGAAACCGAATTACAACAACTGGCGGCATTGTTAAATCAGCGAAAAGCGGAATTTGATCAGCTTTATCTTTATTTTCAAAATACCACCAACAGCCATTCATTCTACAATATCGAAAGTCTGAAAGGCTATTTGAAGAACTATGGATTTCAAGTGAAGGACACACCTGAATTTTTGGTTGGACAACAGAGTTTGTTTTAACATCAGATTTCAGCTACTATAACCACCGAATTTTTCTACTTCTCTCGGAATTTTTATGATGAATAAATTAAAACTGGTTCTATTAACTTCTACCCTTATCACGCTATTTGCTTGTACACCAAAGCAAACTACTCCTGTTAAAACAGGCTATTTAAAAAATGAAATTAGCCAAGCTGAATTACAAAATGCGACAAACTATAAGCGTTACTACTATACCTGTAAAAATTTTGAAACCGGTTCGGATTCTTACTTATCAACTTACTTTCCACTCTCAAAAGAAAGTCGCCTGAAAGATAATTTCGGTATTTATTTCCAACTTGATGGCGGAAAAGCAGAGCCTTTTGACCATATTGAAAATAGATCGCTAAATGCTCGTGGTACGCGTTTTGAAGTCACTTATCGTTCATATCATCCTATTCAAGGCGGTTATGTTGATTTAATTGCTAAAGAATATAACTCCGTTTATTACAAAAATTATGCTAATGGACGCAGAGCTTGGTTAGACTGCCGAGAAGGCTAATTTATTATATAGAATGCATGGTTTCTGACATTTTCAAATGAGAAAACTTAGCTAAATTTAGAAAATTCGGATAAAATAATGCACAGTGTCAATCGTACTTTTAACGTTTAAAAGTACGGTTATTTTTTTAATTATTTTTAGGAAAGAAGTATGTCTGAATTATTTATTGCGGTGATTCTAGGGATTGTTGAAGGTTTAACCGAATTTTTACCCGTTTCATCAACTGGTCACATGATTATTGTTGGCCATTTACTAGGATTTGAAGGGGAAAAAGCAGCGACATTTGAAGTGTTTATTCAGTTGGGCTCTATCCTTGCTGTTGTGGTAATGTTTTGGCGTAAATTATTTGGGTTGATTGGTATCCATTTTGGACAAAAGCCAGACCATTCTCAACCACATTTAACACTTGCGCATATTCTATTAGGGATGGTGCCTGCTGTTGTACTAGGTTTGATTTTTCATAAAAATATCAAAGCACTCTTTAGTCCAGAAATGGTGATGTATTCATTGATTATTGGCGGTATTCTGTTGATTATTGCAGAAAAAATGCGTCCAACCGTTACTGCGCATACTGTCGATCAAATGACTTATAAACAAGCATTTAGTATTGGTTTATTTCAATGTTTAGCATTATGGCCTGGTTTTTCACGTTCTGGTGCAACGATTTCTGGCGGCCTATTAATGGGGGTTGGTCGTCAGGCAGCTGCGGAATATTCATTTATGCTTGCAGTACCAATGATGTTAGGCGCGACAACATTAGATTTATACAAAAGCTTAAGCTTCTTAAGCTTAAATGACTTACCTATGTTTGCTACTGGGTTTGTAACGGCATTTATTGTGGCGTTAATTGCGATTAAAACGTTCTTAAATATTATTAAACGTATTTCATTTATTCCATTTGCGATTTATCGTTTTATCGTCGCTATCGCAGTTTATTTTGTGTTTATTCATTAAACATACTTTAGCATCTTATCAAAAACAAAGGCATAACAAAGATACTCATTGTTATGCCTTTTTGCTTATTCATCTATATCGATAAATTCAATTTCATTATTGGGTTGTTCAGGCAGATTATCACATAGCCAGTTTGCTAATCGAGCATAATCTGCTAAAGATAAGTTTTCTGCTCGTGCATTCAAATCCACTCCAAGCGCTTCTAACTGCTCTGCACTAAATAAGGTAGAAAGTGCATTGCGTAATGTTTTACGGCGTTGATTAAAGGCTTGTGTCGTCACGCGATTTAACCAATAAATATCTTTGACTGGATGTGGTAACGTTTTATAAGGTACTAAACGAATGACTGCAGAATCCACTTTCGGGGCAGGTTTGAATGCCGTTGGCGGCACTTCTAACACAGGCATCACTTGGCAATAATACTGTGCCATAATCGTTAAACGTCCGTAGGCTTTACTGTTTGGTGCTGCACATAAACGTTTCACCACCTCTTTTTGCAACATAAAGTGCATATCTTGAATTAAATCGTGGAACTTAAAGAGATGGAACATCAACGGAGTTGAAATGTTGTAAGGCAAGTTACCAAACACTTTGACCGCTTTGCCGTTTAACGCTAGGCTATCAAAATAGGTACGGAAATCAAAACGCAACGCATCTTGTTCAATCACGGTTAATTTTTGATGTAAAAAAGGGTGATGGCGTAAACGTTCCGCTAAATCTCGGTCTAGTTCAACCACCGTTAAATGATCAATAAGATCTGCCACAGGCTCGGTTAATGCCCCTAAGCCTGGGCCAATTTCTATTAGGAACTGATCTTTCTGTGGATTAATTGCCGCCACAATACTATGAATCACGTTTTGGTCGTGTAAAAAGTTTTGACCAAAGCGTTTACGGGCTGTATGCCCTAAATGTTTTTTTGAATTTGAACTCATTAATTACCTTACAAGCGGTTAGATTCCCGCAATTTTTTACAAATTAAATAAAGCAAAGAACCCCGCATAAGCGAGGCTCTTTATTTTTAAATCAATTAGAAATATTTTACGTCAGATTTACTTCTTAATGCTTTTACCCAGTCTTTTGATGCTGCTTGCGCTTGTTTATCAACAAGTTGCTCATAAGCCTTCTGTAAATAAGCATCTTCAGTACGATCACCTTGACGAGTATCTGTCACTTTTAAAATATGCCAACCAAACTGAGACTTAAATGGTGCAGAAATCACACCAACTTTGCTCTTTTGTGCAACTTTTGCAAAGGCTGGATCATAGACATCTAAGAAATTAAAGCCTAAATCACCGCCATCAGCGCCTGATGCGTAGTCCACAGAATTTGCTTTTGCCGCCTCTTCAAAAGTCGTTTTACCTGCTTTGATATCTGCCACAATTGATGCTAATTTTGCTTTAGCTTGAGCATCATTTAAAATTGGTGTCGTTTTAATTAAAATATGGCTAACGCGGTGTTCAGTACCTGTTACCGTTTTTAATTTTCCTGATGTTTTGGCTTTATCTAATAGCTCTTTCGCTAAAGATTGTACCTGTTGTGGCTCAACTTGGATTGTTTTCCCAATGCTTTGTTGACGAACTTGTTCCATTAAAATTTGATGAGCTAATTGTTGACGATACTGATTCAAACTAATGCCTTGATAATCTAAAGCATCAAGTAATTGACCGTAGGTTAATCCATTCTGAGCCGCAATATTTTCAATCATCTGATCAACATAAGCATAATTTACCTTGATACCAGACTCTTGGATTGCACGTTGCACGACAAAATCATCAATTACCGCATCTAACGCCACCTTACGGTTTGCTTCTGTATTCGCTTTTTTACCCAAAGCCTGTTTTACTTGGCTCTGCATAATGGGATAACCATCCACTGTTGCGACCACTCGCTCTTCAGCATTAGCTGAAGAAAATGCAAATAAAGCAAAACCTGCGATAAATAATGATTTTACTTGTGTAAACTTCATTTTAATTTCCTATGAATATTGTAGATAAAAAATTCCTGCTACTTAGAAGACTATTTTAGCAAAAGGTTCACAAAGATTGAATTTTCTTAATTACATTTGTGGTCGAACAACCGTTCTCAAAGTTGAGTACACGAACCTCGCCACCATTTGCCCAAACTTCTTGACTACCTGCAATCTCTTCTGGCTTATAATCACCACCTTTTACCAATAAATCAGGCAAAATTTCCCCAATTAAACGCTGTGGCGTATCTTCACCAAACGGCACAACCCAATCGACCGAAGCAAGCCCAGCCAACACCGCCATTCGTGCATCTAAATCATTAATCGGACGACTTTCCCCTTTTAAGCGTTTGACGGATTCATCGGTATTCACCGCAACAATCAAACGATCACCTAATTTACGTGCATTTTCAAGATAAGAAACATGCCCAGGGTGAAGAATATCAAAGCAACCGTTGGTCATCACGATTTTTTCACCACGTGTTTTTGATTGTTGAATAATTGCTTTCAACTCTGCTTCAGACACAACACCAAAACCCGTTTCAGCACGTTGATGAATCGCTTGTTCCAGTTCACTTGGGCTAACGGTAGAAGTACCTAATTTGCCAACAACAACACCAGCTGCTGCGTTAGCTAAATAGCACGCTTCTTCTAAAGAACGACCGTCTGCAATCGCAGTTGCTAACACACTAATCACCGTATCACCAGCCCCTGTTACATCATAAACTTCTTTCGCTTGCGTTGGTAAATGGAATGGATCTTGATTTGTGCGAAGTAACGTCATCCCTTTTTCTGAGCGAGTAATCAGCAATGCCGATAAATCAAAATCGGCTATCATTTTTAAGCCTTTAGCCACGATCTCGTCTTCATCACGACAATGCCCTGCAACCGCTTCAAATTCAGACATATTTGGCGTAAGCAGTGTTGCCCCACGATAACGCTCAAAATCCGTTCCTTTCGGATCAATCAACACAGGCACATTTGCTTGACGTGCAATTTGAATCATTTGTTGAACGGCATCAAGCGTACCCTTGCCATAATCTGACAGGATCAACGCACCGTAAGCGGTAACTTCTGCTGCTAATTTTGCAAGTAACGCTTGGCAATCTACATTATGAAAACCTTCTTCAAAATCTAAACGCAATAATTGCTGATGGCGAGAAAGAATGCGTAATTTAGTGATCGTTGGGTGAGAATCTACCGCAACACATTGATTTTGAATACGATGTTCGCTTAACAGTTTATCCAACGCACGTCCTGCATCATCATTACCGACTAAACCGTGCAAAGTGACAGGCACATTTAGGCTTGCAATATTCATTGCTACGTTTGCCGCTCCGCCTGCACGATCTTCATTTTCCTGAACCTTTACAACAGGCACGGGTGCTTCAGGGGAAATACGGTTAGTGGCACCGAACCAATAGCGATCTAACATCACATCGCCAAGCACCAATACTTTTGCATTGTTAAATTGCGGGGAATATTGCATCATCATAACGTCAATCTCTTATCTTTTACTTTTCTTAATAAATTTCATCAAGCGTTTACGTTTACGCAACTGGCTTGGGGTCAATTTATTCTTCTTACCTGCAAATGGGTTGTTTCCTTCTTGGAACAACACACGGATCGGTGAACCAATAATTTTCAAACTCTTACGGAAATAGTTCGACAAATAACGCTTATAAGAGTCAGGCAACTTCTCAATTTGATTACCGTGGATCACAATGATCGGCGGATTATAACCACCTGGGTGCGCATATTTTAATTTCACTCGGCGACCATTTACCAACGGCGGCTGATGATCGTCTGTCGCTAACTGCAAAATTCGGGTTAGCATTGATGTCGTCATCTTCTTCGTCGCACATTGATAGGCTTCTTGGATTGAACTAAACAAGTTACCCACGCCACTACCGTGCAGTGCGGAAATAAAATGCACTCGTGCAAAATCAATAAAATCTAAACGGCGATCAAGCTCTGATTTCACATTATCTTTAATATCCTGTGATAAACCGTCCCATTTATTGACAACAATCACCAACGACTTACCTGCATTAAGAATAAAGCCCAACAGCGATAAATCCTGATCAGACACACCATCACGAGCATCGATCGTCAATAAAACCACATTCGCATCTTGGATCGCCTGTAAGGTTTTAATCACCGAGAATTTCTCCACCGCTAAATGCACCTTACCACGCTTACGCACCCCTGCGGTATCAATGATGGTATATTGCTGTCCATCACGTTCCATAGGGATATAGATCGAATCACGCGTCGTTCCTGGCATATCGTAAACCACCACACGTTCTTCACCTAAAATACGGTTAGTCAGTGTCGATTTACCCACATTTGGACGACCTACAATGGCAATCTTAATGTTTTTATCGTCGGCTTCTTCCTGATCCTCTTCCAATGCTTCATCTAATAACGCCGTATCTTCTTCATTATCAAAGTCAAAATCGCTATCCCATTCATCTTGTTCATCATCTGCAACATTTTCATCGGAATCGACCGCTTGTGCGTCTAATTTTTCCGCAAGGGGAGCTAAAACCTGTTCGATAAGCTGTGTCACACCACGCCCTTGTGCGGCAGCGATTGGTTCTACTTCACCTAAACCTAACTGATAAAATTCCGCAATATGTGAGTCAGCATCAATGCCGTCAGTCTTATTTGCCACCACCACGGTTGTTTTATCACGCTGACGCAAATATTGAGCAATACCTACGTCCGCAGGCAATAACCCAGCACGAGCATCAACTAAAAATAGCACGACATCGGCTTCTTCAATCGCTAACAGCGACTGTTCCGCCATTTTCTCTTCGACACCTTCTTCCGTGCCATCAATACCGCCCGTATCAATCACAATAAAATCGTGTCCAGCAATATTCGCATGACCATATTTACGGTCACGGGTTAAGCCAGGGAAATCAGCCACTAACGCATCACGGGTACGAGTTAAGCGGTTAAATAACGTAGATTTTCCTACGTTAGGTCTGCCCACAAGGGCAACAACAGGAGTCATATTACAACCTCATTTAAAATCGGTTTGCGAACATCTTACGCAAAATTGCGGTATTATAGCCTAAATTGCAAAATATCGGGAAAGATAAAATACGAAATCTCACCACAAGCGGTGAGATTTCATTAAAATTTTACCAATTCGAGAGAGTATTTACTTCTTCTGCTCTTCCGCTCGTTTACGGCGAATCTCTTTAGGATCGGCAATTAACGGACGATAAATTTCAATACGATCGCCATTTTCTACTATATCTGTCAATTTCGCAGGACGGCTGAAAATACCGACTTTATTTTCTCTCAAGTCAATTTCCGTATGTTTTTGCAATACGCCTGATTGCAAAATCACATTTTGAATAGAAAGCGGATTATCTAATTCCATTTTCTTATAAAAATATTTTTCAGGATAAGCGTAAATCACTTCCACCACGATTTTTTGCGTATCAGACACCATACACCTCTTTTGCTCGCTGTTTAAACGCATTCACCATTTTGAGCGTTAATTCATTGAAAATTTTGCCAAACACCATACCAATCATCGGGCTTGAAAATTCAAATTCTAAATTTAGGCTGATTTTGCAACTCTGTTCATCAAACGGCTGAAAAATCCAAGCTCCGTGTAAATATTTGAATGGTCCATTTAATAATTCCATGGTGATTTTTTCATTCGGAATCATTGTGTTATGAGTGCTAAAACGTTGGCTAATCCCCAATTTTTGAATGACTAATTCTGCATTGAGTTCATTGTCGCCTAAACTTAAGGTCGTTGCCCCCACACAGCCTGATAAAAACTGCGGATATTTTTCATAGTCATTAACAAGGCGATACATCTGTTCGGCACTATAAGGCACAAGGGCGGATTGATTGACTGTTGGCATAATATGTTCAAGTTACTAAAAAATGCAAATAGTTTACCACAGTTACAAGCGGTCGGTTACTGTCAATTTTTTACAAATAAGAGTACAATCTCGTAATCTTTATTTAGGTTAAATAAGAACAGAGAGGCAACTATGCAAAACGAACCCATTCGCTTAACACAATATAGTCACGGTGCAGGCTGTGGCTGTAAAATTTCCCCAAAAGTGCTTGAACAAATTCTGCACACAGAACAGGCGAAGTTTATCGACCCGAATTTGTTAGTCGGTAATGAAACCAAAGATGACGCGGCGGTCTATGACATCGGTAACGGTGTCGGCGTTGTCAGTACCACAGATTTCTTTATGCCGATTGTGGACGATCCTTTTGATTTTGGGCGAATTGCTGCAACCAATGCAATCAGTGATATTTTTGCAATGGGCGGTAAACCGATTATGGCGATTGCCATTTTAGGCTTTCCAATCAATAAGTTACCTGCCGAAGTTGCACAAAAAATTGTTGATGGCGGTCGTTTTGCGTGCCAACAAGCAGGCATTGCGTTAGCAGGCGGACACTCGATTGACTCCCCTGAACCTATTTTTGGTTTAGCGGTCACAGGCATTATTTCCACCGAGCAAGTAAAAAAGAATGCATCAGCACAAGCAGACTGCGATTTATATCTCACGAAACCGCTTGGGATCGGAGTACTCACTACGGCGGAAAAACAGGGTAAATTAAAACCTGAACATCAAAATTTAGCACGAGATGTGATGTGTCAGATGAATTTGGTCGGTGCTGAATTTGCCAAAGTCGATGAAATCACCGCAATGACCGATGTCACTGGTTTTGGCTTGCTCGGACACTTAACGGAAATCTGTCAAGGTTCAAACTTGCGTGCCGAAGTCTATTTCGATCAAATCCAAACCTTAGACGGTGTCAAAGAGTATATCACTCAAGGGGCTGTCCCAGGCGGAACCACCCGTAATTTCGACAGCTACGGACATCTGATTTCGCCGTTAAGTGATGAACAAAAAGCGATTTTATGTGATCCGCAAACGTCAGGTGGTTTATTGATTGCTGTTAAGCCACAAGCGGTCGAAAGCGTGAAACAAATTGCAAACAATGCCAATGTCGCCCTTTACCCTGTCGGCAGATTATTAAAAGCGGAAAGTGGTAAGGCATTGATTGAGGTAAAATAAAAGTAGGGACACACTGCGTGTGTCCTTCCCTTGAGAAATGTAGCGATGTTTTGACAGACACACGCAGTGTGTCCCTACATTAAATTTTGAGAATACATAAGATATGAAACAAAACATTGATGTGATAATTGTCGGCGGTGCGGTGACAGGTTCTGTACTTGCCTTAGCGTTAAGTTCAGTAAGCGGACACCAACTACAAATTGCAATCGTAGAAAAAAATACGCCAAACTATGCTGAGCAAGGCGGTTTTGACGCACGTTCAATCGCCCTTGCTTACGGCAGTTTGCAAAAATTAGCTCAAATTCGACCGCTTGCCACGGAACAAAATTTAGCTCAACTGGTTTATCGTATTGCTACCCCCATCAAACAAATTCACGTTTCAGATCAAGGACATTTCGGTAAAACGACCTTAAAAGCCGATGAATTACGCTTATCCGAATTAGGTGTAGTGGTGGAACTCGCCAAACTGGGCGAGCAACTGACCGCATTAATCGCCAAGCAACCCAACATTCAGCTATTCTGCCCTGATACCGTCAGCCATATTGAACGCACAGAACAGCAATGCCACATTACCCTAAATAGCGAGACACAATTAACGTCCAAATTGTTGGTTGCCTGTGACGGTATTCAATCTCAAGTTGCCCAACAATGTGGCGTAACCACCCAATTTATCAAGGATTATCAACAATCCGCCATTATCGCCAATGTTATCCTGTCTGAACCACACCAAAACCACGCCTTTGAACGTTTCACGAAACAAGGGCCTTTTGCCTTATTGCCACTCAATGAAAAAATGATGTCGCTGGTTTGGTGTATGGAAGATCCAACAGACGCAATGGCAATGTCTGACAGCAACTTTTTACACGCCTTGCAACAACAATTCGGCTGGAAGCTCGGCAAATTTTTACAAGTCAGCAAGCGGTTTGTTTATCCCCTTTCTTCGCAAAAAAGCGAAAGCCATATTCACCACCGTTTAGCCATTGTCGGCAATGCGTCCCAGTTGCTACACCCAGTGGCAGGGCAAGGGTTCAATCTCGGAATGCGAGATCTGTTTGAACTGGCAACCCTTGTCGGTCAAGCTTTTGCTCAAGACGAAGATTTCGGCGAAGCCAAATGGTTACAACAGTTTGAACAACACCGCCAAGCCGACCAAGCCCGAATTATGCAAAGCACAAGCGGTCTGATTTCGATTTTTTGTTGCGAATTCTTGCCTATGCAAGTCGCTCGCAATCTTACCTTATTTGGTTTATCTCATTTTTCAATAGCTCGCAATGCCGTTGCTCATAAAGCATTAGGCTGGTAATTTTCGGTATATGTTTAATCAAATTCAACATCAATTACACAAATTCGTACAACGTGGTTTAGACAACCACCTACGCCTTGCCGTAACAGGCTTAAGTCGCAGTGGGAAAACTGCATTCATCACCAGTTTTGTCGATCAACTGCTACACATCGGCACAGGCGACAACGCCCACTTAAACCTATTTGCCCCTGCTCGAAACGGACAAATTCTTTCCGTAAAACGAGTAGAACAGCACGATCTCACCATTCCCCGTTTTGAATACGACAAAAACCGCCACTGCTTCGAGAACGAACCTGCGACTTGGTGTCCATCGACTACGGGGATCAGCGAAATTCGCCTTGCGATCCGCTACCAACGCCGAGATAGCCTGCTTCGCCATCTCAAAGAAACGAGTACACTCTATCTTGATATTTTTGATTACCCTGGGGAATGGTTATTAGATTTACCGCTACTCTCACAAAGTTTCAAAGAGTGGTCGCAACATCAACAGCTAGTACACAAAGGCGAGCGTGCAGAGTTATCACAGGCTTGGCTTGCTCAAGTAAAACAACTCGATCTCACCGCCAAAACGGACGAAAACCAACTTGCAAAATTAAGTGAAGATTACACCGCTTACCTACTCAAATGCAAAGAAGTTGGAATGCAATATATCCAACCAGGGCGATTTGTCCTGCCAAATACCGAACGGGGTGCGCCTGTCTATCAGTTCTTCCCCCTGCTTGATTTAACGGAAAATGAGTGGGAACAGCTAGAAAAAAGCCCTGAACATAGCATTTTTCACACCCTGAAAAAACGCTATCGCCACTATCAACAAAAAATCGTCAAACCATTTTATGAAGATTACTTCTCACAGTTTGATCGCCAAGTGATCTTAGCGGATTGCCTTACCCCGTTAAATCACAGTCATCAAGCCTTTATTGAAATGAAAACAGGCTTACAACAGCTATTTAAACATTTCCATTATGGCAACCGCTCGCTTTTTAGTCGCCTATTTTCATCGAATATCGACAAGTTACTGTTTGTTGCCACCAAAGCCGATCATATCACCAGCGACCAACTACCGAATTTAGAAAGCCTAATGCGACAATTAGTGCAAGAAGGGGGGCGACACGCTGAATTTGAAGGTATTGACACAGGCTACCAAGCGATTTCCGCTATCCGAGCGACCGAGCCTGTGATCGCCACACAAAACGGACAAAGTTTCAAAGCGATCCGTGGGGTTCGCTCTAGTGATAAAAAACTGGTCACACTCTACCCAGGTAGCGTTCCAAACCGTTTACCTGACATCAATTACTGGCAGAACCACCGCTTTGAGTTTGACCAGTTTGAACCGAAAAAAATCGACTTTGATCAGCCAATCCCCCATTTAAGAATGGACGCTGTATTGCAGTTTTTGCTTGCAGATCGATTTGACTAAAAAACGAAAGCCGCTGAAAAGCGGCTTTACGATATGATGGTATTGGATTACTCACTAAACTGCATTTGATGCAACTGTTTATAAGCTCCGCCTTTTTCTAACAAGGCTTTGTGTGATCCACGTTCAATAATCTGCCCCTGATCCACCACTAAAATTTCATCGGCATTTTCAATAGTAGACAAGCGGTGGGCAATCACTAAAACGGTACGATCTTTTTGTAGCTCATCAAGGGCTGCTTGAATCGCACGTTCTGATTCGGTATCTAACGCTGAAGTGGCTTCATCTAAAACTAAAACAGGCGAATTTCTTAATAAGGCACGGGCAATCGCCAAACGCTGACGCTGTCCGCCTGACAAGTTCACACCATTTTCACCAATCACTGTATCTAAGCCTTGTGGCATTTTTTCGATAAATTCCATTGCATAAGCTGCTTTAGCTGCTGCCTCAATCTGCTCACGGCTGTATTTATCTTTGGCAGCATAGGCAATGTTATTCGCAATGGTGTCGTTAAACAGATGAACCTGTTGAGAAACAATCGCACATTGTTCACGCAAATTATTTAAGGTGTACTCTTGGATTTTATGATCATCAAGATAAATATTGCCCGAATCAATCTCATAAAAACGAGTAATCAAATTCGCAATCGTCGATTTACCAGAGCCAGAGCGTCCAACTAATGCTAACGTTTTTCCTGCTGGCAAATTAAACGAGATATTTTTTAAAGCGGGTTGTTCTTTACCAAAATAAGTAAAAGTCACGTTTTCAAAACGAATATCGCCTTTTGCTCGTTCAACTTGATAAGTCCCTTCATTTTTCTCTGTTGGCAAATCAAATAAGGTAAAGAGCGTTTGACTTGCCGCCATTCCACGTTGGAACTGAGCATTAACGTTGGTTAAGGTTTTCAGTGGGCGTAAAATTCCCATTAATGCACCGATAACTGCAGCAAATTCCCCTGCCGTTAAATCATCGCCGATAATTTCAGGTGACCCTGCCACAAAAAGTACCACAGCCAGAGCTAGAGAAGCGATCACTTGAATAATCGGATCAGCAATCGCACTTGCTGCCATCATTTTCATTCCTTTGCGACGCATATCGTTACTGGTATGGTTAAAGCGTTCTTCTTCGACTTTCTGCCCACCAAAGGATAACACCACTTTATGCCCACGCAACATCTGTTCCGCACTTTCGGTCATACTTCCCATTGATTCTTGCATATTACGGCTGAGTTTACGGAAGCGTTTTGACACGACTCGGATTAATACCGCAATCACTGGGCCAATCAAGAAAAGCACTAAGGATAAACGCCAACTAAAATAAAACATCGTCGCTACAAGGAAAATAATATACACTCCTTCTCGCACTACACTCTGTAAAGCATTGGCTGAAGAACTAGCGATCTGTTCAGAATCGTAGGTAATACGCGAAAGTAATTTACCCGATGAGTTTTGATCGAAAAATGTCACAGGCATAAACATCAAATGTTTAAATACCTTTTGGCGCATATTCATCACGACCTTTCCCGATACCCATGCCAAACAATAAGCGGAAATAAAGCTAGTAATACCTCTCGCAAAAATCAATCCCACCACAATAAATGCCATGATTTTTAGAAAACTACGCTCTTCTTCACCAAAGCCTTCATCAATCAAAGGCTGTAACATCGTGATCAAATAAGCATCTGCCGCTGCATTAAAGATCATCGCAATCATCGCTACAATAATCCCCATTTTAAAAGGGGAAATCATTGGCCATAAACGCTTAAAGGTCTGCCATGTTGATTGATCTTGCGTCATATCATCAAGGGAAAAAGGATTTTTTGTTGTCATTCTCATTATCTCGAAATCAAAGAAGTCACTATTCTAAAGGGAAATCAAGTTTATACCAAATTTCCCTCTGACAAGCGGTCTGATTTTCATAAAATTTTGCAAATTTAGAAGAACATCTGTAGCACGAGTTTAAATACTAATGGAGCTAATAAAGAAGATAAGATCCCACAAAGCACTAATGAAACAGAGGCATAACTACCAGCCTTAACACTATAAGACATAATTCTCGCCGTCCCTAAGGCGTGTGATACCGCACCGATACTCAACCCTATCGCTCGACTATTTCCCACTTTAAACCATTGTAAAATCGTCAATCCAAAAGCAGATCCTATAATACCTGCAATCGCTACGGCTACTGCGCTGATCGCTGAACTCCCACCAATCTCGTTTGCGATCGAAATGGCAATCGCTGTTGTCACAGATTTAGGCAACAATGAAGCAATAATCTCTTTGCTTGCGCCAAACAGTAGTGCCAAGAAAATACCGCTCAACATCGTTAATAAGGTGGCAATCACCACAATAATGCTGATTTTTTTCCAATGCTTACGAATTTGAGGAAGCTGTTCATAAAAAGGGACGGCAAGAGCAACAACAGAAACACCCAGTAGGCTATTGAGGGGCAAATTACCTTGATAATAGCTACCAAATGGAATTTTTGTTACCAGTAATACGGCAATGAGTAGCAATAATGAGACAATAAAAGGGTTAAAAATCGCAGATTTAACTCTTTTACTGATTTTTAAGCCAACAATAAAAACAAGAACCGTAATAAGTGAGTAGGCATAAATAGCGAGATTATTCATCATCTTGCGCCTCCTTGCTAAATAACCATTCAGCTAAATAACCTATCACAATTAATGACAGCACCGTGCTCACAAAATTTGCTAAAACCAATGAGTGAAGGTGTAAAGAAAGGATTTCGGCTTGCTCAATAATGCCAGCACAAATCGGCAAGAAAAAGAGGACCATATAACGTAATAATGGCCGTGTCGCAGGCATTACCCATTCCACTTTCACCACATTAAGTACTAATAAGGTAAATAAAATCAGTAATCCCCAAATACTTTCAGCGATACCGATTGGAATTAACCAGTTCATTAGCTTTCCTAAATAAAGCATAAGAAATAGCAACGTTAATGCCACAATAAAACGTAAACTTTTAACTAACATATTGCTTTCCCATTTATTTTAATTTCAAAAATTCTATTACCTTACCCAAATCCCTTGTTCGCTTAGATGAAGGTAGGCTTTTTAAAAAGGTTGAACCATACTGTCGCATCACAAGGCGGGAATCACAGATAATCACCACTCCCCTGTCCGTCACATCTCGGATCAAACGCCCCACACCTTGTTTTAAGGTAATCACTGCTTCGGGAATTTGAATATCGTTAAACGGATCGCCACCTTGTAATTTACAATCTTCCATTCGAGCTTTCAGCAATGGCTCATCGGGTGCGGTAAAAGGCAGTTTGTCAATAATCACCAACGACAACGCATCGCCCCGTACATCAATCCCTTCCCAGAAACTTTGGGCTGCCACCAGTACACTATTTGGCTCTGCAATAAACTTCTCAAGCAGACGACTTTTACTGGTTTCCCCTTGAAGCAACACCGTGAGAGAACTATGCTCGCGTAAAAAATCCGCTAAACCACGCATCATAAAATAGGACGTACAGAGTAAAAAACAACGCCCATTATTTGCTTCAATCACAGGCTTGAGCAACTGCCCCAATTCCGTTAGCGTATGGGATTTATTGGTATCAGGCAGATAACGTGGCACACAGAGCAACGACTGATGTGCATAGTCAAACGGGCTTTGTAACACCATCTGTTCTGCATTCTCAATGCCTAGTCGCTGGCAGAAATGGTCGAACTTTCCGCCGACTTCAAGGGTTGCCGAGGTAAAAATCCAACCGACTTGGTTTGCTCTCATCTGTTCGCCGAATTTATCGGCGACCGTCAGTGGCGTAATGTGCAAACCGAACGAACGACCATTGATTTCATACCAATAACAATAGCCGACAACACTAGTATCGCCCAATCTTTTTAACTGTGCTTTGACTTCTGCCAAACGTTCAAAGATTTTGTCCAAAGTTTCTGAACGACCGAGCGATTTTTTTACCACTTCGCTCAAAAAATCAATGTTCTCATTCAGCTTAGCAAAACCTTCGACCACCTTCGGATCTTGCAAAATTTCACGCAAATTGCCCCGCTTGTTGCCGTCCCCTAGCAACAGACGGAAATCCTGCACGACTTTTTGTAGATGATCGGACGCTTTGCCCAACTGCGCAAGATCTTTCAATTCTGTACGATAAACAATGTTACTGTCTTTACAAATATCAAATAATTGACGAGAAGTCAGCGATTGTCCAAAGTACTGGCTGGCAATATCGGGCAACTGATGTGCTTCATCAAAAATAATCAACTCTGCATCAGGAATTAACTCGCCAAAGCCCGTTTCTTTCACCGCCATATCGGCACAAAATAGGTGATGGTTCACCACAACCACATCGGCTTCCAACGCCTTACGTCGAGCTTGAACCACATAACACTCTTTATAATTCGGGCAATCTGACCCCAAACAGCTTTCTGCCGTCGAAACCAATTGCGGTAAAATCGGGCTATCTTCCGCAATGGTGATACATTCGCTCAAATCTCCAGTTTTGGTTCCCGTATGCCATTTCCGCACCTTCGCCAAATCCGCCAACACCGATTTATCGCCAACCACGCCCATTGCGATCACCTGATCTAACCGCTCTAAACAGAGATAATTAGCACGCCCTTTTAACAACGCCACTTTTCCCTTATATTTCAAGGCTTTTTGAATGGTCGGTAAATCACGATTAAACAGCTGATCTTGCAGATTTTTAGAACCCGTAGAAATAATCGTTTTTTTGCCCGATAGCAACGCCGGCACGAGATAGGCAAAGGTTTTCCCCGTTCCCGTCCCCGCTTCAATCACCGCACTTTTTGCAAATTTCACCGCTCTTCCGACCGCTTGTGCCATGTCTAACTGAGCATCTCGCGGACGAAAACCTTGAATATTTTGGCTTAACGTACCTGTGGGACTAAAAGCATCGGTGATTTTTTCGGATAGTTTCATATGAATTTGGTGATATATCTCAATAATATTTGAGGGATAAATCACTTGTATTGGATATTAACAATAAGAGAGGTTGGACATTATAGCGATAAAATAGAGAAAACTAAACCTAATCTGGCTCGTCTGAGATATGAATATTGTTCTTTGCTAGTGTGATACTTCATTTCTATGCCTTCAACACCCTCACCAAAGCCCTTAACGCCTGTTCGATCTCTTGGCTCCAAGCATAAGAACAATTAACCCTAATCCCTTTATGCTGTGAAGTAGGCAAAGTAAAAAGCCCACTTGGGCTAACGCTGATTTTTTCTTCGAGTAACTGTTGATAAATCTGCATACTATCCAAATGCTCGGGCAGGTGTATCCAAAGGAAATAGCCACTGCTATGGTGTTCGATAGGACAACTTGCAGGCAAGTGCTGACGTAGGTAATCCAAACACTGCTTTTTGTTTTTTTCTAAATGACGGCGGAGATTTCGCAGATGTTTTTCGTAGTGGTGATTAGAGATAAATTCCACCAAGGCTTGTTGAATTAAAGCGTTGGCGGAAATGGTACTCATCAGTTGCAAATGTTGGATTTTATCGGCAAATTGCCCTGCGTGAACCCAACCGATACGGAAATTTGCCCCTAGAATTTTAGAAAAAGAAGAACAATGCAACACCCAGTTTTGTGCGTCAAACGCCTTCATCGGCAAGGGCTTTTCACCCCGATAATAAAGCTCTTGATACACATCGTCCTCAATTAAATGCACTTGATATTGCGCCAACAATTCCCCAATCCGTTGTTTGATTTCAGGGCTGACGGTAAACCCTAATGGATTATGGCAGTTCAGCATAAACCAACAAACCTTGATCGGATAACGCTGTAAGGCTTGCTCAAATGCCACAAGGTCAAAACCGCTTGGGTGGTCGGGCAAAGTGACAACATTTAAGCCTAACTTTTCCGCAATCTGCCACGCCCCATAAAATACCGTCTGCTGTAATAAAATATAATCGCCTTGTTGCGTTAAGGCTTGTAGCGAAAGGTTCAGAGCGTCTAAACAGCCGGACGTAATCACAATATCATCGGCTTGCGTAGGAATACCTTGCAAGCGGTAACGTTGAGCGATTAATTTACGCAATTCCACATTGCCCGACAACACAGGCTGTGGCTCAATCTGCGTTCTATCACGGCTAAGCCGGCTTAGAATTTGTAGCAATTTGGGCGGATTGAGATAGTCGTGGCTCGGAAAAGGCGACCCCAAAGACACAATATCCGTAGCTTGAATGGATTTCAGATAACGAAACACCAACGAATTAATCTCGACTTGTTTGTTCAACCTAATTTCACTGTTGGCGTGCGGACGAGAAGATGGGTAAAAAGGTGCAACAAAATAACCGCTCTTTTGCACCGAATAAATCAACCCCTGAGCCTCTAACTCTTGATAGGCGTTTAACACCGTCGTCAAACTCAACCCCGAACGTTGCACCTGATCTCGCAAAGACGGCAACTTCTCGTGCGGTTTCAACTCGCCTGTTTCAATCAAATGTTTAAGGTGCTGGGTGAGTTTGGTGTATTTGTACATTGGGTAAAAGGGTTAATTCGATTAAGTTTATGGTATTGCAGACGCCAACTTGCTTAAATAGCAAATACAGCGACCGTCTATCTTACCCCAACCGCCACTAAAATTCATCTTGGTTTAGGGGATTGAGATATAAAAGAGCGGTGGGATTTTCACAAATTTTTGCATTTGCAAAATTTGGCAGAAATCCCACCGCTTACTCTTTATCGAAAAGAGTTACTATTCCTTATTTTCCCTTGCTCTTTCCAAAATATTTTGGATTTCAAGCATGGTTTCTTGATCTTCAGCGAGTGCAATTTTCCGCATTTCTTCGTTTTTAAAGAGTTCTAATTTCGGATCATATACTTCTGCCATCAATTTCACGCGATGACGATCTCTTTCAAAGTAATATTTACAGATTTCATCCGCAACTTCAGGTTCTACGCCAAGCATCTCTAATGCAGCTTTTCCATTACGAAGCGCTGAGTCAAAGGTTTCGCGAATTTGCTTATCTGCACCAGCTTTATAAAGCTCAAAGACATGAACACGATCGTAAGCACGTGCAATAATTTTAATATTGGGATTCATTGAGCGAGCCAATTCGACAATATGTGTTGCCTGATGTTTATCATCTACTGCAACAATCAATAACTCAGCGGTTTCAATACCTGCATTATGTAGTAACTCTGGTCGCGTAGCATTACCATAATAGCTTTTAATACCATACTTTTTCGCGCCTTCCACTTGAGCTTCATTCAAATCAATAATTGTCGGATGGTAACCAGACATGGTTAATACGTGATTCACAATTTGTCCATAGCGACCAATTCCCACCAGAATAACAGGGTGCTGTTCTTCAATATGATCATCGGCTCGTTCTCCGACTTTATCGGCTAAGCGTGGAGCGACAAATTTATTATGTAGAATGATCGTAATTGGTGCAAAAATCATTGAAAGCACAACAATCGCCGTGAGGTTTGCTTGTTCTTCTAGCGAAATAACCCCTTGTGCCGTTGCTGCTGCATATAATACGAAGGCAAATTCTCCACCTTGCGCCATAATGACAGCTCTATCTGCCGCAACACTATTTGTACTTTTCATAAGTTTTGCAATTACAAAAATACAAAGCGATTTTACTACCATCATTGCAATCACAGCAGAGAGAATTAGTGCCCAGTTTTCAAATACAACATTCAAGTCTAACGCCATACCTACGCCAAGGAAGAATAGACCGAGCAATAATCCTCTAAAAGGTTCAACATCCGCTTCTAACTGATGACGGAAGCTTGACTCAGAGAGTAAAACGCCTGCGACAAATGCGCCCATTGCGGTTGATAATCCACCTTCTTCCATTAATAATGCAGAGCCTAAAACGACAAAGAGTGCGGCTGCGGTCATTAATTCACGAATTTTAGTTTTCGCAAGTAAGCGGAAAAGTGGATTTAGCACCCAAATTCCGACAACGACCAATGCAGTAACAGATAATCCTGCGATCCCAATTTTTTGCCATACTGGTTGAGTATCTGCAATATGGTTTGGATCTGTTGGTGCTAAGAAAGTGACAATCGCAAGTAACGGCACAATAATGAGATCTTCGAAAAGTAAGATCGACACCATTTTCTGCCCTCTTGGTGTGGCAATATCGCCGCGTTCACTCAAGACTTGCATGACTATTGCCGTAGAGGTTAAAACAAATCCCGCTCCACCAACAAAGGATACTTGCCAAGAGTAGCCAAAACTCATTCCGACAAAGGTTAGCAAAATTGCACAAACAACCACTTGCATACTACCTAAACCGAAAATCTGACGGCGTAATCCCCATAAATGCGATGGTTTCATTTCCAAACCAATAATGAAAAGGAACATCACAACACCTAATTCAGCCACATGAATAATCGACTGTGGATCTGAAAATAGTTTTAAACCAAAAGGTCCAATGGCTAAGCCTGCCGCTAAATATCCTAGAACAGAGCCCAGCCCTAAACGTTTAAAAATAGGAACGGCAATAATTGCAGCTCCTAAGAGTGTAACGACACTCACTAATTGACTCGCACCTTCTGCTGCCATATTTTTACCTCAAAAAAATAATAGGATTCGCATCCTTGTGAATAGACAAAAAGCCATAACAATCATTGACTAGCTTATCTCCGAGTTATTTAGATAAAACAATCTAAACCTTTAATTTCTTAGGAACAGATGGTGCAGGTAAACGTTTTAATACCGTTCCTTCCAAATTAATATCACCAAAGCGAGAATGCCCGTTATTCCAATCGTTTACTGCTTCTTCTAACGCGTCTACGCTATCAGCAACAAAGTTCCACCAAATGACTGTTGGATGTGGCAGTGGTTCTCCGCCAAGTAACATAATATGCGTTCCTTCTGCCGCCCAAAGTTCTAATTCACCCGTTGCATTTTGGCAATCAAATAACACCGCAAGTTCATCGGCTTGATAACTCTCGCCATTCACCTTGACTTCACCTTTTAAGACCAAAATACCGTATTCAAAAGTAGGTACAGTTTCAATGTCAAATGTTTGAGCTTGCTTAAATTGCATATCCACACCAACGAGTTGGCTAAATTGCGTTGTCGGAGCTTTTCTGCCTAAATAACTGCCTGTGGTTAAAATATAGTTAATGCCATTTTCGTGCCATTCTGGCAGTTCAGGATAATGTTCAAAGTTCGGTTTAATCTCTTGATTCATTGGCAAAGCAATCCAAAGTTGCACTGCGTGTAAATCGTGGATACCTTCAGGTGTTTGTTCCGTATGGCTAATTCCATATTTTGACCCTGTTCCCGCTGTCATTAAATTGACTTGTTTCGGCTTAATTAATTGGCGACTTCCTAAGCTATCTTGGTGCCAAACTTCGCCTTTTAACATCCAAGTGAATGTCTGCAAATTCGTATGTGGATGCAAACCAACCTGCATACCTAATGAATCTTCTTCAAACTCCGCTGGACCTGAGTGATCTAAGAAACACCAAGCTCCCACTGTTCTACGTTGTGGTTGTGGTAATAAGCGAGCCACAGGAATACCGCCAACATCTTTTGTTTTTGCCAAAATTTTATCTACGCTCATATTTTTATCCCATATAAAGAAAATTATTACAAATTAATTCCTAAACTTGTAAAGTTTTAATAAAAACTACCCGCTTGTATTAGCCAGTAGCCGTAATTTTTTTACCCTTAAGAAAGAAAAATGAGCAAAGAAAACGTCCTTTGCTCATCTATATAAAATCCCTATGTCACTTTTATTAAATTAAGCAAGATCAAATAATAAAAACTCAACATCCATTGTAGTTTCAATGAAGGCTACATCTTCTTGACTCAATGCAATTCCATCGCTTGTAAAGACTTGGCTACCATTAATTGAAAAATCACCTTTTACCACTTGTAACCAATAATTTCGCTTACTGTCTAAAGATAGTTGTTCAGTTTTATTTGCATCTAACTGATAACGCCATAATTTCATATCTTGATAGACTTTAAAAGAGCCATCTTCTGCGGTTGGAGAAAGAATCAGGGTTGCGCCTTTTTTAGCTTCAAATGCTTTTTGATCGTAACGTGGCTCAATATTTCTCTCATTAGGCTCAATCCAAATTTGATAAAAATGTAAATTTTCCACATCACTCGGGTTGTATTCTGAATGTGTTAATCCCGTACCCGCAGACATAATCTGAAACTCGCCTGCTTTAAGTTCTTCTACATTGCCCATACTGTCTTTATGGGCGATGGTGCCTTCTAATACGTAGGAAAGAATTTCTATATTATTATGCGGGTGAGTTCCAAATCCAAAACCTGCTTTCACACGATCTTCATTAATAACACGTAAGTCGGAAAATCCCATAAACTTAGGGTCGTAGTAACTTGCGAAGGAAAAAGTATGGTAGCTATCTAGCCAACCGTGGTTAGCGTGCCCACGTTCATTTGCTTTTCTAATATATAACATAAGTATCTATCCTCAATCTGTGAGTTAATATTTGTTGATAAATCAACATCATCTTGTATGCGCATTGTAAACCCAGTAGAAATAAAATAAACACTCATTTTTTGAATTAACTGTTTACTGATAAGAAATAATTTGTACGAGTTCTCCTTGGACATTTTGCCATTTCATTTCAGCGATAACTGAAGGATAAAAATTCACATTCTGCTTTGTAAGCGCATACACTAAATCAAAGACAAGGGGTAAATGCGAAATAATCAGCACATTTTTTGCCCCTTCTTCCCGTAAGAAATGTAAATAATCCATCACCACATCAGGATCTCCTGATGGTGTAATACCATCCCAAGTTTCTTGAATATTTGCAAAACTTTGCACAGAACTGACCGCTTGTATTCCCTTCAATACATTTTCTAGCGTTTGTTGCGCTCTAAGGTAAGGGCTTACCAGAATCTTATCTAACTTAACCTGTTGATTATTAAATACATTTCCTAATTTCGTTCCTTGCTCAAATGCCATTTGTTCCCCTTTTTCTGTTAAGGGTCTTTCATTGTCAGTTTTTGCATGAAAACTCGCTTCACCATGACGCATTACCCAAATATTCATCGGTTATCTCCTATTCGTTATTTAAACTCAACATTTTTGGGCGTATAATGCACGGCGTTTTTTATCGTTGCAAGCAACGTGATCAAAGATTTCATTATTTATACAATTCAATCAGGAGAAAATTAAGCATGTCTCGTAAACTAAGAAGAACCAAAATCGTTTGTACCATGGGTCCAGCAACCGATCGTGGCAATACGCTTGAAAAAATCATTGCCGCCGGTGCAAATATGGTTCGTATGAACTTCTCACACGGTGTGCCAGAAGATCATATTGGTCGTGCTGAAAAAGTACGTGAAATTGCAAAACGTTTAGGCAAACACGTGGCGATTTTAGGTGACTTACAAGGCCCTAAAATCCGTGTTTCTACCTTTAAAGAAGGTAAAATTTTCTTAAATATCGGCGATAAATTTACATTAGATGCAGAATTACCAAAAGGTGAAGGTCACCAAGACGCGGTTGGTTTAGACTATAAAAACCTTCCAAACGATGTAGTTCCAGGCGATATTCTTTTATTAGATGACGGTAACGTTCAATTAAAAGTGCTTTCTATTGATGGAGCGAAAGTATTTACTGAAGTTATCGTGGGCGGTCCATTATCAAACAACAAAGGTATCAACAAATTAGGCGGTGGTTTATCTGCACCAGCCTTAACAGACAAAGATAAAGAAGACATCAAATTAGCTGCAAAAATCGGTGTGGATTACCTAGCGGTATCTTTCCCACAATCAAGTGCAGATTTAAACTATGCTCGTCAATTAGCAAAAGAAGCGGGCTTAGAGACCAAAATCGTGGCTAAAGTAGAACGTGCTGAAACAGTAGCTACTGAAGAAGCAATGAACGACATCATTTTAGGTGCAGACGTTATCATGGTTGCACGTGGTGACTTAGGTGTTGAAATCGGTGATGCTGCATTAGTTGGCGTACAGAAAAAACTTATCCGTCGTTCACGCAAATTGAACCGTGTTGTAATTACTGCAACACAAATGATGGAATCAATGATCAAAAAACCAATGCCAACCCGTGCAGAAGTAATGGACGTAGCAAACGCAGTATTAGATGGTACTGACGCAGTAATGCTTTCAGGTGAAACAGCAAACGGTGACTACCCTGTTGAAACAGTAAAATCAATGGCAGAAGTATGTTTAGGTGCTGAAACAATGCCAAGCATCAATGTTTCACGCCACCGTATGGAAGGTAAATTCGAAAGCATTGATGAAGCAACAGCAATGTCTGCAATGTATACCGCAAACCACTTAGAAGGCGTTTCTGCAATTATCGCTTTAACTAACTCTGGCGAAACAGCAAAATTAATGAGCCGTATCAGCTCTGGTTTACCAATCTACGCACTTTCTCGTAACGAGCAAGCATTAAATCGCTGTGCATTATACCGTGGTGTGACACCAGTTCACTATGACCAAGACAGTCGCACTATTGAAGGTGCGAAAAAAGCCCTTGCACTATTAAAAGAACAAGGCTACTTAGTATCAGGTGACTTAGTGCTTTTAACTCACGGTGATGAGTTAAAAGAAGGCGGTACAAATACTTGCCGTATCTTACGTGTAGAATAATCTACTGGGACGATAAAAAATCCACGCAAATGCGTGGATTTTTTTATATACTTTCGACATTCATTTCCTATCGTTATTTTGTCTATGTTAGCCCTACTCCACGATTTAAAAACAGAAAACATTATTTCTGAATTAAATTACCAATTTGCCAAAATGATTGATCGTCAGCAACAATCTTACGATTACACACCGTTACAACAAAATCTTGCGATTTTATTAAGTGCTTTAGTTTCAGATAGTGTGATGAAAGGTCATAGCTGTATTCGTTTAGATTCTACTTTGGCAAATAACCCTTTTGGCTTACAGGGCAAAAATTTAAGTCGTCCATTCTATCAAGAGATTTTGCAAAAAATTGAAGGAATCTCACCGCTTGAATGGCAACAAGTATTACAAAACCATGTCGCATTTAGTCATGATTCTGCACAGGTTGCCCCTTTGCTCTTTCATAATCAACGACTCTATTTTTATCGTTATTGGCAAGCCGAAAATCGTATCGCTTATTTGTTAAAACAAGCGGTCAGTTCTGTGCCACAAAATGCAAATGTTGAATTAGATAAGCAGATTCTCGATCAATTTTTTACTCATCAAGAGAATACTGATTGGCAAAAAATCGCCGTTGCCACGGCATTGAATAAAAATTTCAGCCTGATTTCAGGTGGACCGGGAACAGGGAAAACCAGAACAGTGGCGATCTTGCTTGCTGCACTGCAACTTAAGCAACTCAAACAGCAGTTACCCCCATTAAAAATTGCGCTTGCAGCACCGACAGGAAAAGCAGCTGCACGTTTAAAAGAGTCAATTACGCAAAGCCTGCTTAACCTTGACTTGCCAATACAGTTAAAAGCCAATATTCCAACACAAGCCTCTACCATTCACTCGCTGATTGGGATAAAACCGAATCAGGATTTACCCCTTTATCATGTGAATAATCCACTACATTTAGATCTGTTAGTGGTCGATGAAGCGTCCATGATCGATATTTTTGTGATGGAAAAGCTCTTTAATGCCCTGAGACCCAATACAAAAGTAGTGATGCTTGGAGATAAAGATCAGCTTGCTTCTGTGGAAGCGGGAAATTCTATGGGGGAACTTGGAGAGCTAATCAATCGTGGTTATAGTGCCGAGCATTGTCATTATCTTGAACAAGTAACAGGCTACTCCCAATCACCCAAAAAACCGAAGGTTCCAACCATCTGTGATTCACTTTGTCACTTAAGTCATAGCTATCGTTTCAATGCACATTCAGGTATTGGACAGCTTGCAGCACAGGTCAACGAACAACAAGCGGTCAGATCTTGGCAAATTTTTGCAAATCCAGAATATACCGATCTTAAACTGTTTACGTACCCAAGTCCGACAGAATTTGCTGAAAAATCCCAATGGATTCAGCACTGTGTCAATATGATCACAACCAAAGCCGTTGAGCTCTATCAAGATTATTTACAAAAAGTAAAAGTTCGTACGCATTCTCCCGAAGCGGTATCCGTTAGTGATATTTTTGACGCTTTTCAGAAAGTTCGCTTCCTATCTGCATTACGTATCAGTGAACTTGGTGTTGAGCAATTAAATCAACGTATTGCAGAAGCCTTACAACAAGCAGGTTATATCCACTTTAAACATAGCCGAGAGAGCTACATTGGCAAACCCATTCTCATTACGGAAAATGTGCCACATTTACATATTTTTAGTGGCGATATTGGCTTAATGTTGCCAGATGAATCAGGTACACTGCGTATCTATTTTGAAACACAGCAGAATGGGCAACATCTCGACATATTGCCGAGCCGTTTACCAGATTATGAGCCAGCTTATATTATGACGGTACACAAATCCCAAGGTTCAGAGTTTGCGCATACGCTCTTAGTAATGCCACTAAATACATCCCCCGTATTAACCAAAGAACTCGTTTATACGGCAATTACCAGAGCAAAATCTCAATTCACGCTCTTTGGTGATGAAAAGACCTGGAAGCAAGCGGTAAAAGCCAATATCCAGCGCCAAAGTGGATTAAAAGAGATGTTGCTTGCAGAATAATTTTAATGAATGAAAGAATTATGATTTAAGCCAAATTTTCTCAATGAAAAAGCGCATAGAATAACAAGCAGAATTTTTTATTATTGGGTGTGTTGTATGATCATCAATCAAAGTATAGGGAAGTTGCTTAAACAAAATTTTTCATCAGGTTTAGTTGTTTTTTTAGTAGCATTACCGCTCTGTTTAGGGATTGCTTTAGCATCAGGCGCACCACCGCTTGCGGGTATTCTTTCTGGGATTGTCGGTGGAATCGTTATTGGTGCATTTAGTACATCACACATCAGTGTTTCAGGTCCAGCTGCTGGGCTTGCTGCTATTGTATTGGCAGCAATTACAGAACTAGGTTCTTTTGAACTCTTTCTCTGTGCTGGGTTAATTGCAGGTGTTGTTCAGTTTATCCTTGGTTTTGTACGGGCAGGAAGTATTACAAACTATATTCCTGTTGCGGTGATTGAAGGTATGCTTGCTGGAATTGGGGTGCTTATTATCCTTAAGCAGCTACCTTACGCTCTAGGAAGTAATGAGTCATTATTGGCATTAATCGAAAGTAGCCAAATTCATGTTGGTTCTTTACTTATCGCACTCATTTCTCTCGCCATTATGATTGGTTGGGATCACCACCCTAAACTCAAAAAAATAAAGTTACTTCCGTCAGCCCTTGTTGCTGTTATCGTTGGCATTTTGTTGAATAACCTTTTTGTTTATTTTAATTTGCCTTTAGCCATTCCAAATTCACAGCTTGTTCAACTGCCAATTCCCCATTCTTTAGAAGAAGCAGAAAGTTTAATTCGTTGTCCGAATTTTTCAGGATTTACCAACAGTGTCGTTTGGGTAACTGGGATTACGATTGCGGTTGTCGCTTCCGTCGAAACACTACTTTCCATTGAAGCTGCCGATCGTTTAGATGTGCACCGTAGAATTACTGATAATAATCATGAACTGCGTGTGCAAGGCTTTGCCAATATTCTTGCTTCTTGTATTGGGGCATTGCCAATGACTTCCGTGATTGTGCGTTCATCAGCCAATGCAAGTGCAGGTGCAACCCATAAAATCTCTGCCGTTATTCACGGTATTTTATTGCTGATCTGTGTCATCTCTATCCCAACGCTATTAAATCAAATTCCTCTTGCGACTTTGGCAGCAGTGTTAATTCTAATTGGCTTTAAATTAACCCATCCAAAACATTACAAACATTTCTGGCACAAAGGCATTTATCAATTTATTCCTTTTGTTGCAACAATGGTTGCCGTTGTCTTTTTGGATTTATTAAAAGGGGTTGGGATCGGTTTAGTCATCAGTATTCTCTTTATTCTCCACGGCAATATGAAACGCGCTTACTATTTAAGCCGTGAAGAATTAAGTGAAGCCGATGAAATCGTTTTAGAATTAGGCGAAGAAGTCTCTTTCTTGAATAAAGCGGCAATTAAGAAAACCTTAAAGAACATTCAACCAAACTCCAAAGTCACCATCAATGCAGAAAAAGCGTTATATATTGCGAGTGATGTTTTAGAACTACTTGAAGATTTCACCAATGTTTATGCCCAAGAAAATAACATTCAAGTGAAATTACGTGGTTTCAAATATGATTACGAACATCAGGAAGGGGTAGAACATACCCATATTCGAGTGGAACATCGAAGTCGTATTTAAATATTTCTCTATGAAATAGGGTAATTTTTTATTTCTTAAGAAATTTTTAAGATTTATCGTGTCTAATAAGCAAAAAATTACAAAGAGGCTTATTTATGCAAACACGTTACCCTATTTCAATTATCACACTTCATTGGCTAATGGCTGTATTGGTCGTTATTGCCTATATTACTGGCGGAAATCCTGTTAGAAATGGCTTTGAAGGTGAAATTCACGCTGTAAGTGGATTACTTATTGCTCTATTACTACTTATCCGCTTGCCTGTTCGTCTTTTCTTAAAGAAAAAAATCCCTGTTCATACGTTACCTCAATGGCAACACCTACTTGCCCAACTAGTGCAAGTGGCATTATATCTCTGCATGATTCTTATTCCTCTGACTGGCTTATTAGCGTTATCTGAGAAAACAGATAGCTATATCCTTTTTGGAATGAATCTCCCCCTCTTGGATATGTCATTTCTTGAAACAAGTGACATAGAAATCGGCGATCTTCATGAATTATTTGCTAATGCTTTCATTGGATTAGCAGGCGTTCACGCAGTAGCCGCATTAATTCACCACTTTGTGTTTAAAGACGGTGTATTAAAAAGTATGTCTCCACATTGATGTGGAAATCTTAACCCCTTAACTTATTTACTTGTGGGAGTTCTTTCATGAACAAAAAACTCAAATCTTTACTTGCTGTCTCTATCTTAGCTATCACAGTACCAGTATTGGCTAACTCCATTGAAACATCAATGAAACAGATGGATAAACAGATCTCTGTATTATCATCTGCAACAGATAGCGAAACATTTTTAAAACATACACCAACCTTTATTGAAGCAGCAAAAGCATCTCAAAATGCTCGCCCAAAAGGTTTAAATGACAGTCAGTTCCAAGATTACCAAGCTGGGCTACAAAAGGTGATTGATATGGTCGGGCAAGCAGAAACACTGGCAAAAGAAGGTAAGCTTGATGAAGCGAAATCGGTATTGAATCAGTTAGGTCCAATCAAAAAAGCTTACCATAAGAAGTATAAATAAAGATTGATATCTTCCATAAAAAAGCCCTTAGCTCTCACTAAGGGCTTTTGCTTAAATTGGCTGCCTTGGCACTGCATTTTGATATCCGAACTGTCGCCACGCTTCGTACACCACAACAGCAACGGAATTAGACAGGTTCATACTACGGCTATCTTTACACATAGGGATACGGATTTTTTGTGACATCGGTAAACTGTCTAAAATCACTTTCGGTATCCCACGGCTTTCAGGGCCGAACATCAAAAAATCTCCCAGCTCGTACTGCACGTCGCTATGATTAAGCTCGCCTTTAGTTGTTAAAGCAAAAAGGCGTTTCGGCTTTGCTCGTTCAAGGAAATCAGCAAAGTCTTTATATTTTTGAATATCGACAAACTCGTGGTAATCCAGCCCAGAACGGCGTAATTTTTTATCGTCCCAAGCAAAGCCAAGTGGCTCAATCATATGCAAACGGAAACCACAGTTTGCACAAAGGCGGATAATATTCCCACTGTTTTGTGGGATTTCAGGTTCATATAACACAATATCTAACATAATTTATTCCGAATGTTTCACAATCCAACAGTTATGAATATGCGGATTACGCTCAAAATCTAACGGTAATGTTTTGTGCGAAATGTTTTCCGCCGTTAATCCTAATTCAGCCAAGCCGTCAAAATCCATTTTAAAGCCACGTTTATTGTTTGAGAACACGATAGTGCCGTTTGCCGTTAAGATACGTTTCAACTGTTTCATCAAGGCAATATGATCACGTTGCACGTCCCAGCTGTTTTCCATTCGTTTTGAGTTAGAAAAGGTCGGCGGATCAACAAAAATCAACTCAAAACGCTCACGGCAATCCGCTAACCACTGCAAACAATCTGCCTGATGCAAGCGGTGATTTCGTAACGAAATATTGTTCAGCTCAAGATTTTGTTCCGCCCAGTTGAGATAAGTGTTTGACATATCTACGGTCGTGGTCGATTTTGCTCCGTTTAACGCAGCGTGAACCGTTGCTGAACCCGTGTAGGCAAACAGATTTAGGAAGGTTTTTCCTTTCGCCATTTCACCAACCATCTTACGCGTTAAGCGGTGGTCAAGGAACAAGCCTGTATCAAGGTAATCCGTCAAGTTCACCCATAGCTTCGCCCCATATTCATTCACGAAGAAATAGTCGCCTTTATTCGCCAGCTTCTCATACTGATTAGTCCCTTTTTGACGTTGGCGAACTTTTAAGACTAATTTATTTGTTTCAACACCAGTGACATATAAGGTTGCTGATACCGCATCAAGCAGGCGTTGGCGAGCTTTATTTTCATCAATATTTTTCGGTGCGGCATACTCTTGCACCACGATATGATCGCCATATCTATCCACCGCTAAATTATATTCAGGCAGATCGGCATCGTATAAACGATAAGCATCAAGCCCTTGCTGTTTCGCCCATTTTTCGATCTTCTTGATATTTTTGGTTAAGCGATTAGCAAAATCAGGGGCAACCTGTGCGTTTTGGCTAAATTGCAGATTTTCATCAAGATCTGACCGCTTGTCTGCATTTTCGCTGATCAAATAGTTCTTCTGCACACACTCAAGCGGTCCGTTCTTTGCCTTAAATTGACGAGCTGAACGCAGACGTAAGCAGTTCAGTAATTCAGGTTCGCCACTAAAAATAGATGCATTCCAACCTGCAAATTGCTGTTTTAACCGTTGCCCAAAGACAGAATACAACGCAATTAACGCTGGGGTTGTACCTAATCGCTCACCATAAGGCGGATTACAAATCACCGTCCCCACCTGCTCTGCAATCGGATTTTTCAACGCCGACACATCGCCCTGTTGCCACTGAATTAAATCTGCTACCCCTGCATTTTTCGCATTCTGTTTAGCTTTTTGTAACACTCGGTGATCAAGGTCAAAACCGAAGAACAGCACATTGCTTCCCTCCTCCTGCTCGCGGGGGGAGGTGCCGAAGGCGGAGGGGGGCAGGATTTCCCCCTCTTTCGCTTCTTGCCAAACTGTTTTCCACAGTTCGATCTGATGTCCTTTCCAACTATCAAATCCCCAGTGGATACGGTTAATTTGTGGGGCAATATTCGCTTGCATTTGAGCCGCTTCAATCAACAAAGTCCCCGAACCACACATCGGATCGACCAGTGGCGAACCTTTTTGCCAGCCCGAACGCAACACAATCGCCGCAGCTAAGGTTTCACGCAACGGTGCTTTCCCCGTTTCTTCACGATAACCACGCATATGCAAAGCTTCACCGCTTAAATCTAAAGAAATAATCAACTCTTCACGGTTTAAATAGGCGTGTAAACGAATATCTGGACGGATTTTATCTACTGTTGGACGAGCAAAACCTTTACGCTCAAAATAATCGACAATGCCGTCTTTTACTCGCATTGCACCAAATTGTGTGTTGCGAATTTCACGGTTTGTGCCGTTAAAATCCACGAAAAAGGTATCTCTTGGATCGAAAATGCTCTGCCAGTCGTAAGCAACCACAGACGCATACAAATCGCTGTCGCTAAAAATTTTCGTACTGATTAGAGGCAATAAAATACGAGAAGCCAAGCGACTATGTAATAACGCTTGATATGCTCCTTTTAAATCTGTGGTGAAATGCACACCGCCTTGAGCCACTTTGCATTGTGCGTGTGTAATTTGCTCAAGTTCAGTTTTTAACATTTCTTCAAAGCCACGCGCTGCGGTGGCGAAATAGGTTGTTTGGGTCATTGTTTTGTTATATTAGAAAAAATTAGCAGAATTATAGCGGAAGAATGCTACAAGCGGTGAGATTTCAACAGAAATTTGCAAAAGTTACATAAAAAGAAAACAGGATAACCGCTGGCTATCCTGTCTATTGGACTATACTGGACTGTATAAATTCACTTGGCTCAACTCAGCCATTTTCTCAACATAATTTCTCACCTTCGGCGGAAAGGTTAATCCTTTCACACAAGTCAAATTGCGTAACATTGGGAACAGTACAATATCTTCTAAAGAGAGCTTGCCGTTTACAGCTTCAGGCGAAATGATAAGGCTTTCCAAAGCGGTCAGATCTTGCGTTAATTTTGCAATATATTCTGCTGAACGAGCGAGATTTTCAGCAAAATCACCGATAAATTCGGTCTTCTTCGCCACAAAATAGTCAATCGCACTTTGAGTTTTGTACTCATCTAAACCCAGCTGAACAAAACGTGGTAGTAGTAGATGGTTGTAATAGCTGCCAACTTGTTTAATCCACTCATTGATTTCAGGGCGAATGTCATCTGCAAGCAGTTTGTCACCGTAGTTTTCATCCACATATTTCACAATATCCAAACTTTCAGGCATTGCAGAACCATCATCCTTCACTAAAATCGGTACGACTTTTTTACCGACTAAACCAATAGGGGTTGGCTCATCATCATTCAATAGGGTGATAAATTCGACATCCAGCTTTTTCAAGCCGAAAATCATTCTTGCACGTACGCAAAACGGGCAATGATCGTAAATATAGAGTTTCATAGGTTTTCCTTTGTTTTTACTGTTTTGAATAGATTACAATGGCGAGATAACATAAGCAACACTGCGACCTCCTTTTTCCGTTCTTTGTAAAATACCTTTTTCAACCAAATCATTAATATCTCGAAGAGCGGTATCTCTAGAAACTTTAGTTAAACTTGCCCATTTTTGATTAGTAAGATGACCTTCAAAATTATCGAATAATCTATTCAGTACCTTACGTTGTCGCTCGTTGAGCTCAACATTCTTCCATGCTTGCCAATAGCGATTTTTCACCAGAACTTTATCTAAGGTTTTATGGGAAGATTTTATCGCTTCGATGATCATTTGTAAAAACCAACTCAGCCAAGCGGTCAGATTACAGAGCCCTTTTTGCGTATCTTCTAACATTTCATAGTAGGATGAACGATGCTGTTGAATTTGTGCAGATAAACTATAAAAACGTTGGCGGCTACTATCGGCTTTAGCTAATTGCATATCTGCAATCGCCCTTGCAATGCGCCCATTACCATCTTCAAAAGGATGTAGTGTTAAAAACCAAAGATGTGCAATCGCAGCCTTTAAGAAAGGATCGAGAGATTGTTCTTGGTTGATCCAGTTCAGGAAACGGGTTATTTCCGTTTCTAAACATTCGGCTGGTGGGGCTTGAAAATGAACTTTTTCCCTTCCATAGCTTCCAGATACAACTTGCATTGCCCCCTCACTATCATCTCTAAATTGCCCTACGCAAATTTTACTGATGCCACTGTAACCTGTTGGGAAAAGTGCTGCATGCCAACCAAATAGGCGAGTTTTATTTAATGGTTCCTGATAGAAAGTAACAGCATTAAGTAACATTTCTACGACACCTTCCACATGGCGATCTGTTGGGGGTAAAGCTCCGCTTTCTATGCCTAAACGTTTTGCCAAAGATGAACGTACTGACTGTACATTAAGTATTTCGCCTTCTATTTCACTGCTTTTTACAATACTTTCAGTTAAAAATTGCAGATTGGTTTGCTCTCGCTCTAGCATACCTAGATCTAACATTCGACCAAGTAATAATCCTTGTTGATAATGAGCTTCTGTCAGTAAAGGGGAAAGCGTATGAAGATCAAACTGCCAGTTCGTCCAATCAGGTTGCTGCCAAATGTAAGTGTAGTTTAGGTTGCTCATCAGGCGATTACCTTACTTATTTGCCTTAAAAATTAAGGCGAATAATAGCATTATTCGCCTGATGTATGCAATTTAACCATGATGTAATGTATCAAAAATCGTTTCCGCAAGGGAAGCTGAAATCCCAGGTACAGACTGAATTTCTTCTAAAGTCGCCGCCTTTACCCCTTGCATACCACCAAGATATTTCAGTAAGGCTTGGCGGCGTTTGGCTCCAACGCCAGCGATTGCCTCTAAACCGCTTTCGGTAAAGGCTTTTTGCCGTTTTTTACGGTGTCCGCTAATGGCGTGGTTATGTGCTTCATCACGGATGTGCTGAATTAAATGTAACGCAGGGCTGTCGGGCGGTAAGTGGATTTCCTTGTCCCATTTGCTGATCAGCAAGGTTTCTAACCCTGCCTTGCGTTCTACGCCTTTTGCTACGCCGATAAGTAATGGTTTGGATTTATCCCATTCCACTTTGAGATTGGCAAAGGTTTCTAAGGCTCGGTTTAACTGCCCTTTTCCGCCGTCAATAAAGATAATATCGGGGATTTTTTCAGGCGGTAGCGGTTTATCGTAACGTTTGAGCAGGGCTTGTTCCATTGCGGCATAATCATCTCCTCCTGTAATACCTTCAATGTTAAAACGGCGATAGTCGGATTTTAACGGTCCATTTTCATCAAACACCACACAAGAAGCGACCGTTTGTTCGCCCATCGTATGACTGATGTCAAAACATTCCATTCTTGCAATTTTTGGCAAAGAAAGCACCGCTTGTAAGGCTTCATAACGAGTTTGGATACGAGAGCCTTGCTTGAGTTGCAAAGTCAGTGCCACCATTGCGTTGGTTTTAGCAAGAGCAAGATAACGGCTTTTTTCGCCACGCACCTTATCGGTAATGCTCACTTTATGCCCTACTTGTTCCGATAATACCTTTTCTAAGGCGTCCACTTCACTTATGGGGTAATCGATAATAATTTGATGCGGAATGGTGCGATGTTGGTTCATCTGCAAATAGAACTGACCGATAAAAGTGTCGCTTAATTCAGCAAGTTCGGTATGGTTCGGTACTTTTGGGAAATAACTTCGGCTACCCAACACTTTCCCTTGTCGTACAAACAGAATATGTACGCAAGCGATACCGTGTTGATAGGCAATCGAAATAATATCGAGATCGTCTAGACGTTCATTCGATACAAATTGCTTTTCAGTGACAGCTCGCACCTGCTGAATTTGATCTCGAAAACGAGCGGCAGCTTCAAAATCCAGATCTTCCGCTGCTTTTTCCATTTTGCTAATCAAATGTTCGATCACTTGCTGATCTTTACCTTGTAAAAACAAGCGGACATATTCCACCTGTTGATCGTACTCTCGTTGGGAATAAATGCCTTCCACGCAAGGGGCAAGGCAACGCCCGATTTGATATTGTAAACAAGGGCGAGAACGATTTTTGTAGTAGCTGTCTTCACACTGGCGGATCGGAAACAATTTTTGTAGCAGATTTAAGGTTTCTCGCACCGCCCCTGCATTTGGGTAAGGCCCAAAATATTCCCCTGCGATTTTTTTGCTTCCCCGAAAGCTGGCTAAACGTGGGTGCTGGTGTTTGGTGAGCAAAATATAAGGGTAAGATTTGTCATCACGAAGCAACACATTATATTTCGGCTGATTTTCCTTAATGTAATTGTGTTCCAACAGTAAGGCTTCGGTTTCCGAATGGGTAATGGTGGTGTCAATATGAGCAATTTGCGATACTAAGGCTTCAGTTTTTCGGCTGGCAAGAGTGCTACGAAAATAGCTCGACAGACGTTTCTTTAAATCTTTTGCTTTGCCGACATAGATAATCGTGCCTTTATCGTCATACATACGATAAACACCGGAGTTATGTGGTGTATCGGCAAGAAATTGTTTGGAATCGAATTTTGACATAATCAACATTTCCCCCTTTAGAAAAGGGGGAGTAAGGGGGATTTAAGATTTTAATAAACTGCCTTTAGATGCTTTCAAGTATTGCAACATCGACCAAATAGTTAAAATCGCAGCGATATAAAGTAAGGCAAATGCAGTATATTCCATCCACGGTGCTTGTCGCCATAACAAACCGCCCAACGCCAACATTTGTGCAGTCGTTTTCACTTTCCCCCAAATCGATACCGCTACACTCGCACGCTCGCCGAGTTCTGCCATCCACTCACGCAACGCCGAAATAATAATCTCACGGGCAATCATAATACCTGCAGGAATAGTGATCCACCAAGTATGGTAGTATTCGACCACAGACACCAATGCAATAGCAACTAAGACTTTGTCTGCCACAGGATCTAAAAATGCCCCTAGGCGAGTAGTTTGGTTCCACTTACGAGCCAAATAGCCGTCAAACCAGTCAGTGATTGAAGCAATAAAAAAAATCAAGGTGGTAATTTCAGCAGAATATTGAATAGGTAAATAAAACGCTACAATAAAGAGCGGAATTAATGCGACACGAAATAAGGTCAAATAGGTCGGAATGTTGAGTTTCATTTTGGTTGATATGAATAAAAAAACTACGGCTATTCTATTAAAAGCCCCGCAAATAAGAAAGAGCAAGCGGTAAGATCTTCGTAAATTTTTACTAAAATCTTACCGCTTAATAATTCACCTACTATTTTTTCTTCGTTTTAGGCGTTTCTTTTTCCATTTGCTCTACACATAAGTGAAGAATTTGATCCGCACCTTCTTGAATATATTTATCGTGACGGACTTTGTTCGCTTGGAGATCTAACATAGCATCGTGAATACCCTGTGTAATACTCGGTGCTTGAACCATTGACCAACAAGTCGGGCTTAAACGGTTAAAGTTAGCTTGAAGATCAGCTGCATAAAGGACACCACTGTAATAAGCATACACGTTATGATCTAACATACGATTTAGTAAACTTGCACGAATCTGCTCAATCGGTAAAGTCACTTTTTTATTAAACCAATCATCAACACCATGCATAAATGAGTCAATGTCATAACTTTCATTAACACGATCTGCATAAGTTTGTCCTGTTGCCCCATAAGCAATCGCATAAGATTTTTGATCAATTTCCGAGTCTGATAAACGTTTCCAACCGCTTGTTTTAGAGCTACAAGCCGCAACAAATACTAAAGTTGAAATCACTAACGCTATTTTGAATAAAGATTTCATCGCTTACTCCTTATTTTTCTTTATCTAAAAAGTGCTACAATTCTAACAAATTATTCGATCAATTACTCTAAGCATTTTAAGGACTCGCAATGAAACAATATCTCGATCTCTGCCAACGTATTGTCGAACAAGGAAAGTGGGTTGAAAATGAGCGTACAGGTAAGCGTTGTTTGACCGTGATTAACGCCGATTTGACCTACGATGTAGCAAAGGGTGAATTTCCCCTTGTAACTACACGCAAAAGTTTCTGGAAAGCGGCGATTGCGGAATTACTCGGCTATATTCGTGGTTATGATAATGCCGCAGATTTCCGCCAACTTGGTACAAAATCGTGGGATGCCAATGCTAATGAAAATGCAGCTTGGCTGGCGAACCCACATCGCAAAGGTGCAGATGATATGGGGCTGGTTTATGGTGCGGTCGGACGAAACTTCCCGAAAGTTGGCGGAGGTAGTGTCGATTTATTGCGTCAAATCGTTGATGATCTCAAACGTGGTGTAGATAATCGTGGTGAGATTTATACTTTCTATCACCCTGGGGCGTTCCATTTAGGTTGCCTACGCCCGTGTTTACACAGTCATCATTTTTCATTGCTGGACGGCACACTTTATTTGAACAGTACCCAACGCTCTGCCGATGTGCCACTGGGTTTAAACTGGAATATGATCCAATGTTACACGTTCCTTGCGTTAATAGCACAAATTACGGGACACCAAGCAGGGCAAGCTTTCCATAAAATTGTGAATGCGCATATTTATGAAGATCAACTGGAATTAATGCGAGATGTGCAACTAAAACGCACTCCATTTAAAGCACCAACACTCAAAATTAACCCCGATATTAAATCCCTAGAAGATTTAGAAACTTGGGTAACATTGGCGGATTTTGAAGTCGAAGGCTACGAGTTTCATCCAAGTATTCAGTATCCTTTCTCAGTGTAATTCTCTCGGGGCAAATCAAAATTTGCCCCTTTCTTTTACTACAAGCGGTCTGATTTTCCACTTTTTTTACAAAATTGTTAATATCCCACTATTTTTTTATGGAATTTATGGCACAATACACGCCTTTTTGAAAACCATTATTATTTTAAGGGATATAACAATGAAAAAATTTCTCGCCCCATTTTTAGTCGGTGGTGTTGCAGCGTTAGCGGTTCACTATTTTCAAGGTGATAAAGCCACAGCAACAGAAACGCCAAAGCCGACTGAACCGACAACTCAAACACAGCAAAATGATGAACTTGCTCTGGCAACGGTGGTTGCCCCTTGGGAAATCAATAGCCTTGATCCGAACCAGACAGGGGTGATTTTTCAACGTATGAATTTAGCGGAAACCTTAGTGGAAGCGAATTTACAGGGGGAACTTGTTGCAGGATTAGCGACCGAATGGAACAGCAATGAAGATGCGACCCTTTGGACTTTTAAACTCCGTCCGAATGTGACCTTCCACAATGGACAACCTTTGACTGCACAAGCGGTGGCAAACAGTCTAAATATTGCATTGGCGAAACCAGGAATGTTGCAAAAAGCCTTTATTAAAGATATTCAAGCGGTCAGCCCGACAGAAATTCAAATTGCCTTAACCAAATCTTTTGTGCCGTTTCCGTCTTTTTTAACGCACTACACCGCAATTATTCTTGCCCCTGAAAGCTATAATGACAAAGGGGAAGTGACCCAAGTGATCGGCACTGGGGCGTTTAAAGCGACTAAAATTGAAGCGCCACAAAAATTGGAAGCGGTGCGTTTTGAACAGTATTGGGGCAATAAGCCGAAACTGGCTCAAGCGAACTACCTTGCAAGTAGCCGTAGTGAAACCCGAATGTTGATGGCACAGAGCGATAAATCTGCGTTGGTGTTTAACCTTGATACAGCCAGTGTTGAGCGTTTGAAAACCGATCCGAATTTGAACTTAACCAGTGTGTCTATTGCTCGTACAATTCAGCTTAAAATGGACGTGGCAAAACCATTCTTCAATGATTTAGCGGTGCGTAAAGCCTTAAGTGAAGCGATTGATCGTAAAGCGATTGCGGAATATGTGTTAAAAATCGAAGGTGGAGAAGCCGATCAAATTCTACCGAAAGCCTTTGCGGAATGGCGAATTGATACAACAACGGCAAAACCTGATCTTGCAAAAATCAAAGCAGATCTGACCGCTCGTGGTTATGAATTTAATAGCGAAGGCAAGCTGACCAAAGACGGCAAGCCATTTAGTTTCACCTTACGTACTTTCTCTGATCGTCCTGAATTGCCGATGATTGCGACGATTTTGCAAGCTCAGTGGAAACAGATTGGCGTTGATGTGAATGTGTCTGTCGGTAACTTCAGTGAAATCCCTGCCGGACATCAAGACGGCAGTTTAGAGATGGCGCTTTATGCGTTAAATTATGGCAAAACCTTAGATCCTTTTGGCGTGATCGTGCAGGATTATGCAAAAACAGGAAGCGATTGGGGAGTAATGAATTGGCAAAATGCGACGTTAGACAACGCTTTAACTCAACTTGAAACAGAACGTGATCCGCAAAAAGCGAAGGCGTTAAAACAGACGGTGAGCCAAATTATCCACGATGAACTGCCGATTATTCCTGTGGTGTACTATCAGCAAAATGTGGTGGCACATAAAGACGTGAAAAATGTGACTTTAGATCCTTTTGAAAGACGGTTCTTTTTGGAATTGTTGAGTAGATAGTTTGTCTATTCTCTTCCGCTGGCGCGAGCGTCCCGCTCGTGCCAACTTACAAGCGGTCTGATTTTAATAAAATTTTGCAAATTGAGGCACGAGCGGGACGCTCGCGCCAGCAAAATATCAATGAATACCATAATATAAAAGGCTCCCTATGCTTTCTATTTTATTCAGACGACTATCCCAGATCCTTTTGGTGATTTGGTCGGTCGGGACTTTAACTTTTATTTTAACTCGGCAATTGTCGGGCGATATGGCATATCGTATTGCGGCAAGTCGCTACGGTTACGATCAAACGGATGCTGCCGCCGCAGAAGTGGTGCGAGTAGAACTCGGGTTGGATCAACCTTGGTGGCAGACCTACGGCAGTTGGTTAGCGGATTTAGTGCAGTTTAACTTAGGTAAATCGTTAGTCACAGGCGACAGCGTTTGGCACGAAATTGAACATCAATTCGGGCATACCTTTAGTCTAGCGGTGGTAGCGTTACTGTTAGCCTTACTCATTGGCCCCACTTTAGGCGTATTATCAGCTCGTAAACCGAACGGCGTATTTGACCGCTTGACCTTAGTCTTAAGCAGTCTATTTCGTGCCGTGCCTGCTTTTATCATTGCGATTGGATTGATTACGCTCTTTTCTGTTCAGTTGAAATGGTTACCAGCAGGTGGATACGGCACGGCATTACATTTTGTCTTGCCAGCACTCACCTTAGCGATAGGTTTAAGTGCCGTTTCGGTGCGTGTGACACGTCAAGCGATGGTGCAGGTAATGCAATCTGACTACTATCAATTTGCACAGCTAAAAGGCTTGAGCCGTTGGCAGACCTTTGTGCGACACGGGATCCCGAATATTGCCGTGCCAGTGATTGCTTATCATAGCGTGCAACTGGTTTACCTGATTGAAGGGGTTGTGATTGTCGAAAGCCTTTTTGCTTGGCCGGGAAGCGGACACGCCTTAGTTCACGCCATCATTGCACGAGATGTGCCGATGATACAAGGCACGGCGTTAGTGATGGGGGGATTATTTGTGGTACTCAATATGCTTGCCGATCTGCTTAATGCGTGGATTGATCCGCGTATTCGTGAAGGGGGAACAGTATGAAATTAACCGTTGGACAACGTTGCGGAGCTTTGTTATTACTACTGCTACTCACCACTGCATTTTTACAGCCTTATTTCTACCCGATGGATATTGGTTTTCAAGATCTCAGCAATATGTTGGCAAGTCCTGATGCAGAAAGCTGGTTTGGCACCGATCATTTAGGGCGAGATATGTTTGCCCGTCTTGCCTCCGCCATTCGCCTTTCGTTCGGTTTATCGCTGTTTAGTGTTGCTTGTGCATTGGTGGCAGGCTTGTTATTTGGCATTCTGGCAGGATTATTTGGCGGTTGGTTAGATCGTCTGTTTAGCTTTATCTGTGATTTAGTGATGGCGTTACCAGGTTTATTGCTGATTTTGCTGTTTGCATCGCTTTCCCCTGGTTCATTTTGGACACTCTATTTGGGCATTGCCTTAGTGATTTGGGTTGAATTTTTCCGTGTTATCAGGGCGATCACCAGTACCCTTGCGTCCAGCTCAGAACTGCAATCTTCTCGTTTGATGGGAATGCCTTGGTTTTATTGCATTAAACGTCATCTGTTCCCCCGTTTACTGCCGATGGTTGCCACATTAACCGCATTTTCAATCGGTAATGCGATTTTAGCCCTTGCAACACTCGGATTTGTCAGCGTGGGATTGCGACCGCCTACGGCTGAATTAGGGCTGATGATGACAGAGCTGTTCCCTTATTACTATCAAGCCCCATTGATTTTCCTACAACCTGTAATTGCTGTGTTCCTATTGGTATTTAGCTTGCAGTTGTTGGCGGGGAAGGTGAAATAATTTCCGTAGGAACACACTGTGTGTCCTAAGTTTAGAAAAAATACATTGTAGGGACGCCACGCTTGGCGTCCATTTAATTGAGATTTGCGTAAAGATAATATTCAGCGGACGCCAAGCGTGGCGTCCCTACATTTTCTTTATGTTAAAGTTAAAGCATTCATCAATTTCTATTGTTTTTAGATACACACTGTGTGTCACTACATTTATAGAGAAAATACCGTGTCATTACTCAAAATAACCAACGTCACTGTTCAAACACTTGATGGCATTGAACTGGTCGAGCCGATCAGTTTTTGTCTTGAACGTGGCAAAAATATCACCATTTTAGGCGAAACAGGTTCAGGAAAAAGCCTGTTAATTCAAGCAATTATGGGAGCGTTACCGCAAGGCTTAATCGCAAGCGGTGAGATTGTAGTGGAAAATTGCAAAATAGACGGGCAATCCGACCGCTTACAATCTCTTTGGGGCAAAACCTTAGTGATGTTGCCCCAAGAGCCACGCCGTTCATTAAATCCACTGATGCGAATTAGCCGACAACTGTGGGAGAGCTTTCGCTTTGTGGCAGGTTTAAGCCAGAAAAATGCAGAAAAGGCAAGCGAGATTTCTTTAACCCAGCTGGGTTTATCTCAAGCTCAACAACGCTATCCACACCAACTTTCAGGCGGTATGGCACAACGAGCTTCTTTTGCAATCGCCACGGCATCAGGGGGAAAAATTCTGCTTGCCGATGAACCTACCAAAGGACTTGATCCGAATAGCAAAGCAGAAGTGATCAACTTACTGAAACAAGCCTATGAAACAGGCGGAGGCTTGCTGACGATCACTCACGATATTGAAGTGGCAACCGCTCTCGGTGGCTACATTTTTGTGATGAAAAAAGGCAAATTGATTGAACAAGGCGAAGCGGAACAACTGCTGAACCAACCGCAAGATCCTTATACTCAAGCCTTAATCGGTGCAGATCCGCAACATTGGCAACCTTTAGCCGATTTGCAACATTCTACGCCAAAAACACCGCTTGTATCGGTCAAAAATTTAACGGTCGCACGGGGAACAAGAACGCTGTTCAAACAGCTTTCCTTTGATTTACACCAAGGCGAAATTTTAGGCATTGTCGGACACAGTGGCATAGGCAAAAGCACCCTTGCTAATGTGCTTTGCGGGCTACTCAAACCGCAATCGGGCGAAGTGATTTGGCATAGCCACAGCCATAAAAAACATCAAGTGCTGAAATTGTATCAAGATCCGCCTGAAGCCTTTGCACCGAATGTGAGCTTGCAACAACTATTGGACGATGTGATCGAACATCATCATCTCGACCGTTCACAAATTCCAGCGTTATTAACACAGCTCGCACTGTCGCCTGACATTCTGCAACGCAACGCCGATAACGTATCGGGTGGCGAGTTGCAACGAGTAGCAATTTTGCGAGCCTTACTGCTTGAACCCGTGCTACTGTTTGCCGATGAAGTGACTTCTCGTTTAGATCCGATCACCCAACAAGAAACGATCAAATTACTGGTTGAACAATGCCGAGCGAGAAATTGCGGATTAATTATTGTCAGCCACGATCCGTTTTTGATTGAACGAAGTTGTGATAAAGTGATTAATCTTGAAAACTATCTCTAAATCACCGACTATGTTCAAAGAAAAACCGATCATTTCAAATCAGCACGGCGCTTTAGTTATGGCGTTCGTGCCTTTTCTTTACGGCATTTTTGAAAGCCATTGGGTAACGGCACATCTTTGGTTAGGGCTAAGTTGGCTGTTTATTTATCTTTTTTCTTATCCGTTTTTAGCCATTTTCAGTAAGAAAAATAACGAGAAATATAAACGTTGGGCGCTGATTTATGCGCTCATCAGTGCCCTTTTTGCCTTTCCGTTGCTATTGACTCAATTTTCTGTTTTGCAATTTTTATTGCCGATCTTACCGCTTGTTGCGGTGCAAATTCATTATGCAAAACAGAAAGATGAACGCAATTTAATGAACGACATCGCTGGTATTTTAACCTTCGGCGTGATCGGTATGGCAAGTTTCTATTTGACAACTCAACAATATAATTTTGCAATCCTACTCCACCCTACGCTGTTTTTTATTGCGACAACCTTCTATGTTAAAAGTGTCGCAAGAGAGCGGAAAAATCCCCGTTATCGTCAACTCAGTTTAGTCGTGCATATTGTCTTGGGGTTAAGCTATGTGGCGATGGGTAATTATGGCATTGCCTTTGCTTATTTGATTGGCTTGCTACGCGCCGTGATTGTGCCGAAGCAAAATTTAAACATTAAACAGGTGGGGATGTTGGAATTTGCGGTTGTGGCTGTTTTTGTGTTGGGGCTTTGTGTTTAAAGGCAGACACAACAGTCCGCCCAACAACCACATTTAATTTTAGTAATCCAACTCGTCTTTATGCAACTGATAGTCTGCTTTGAGCGCATGGATTAATTCGACAAAATCATCCGGTAACGGCGCATGCCATTCCATTAATTCACCCGTAATCGGATGATGCAAACGCAACATAGCCGCGTGTAACGCTTGGCGTTTGAAATTACGCAATACGTCCAAAAACTCCGGTGTTGCCCCTTTCGGTGGGCGTGGGCGACCGCCATACAGTTGATCGCCTAACAACGGATGGGCAATATGCGCCATGTGAACACGAATCTGGTGAGTTCTGCCCGTTTCCAAACGCAAGCGCAAACGCGTGTAATTACGGAAACGTTCCATAATGCGATAATGGGTGACGGCAGGCTTACCCATTGGGTGTACCGCCATGGCTGTACGTTTGGTCGGATGGCGCGCCATCGGTTCGTCCACTTTTCCGCCTTGGGTCATAATGCCGCTGGCAACCGCTTCATATTCACGGGTAATTTCACGTTTTTGTAGCGCTGTCACTAAATGGGTTTGTGCCGGAATCGTTTTAGCCACCACCATTAACCCCGTCGTGTCTTTGTCTAAACGATGCACAATACCCGCACGTGGCACTTCTGCTATTTGCGGATAATGATGTAATAAGGCATTCAGCACCGTGCCGTCAGGATTGCCCGCCCCAGGGTGAACGACTAAATCCACCGGTTTATTGATCACTAAAATATCATCATCTTCATAGACAATATTTAACGGAATATCTTGCGGTTCAAATCGTACTTCTTCTTCGACTTCCGCCTGAATTTCGATCAATTCTCCGCCAAAGACTTTTTCACGTGCTTTGTTCACAATTTTGCCATTCACGGACACCTGATCATTTTCGATCCAGACTTTGATGCGTGAACGGGAATAGTCAGGGAATAATTGCGCAAGGGCTTGATCTAATCTTGCACCTAATAAATCTGAAGTCACTTCAGTTTGTAAAGTAATTTGTTGGGTCATTAATGATAAAATTCCAAATTATGTTTTCTTATTGTAAAATACAGACATTTTGTATGAACTTTGCAAACAATGCCGAGTCATATAGCATTGTACATTAACTTTAAGCTCGCAGACACTTTTTATAGGTAAAATCATTATGCATAAATTATCTTCCGTAGCATCCCTTGTTCTTGCTGGACTTTTAATCGTAGGTTGTTCTAGCTCTTCTAAAGAAAATGAATTTGCAGGCGTTCCTGCTCAAGAGCTTTATAGCCAAGGACAATCTTACCTTCAAGAAGGTGATTATACGAATGCCATTCGCTACTTAGATTCTGTGGATGTTCGAGCTGATCAAGGTACTTATGGCGAACAAGTACAATTAAGCTTAATTTATGCAAATTATAAATTAGGTGAATATTATAAAGCATTAGATGCGGCAGAACGTTTCGTTCGTGCTTATCCAAATAGTGCAAGTATGGATTATGTTTATTACCTTGCTGCATTAAGCAATGTACGTTTAGGTGATAATTGGATTCAAGATTTCTTTGGCGTAAACCGTTCTTCTCGTGCCGTAGAAAATGTGCGTAATGCTTACGGTAGTTTCCAAACGATTGTGCAGCACTATCCACAAAGTCAATATGTACAAGATGCACAAAACTGGATGGCATATTTAAAAAATCGTTTAGCGGAACACGAATTAAAAATTGCTGAATACTATATGAAGCGTGATGCTTATGTCGCGGTTGCTAACCGTGTAGAAGAAATGCTTCGATTCTACCCAGATAGTCGTGCAACAAACGAAGCGTTACCATTATTACAACAATCTTTTGAAGCCATGGGTATTCAAGATTCAGCTCAGAAAGTCGCAGCAATGATTGAGGCGAATAAAAATAAAGAGTTCCCAGAAGCAACAAAACCTGCTTATGGTGAACAGTTCTAATCACTAACACATAAAAATAGCTAGTTTATTTAGGCTAGCTATTTTTCTATCATCTCTATTGAGATTTGCAAATTTCTACTTAAATCTCATCGCTTGTACTTTTCAGATTCCCACTCAAGCTAATTTCAAGTAAAATACGCTACAATTTTTGTCAGAAAAGGAATGTATATGTCCACGCAATTTGTTTACACGATGCACCGTGTCGGAAAAGTCGTTCCGCCGAAGCGTCATATTTTAAAAGACATCTCTCTGAGCTTCTTCCCAGGGGCAAAAATTGGGGTGTTAGGTTTAAATGGTGCAGGTAAATCCACCCTGTTACGCATTATGGCTGGGATCGATAAAGAGATCGAAGGGGAAGCTCGTCCGCAACCGGGGATCAAAATCGGTTATCTTCCGCAAGAGCCGAAATTAGATCCGCAACAAACCGTGCGTGAAGCCATTGAAGAAGCGGTTTCAGAAGTGAAAACTGCCCTCACTCGTTTAGATGAAGTGTATGCGGCTTATGCCGATGAAAATGCGGATTTCGATAAACTTGCGGCTGAACAAGCTCAATTAGAAGCAATTATTCAAGCTCACGATGGTCACAATTTGGATAACCAGTTAGAACGTGCGGCAGATGCGTTACGTTTACCGGATTGGGACGCTAAAATCGAACATCTTTCAGGGGGCGAACGTCGCCGTGTGGCTCTTTGCCGTTTATTGCTCGAAAAACCAGATATGTTGTTATTAGACGAACCAACCAACCACTTAGATGCGGAGTCGGTGGCGTGGTTAGAGCGTTTCTTACACGACTATGATGGTACTGTAGTGGCAATTACTCACGACCGTTACTTCTTAGATAACGTTGCAGGTTGGATCTTAGAACTTGACCGTGGTGAAGGTATTCCTTGGGAAGGTAACTACTCTTCTTGGTTAGAGCAAAAAGAGAAACGCTTAGAGCAAGAACAAGCGGCGGAAAATGCTCGCCAAAAATCCATTGCCAAAGAGTTGGAATGGGTTCGCCAAAATCCGAAAGGTCGTCAAGCGAAAAGCAAGGCACGTATGGCACGCTTTGAAGAGCTTAACTCAGGCGAATATCAAAAACGTAACGAAACCAACGAACTCTTTATTCCACCTGGTCCACGCTTAGGTGATAAAGTGATTGAAGTGAGTAACCTAACTAAATCTTACGGCGACCGCACGTTAATTGACGATTTATCTTTCACTATTCCGAAAGGGGCGATTGTTGGAATTATCGGGGCGAACGGTGCCGGTAAATCAACCCTATTCCGTATGCTTTCAGGTCAAGAACAACCGGATAGCGGTTCAATCGTGATGGGTGAAACCGTAGTGCTTGCGTCAGTGGATCAGTTCCGTGATGCCATGGACGACAAGAAAACCGTGTGGGAAGAAGTCTCAAACGGACAAGATATTTTAACTATCGGTAACTTTGAAATCCCAAGCCGTGCCTATGTGGGACGCTTTAACTTCAAAGGTGTTGATCAGCAAAAACGTGTTGGCGAATTGTCGGGCGGTGAGCGTGGTCGTTTACACCTTGCGAAATTGTTACAAGCAGGCGGAAACGTCTTATTATTAGACGAACCGACTAACGACCTTGACGTTGAAACCTTGCGTGCGTTAGAAAATGCGATCTTAGAATTCCCTGGCTGTGCAATGGTTATCTCGCACGACCGCTGGTTCTTAGACCGTATTGCCACCCATATTTTAGACTACGGTGATGAAGGTAAAGTAACCTTCTACGAAGGTAACTTCTCAGACTACGAAGAGTGGAAAAAGAAAACCTTTGGTGCAGAAGCCACCCAGCCACATCGTATGAAATATAAGCGTATTACGAAGTAATTTAAACATTATTCCGTAGGGGCAGATATATCACTCTGCCCTTATAATAGAAAAAGTTAACTATTTAAAAATAAGGACAAACAATGGAAACTATCGAAAGAATCCAAAAACAAATCAGCGAGAACCCTATTCTACTTTATATGAAAGGTTCACCAAAATTCCCATCTTGCGGTTTCTCTGCTCGTGCAGTAGAAGCGGTAATCAACTGCCAAGTGCCTTTTGGTTATGTTGATATTTTAACTAACCCAGATATTCGTGCAGAACTACCAAAATACGCAAACTGGCCAACTTTCCCACAATTATGGGTAGAGGGTGAATTAATCGGCGGTTGTGACATCGTGCTTGAAATGTTCCAAAAAGGTGAATTACAAACCTTATTAAAAGAAGTTGCTGAAAGACATCCGGCTTAATCAGATCAAAAACACCGCTAACAAGCGGTGTTTTTCTATCTATTTTTTACAAAGAGAACTACTCTTCCCCAAGTAACTTCAACTCACGTCCACGTACTTGTTTTTTGAGTATTTCGACAAACTCTTCTACTTTGTATGTGCCTAAATCCGCACCTTTACGGGTACGCACCGATACTTTGCCTTCAGCGATTTCTTTATCACCGCAAACAAGCATATATGGCACACGGCGTAAGGTGTGTTCACGCACTTTAAAGCCCACTTTTTCGTTGCGTAAATCCGCTTTCACACGCAAGCCTGCGTCAGAAAGTTGTTTCACCACTTGTTGAACGTATTCTGCTTGGCTGTCGGTAATGTTCATCACAACCGCTTGGGTTGGGGCTAACCACGCAGGGAAGAAACCTGCGTATTCTTCAGTGATAATGCCGATGAAACGCTCGATTGAGCCTAAAATTGCACGGTGGATCATTACAGGTGTTTTACGATCGTTATCTTCCGCCACATAAGAGGCACTTAAACGCTCAGGTAAGAAGAAGTCTAACTGGATCGTACCGCATTGCCATTCACGATCTAAACAGTCACGCAAGGCAAACTCAATTTTCGGACCGTAGAATGCACCTTCGCCCTCTTGAATTTCAAAGGCTAAGCCATTAGCTGTTAATGCCGCAGCTAAGTCTGCTTCGGCTTTATTCCACATTTCATCTGTACCGATACTGTTTGCTGGGCGAGTTGAAAGCTTCACTTGAATATTTTCAAAACCGAAAGTGCTGTAAATGTCATACACCATTTTAATGCACGATGTCACTTCGCTTTCTACTTGCTCAGGCATACAGAAAATATGGGCATCATCTTGGGTAAAGCCACGTACACGCATTAAGCCGTGTAATGAACCAGATGGCTCGTTACGGTGGCAAGAGCCAAATTCCGCCATACGCAATGGTAAATCACGGTATGATTTTAAACCCTGATTGAAGATCTGAATGTGACCTGGGCAGTTCATCGGTTTGATCGCATATTCACGGTTTTCCGATTGGGTGGTGAACATTAAATCACCATAGTTTTGCCAGTGACCGGTTTTTTCCCATAACACACGATCCATCATAAACGGACCTTTCACTTCTTGGTAATCGTACTGTTTTAACTTAGTACGCACGAAGGTTTCAAGCTCACGGAAAATTGTCCAGCCGTCATTATGCCAGAACACCATACCCGGTGCTTCTTCTTGCATATGGTATAAATCTAACGCTTTACCGATTTTACGGTGGTCACGTTTTGCCGCTTCTTCTAAACGGTGTAAATAGTCGGCAAGTTGTTTTTTATCCGCCCACGCCGTACCGTAAATACGTTGCAACATTTTATTTTTGCTATCGCCACGCCAGTATGCTCCTGCCACTTTTTGTAATTTGAAGTGATGGCAAAAACGCATATTCGGCACGTGCGGGCCACGGCACATATCAATATATTCTTCGTGATGATAAAGTGCCGGACGATCATCTTTACTGATATTTTCGTCCAAAATCGCCATTTTGTACAACTCGCCACGGCTTTCAAACGTATCTCTCGCTTCCTGCCAGCTCACACGTTTTTTCACCACATCGTAATTGGTTTTCGCCAGTTCCAACATACGTGCTTCAAGTGCATCAAGATCTTCCTGCGTTAAAGAGCGGTCTAAATCAATGTCATAGTAGAAACCGTTGTCGATTGTAGGACCGATCGCCATTTTCACGTTAGGGAAAAGCTGTTTGATTGCGTGACCCAGTAAGTGTGCCGTAGAGTGACGAATGATCTCTAAACCGTCTTCATCTTTTGCGGTAATAATTTCAAGGGTGGCATCTTCGCTGATAATGTCAGAAGCATCGCGGCGTTCACCGTTTACACGCCCTGCAATCGTTGCTTTCGCAAGACCTGCACCGATACTTTGAGCAACTTCCATTACGGAAACGGGGTTGTCGAATTGGCGTTGTGAGCCATCAGGTAAAGTAATAATTGGCATTGTTAATCCTTATACAGTGGTAACCCATACGAAAGGTTACTTGTTGGTTTAAATAAAATTCGTAAATTTTTCAAAACAAAAGACCGCTTGCAAGCGGTCAGTTTTTCAAAATTTTTTGCAAGTTGCTTTACTCGCCCTCACAATTGGGCGGACGAAAAAGCGGGCGAATTTTAACATAAATAAATCTAAATTTCTTTCAGTATTTTTATCCATTCTTATGACAATAAAAATTACCCGTTCCAAACCTTTAAATAGCTTTAAAGGGTTAAACTTAGCCTACTCTTGCAAAAAATCCCTAAAATCCTACCGCTTTCATTTCAAAAATCCCCATTTTTACGCTATTCTATAGCACAATTTTTTCGATGAAATTTAAAGGTCAAAAATGATGCAACAACAATACAATCCGAGTGCGATTGAGCCTAAAGTACAGCAGTACTGGGCAGAAAATAAAGTATTCAAAGCAATTAAAGACGAAAGCAAACCAAAATACTACTGTTTATCGATGTTCCCGTATCCATCAGGTCGTCTGCATATGGGACACGTTCGTAACTATACGATCGGCGATGTGGTTTCCCGTTATCAACGTATGAATGGCAAAAATGTATTACAACCAATGGGTTGGGATGCATTCGGTTTGCCGGCGGAAGGGGCTGCGGTAAAAAATAAAACCGCACCGGCAAAATGGACGTATGAAAATATTGAATATATGAAAGGCCAGCTCAAGTTATTGGGCTTTGGTTTCGACTGGGATCGTGAAGTGACCACTTGCCGTCCTGAATATTATAAATGGGAACAATGGTTCTTTACCGAATTGTATAAAAAAGGCTTGGTATATAAGAAAACCTCAACGGTCAACTGGTGCCCAAATGATGAAACGGTATTAGCGAACGAGCAAGTTCATGAAGGCTGTTGCTGGCGTTGTGATACCCCGGTGGAACAAAAAGAAATTCCGCAGTGGTTTATTAAAATTACCGATTACGCCGAACAGTTATTAACCAGTTTAGACAATCTTCCGCAATGGCCAGATCAAGTCAAAACCATGCAACGTAACTGGATTGGTCGTTCTGAAGGGGTTGAAATTACTTTTAAAGTGAAAGGCGCTGATCAAACCTTGCCTGTTTATACCACTCGCCCAGATACATTCTACGGCGTGAGCTATGTGGCAGTGGCGGCAGCTCACCCATTAGCAACCCTTGCGGCAGAAAGCAATCCTGCATTAGCAGCCTTTATTCAAGAAGCGAAAAATACCAAAGTGGCGGAAGCGGATATTGCCACCATGGAGAAAAAAGGCATGGCAACGAGATTATTTGCTATTCACCCATTAACAGGCGAAGAAGTTCCTGTTTGGGTCGCAAACTTTGTGTTGATGCACTACGGCACAGGGGCAGTAATGGCAGTACCTGCTCACGATGAGCGTGATTTTGAATTTGCTCAAAAATACAATTTGCAAATTAAACAGGTAATCGCACCGCTTGATGGTTCTGAATGGGATTTCAGCAAAGCAGCAATGACTGAACACGGTACATTGATTAACTCTGCGGAATTTGACGGTTTAGATTTTGATGCCGCTTTCAAAGGCATTGCCGACAAATTAGAAGGAATGGGGATCGGTAAACGTCAAGTCAATTACCGTTTGCGTGACTGGGGCGTTTCTCGCCAACGTTACTGGGGGGCGCCAATTCCGATGCTGACCCTTGAAAATGGCGAAACCGTGACTGTACCAATGCAAGATCTGCCTGTGGTGTTACCTGAAGATGTGGTGATGGACGGTGTGAAAAGCCCAATCAAAGCAGATCCAGAATGGGCAAAAACCACTTATAACGGCCAGCCGGCATTAAAAGAAACAGATACTTTCGACACCTTTATGGAATCTTCTTGGTATTACGCACGTTACACCTCGCCACAATACCAACAAGGTATGTTGGACAAAGAAGAAGCAAACTACTGGCTACCTGTGGATCAATATATCGGCGGTATCGAACACGCAACAATGCACTTGCTCTACTTCCGATTCTTCCATAAATTACTGCGTGACGCAGGCTTTGTTACCAGCGATGAACCAACAGAAAAATTACTCTGTCAAGGTATGGTGTTAGCGGACGCTTATTACTACACCAGCCCGACCAATGAACGTATTTGGGTATCGCCAACAGAAGTGACCGTTGAACGTGATGAAAAAGGGCGTATTTTGAAAGCCTTTGACAAAGAAGGACGTGCGTTGGTACACAGCGGTATGACCAAAATGTCAAAATCAAAAAACAACGGTATTGACCCACAAGAGATGGTGGAAAAATACGGTGCGGATACCGTGCGTCTATTTATGATGTTCGCTTCCCCTGCGGAAATGACATTAGAATGGCAAGAGTCTGGCGTAGAAGGGGCGAAACGTTTCTTAGGTCGTCTTTGGAATTTAGCCTATGAATATGCACAATCGCCAGCGGTAGTTGCATTAGATCCTGCGGCATTAAACAAAGAGCAGAAAGATTTACGCCGTGATGTACACAAAACCATTGCGAAAGTAAGTGATGACATTGGTCGCCGCCAAACATTCAATACCGCAATTGCGGCAATTATGGAATTGATGAATAAGCTCACCAAAGCACCGATTGCAAACGATCAAGACAAAGCAGTCATGGCAGAAGCATTAAATGCGGTGATCCGTATGCTCTATCCAATCACCCCGCACATCTGCTTTGAACTATGGCAAGCCTTAGGCAATGAAGGTTCAATCGACTTTGCACCTTGGGTTGTGGCAGATGAAAAAGCAATGGTAGAAGATGAAAAACTCGTTGTGGTGCAAGTAAACGGTAAAGTGCGTGGCAAAATTACCGTGTCTGCAACCGCAACGGAAGATGAAGTCAAATCGATTGCAAAAGCCGATGAAAACGTGGCGAAATATCTTGAAGGCGTAGAAATCGTGAAAGAGATCTATGTACCGTTTAAGATGTTAAGTTTTGCGGTGAAAGGCTAACGCATTATTTAATGTTGGCACGGGTGTCTTGCTCGTGCTAGCTATAACGCATAAGGATAAATTATGTTAAAAAAACTCTCTCTCGTTTGTGTGCTATTTCTCACCGCTTGCGGTTGGCATTTCAAAAATAATGATTTATTTCCTGAAGAGCTAAGAACCCTCAGTTTTGAAAGTGCTGATCAATATAGCGATATGTCTCGAGCACTACGAAATGAAATGTTACTAACGAACATCAATATTGTTCCCAAAGCAGCAAATGTTGCGAATCTACGCTTAAATGCGACAGAAAGTAGCTCTCGTGTTGCATCGGTATTTAAACAGGCTCGTGAAGCTGAAAAAATCCTAAGCCTAACGGTAAAAGCAACAGTTACTGTGCCAAATAAAGGTTCATACCCGATTGAAACCAGCATTCATCGCACCTTCTTTGATGATTCTCGTGCTGCATTAGCAAAATCGGAAGAAAAAGAATCTATTATGCGTCAAATGTATGAACAAGCTTCTCGCCAGCTATTGATTAAAATGGTTGGATTACAGAAAGAGTTAGCTAATACAAAATAAAATGATGCAACGTATTTTCTCAGAAGGATTAGAACCTGCTCTCAATAAAGGCTTACAGCCATTTTATTTATTGACTGGGCAGGATCTTTTATTGGTTGGTGAATCTAAAGATAAAATCGTGCAAACCGCTCGTTTACACGATTTTGATGAAAAGCAAGAATTTACCATTGCCAATGACACCCAATGGGATACGCTGTTTGACCTTGTTCAGTCTAACGGTCTGTTTTTTAACCGTCAAATTCTGATTCTTAATCTCCCTGAAAACCTAACAGCTACACAGCAAAAACAGTTGTCTGAACTATTGGCTTTTTCTCATACCGATTTGATCTTTGTTCTGCATCAACCAAAGTTAACCAAAGCGATGGAAAAGCAAGATTGGTTTACTCAACTTGAGAATGCTCTACTAGTAAATTGCCAAACACCTGATATTACAAAACTGCCTATTTGGTTACAACATAGAGCTAAAGCAATGCAGTTGCAGCTTGAGCCTGATGCCATTCAATTACTTTGTTATAGTTACGAAGGCAATCTACTTGCCCTAAAGCAAGCATTACAGATGCTACAACTCCGTTTTGCGGAACAAAAAATTGGATTAAACCGAGCCAAAGAAGTGATCGAACAATCGGCACAATTTACGCCATTTCAATGGGTTGATGCCTTATTGGAAGGTAAAATCAATCGAGCATCACGTGTACTTAATCATCTGCAAAACGAAGAAGTTCAACCTGTTGTCCTATTACGTATCGTTCAAAAAGAGCTACTCTTATTACTTGAGATGACTCGCTCACCACAACCAATTATCAATAGTCACCAACCTTTATATAGCGGTAATTTACGAGCCGAATTCGACCGCTTGAAAGTATGGCAAAACCGCCGTGGGTTTTATCAATCTGCGGTACAACGTTTAACTTACCGGAAACTATATCTACTTCTTCAAGCATTAGCAGATCTTGAAAAACAAGTAAAACAAGAATTTAGTGATAGTATCTGGCAAGATCTCGAACGTTTTGGACTGAAATTTAAATAAGGATAATAGATAAAATTGAGATTGTTCTAAAACATCAATTCACTTTCTCATCATTTTTTATCTTACCCTTATTCATTATATTAATCACTCTTGCTACATTTTCTGCCGTAGAAATCAAATTTTCTCTTCCTTGCGCTAATAGCGTTTCTAAATGAGTTAATTGCCGAATAATCGGAAAAACAGCATCAATCCCGTGTTGATAAACAACTGGATAATCTTCTCTAAGACTTCCAACAATCGCAATCACAGGTTTATTAAATTGTTTAGCAAGTTTTGCTACACCAATCGGTGTTTTCCCTGCTATTGATTGAGAATCCATTCTGCCTTCGCCTGTAATTACTAAATCCGCTTGCTGAATCTTTTCTTTAAGAGCGGTTGCTTCAATAATGATTTGTACACCTGATTTTAATGTCACTTTAGGTAAGAGCAATAAACCTGCCCCCATACCACCCGCAGCACCAGCCCCTGCATGATGAGCTATATTTTTTCCTAATTGGTTTTCAACGACTTGTGCGAAGTGAGCTAGAGCAAAATCCAATTTTTCCACCATTTCAGATGTTGCCCCTTTTTGTGGGCCAAAAATAGCTGATGCACCTTGCTCACCACATAATGGGTTACTTACATCACAAGCAACTTCTATTTCTACTTGAGCTAAACGCGGATCTAATCCAGTCATATCAATATAAGTAAGAGAAGTTAATTGTTCGCCACCGAAGCCGATTTCTTTCTGTTCCGCATTAAGAAATCGGATGCCTAATGCTTGTAACATACCTACGCCAGCATCATTGGTTGCACTACCACCAATGCCAAGAATAATCTTCTTAACGCCGAGAGATAAAGCTGCTTTGATTAACTCACCAGTGCCATAGCTCGTCGTGATTAACGGATTTCGCTGTTCAGGTGGAACAAGGTGCAATCCTGATGCTGCCGCCATTTCAATAAATGCAGTTTGTTTATCGCCCGATAATCCCCAAATGGCTTCAACTTGATTTGCAAGCGGTGCGATTACCGCTGTTTTTTGCAAATGACCTTGTGTTGCATCAACAAGAGATTGAACAGAACCTTCACCACCGTCTGCCATCGGAGCAAGCTGATATTCAGCCTGTGGAAAGATTCGCTCAAAACCTGTTTTAATCGCAAGTGCAACTTCAAGTGCGGTTAAACTTTCTTTAAAAGAATCAGGGGCGATAACAATGTTCATATTAATATCCTTTTTTACAACAGAATGAGTGATAATACATAGACAGTTAAAATACCTACGATACCCATAATAAAGGTTAAGGTAGTTTGAGTACGATAACCTTGTTGTGGAGTCAATTTAGTAAAGTTGGTTACCACCCAATAATAACTGTCATTTGCGTGGGAAACACACATAGAACCAGCAGCAATTGCCATAACTGTTAATGCTGCAGCCATTTCTGTGGTAAGCCCTAATGCACTCATCAATGAATCGTTTGCATTAAACATCCCCATAATAGATGCTGTCGTAATAATCGCAACTGTGGAACTACCTTGTGCAGTTTTCAGGATTGCTGAGATAATGAATGGGAAGAAAATACCTGCTGTACTAATGATATGGGCATTCTCTTTAATATAATCCACAAAACCCGCTTGGGTAATCACATTACCTAATACACCACCTGCCGCAGTAATAAAGAGGATTGGACCAACCAATTTTAAGGTGTCGTTCGTTAAGTTATCAAACTCTCCGATTTTACCTGTTTTCAAGAGTAGAATAATGGCAAATACGACACCGATCGCGAGAGCAATAATTGGGTTACCTAGGAATTGTAATAAGATTCCTAAATCACCACCAATGCCCATTATTTTACTGACTGAACCTAATGCCATAAAGAAAATAGGAGCAAAGATCGGAGCAAGGCTTAAGAACCCATTCGGTAATGTTCCATAATGTTTTAATAGCTCATCATAGCTTTGCACAATAAGTGCATCTGCTTCTTTGCTATCATCAATAGTTACTCTTTTACCGATATAACGGGCAAAGAAATAGCTTGCAATCAATACAGGAATAGATACGACGATACCCATTAAGATAACAAGTAATAAATTTCCGCCTAATCCGACAGCTCCAGCGGCTGCAATTGGTCCTGGTGTCGGTGGAATAAAGACGTGAGAAGCGTATAAACCTGCACTTAATGCAACAGCCATTCCCACAGGGTTTGCTAGGATTTTTTTACGAATAGCTTCACGGATTGGATTTAATACTACGAACCCGCTATCGCAAAAAACTGGAATACCAACCACCCAGCCCATAATCAACATTGCTAATTCAGGACGTTTCTGTCCAACGACTTTAACAACCATATCAGCAAGTTTCAGAGCTGCCCCTGTTTTTTCAAGCACAGTACCGATGATTGCACCAAAGATAATCACGATACCAATACTACGGAATGTACCGCTAAAGCCATTACCAATAATGGTTGGGATTTTATCTAAAGAAATACCCGCTATCAGTGCCAATGCTAATGAAATTGACATCAACGCTAAAAACGGATGGACTTTAAGTTTTGCTATCATCAAAATCATCACAATAATAGCAATCATAAAACTAATAATAAGAGTAATACCAGTCATAGAAAGCTCCTTGTTATGCTTAAAATTCAAGCATATTATTTAAGCTTTGTAAGGAAAAATCCTTATTCAGTTTTACAAAAAATTCATTAAAACATACCGCTTGTATTGTTTATTTCTACAATTTTTGATAAATCATTGTACCTAAATAGAGAATAAACTTTTCTTCTATATTATTGAAAGATAAGGATGTTATTTGTTCGATTTTTGATAGGCGATAACGTAGCGTATTTGTATGAATAAACAATTTTTGTGAAGCGTGAGTCAGATCACAATTTGACAAAAAATAGCTACGCAATGTTTTAAGCAGAATCTGTTTTTCATCTTGTTCCAATAATTTTTTGAAATTAGAAAACAAAATATCTGCTTGCCAAGTATGGCTAATACCTTGAAATAGGGCGGGTAATTTAACTTCGTTAAATAAGATAAGTCGTTTTTTACTTTGAATTTGTTCTGAATATTCCAATGCATAGCAGGCTGTTTGATAAGAGATATGTGTTTGTGTCAAATCTGCGACAGTTAATCCTACGATAATTTTGAAATGAATATCAGGATGAGAGAAATCTATGATCTCTTTTCTTTGATGTGGTAACTGCTCCGAAAGCGGTTTGAGTAAAGCAATCCGATCTCGACTGATAACTGCGGTAAGCAATTTAGGATTATGGTGCTCAATATAAGCTAATAAGGTTTGAAGTTTATCGGCGGTAGGGTTTTGGACTTTTAATAAAATAACGGAAAATGGCTGACTCTCAGTAATATTAAAAAATTGGGATTGCTCCTGTATTTGTGCGTGATCTAATTCTCCCTTTAATAATTCTCGAATAAATTCTTCTTTATACCGACGTTGCCAACGTTCCTGCTCAAGTAGAAACGATTGCTCCATAATGAGTTCAGCTGCCATTTTGACTAATTGAGCATATTGTCGAACCTCTTTTGGATTCCCTGAAATCCCAATCACACCGACATTTGAGCCTAAATAGCTTAAGGGTAAATTAATGCCTTCTTTCGCTTCGTAATTCCACAACTTTGCTAATGTTTCATCAATTTCAACAATTTGATTTTTTCTTAAGGTAAGAACTGCTCCTGTATGTTTTTGATTGAGCCGTTTAGGATCGCCTGAAGCAATGATAATGCCATTCTCATCCATCACATTGACTGAATTGGGAATAATCTGCATCGTTCTTTTTACAATCATATTGGCAATGGTTGAATTTAGTTTCATGCTTAATCCTTATTCAAATAGCAGTGCTCTTAATGAAGTATAACGCTACATAGTAAAAAAGACTAACTCCAAACGAAATTAGTCTTTCTATCTTAACTCTCTAATAATAATCCGTCGTCACTCAGTTTTTCGTGACGGCTTTGCTCAAATAAACGTAATAAATCAGGGACATCCATTTTTTTACGGGCTTCTCCTGCAACATCAAAGGCAACTTGCCCTTGGTGTAGCATCACGGTTCTATCGCCATAATCTAATGCTTGTCGCATAGAGTGTGTGACCATTAATGTCGTGAGCTTTTGTTCTCGGACGATTTTATTCGTTAATTCTAGAACGAAAGCGGTTGTTTTGGGATCAAGGGCGGCAGTATGCTCATCGAGTAATAGAATATTAGATGGCTGTAATGATGCCATCAATAAACTTACCGCTTGTCGTTGTCCACCTGAAAGTCTGCCCATTTGGTCAGTCAGACGATTTTCTAAACCGAGTCCAAGAAGTGATAATTTTTCTTTAAACAGCTCTCTTAATTGGCGATTAAGGGCAAAACCTAAGCTACGTTTTCTACCGCGTTGATAGGCAAGAGCCATATTTTCTTCAATGGTTAGCGATTCACAAGTGCCTGCCATCGGGTCTTGAAACACACGAGCAACGAGATTAGCACGTTGCCAGCTAGTAGTATGACTGACTTCTTTACCCTGAATAAAAATTTCACCAGAATCAATCGGATAGTCACCGCTAATGGCATTTAATAAAGTTGATTTACCCGCGCCATTACTACCGATCACAGACACAAATTCCCCTTCTGCAACATTAAGCGTTAGCCCACGTAACACAGGATTTTCGATCACAGTACCTTTATTAAAGGTGATAAATAAATTATTTAATTCAATCATTATTTACTCCCTTTCATTTTGAATTTGTGTTTGAATTTAGGTAAAGCAAGTACAGCAACCACCAATAATGCGGTGATTAAGTTAAGATCCTGTGGACCAAAGCCGATGCCACTTAAAGTTTCATTATTTAACGCTAATGCGATAAAGAAACGATAAAGAATTGAGCCGATAATGACGGCAAACGTGAGCCAAATAATACGTTTAGCAGAAAAAATCGCTTCACCGATAATAACTGCAGCTAGACCAATCACAATAGTGCCAACGCCGATAGAGATATCAAATCCCCCGTTACTTTGCACGTATAATGCACCTGCAAGGGCAATTAGCCCATTAGAAATCGCCATGCCTAGTAAGGTCATTTTATTAATAGCAATTCCTTGTGCTTTTGCCATGCGTGGATTAGTACCTGTTGCTCTGACTGCTAAGCCAACTTGAGTGGCAAAAAATAAATCAAATAGTAGCTTGGCAATAATGACAACCAAAATTGCAATTAATAAACGTACAATCGCCAGTTGCACATCATCTTGAGCGGTAATACTGTCATAAACCGTAGGATCGCCAAGTAAAGAGACATTTGGCTTCCCCATAATACGTAAGTTAATCGAATATAGGGCAATCATCATCAAAATGCTGGCTAATAATTTTTCGATTTTAAAGCCAATATGCAAACTTGCTGTAATCATTCCCGCCTTTGCGCCTGCAAACATCCCTAGTAATGTCGCAATCCAAGGATCAACTTGGTTCAGAATACAGAGTACACAAACGCCACCGCCTAATGGAAAAGAACCGTCCGCAGTTAAATCAGGGAAATCGAGAATCTTGTAAGAAATGAGTACACCTAATGCAACAAGTGCATAGATTAATCCAAGCTCTAATGCGCCTATCCACGTAATATTAGTGAAAATCTCACTTAAAAAAGGTAATAATGCATCCATTTAAAATACTACTTTACTAGTACAACAATGCCGTGAATTGTACCTTATTTATTGTAAAAAAGCAGTTAAAATTCATGAGTTTTGTAAATTTTTTTCACGCAAACCTTTGCTTTTCAAAGGCTTGCCGACAAAGGAAAAAAGAATAGGTAAAATAGCTGCATTCATTATTTATGGGGAGAATATAACGTGGATAGCATTGAAATTTTAGGTTATGTTGCAATGGTTTTAGTTGCGGGATCGTTTTTGTTAAAAGATGTCATTAAACTACGTTTAGTGAATGCATTAGGGGCAGTCTGTTTTGTTATTTATGGAATTTTGATTGGATCTTTCCCTGTCACAGGGTTGAATATTTTTGTTGTGTGTGTGAATGGATATTACATTTGGAAAAATTTCCAAAAAGAAACTGCATAGCTAATGTTACTCAAGTACAAAAATGGCTAACAGAGATGTTAGCCATTTTTGTTAAAAGGATTATTTAATAATTTCAATACCGCCCATATACGGTTTTAACACTTCAGGCACAGTAATTGAGCCATCTGCATTTTGGTAGTTTTCAAGCACAGCAACAAGCGTACGTCCAACAGCTAAACCTGAACCATTTAGGGTATGAACTAAACGAGTTTTCTTATCCCCTTTCGCTTTGCAACGTGCTTGCATACGGCGAGCTTGGAAATCCCACATATTTGAGCAAGATGAAATTTCACGGTAGGTGTTTTGGGCTGGTAGCCACACTTCTAAATCGTAGGTTTTGCTTGAACCAAAGCTCATATCGCCAGAACAGAGTAACATTTTGCGGTATGGCAGATTGAGCAACTGCAACACTTTTTCTGCGTGTCCTGTTAATTCTTCAAGAGCTTCCATTGATTTTTCAGGGGCAACGATTTGTACCATTTCTACTTTATCGAACTGGTGCATACGAATTAAGCCACGGGTATCACGGCCGTAAGAGCCTGCTTCTGAACGGAAGCAAGGGGTGTGAGCGGTCAGTTTCAGTGGTAAACTTTCTTCGTCTAAGATTTCATCACGCACAAGATTAGTGACTGGCACTTCTGCGGTTGGGATTAAAGCGTAAGGTTTTTGTACCGCATTTGGATCTTGTCCTTCTAACGGTTGAGTATGGAACAGATCTTCGCCGAATTTTGGTAATTGCCCTGTGCCGTAAAGGGTATCGTGGTTGACAAGATAAGGCACATAGGTTTCCACATAGCCGTGTTGTTCTGTGTGTAAATCTAACATAAATTGAGATAAGGCACGGTGTAAACGTGCAATACCGCTTTTCATAACGACGAAACGGCTTCCAGTTAATTTCACACCAGCAGGGAAATCCAAACCGCCTAAGCCTTCGCCAAGGGTAACGTGATCTTTGATTTCAAAGTCAAACTGACGTGGCGTACCCCAACGAGATACTTCAAGGTTTTCGCTGTCGTCTTTACCCACAGGCACTTCATCGGCTGGTAAGTTAGGAATGTTTAATAGCAGTTCACGAATTTCCGCTTGGACTTTATCCAATTCCACTTTTGCGGCATCTAATTCGTTACCCATCGTGTCCACTTCTGCTAATAACGCAGAAATATCTTCACCACGCGCTTTCGCTGCACCGATATTTTTTGAACGAGCATTACGTTCTGCCTGTAAATTTTCTGCTTTAACTTGTAATGTTTTGCGTTGTTCTTCAAGGCTAGTAACACGAGCAACATCAAGGTTGAAGTTACGTTTGAGTTTTAAAATTTGTGCGACTTCCTCAAGGTTCGTACGCAGAAGGTTTTGGTCGATCATTTTTGTGTCCTTTTACTTTTGCAAAATTTTATAGAAATGTTACCGCTTGTAATACTACCCACGGTTCGCATTCTTCATAATCCGCTGTTTAGCAACTTGCCACTCACGGTCTTTAATATCTTCACGCTTATCGTGCAATTTTTTCCCTTTCGCCAAGCCGATTTTGACCTTCGCCCACGCATTTTTCCAGTAGAGCGACAGAGCGACAACGGTAAACCCATCACGGCTGACTTTACCATAAAGTGTGTCTAACTCACGCTTATTTAACAATAACTTACGGGTACGGGTTGGATCGCACACAATATGGGTAGAAGCGACATTCAACGGGGTAATAGTGCCACCGAACAAAAAGGCTTCGCCATTACGGAAAGTGACATAGCTATCGCCGATATTGGCTTTGCCTGCTCGCAGGGATTTTACTTCCCAGCCTTGTAATTCTAGACCAGCTTCAATTTCTTCCTCGATAAAATATTCGTGTCTGGCACGTTTATTTAAGGCAATTGTGTTTGAAGCCACTTTGGGTTTTTTACTCATAAAATTCTTTTTCTTAGAAAAAATTGCATTGGATTTTACCTTAAATTAAAGTAATTTTGAATGCTAGGAGAGTTAATTTAGCTAGATTAAATAGAGAGAAGAGAGATAAAAAAGCACCTTTATACAAAATAAAGGTGCTTCGGGTTTATTACTGTTTTTTCGCCCAATCTAAGAAACGTTTTTGGGTTTCTTTATCAGCTTGTTGGAACCAGTATTGTAACTGTTGTTCAGCAATATTTTCGCCCTGAACCATCACTTTGCCTTTTGCGACTTTATTTGAACCACCAGCAATTGCCATTGGCATAGCTGATACAGCAAAGGATTTAACTGCCGCAACGCCATTACCAGCATTGTAATTTGCAAGGTTATCCACAATATTTGCATTTGGCATAAAACCTTCGCCTTTTAGCTCATCTTGTTTATGTGTCAAAGTTTTACCTGATGCGGTTTGAATTTTAAAGGTCGGTGATTTTTTGAATTTATCTACTTCAACGTCATTACGAAGTGAAGGTGTTGTAATTTGGATATCTTCTTGGCTACCAGTAAAGGTTAACACGAGTGGGGCAGATTCATAGAAATTACTATCAGAACCTGATTGATAGATACTTGAAACTTCGACAACCACTTGATGCTGATTTGTATCATTGACTTGCAATGTCGTATTTCTTTTTACTTTTTGACCATCAAAAGCAAGAAAATTAATGTTTGAAGAACCTGTAATGGTACCAGCAAAGCTGTGTGCGCTAAACGCAAGAGCTACGATTGCAAGGGTAATTTTACCTAATTTCATAAATAATCTCCTAAAAGGGAATGGGTATTTGGGGTAAAAATGCGCATATCCTATGCTAAATTTTTGTAAATAGAAAGTGAGAATCTTCAATCTCTGTCGATTTTTCAGTTGAATTATGGTAATTTCATGCTGTTTTCTTTGTATATGAGTACATAATATGAGTGATGATCAGCAAAGCGCACAGACGCAAGAGAAAAAATCCTTTTTAAAATCGTTATTCGGTGGATTATTTCAACAAGAACCGAAAAATCGTGAAGATTTAGTCGAAGTTATCCGAGATTCGGCAGAAAATGAATTAATTGATTCAGATACTAAAGAGATGATCGAAGGGGTGATGGAGATTTCTTCACTGCGTGTTCGTGACATTATGATTCCACGCCCACAGATTATTTTTATTGATGCAGAACAACCGTTAGATGCCTGTGTAGATATTATTATTGAGTCTGCACACTCTCGCTTTCCCGTGATCCGTGGAGGTAAGGATACGATTGAAGGTATTTTACTTGCGAAAGATTTATTGAAATATCTGCGTAGCGACTCTGAGCCATTTAACATGGATGAAATTTTACGGCCCGCAGTCATCGTGCCTGAAAGTAAGCGTGTAGATAGAATGTTGAAAGAGTTCCGTTCAGAGCGTTTTCACATGGCGATTGTGGTCGATGAGTTTGGGGCAGTGTCTGGCTTGGTCACGATTGAAGATATTTTAGAACAAATTGTGGGCGATATTGAAGATGAGTTTGATGAAGAAGAAATCGAACCGATTCGCCAATTATCTCAACATACTTATGCGGTATTAGCCTTAACGGATATTGAACGTTTTAATCAACAGTTTGCAACACAATTTGATGATGAAGAAGTCGATACTGTGGGCGGTTTAGTGATGCAAGCGTTCGGGCATTTACCGAAACGTGGTGAAGAAATTGAACTTGATGGTGTGGTGTTTAAAGTGACATCCGCAGATAGTCGCCGTTTGATTCAATTACGTGTCACAGTGACAGATGAACAACTGGAGCTCATGTCTCAAGAGAAAAGTTCAGAATGAGTATTGTAAAAAAATCATCAAATCTCACCGCTTGTTTCATCGCTGTGATTTCAGGGGGAATAGGAACATTAGCCTATTCCCCATTTGACTATTGGATTGTTGCCTTTTTATCTGCAACAGGGCTAATTTGGCTTGCGACATCTGAACATAAAAAGCAGGCTCTACTCGGTGCTTTTCTTTGGGCGGTAAGCTATTTTGCGATTGGCGTAAATTGGGTTCAAGTTAGCATGACCCAATTTGGTAGCGTGCCTGAAGTTGTGAGCTATTTAGCCGTATTACTGTTAGCGTGCTATTTAGCGTTATACCCATTGCTTTTTGCCTATCTGGTTCAACGCTTTCAGCTAAAAAATCCTTGGATAATTGCCGTGATTTTTACATTTACGGAATATTTACGTGGTGTGGTTTTCACAGGGTTTCCATGGTTGCAATTCGGGTATAGTCAAGTCGATAGTCCTTTTTTAGGCATTGCACCGATATTAGGTGTGGAAGGTGTGACTTTCTTTATCATGGTTGTCAGTGGCTATTTGGTTTATTTCGTTAGACAATTTGCAAAAAAAGCCACAAATCCGACCGCTTGTATTGTGAGTTTATTGCTACTTTTAGGGACAGGGTATAGCACTCAATTTTTAAAATTCGTGGAAGTCGATGAGCAAAAAACGCCACTATCTGTTGCCTTAGTTCAAGGAAATATTGAACAAAAAATGAAATGGGATCCTGCTCATTTTAACTATACGATCAGAACCTATGAACAATTAATTCAGTCTGTTCTAGGTAAATATCAAGTGATTATTTTGCCTGAATCTGCGATTCCTGCGTTAGAAGAACAGATTGAGCCGTTGATGCAACAACTTCACCGCATAGGCGAACAAGTGGGCAGTGAGATTATCATCGGAACATTACATCAATCTCCACAAGGCTTATTTAACAGTGCCACAGTCTTGGGAAATAAAGTACAACCTTACTCACTGACTCAATCGCCACGTTATAACAAACACCATTTAGTGCCTTTTGGGGAATATGTGCCTTTTGGCAATTTATTAGATTGGATGAGAGATGTTTTTGTCTTGCCGATCAATTTATCGAAAGGTGAATTTATCCAACAGCCATTGCTGGCGGCAAATCACCGATTTAATATGGCAATTTGTTATGAGATTATTTTTACTCATCAAGTACAGCAAAACCAGCAAGCACATAATGCCGACTATCTGCTGACTATTTCAAACGATGCATGGTTTGGTGCAAGTATGGGGCCATGGCAACATTTCCAAATGGCAAGAATGCGAGCATTAGAATTAGGCAAGCCACTTATTCGAGCGACGAATACGGGAATTACAGCTTTCGTTGATGCGTATGGTCAAGTCGTTTCGCAAGCACCACAATTTGAAGCAACGACATTGGCAGCGAGTGTTCCTATGATGAAAGGGCAAACGATCTTCGCACAGTTCGGTAACTGGTTGCTTTATGGTATTTGTGGCATAATTCTCGCCATAGCCTTTGTTTTTAGGTTATGTCGAAAAGGATAACAATCAGAAAAGGCAGAAACTTTCTGCCTTTTTGTAAATTTTGGTCTAAATTTTATTCAATTAAATTATTTCTATGAACTTTTTAAATTTAGCGCACACTAACGAGCGTGCATCAGAAAAAAATAAAAACAGCGTAGAAGTTAGGAGAACGCAAAACGATGAGTGAGCAAATAACCGATCAGGAATTGGTTGAACGTGCACAAAATGGTGATAAAAAAGCGTTTAATTTACTCGTCGTGCGTTATCAAAATAGAGTGGCAGGGTTGCTTACTCGCTATGTCGCAAGAGACGATATCCCTGATATTGTACAAGAATCTTTTATTAAAGCTTATCGTTCATTAAACTCTTTCCGTGGTGAAAGTGCTTTTTATACATGGCTTTATCGAATTGCTGTCAATACAGCAAAAAACCATTTAACTGCTTTAGGTAGAAGACCACCCAAAGAAGATATTCTTGCAGAAGATGCAGAAAGTTATGACAGTGGCATCCAATTACGTGAAGCAGATACGCCAGAAAACTTGGTGTTATCAGACGAATTAAAACGTGTCGTATTTGATACGATTGAAAGCCTACCTGATGAGCTTAAAACCGCAATTACCTTGCGTGAGCTTGAAGGGCTAAGTTATGAAGAAATTGCCGAAGCGATGCAATGCCCAGTAGGTACCGTTCGTTCTCGAATTTTTAGAGCGAGGGAAGCGATTGATGCTAAAGTCAATCCGCTCTTGCAACAGATTTAAAACATCCTTGGAGTTATCTATGCAACATAAAGAAACACTTTCCGCCTATATGGACGGACATAAAGCAAGCGACAATTTCGCAGACACTTTATGCAACAGTGCCGAATTACAACAAACATGGGCAAATTACCATACTATCCGCAGTGTGATGCGTGGTGAAGAGCAAATTCTAGGTAGCGATTTTTCTGCAAAAATGGCGGCTTTAATTGAGAACGAAGAAATTGAAGCAGTTAAAACAGAAGAAAAACCAAAAGGATTGCTATTAAAATTAAAACGTTGGAGTACGCCAATTATGCAAGCAGGTATTGCTGCATCAGTCTGCTTATCCGTCGTTTTAGGTGTTAATATGATGAACAGCAATGACGAAGTGGCTCAAGCGGAGCAACCTGTTTTACAAACATTGCCTTTCTCAAATTCTGTACAACAAGTAAGCTACAATGCGCCTTCTAAAGATCAGCCGACAGCTGAACAATTAGAATACCAACAACGCCGTATTAATGAATTATTACAAAATCATGAATTACAGCGTCGTACACAAACGGGTAATAGTGTGACTTTAACAGAAGAAGAAAAACAAAAAGCACAAACTTCCCAAGCGCCAGCACAGAATGTAGCTCCAGCTAATCAGTAAGTAAATTATCTTATTTAGCCTATCCATGTTGATAGGCTTTTTTATTTTATAGGTCGCATAATATGGAAAATGAAATTGAATTAAAAATTATATTGTGGAAAGAAAATATTCCATTAATTAAAACATGGATAAGTCAGCAAACTATTCTTTCACAAGAAACTGAAATTTTAGGTAATACCTATTACGATTCTCCATCCCTTTATTTTGCGAAAAATAAAATGGGATTAAGAGTCAGAAATAAAAATCAACAATTTGAATTAACATTAAAAACGAAAGGTGAAATTGTTGGCGGTTTACATATTCGACCTGAATATAATTTACCTTTAGAAAATGAGAAACCTGATTTCAAGCGGTTAGTTTCTCACTTTAATTTGCAAATTGCACAGGCAGAGCAGTTACAAAATGAATTGCAAGCGACCTTCAGTACTGATTTTACTCGAGAAAAATGGCTTGTCGCTTTTAATGATGCCAAAATTGAAGTGGCATTAGATCAGGGAATAATTAAAAATCCCTTTGGAGAAGAAACTATTTGTGAATTGGAATTTGAATTAAAAGAAGGTTCACTAGAAACGTTATTTCAGTTTTTAGATGAATTACCTAAACAAGACGGTATGTGGCTTAGTAGTTTAAGTAAAGCACAACGGGGATACTTAGTTGGACAGCCTGAAAAAATTGCAAAAGAAATCGCAAAACTGACCGCTTGTAATATAGATAATTTATCAGTGACTGAGCAGTATCAAGTTGAACAACAATTAGCGGATTTTATTCGATTAGATAGACAAAATAATACACTTATTCAACAATATAAAAATCGAAATAACACGTTAGTAAATAAAGACGTTCTAACGCATTTACAAAGTAAGGCATATTTAATAGATAATCTCTCTATACTAAGAAATAGTAGACAACATCTTGAATCATAACAAAACAGGAGAATTCAAATTGTGCCATTGGCGATTAGCTTTGGTTTTATTATCAATTTGGTCGTGCCGATTTTATTGGTGTTTTTTATTAAGTTGGGGTAAAAATGTCGGGCATAAATGCCTGACCTACTTCAAAAACATAGAACGTGTAGGGGCACACTGCGTGTGTCCCTACTATCCCCCACCCTTCCTACAACAAAAATCAAAGGCTTTGGTAGGCAGTATGCGTCTTAGCCACCAAAATAGTTTGGTTGGGAAGGTCACTTGATAGCGAGCTTTGGGGTGTTTAGCATTGAGTGCTGCTAAGCAGACTTTGGCACATTCAATGGCTGGTAGCGTAAAGGGGTTGGCATTTCCTTTGGTATTTAGGCGTGCCAACTGTTGCTGATAGGCTTCTTTGTGGAATGAATTTTCAATATCAATATATTGCTGTAATTTCACCACAGAATTAGGACGGAATTTGCTTTGAATAGGGCCCGGTTCGATCAGGCTGATATAGATATTCGAGCCATGTAATTCGTGGCGAAGGGTGTCTGCCATACCTTCTAAGGCAAATTTAGTGCTGTTGTAAGCTCCACGGAAGTGCATTGCGGCAAAGCCTAAAATGCTACTATTGATTAAAATCCGTCCGTGATTTTGTTGGCGAAAGATCTTTAAGGCGTAGTTCATCACTTCCCACGCCCCAAATACGTTGGTTTCAAAAATTTCACGCAAGGCTTCACGGGGAATGTCTTCCACTGTCCCCGGCTGTCCGTAACCGGCATTGCAAAAAACCGCATCTAAACCACCGCTTTGTTGAATATAATCAAAGACTTGGGCGATTTGGGCTGAGTTAGTCACATCAAGTTCAACACATTCAAAGCCTTCAAATTGCAGACGTTGCACATCTTCCGCTTTGCGACAACTGGCAATCACTCGCCAGCCTTGTTGTTTGAGATAATGGGCTGTTGCATAACCTATGCCTGACGAACAGCCTGTAATTAAGATGGTTTTCATTGTGTTAATCCGTTTAACCATTGAACAAAGGCATCTGCCTGCATAAAACCTGTCACACGAGATTGGCTCAGTTCCCTGCCTTGTTCATCAAAGAAAAGTATGGTTGGCAAGCCCAGTACTTGAAAATGTTTCATCAATTCATCATTTTCACGGGAGTTTTTTGTCATATCGATCTGCAATACCGCCATTTCTGCCAATTTCGCCTGTACCTTCGGATCAACAAAAGTATATTGTTCAAACTCTTTACAAGCTACGCACCAATCGGCATACAGATCGAGCATCACTTTTTTGCCTTTGTTAGCGGTCAGTTGTTGCTCTAATTCTGCAAGGGAGTGAATACGTTTGAAATGGTTGCTTTGGGTTTGGCTTGCTGACGTAGGTTGCCACGCAAGATCTAACCAAGGTTTGCTCGCAACTACCAAGGTTGCCAATACAAGCAAACGGAACACTTTTTTCCAACCGTTCAAACTATTGCACTGCTCATTTAGCCAGAGTAAAAAGGCAATCGCTAGAGCCGACCACAGCAGAGGCTCGATAAAAGTAGGTAGCACACGAGAGAGCAAAAAGACAGGCAGAGCCAACATCACAAAGCCAAATACCGTTTTGACTTTCAGTAACCAATCCCCCGATTTTGGCAAAATGCGGTTGCCGAAAAGGGTCACTAACATCAGCGGAATACCCATTCCTAAGGCTAATAGGTAGAGTGCTAAACCGCCGGTCAGTAAGTCACCGCTTTGTGCCACATAGAGCAATGCCCCGGACAAAGGGGCTGATGTGCAAGGGGAAGCGACTAGCCCTGCGATCATTCCCATTACAAATACGCTAAAAAACGAACCGCCCTGTTGCTGTTGGCTCAGTTGGTTTAACTTTTGTTGCCAACGGTGTGGCAGTTGTAGGGTAAAGAGACCAAACATCGACATTGCGAGCAAAATAAAGAGTAACGAAAACCCAATCAGCACAGGCGGACTTTGCAAAGCGACTTGAAAAGGCAAGCCAATCGCTGCAACCAGTAGCCCTAAGAGCGTGTAAGTGACTGCCATTCCTTGCACATAGCTTAAACTGAGCAAAAACGCCCGTAGGCTATTCGGACGCTGTTTACTGCCGATCACAATCGCAGACAGTAGTGGCAACATCGGCAACACACAAGGCGTAAAGGCAAGCCCCAGCCCTAATACAAAGAACCAAAAAATAGAAAGACGGTTTTCGGCTAAGGTTTCGGCAAGTTGGTTCTGTTCCGCTTTAGGTTGAGCTATGGGAATAGCGGTCACATCTGCGGTATTTTTTGCAACATTGTGAGCGGAAGTCACCGCTTGTAAATCAAGGGTAACTTCTTCAGGGGGATAGCAAAAGCCTTTGGTGCAACCTTGATAACGCACCTGCACTTGCCCCTTCGCATTTGCTTCAAGGGCAACAGGGATCGTGAGCTGATTGCGATAAATTTCCACTTCTCCAAAAAATTCATCTTGGTAACGCTCTGCCGTTGGGAATTGTGGCTCGCCCAGTTTGGCATTATGTGATGAAATAGCGATCTCTTTTTTATAAAGATAGTAGCCATCGGCAATCTGCCAAGCGAGTTGCAGTTGATTGGCTTGCTGTTGAGATGAAAACGCAAATGCCTGATCGCTAGGTAGAAATTTAGGTTGTGAGCCAAAGAGATTAGCAAATGAAGGTAATGCGAGCCACAATCCTAGAAATAAAATAGCCAAATATCGTTTCATCATAATTTACCCCATTAGCCCTGCCATTGCCTGAGCTTTGCGGTCAATTTCTTGCCATTCTGATTGTGGATCAGACTTCTCGACAATTCCTGCCCCTGCGTAAAAGGTGATTTGATTAGCTTGAATAAGGGCTGAACGTAACATTACGCAAAACTCGGCTTGTTCGGGGGTGAAATAGCCTAATGCCCCTGCATACCAGCCCCGTTCAAAACATTCCTGTTGTTGAATAAACTGCTTCGCCTTAGGGCGTGGAAGCCCTGCGACGGCGGCGGTTGGGTGAATGCGGGCAAGGCAATCTGCGTCGCTGACTTGCTCTGTCAGTTGCGTTTGGATTTTTCGGCGTAAATGTTGCACGTTATGTAACCGCTTGATCTCTGCATCGCTGACTTGAATATCTGTCGCACAATCCGCCAGATGGCTACAAATATCATCTACTACCAGCCAATTTTCATAGATATTTTTTTGATCGTTGAGTAGCCATAGGGCATTTTGTTCCGTTTGAACAGGATCGCCCGTCACTGCCACTGTGCCTGCAAGGGCTTCGGTAAAAAATTGACGTTGTTGGCGTAAATAGAGCCGTTCGGGTGTCGAGCCGATAAAGGCTTCCCCTTGTTTTTCCGACCATAAAAAATGGTAACAACCTAGATTTTTTTGTTGGCTGGCAAAAAGTAGATCGTAAGGGGAAATGTGATGTGCAAAGGTTTTTGTGGTCGCATTGGCTAACACCACTTTATTCATTTGCTGTTGTTGAATTTGTTCTATCACTAATTCAATGTTCTGTTGCCAACGGGCAAAATCGCAAGCAACTTCGGTGCTTAACAAGCGATTTTCAATCGGGTGAAGTTCGGCTGTCTGCTCAAACTGAGCTAATAAAGCGATACATTCTTTTTGTTCTGTTTCAAAATAGCGACAATCCAAATTTAACCAAGCGGTGATTTTCTTTTCGTTTTTTACTAACAGCAAACGTGGCAACACAAAATGGCATTGTCCTTTAAACTCCATTCCGCCGACGACCATTAAATCAGACTGTTTGCTAAATTGTTCTACGTCGTCTAAATGCTCAAAGGTTTGCACCGCACCAACTGCCACTATCGTTTGTTCTGTATCTCGATTTTGCCAGTAGTAATGGGGGAAAAGAGATTGTGCCTTAAGCCAAGCCAGTAATTGTTGATTTGCAAGATCTATCGCAATTTCTGCTTGCAACTGTACTAAGCCTTGTGCCACAGGCTTTTGTTGTAGTTGTTGATAAAGTTGTTGCTTTAACTGATTAAACACAGACATTGCAAAAAATCCCAAAAATCTCACCGCTTGACAAAAAAGAAGTCTATTTTAGCCTATTTCCACTTTTTTTTCCTAACAAATCAGAGTACAGTAGAGCAATTTTTAGCACACCATTTATATTTAGGAAAACTCAATGGAACGTTTTGGTAAAACTGATAAACTCGCTCACGTTCGTTACGACATTCGCGGACCTATTCATAAAGAAGCTCTCCGCCTTGAAGAAGAAGGACATAAAATTTTAAAACTCAACATCGGCAACCCTGCCCCTTTTGGTTTTGATGCGCCTGCGGAAATTTTGGTTGATGTAATTCGTAACTTGCCAACTGCACAAGGTTATTGTGATTCGAAAGGTTTATATTCAGCACGCAAAGCGATTGTACAATACTATCAATTAAAAGGATTACGTGATATTGATGTCGGTGATGTTTACATCGGTAACGGTGTATCTGAATTAATTACCATGTCCATGCAAGCGCTATTAAATGACGGCGATGAAATTTTAATCCCAATGCCAGATTATCCACTATGGACAGCGGCGGCGACCCTTGCAGGCGGTAAAGCGGTTCACTATCTTTGCGATGAAGAAAACGAGTGGTTCCCAGATATTGAAGATATTAAATCGAAGATTACCTCAAACACCAAAGCTATTTTGGTGATTAACCCGAATAACCCAACAGGTGCAGTTTATAGTCGCCAAGTTTTACTCGATATTGCTCAAGTCGCACGTGAGCATAACTTGATTATTTTCTCTGATGAGATTTATGAGAAGATTGTTTATGATGGTGCGGTGCATCACCATATGGCAGCGTTAGCGCCTGATTTACTGACGGTGACTTACAACGGCTTGTCAAAAGCATATCGAGTAGCAGGCTTCCGTCAAGGTTGGATGGTATTAAACGGTCCGAAAAATCAAGCAAAAGGCTTTATTGAAGGCTTAGATATGCTTGCGTCAATGCGTTTATGTGCCAACACCCCGATGCAACACGCTATTCAAACAGCGTTAGGCGGTTATCAAAGCATTAACGAATTTATTTTACCGGGCGGTCGTTTGTTGGAACAACGCAATAAGGCTCACGAATTGCTCACGAAAATCCCTGGGATTAGCTGTGTGAAGCCAAAAGGGGCGATGTATATGTTCCCGAAAATTGATACGGAAATGTATGGTATCAAAGACGATCAGCAATTTGTTTACGATCTGCTTCAACAGGAAAAAGTATTGTTGGTTCAAGGCTCAGGCTTTAACTGGTATAAACCGGACCACTTCCGTGTGGTGACATTGCCGTATGTGGATCAACTGGAAGAAGCCATTGGTCGATTAGCGAAATTCTTGCAGAGTTATCGTCAGGATTAGTTTAAAACGTAACCGTAGGGGCGGACCGATGTGTCCGCCCGTTCCAAGCGGATATTTAAACATATTTATTTGCAAATAGTGGGTGGACACATCGGTCCGCCCCTACATCAATGAATGTTCATATTTCGATCCTAACACTAATCTAAATGATAAAAGGCATCACATTTTCCGTCACCGCCTCTATTTTATTCGGTGTACTCTATTATTTATCCACCCATTTAAAACCGCTTTCCGGTGAAGAAATCTACGGTTTTAGAATGTGGGTAAGCCTGCCTTTTGTAATTTCGGCTCTCTTTATTTTCAAAAAAACCGACGAATTTAACCGCTATTTAAAACGCCTAAAACAGCACCCCCATTTAATTTTGGTATTACTAACAACCACGGCGGTCACAGGCTCGCAGATGTGGCTTTTTCTTTATGCCCCCAACAACGGCTATGCCATTGATGTCTCTATCGGCTATCTATTAATGCCGATTGCAATGGTAGCTGTTGGGCGATTTTTATTTAATGAAACCTTATCTCTCTTAAAAATTATCTCCATTATTTCCGCGTCTGTTGGGGTATTCATTACGTTAATTACCGCAGGCTCACTCTCTTGGGCAACCTTAATGGTATTAATCGGCTACCCTGTTTATTTTAGCTTGCGTAAACATTTTGATATGTCGCATTTATCCAGCTTCGTCTGTGAAATTATATTAATGTTGCCGATAGCCACTTATTTTATACTGAATACCGATATGCAATTTGTCACGGAAAATAATCCGAATTTTTATTTTTGGTTAGTTTTATTAGGTATTGTGAGTGGTACGGCATTAATTTCTTATATTATTGCAAGCAGTCTTGTACCAATTAATGTATTAGGATTATTAAGTTATATTGAGCCAGCCTCTATGCTACTTGTGGCATTTATTATCGGGGAGGTATTAGATCAATCCTCTTATATTCTCATGGGATGTTTGATTATTTCTATATTGCTATTAATGCTTGACGGTATTATCGCCATCCGCAAACAACGTCGGGGGATATAATGCTCAAAGGTATTCTTTTAGCTCTTTCAGCAAATATTTTATTTGGCGCTGGCTACTATTTTGCGGTTTTACTTCGTCCTTTAGAAAGCGACGGCATTTTCGGCTTTCGTATTGTGGTGTTAATGCCCTTTATTTTATTGGCGATCTTTTTATTTCATCAACAAAGGGCATTTAAAGATTTATATTACAGAATAAAACAGACACCCTCTCTTATTTTTATTCTTCTGCTCTTGGCATTAAATACGGGCATTCAACTTTGGTTATTTTTATGGGCGCCGAATAATAATCAAGCTATTGAAGTTTCTATCGGTTATCTATTATTACCTATCGTTGCTGTTGCTTTAGGAAAATTGGTTTTTAAAGAGCATTTTACTTTATTAAAATGGCTTGCTTTATTTTTTGCAACTATTGGTGTCACAATTAATATCTTTTTAACCGCAAGTATTTCGTGGGCAACTTTTGTTGCCGGTTTTGGCTATCCTATTTATATTGTCTTACGTCGCTATTTTCATATTAATAATTTAGCCACTTTCTTTGTAGAATTATTATTGTTATTACCCTTTGCCATTTATTATATTGCTCAAGTTGATCTGACTTATATTTTAACCCCAAATGAATATCTCTATTTTTATCTGGCATTATTAGGGCTAGTGAATGGAATGGCATTTATTTTATATATCGCTTCGAGTAATTTACTGCCGATTAATGTATTAGGCTTGCTTGGCTATGCCGAACCTTTGGTGATGTTATTTATTTCCTTTGCCATCGGTGAAGTTTTAGATGCCAAATCCTATATTTTAATGGCGTGTTTGGCGGTATCCATTATCTTATTAAGTGTTGATAGTTTTCGCAAAGTGAAACCCTAATGAACCTAATCCGAATTGCTCTACCTGTGCCGTTGGCACGTTATTTCGATTACCTGCTTCCAACGCATTTTGAAAATGTGGTGAAAGGAGCTAGGGTTGTTGTGCCTTTTGGTCGCCAGCGTAAAATCGGGATTGTAGTGGATTTTCCAACCACGTCAGATATTCCCACCGAAAAACTTAAACCGATTGAGCAAGTGTTAGATGAACAAGCGTTGTTTGACGCTGAAATGTGGCAACTCTTGCAGTGGGCGAGCCGTTATTATCACGCCCCTTTCGGCGAAGTGCTACAAAGTGCCTTGCCTGTCAAATTGCGACAAGGGGAAAGTAGCGAACGCACCGCCCCAGACTATTTTGTTGTTACGGAAAATGGCAGAAAAGCACTTGCCAACGGCGTGGTTCAAAAAGCGAAAAAACAACAAGAGCTATTAAGCGAACTGGCGGAATTTGCAAATTTCTTTGAAAAGCCGACCGCTTGTAGCCCTGCGGTTTGGAAAGCCTTGCTTGAAAAAGGGTATCTGGAAAAAGTTGAGCTTCCTTTTAATGTGCAAAGTTGGCAGGAAAAACTAGGCGAACAGCCGATTTGCAATAGCCAAAACCGTTTAACGTTGAATAAACAGCAGACCCTTGTCGTGAGCCGTTTGCATTATCAGCAAGGCTTCGGGGCGTTTTTGCTCAATGGGGTCACAGGATCAGGGAAAACGGAAGTCTATTTGCAAGTGATCGAAGAAGTGCTGAAACGGGGCGAGCAAGTGTTGGTGTTAGTGCCTGAAATCGGGCTGACCCCACAAACTATTCAGCGTTTCCAAGCTCGTTTTAATGTGGAAATTGACGCATTGCATTCCCATCTCAACGACACACAACGGCTCAATGCGTGGCTTCGGGCGAAAAACGGCGAAAGTGCGATTGTGATCGGCACACGTTCCGCCTTGTTCACCCAGTTTCAGCAACTCGGCTTAATTATCATTGATGAAGAACACGACGGCTCGTTCAAACAGCAAGACGGCTGGCGTTATCACGCACGGGATTTGGCGGTGCTTCGGGCGAAAAATAACAACATTCCGATTATTCTCGGCTCGGCAACGCCAAGTTTTGAAAGTTTGCAAAATGTGCAAAACGGTAAATTTATCGAACTTCAGCTCAATGCAAGGGCCGGTAATGCTCAATTTTCCAAGCAAACGTTAATTGATTTGAAAAAACAGCGGATTTATTCAGGTTTATCGGAAAAGTTGTTGGCAATGATGCAAAGCCACTTGGAAAAAGGCAATCAAGTAATGTTGTTTTTAAACCGACGTGGCTTTGCCCCTGTTTTGCTGTGCCACGAATGTGGCTGGATTGCCGATTGCCCTTCCTGCGATAAACCCTTTACCTATCACCAAAAACAGCGAGTATTGCGTTGCCATCACTGTGCTTCACAAAAAGCCATTCCACGCCAGTGCGGACATTGTGGCTCGGTTAATTTAATCACCACAGGGATCGGCACGGAACAGTTGGAACAAGTGCTGGCACAGCGTTTTCCGCAATACAGCATTACTCGTATTGACCGTGACAGCACCGCCCGTAAAGGCTCGTTGGAACAACACCTTGCTGAAATCCAAGCAGGCAAAAGCCAGATTTTGATCGGCACACAGATGTTAGCCAAAGGACACCATTTCCCGAATGTGACTTTAGTCGCCATCGTGAATGTGGATAGTAGCCTGTTTTCCACCGATTACCGTGCAGAAGAACGCTTGGCACAGCTTTATGTGCAAGTATCAGGGCGAGCAGGACGGGCGGAAAAGCAAGGGGAAGTGGTGTTACAAACGCATTACCCCGATCACCCGTTACTCACCAGCTTACTCAACGATGGCTACCTTGCCTTTGCAACCCAAGCCTTAGCGATGCGAAAAATAATGAGCTTACCACCGTTTTCTTCACAAGTGCTTATTCGTGCAACGGGTAGAGATAGCGACAAAGTTGCAAATTTTCTGCAAGATTTGACCGCTTGTTTACAACAAATTATCACTGAAAACGGCTGGCAAGGCTTTCAGCTACTTGGGCCTTTCAACGCCCCGATGGCAAAAAAAGCAGGACATTATCGCTGGCAGTTACTTATTCAACATTCGGCAAGAAGTGCGATCCAGCAGTTGTTAGATCGTTTTGATGAGCAAAAAGAACAGTTCCTGCGAAACGATATTCGATTGACGGTGGATATTGATCCGCAGGAGTTGGGGTAATCGCTTAAAAAGCAAGTTCTTGTCAGTTCCCCTACTCTGTAAACATATCTTGTAGCACTATTAGCAACTGTTGTAATGTTTTTTCTTCTAAGTGACCAAGGCTTTTGGCTAAGCGAGCCTTGTCAATCACCCTAATTTGCTCAGGTAAAATCAGCCCTTGCTTGCCTTGAAATTCAACAGGAATACGAAAAGGTGCGGGACGAGAGCCCGTAGTCATTGGGGCAATTAAAGCTGTTCGTAAATGATTGTGAATTTCGGGTGGCGAAACAATTACACAAGGACGTGTTTTTTGAATTTCACTCCCTATTGTTGGGTCGAGATTCACTAAATAAATTTCACCTCTTACCATACCCATTCATCCTCATTTTCAGCAAAAACATCAAGCAATACCTTATCGTCTTCAGCTAATGCTATTTCTTGTGCTGCCATAGCCCACCCTTCTCTCACAGCTTTAGGTTTGCTTAAAATAATTTTATCGTTTACCACTTCCATATCTAAGCTCTCACTTAAACCTAGTTGTAATAAAATCGTTTTCGGAATAATCACCGCTTGGGAATTACCAACTTTTCTTAATGCTACATTCATTGTTTTACCCTTCACAAAATGTAATAACAAAGTTATTATAACCAAAAACTAGAAAAATAAAAGCAGTCACTTTTGCAAAATGTTGCAGAAAAGTCACCGCTTGTTTACATAGATAATTAACACAAAGCGTAGTTAAAAGACTATTTCTTCACCACAAATAAAGTAATACCATCCACTTTAACCACAGTCACAGTATCGCCTAGGTTCAATTCTGCTCCAACTACTCGCCAAGTGGTATCGCCAAATTTGCCACGTGCGATACCATTTTCAAGGATTTCGACGATCACACCTTGAGAGCCGATCATCGCATGGTCTCGAGCGTTCAGATCTACATTCTGATCTTCTTGCTTGTCTTTACTATGTTGATATTTCCACCATGCTACGCTAAACAGTAGGGCTAATACTGCAAAAGTAGTGGCTTGCCAGCCAAACGCAACATCAGGAAATAATGCGACCATGAGTGCGACAATCAATGCCGCAAAGCCCCACCACATAATAAAAATTCCTGCGATAACCGTTTCTAAAATCAGCAATATAAAACCGAAAATCAGCCACGCAGTCCAACCTGAAAGCCACTCCATCACTTCCCCCTATTTCTTATCGCCCTTAAGTAATTCCGCAATGCCCGCCACAGAGCCAATTAAATTCCCAGCTTCTAACGGCATCAGCACCACTTTACTGTTGTCTGCAGAGCCGATCTCTTTAATCGCTTCCGTATATTTTTGTGCAATAAAGTAATTAATCGCTTTGGTATCGCCACTGGCTATCGCTTCAGACACCATTTGAGTGGCTTTCGCTTCGGCTTCTGCGGCACGTTCACGGGCTTCCGCTTGTAAAAAGGCTTCTTGTCGCTCCCCTTCTGCTTTTAGAATACGAGCCTGTTTTTCCCCTTCAGCACGCAAAATCTCTGCCTGACGAATCCCTTCCGCTTCCAAAATATCCGCACGTTTATTACGTTCTGCTTTCATCTGAGCATTCATTGCTTCCACAAGCTCTTTTGGGGGGCGAACATCTCGAATTTCAATACGGGTAACTTTTACTCCCCAAATATTTGTCGCTTCATCCACAATCGCCAATAATCTGCCATTAATCAGATCTCGCTGTGAAAGCATATCATCTAAATCCATTGAACCTAAAACCGTACGCATATTGGTCATGGTTAAATTCACAATCGCCTGTTCTAAATGATTTACTTCATAAGCTGCTCGACGTGCATCAATGACTTGTACAAAGCATACAGCATCAATTGCTACACTGGCATTGTCCTTAGAAATCACTTCTTGTGATGGAATATCCAAGACTTGTTCCATCATATTGATTTTACGTCCAACACGGTCAATAAACGGCACGACGATATTTAACCCTGGCGTTAAGGTTTTGGTATAACGCCCAAAGCGTTCTATCGTCCAATGAAACCCTTGTGGCACAGTCTTAACAGTAGATAACAAAATAAATACAACCAAAACTACAAATACAATCGGTACAATCGCAAAATCAAACATAGTCATCTCCTTAAACTAGAATGAATGATGACGATATAGTAACCATTTTCACCCTAATTTATAAGGATTTTTACAAATTTAGGCGTATAATTTGACTCATGATAATTAAGGATGGAACTCACATGAAACCCGCAACAGCAACGATCAATGGTAGTGCATTACGTCACAATATGCGCTTAATAAAATCCCTTGCCCCGAACAGTAAAATTTGTGCTGTCGTCAAAGCTAATGCTTACGGACAAGGTATTCGCCCAGTGATTAAAAATCTCGAAGATCAAGTGGAAGCCTTTGGTGTTGCACGGATCAAAGAAGCCCTAACCATTCAAGAAAGTGGCTATGCGGGCAAAATTTTGTTGCTTGAAGGTTTTTTTGATCGTGAAGAGTTGCTTAAAACACTCTCTCGCCGTTTTGATACCGTTATCCATTGTGTTGAACAATTAGAACTGCTTGAGAAAGCCTCTCAAGAATGGCAAGCCGAAAAAGAGAAAGGCTTTTGGAAACGAAAAACAAAAATCTATTTCCCGATTACCGTTTGGCTGAAAATTGATACGGGAATGCACCGTTTGGGCGTTCATCCAGAACAAGTTCCTGAATTTTATCAACGTTTAAAACAGTGTCCTTTAGTCGAAAATATCAATTTCGTCAGCCATTTTAGTCGAGCAGACGAACCAGACTGTGGCTACACGGAAAAACAAATCGCTACCTTTGAAGCGGTGAGCCGAGATTATGATGTGGAACGTAGTATTTCTGCATCAAGCGGTATTTTGTATTGGAAAGAAGCCCATTATGATTGGGTTCGTCCAGGGATTATTATGCACGGTATTTCGCCACACGCTCAGCCAATTACCGACTTAGGTTTTAAACCTGTGATGACCCTCTCATCTTCATTAATTGCTGTCAGAACCCATAAAGCTAATGAGCCTGTTGGCTATGGCGGAGCTTGGGTCAGCCCGAAAGATACTAAAATTGGCGTAGTTGCGATTGGCTATGGCGATGGCTATCCACGCAATGCCCCTGAAGGCACACCTGTGTTTATTAATGGCAGAAAAGTGCCGATTGTTGGACGTGTTTCAATGGATATGATGACCGTTGATCTCGGTGTAGATAGCCAAGACAAAGTTGGCGATGAAGTAGAACTTTGGGGAGAAAGATTGTTAATTGAAGAAGTCGCCGAAGCCATTGGCGTTATCAATTATGAGCTGATAACCAAATTAACCCCAAGGGTTATCATTGAATACAAAGATTAAGACTTACAAGCGGTGAGATTTGCAAAAAAATAGGTAAATCTCACCGCTTGTCGTTTTACCCTTCTCATTTTGTGATCTACTTCACATACTCTTTTTAGGATTTTCGCTTATACTCCATTTAATTTTAATTTTTTGAAAGGACACTCCAAATGAGCCAAAAATTTGAGTTAGATGATCACCCTCACCGCCGTTATAACCCCTTAAAAGATGAGTGGATTTTAGTTTCTCCACATAGAGCGAAACGTCCGTGGAGTGGTCAAGTGGATAAAGCGTCCGTTGAACAGTTACCAAGTTATGATGAAAAGTGCTTTCTCTGTCCAACGAACACCCGTGTTTCAGGCGACGTAAACCCTGATTATCAAGGCACTTATGTGTTTGCCAACGATTTTGCTGCTTTGATGCAAGATACACCTGATGCTCCGCCCTCTGACAATCCGTTGTTTAAAATTCAAGGGGTTCGTGGTTTGGCTAGGGTGATTTGCTTTTCGCCTGATCACAGTAAAACACTCCCTGAATTGCCTGTGGAAAAAATTCGTGGTGTGGTCGATACTTGGAATGCTCAATTAGAAGAGCTAGGCAAAGATTATCTGTGGGTTCAAGCCTTTGAAAATAAAGGGGCGATGATGGGTTGTTCACAACCACACCCACACGGGCAAATTTGGGCGAACTCGTTTTTACCGAATGAAATTGCAACAAAAGATAAAAATTTGCGTTGTTACTATGAACAATACGGCTCAAATTTATTGGTCGATTATGCTCAAGCAGAGCTAAAAGATGGCACACGCACCGTGACAGAAACAGAACATTGGCTTGCAGTTGTGCCATATTGGGCGGCGTGGCCTTATGAAACCATTTTGATGCCGAAACGCCATATCAAACGAATGAGTGAATTGAGCGAAGCGGAAAAAGACGATTTAGCTTTAGCGATTAAAAAGCTGACCTGCCGTTATGATAATCTGTTTGAATGTGCTTTCCCTTATTCAATGGGCTGGCATTTTGCTCCGTTCTTTAAAGATGGGCAAAATATTGAACATTGGCAACTGCACGCCTATTTCTATCCGCCACTACTTCGCTCTGCAACGGTACGAAAATTTATGGTCGGCTATGAAATGTTAGCCGAAGCCCAACGGGATTTAACCCCAGAGCAAGCCGCTGAAAAATTAAGAGCGGTGAGTGAAGATGTTCATTATAAACAAAGATAAATGAATGGGGCGAACACATCGGTTCGCCCCTACATAAAAAAATAACAAAGGAAGATAACAATGACCCCGATCCAACTCTCTCAAACTCAATTTGAACAACATTTTGGTTATGCGTCACAGCAAACCGTCTTTGCTCCAGGTCGTGTAAATATTATCGGCGAACATACCGATTATAACGATGGCTTTGTGATGCCTTGTGCGATCAACTACGGTATGTCTGTGAGTTTTGCGAAACGTGACGATTCCATTTGGCGTGTCTATGCGATTGATATTAATGAAACTGATGCCTTTGATATTAAAAAAGAAATTCCACAAAGCGAAGATAAATGGAAAAACTATGTGCGTGGCGTGGTGAAATATATTCAAGAACGTTGTCCTGAATTTATTCAAGGGGCGGATATTACAATGACTAGTGATGTACCGATGTCGTCAGGATTAAGCTCGTCTGCTGCCCTTGAAATTTCTATCGGTAAAACCTGCCAAGTGTTAGGTAATTTACCGATTAGTCTAGCGGAGATCGCCTTAATCGGACAACGTGCTGAGAATAAATTTGTCGGTGCAAATTGTGGCAATATGGATCAGCTCACTTCGGCATTAGGACAAAAAGATCACCTTGTGATGATCGATTGTCGTAGCTTAGAAATTAGCCCAACCCCTGTGCCGCAAGGTTATTCCATTGCGATCATTAACTCTAACGTCAAACACGATTTAGTGACTGGGGAATATAACAGTCGCCGTCAAGAGTGTGAATTTGCGGCACAATTCTTTGGCGTTAAAGCATTGAGAGATGTTAGCCCTGAACAATTTATTGAGCGAGCGGCAGAGTTACAACAGCTTAATGAATTAGCTTACAAACGTGCAAAACACGTTATCAGCGAAAATCATCGTGTACTAGAAGCGGTTGAAGCCTTGAAAGCCAACGATATGCAAAAATTAGGCGTATTAATGGGCGAATCCCACGACTCAATGCGTGATGATTTTGAAATCACTATCCCAGAAATTGACTATTTAGTTGAATTAGCTCAAGTCGCTATTGGCAAAAATGGCGGTGCAAGAATGACAGGCGGTGGCTTCGGCGGTTGTATTGTCTGCTTAGTTCCAAATGAAAAAGTGGAAGCGTTGCGTAAACTCATCGCAGAAAACTACCAAAAACAAACTGGCATTCAAGAAACCTTCTATGTTTGTACAGCAAGTAATGGGGTGAGAGTGGTTTAATCAATAAATCAGTGAGAGTAAATATGAAAATTTATACCCTTGAAAACGATCATCTTAAAATCACCCTATCTGACTTTGGTGCATCTTGGCTTTCTTGCGTAGTTAAATTGCCAAATGAACAACGAGAAGTATTAGTAACCACCACACCTGAGCGTTGGCAAGAGCAATCAGCCTATTTCGGTGCAACGGTAGGGCGTTATGCCAACCGAATTGCAAATGGCACCTTTGAGCTTAACGGGCAAAGGTTCACCTTGGCAAAAAATAACGGGGAAAATAATTTGCACGGTGGGGAAATCGGGGCAGATAAATGTGTGTGGCAGGTGCAATCGGCAGATGAACAAGCGGTCACTTTTCATAAAATTTTTGCAAATGGTGAAGAAGGCTTTGGCGGTGAAGTGACTGCGACTGTCGTTTATCGCTTGAATGGCAATCAACTTGAGATTGAATTTAATGCAGTAAGTTCTCAAGATACACCGCTCTGCTTTACCAACCACGCCTATTTCAATCTTTCTAATGAACCGACCATTCATCAACATAGCCTACAACTCAATGCTGAGAAATACCTGCCTGTCGGTGCTAACGGCATTCCGAACGCTCCATTAAAAGCCGTTGAAGGAACAAGTTTTGATTTCCGCACAGCAAAAATGATAGGACAAGATTTACTGGCCGATACCGTTCAACAAGCAGTCAAAGGTTACGACCACGCCTTTTTACTTGCAAAACATTGCCAAGATTTGACCGCTTGTCAAGCTGATGCCGTTTTAACTTATGAGAATCTTCGTCTTGAACTTCGCACCACCAAACCAGCATTGCAAGTTTATACAGGGAACTGGCTGGACGGACAGCCTAATTTGACGGGCGGAAGCTATCCCGATTATGCAGGGGTTGCCTTAGAACCTGAGTTTTTCCCTGACACCCCAAACCACCCTGAATGGTGGCACTATGGCGGAATCAGCAAAGCAAACGAGCCTTATCAACATCACATTCATTATCGCTTTATCGTGGAGGAATAAATAAATGAAAGTTGAGATCTGTGTCGATAATCTAGAATCGGTTATAACCGCAAATCAATTTCCGATTGACCGTATTGAGTTATGTTCTGCCCTTGCGGTTGGCGGTTTAACACCGAATCTAGGCTTTATTCAGCAGTCTCAACACATTTCGACTATTCCCCTAGCGTTGATGATCCGCCCACGTGCGGGTGATTTTCTGTATAGCGAAGATGAAATTCAGATAATGCTCAACGATATTGCAACTGCCAAACAGCTTGGCATACAAGCGGTCGTATTTGGAGCATTATCTGCAAATGGCGAGATTGATTTAGCGACGACAGAACTATTAGTTAAGGCCTCACAAGGTATGGAGATCACTTTTCACAGAGCCTTTGATCTCTGTAAAGATCCCTTTGTTTCCCTTGAACAACTTATCGACTTTGGTTGCCACCGTATTTTGACATCAGGACAGGCTGCAACTGCTTTTGATGGCATTCCTGTTATTCAGCAGTTAGTCAAACAAGCGAATGGGCGTATTCAAGTAATGGCTGGCTGTGGGGTCAATGCAGATAATGTTAAACAAATCATTGAACAAACCCAAGTGCCTGAAATTCATTTTTCAGCCAAAGGGCAACGCAAAAGCGAAATGCACTTAGCTAGCACAGCCAAAATGGGAAGTGCATCACAAGACGACTTATTAGATATTGCAGACAGCGAAAAAATTCGCAATATCCTTATGAATATTGCGAATTAAGGTTAATCATATTCCAAACAAATCAATTGATAGCCTTCTAATTTATCTAATTCAAAGGAAAGCCTATCTTGTGCTAATTGCAGTTGAGTAAGGTGGCTTTCTTGTTTGATTGGACATACCTTTCTAATGTTCGGCAGTTTGATTGAAAACTGAATGTGATATAGCGGTAATTTACTGTCCACAATCAATAGATCTTTGCATTTATTTTCAGGAACATAATGAAGTAAATGTAAAATATAACGTTTTCTATCCGCTTGATGATTTAACAAAGCAATCAATGAGCGTGGACCATTATGAGTAATCAATTTACTGCCATTCAATAAAGCCAAACACCGTTCTTCCACTAATGTCCTTACCCATCTAGGCGCTTTTTGTGCATAAATACTAAAAACAGGATTAGCGAAGTAAGTCACATTCGAGCTACTCACTAATGCTGGATGAGAGACTTGATGGCTTGAGGGTGTATGTTGATGAGAGCAGAACTCTCGCCCTTGACGATTAAAATAAGGTTTAACCGTATGGGCAAGTACTACGGAGTTCATTGTTGCTTCCGTTTGAACGCCCCCTTGATACATCACAAGTTCTTCTTTAGGTAAATCAATATTGTAACTATCGTTAATCCGTAAATAATCAGGGCTAAACGGTACTTTACCCTGTGGAACAACAGGAAAATCAGCAAGCAGATTTTCAGTTAAATCCGTATTAAATGGCGATTTACCTGTCGCTAACAGTTTTCCGCCTTGTTGCATATATTGATTTAATTTTTCGATAACCTTTTCAGATAAACGATAACTATCGACCAAAATTAATAGCTTATACGCTGTAAAATCACTATAACTATCAATAATGTCAAATTGGAAAGCACATTCTTGCAGTAAACGTGTTGCACCAATTAGTGCATTACCCAGATTCAGATCAGCATCTTGTTTATTCTCTTCAGGATTAAGTACTGCTATTTCTGTCACAGCGGTCACATTATGGCTAAATTCTTCTACGGCTTGAAGCTGTGAAAAAACACGTTCAATAAGTTGATAGCCTGCTGGAGAAAGCCGTCCATCCGGATGCATTTGATCGCCAACAGAAACATAAGCCCCCATTGCATTTGTTAAAAAGCATTCATACTCTAAGGCTTCTTGGTTTTTCAGGGAATGAAAATCGCCCCAATAGGTATGAAATTTTCCAGTCATACCCATTACAGGCTTGCCAAGTGTTCTCGCATAACGTCCTACAACCGGAAAATGATCATATCCCCATCCACCAGAAGGTAAAGATTCGACTTCTACGTGAGAAATTGCATCGAGAAAATGACGATACCCCGGGTGAATATGCGATGTATTGTAATACACCGTCGCATTCGGTTTATTTTTCCAAACTCGTTGACTTAATTCATTTTTGAATTCTGCTAAAGTTTTGACTGAAAATGCCAGCACTGCTTTTTCGTCATAAATATCAACTTGATTTTGTTGCATCTTCTTCAAGCAGTTAACGCAATAGCAGGCTCTTGGATAAACAATATCAAAGAAAAAACCATCTATATCGTAAAGGCGTTGTAGCTCATCCACTTCATCAAATACATATTGGCGATAGGCAGAATTCACGCAAAGGAAAGTGTAGAATCCATCTTCAAAATAGCCTGCTTTTGACCAAGAGGCAACAATATCTTTTCCCTCTTTTGTTCGCATACACCATTCAGGATAATTTTCTGAAACAAATTGATCCCATTGAATCGGCATATATACGGGAGCTTTCACGCCATTTGCTTTACAAATTGCTAGCTGTTCGCCCAAAAGATCTCGTTGTAAATGAGGATGAATTGCCGCTGAGTGAACTTTAGAGGGGTAATAGAGCATTCCATGGTGGCATCTTGCAAAGCAGGTAATAGAAGTTACCTTAGCGGTTTTGAGTGTTTCAATAAATTTTTCAGCATCAAAATGGTTCGCCATATCAGGTATTAATGCGCTAGTATGGAAATCAAGGTGAATTTGTCTTGGTGCGAATGACATAAGCAAGCGGTCCTTTTTCGTGAATTTTTTGCAAATTTAAGTGGTGATGATTTCTGCCTCTCGCTCTTCAGGCTCATCCATTCCGTCTTGCCAAAACCAATAGGTAATTGGACCTGGGCAATTTAAACTGACGACTTTATGTTGATCATTTTTATCAATAGCGTGAATGGTCACTCCTTCTGTATAGCCATCTTTTAAATATTGGAGATCTTTTATTGCTTCATAAACCGCTTGTTCTAAAGTCATTCCCATCTTCATATAGAACACTACCGAATGTGCTGTCGAACAACGGATAGACATCTCTCCCGTATGGGTGCAAGCACAAGCACCATAACGGCTATCGGCATATAAACCTGCACCAACTATTGGGCTGTCGCCTAGTCTTCCTGGATATTTCCACGCCCAACCAGATGTAGAAGTTGCAACGCTTAATTTTTGATTCGCATCACGACATAAAAAAACGGTCGTATCTCTAACTCTTTCAGGATCTGTCGCATTATTAGAAAGTTTGGCTAAAGGAATATTGGGAAAGGCTTGTTTTTCAGACTCAGTCATGGATTCTTCTAATTTTTTCCACCACACCTCTTTCGAATTTTCAATGAGATTTTCACCTTCTAAAGCGCCAATTTCTTTGGCAAATCGAGCTGCGCCTTCACCTACTAAAATTTCGTGGTTTAAATCCGTCATCACACGATAGGCGACTTCGACAGGGTGCAAAAAACCTTGTAAAGCACCGACTGCCCCTGTTCTTAAATTATCACCATCCATCACAGAAGCATCTAGCTCCACATCACCAAGCACATTCGGCCAACCACCACGGCCTACTGTTCTTACACGGGGATCTAATTCAACCAATTTAATCCCCTCTATCATGGCTCTTAATCCTTCTTGTTTCTGTTTTAATCGTGCTACCGTTTCAGCGAAGCCTGGATAGGCTTCCGAGTTTGCAATCAAAATCATCTCACTCTCCTAAATCCGTTGCTGTGTATCAATATCAAAGAAATGAAGACGCTCAATATTGGGGACTAAACGACTCTGTTTACTGATCGTTTGACTACTTGGTGTCCTAAACATGACGCTTTCACCATTTTTTAAGGTCATTGAGAAATTCGATTCTGATCCAAGGTATTCGCTATAATCAAACTCGCCGATAAATCCTTCATCTTGGGTATCAGATAAAAGTAAATCTTCTGGGCGAATTCCTAAGCATACTTTTTTACCATGGTAAGAAGCCAGTTGTGGAAATGCGGAAAGCGAAAGTGTTTGTTTGTAACTACTATCGGCAGACAGAATAAGTTGTTCCCCTTGCATACTCACATCAACATCAATGAAATTAATCATTGGTGAACCAATAAATCCTGCGACAAACTTATTAGTAGGGTGTTCATAAAGCGTTTTAGGTGAGCCAATTTGTTGAATAACCCCTTGATCTAATACGACAACTTTATCCCCCATTGTCATCGCCTCAACTTGATCGTGTGTGACATAGATGATGGTCGCATTAATCTCTTGATGTAATGCGCAAATCTCTTTACGCATTTTACTTCTCAGTTTTGCATCTAAATTTGAAAGAGGTTCATCAAAAAGAAACACTTTTGGCCGTCTTACAATCGCTCGTCCTAATGCCACACGTTGTCGTTGCCCGCCTGAGAGTTGTCCTGGTTTCGAGTTTAAAAATGGCGTGAGATTGAGCATTTCGGCAATATTTCGAATTAATGAATCGATTTCATTTTTATCAACTTTTCGTATTTTTAATGCCAATGCCATATTTTCATAAACAGTCATATGAGGATAAAGCGCATAGCTTTGGAAAACCATTGCGATATCACGATCTTTAGGTAATTCGTGATTAACCACTTTCCCATCAATAATCAACTCTCCGCTACTAATGCTTTCAAGCCCAGCAATCATACGAAGTAATGTCGATTTGCCACAACCAGACGGCCCAAGCAAAATGACAAACTCACCTTTTTCAATTTCTAAAGATGCACTTTTAATGGCATTAAAGCCATTTTTATAGACTTTGGCTAACTCTTTTAGATGAACATAAGCCATTTTTCTCTCCTTAGCGACTTAAATTTTGACAAAGATGGGTCAATAATAAAGCTCCAAAACCAGAAGCGGTTTCGCCATAGATTTTCCGATGCGCTAAATCACGGGACATGGCAGCAATATCTAAATGCGCCCAAGGTTGTCCATCTTTAACGAAGTGTTGTAGGAAAGTTGCAGCAACACAAGGGCTTCCGTGAGGATCTTCACTGCCGTGACGTAAATCCGCATAAGCACATTCAAGAGGAGTATCAAACCAATCTCCTGTTGGCATATGCCAGACTCTTTCTGCACAATACTCGCCAGCTATTTGAATCTGTTTGATAAACTCTGCATCATTTCCCATTAGTGCAGCATAGCCTTTGCCTAATGCAACTCCTGCTCCACCGGTAAGTGTTGCAATATCAATCAGATAATCAGGTTGATATTTTTCTTGGGCATAATCTAATACATCTGCCAATACCATTCTGCCTTCTGCATCTGTTGAAATAATTTCTACACTGGTTTGAGAGCGCATCATCACAACATCACCTGGTTTAATCGCATTACCAGAAGGCATATTTTCGACTAATCCGCACAAGCCGATCACATTGATAGGCAATTGAAGCTGTGAAATGGCATAGATTGCGCCAACAACGGCTGCTGCACCGCCCATATCAAATTTCATTGTACTCATTAAGCGAGCTGCTTTAATACTAATTCCGCCTGTATCAAAAGTGACTCCTTTGCCTACCAATGCAATGCTTTTCGTTGCATTTGGCACTTGATATTTTAAGGTTAACAGTCTAGCTTCCCTTGCAGAACCTTGAGAGATACAGAGTAAACCGCCAAATTTCTCTGCTTCTAACTCGGTTTCATCTAACACACCCAATTCGATATGAGGAATATTTAATTGTTTAACGGCTTCGACAAAGGATTCTGGATATAGCACGTTACTTGGTAGATTCATCAACTCTCTAGAAATAAGCTGTGCTTTGGCAAGAATTTGGCTAATGTGGAATGTTTCTAACAGTACGTGATCTTCTGTGTCTAGTTGAATTTCAGGTGTTTGAACATCAAGCACAGCTTCGGTTTTATGGCGATATTGATAGGCAGAGAGATAAAGCCCAAAGCCTAACCATTGAATTAATGTTTCTATACCAAATTGTTGAATAACACTACTTTCTATCTCAAATGTAATAGCCTTGGCTTGACTAAATTGTTTCGCAACTAAATATCCAATATCTTGCAAATTTTCGATAGAAAATGACCGCTTGTAACATTCTGCATCATAGTTTTCACTCTCTAATTTAAAAGAAAGTTTATTGTCATTACCCAAAGAAAGATAAATGACTCTTGCTTTTTTAGCATTATGTGGAAATTTAAATGTAAACGTATTCATTTTTTACCCCTTTAACCTTTTACTGCACCCTCTGTTAAACTTTCCATCATTTTCTTAGAGAAGAAAATGAAGATAATCAGTAGTGGCAACATCGCCAAGAAACTCCCCGTCATAACTAAATTCCAAGGTGTTGCTGTTGCCCCATTCAATGAACGTAATACCAACGTCAAAATTTGTGTATCTGGTGTTTGTAATGCAATGAGTGGGAGCATGAAGTTATTCCAAGATGCCACTATCACCATAATAGCCACGGTCAATAAGCAAGAACGCATCATTGGTAAACCTATACGGAAGAAGATTTGAAGTTCATTTAATCCGTCCACTCTCGCACTATCAAAAATTTCTCTCGGAATTGACGATGCTACATATTGCCGTATTAAAAAGACCCCAAAAATATTGACTCCAGCTGGTAACCAAATTGCAGTCAGCGTATTAATTAAGGAAAGTTGTTTAATAATAAGAAAGTAAGGCACTAAATTCACGACAGATGGCACCATCATGGTGAGAAGAAGTGTGGTAAAAATCAGATTTTTACCTTTAAAATTATAAATAGCAAAAGCATAACCCGCAGCTGCAGAAACAGCGACCGAATTCAGCGTTGAAAGCACAGTAATAATAAACGTATTTACCATAGCTTTATTAAACGGAATATCTTTTGCTAAGTCCTGATAATTTTGGAAAAATTGATCACCAAAACTTAAAGACATTCCCATAATAGAAGCTGTATCTTGGGTTGATAATAATGCTGACCAAAAGAACGGAAAGATTGAGATAAACGCTAAAATAGAAACAAAAATATAAATAATAAATTTAGCAATATCGAATCTGACTTTATTTTTTCCAATATACATTATTCACCTCCTTTTTTAATACCACGCTTACCAAATAGTAAGAAGAATATTGCACTAAAAATCGAGGTAATGAGGAATAATACCCAAGCAATTGCCGAGGCTGTTCCCATATCATTCCAATCCCATCCCATTTTGTATAGGTAGAGTGAAACCGTCATCCCTGAATTTGAAACACCACCGACACCTTTAGTTAACATCATCGGCTCTTCAAACATTTGCATATTGCCGATAATCGTCATTAAAGTTGCAAAGAAAATATAAGGAACAAGAAGCGGTAAAGTAATATAACGGAATTTCTGCCACTTATTTGCCCCATCAATATCAATAGCTTCATATAATTCTTTAGAGACAGAAGCAATACCTGTCATATAAATAACGGTATTGATACCGGTATATTTCCATGTAACTTGATTCGCTATGGTTAAACGAATCCATTCCACATCAAAAAAATCAATGGGTAATAACATTTCAAGTCGTAAAGTATCTGCAATGCTGCGTAATGCTTCATTAACAATACCAGACGGAGCAAAGATATTAAAAACAACTAAACTGACAGCAACACTCGATGTGATATAAGGTAAGAAAATCGCTGCTTTAAAAAATTCCGCACCACGTGTAATAATATGTAACAAAATATAGGCTAGCGAAATGGCTAATACATGTTGAGAAACACCTGAAATAAAAGAAATTTTAATGGTGTTCCATAAAGATAACCAAAATACATCATCTGTTAACGCATAATAGTAATTTTCCCACCCAACAAACTCCATTGAAGATAAGCCTTTAACTGGATTCCAAGCATAAAACGAGAGAAACCCAGAAAAAAAGATAGGAAAAACACTAAACGTTAAATAAAGAATAATAAAGGGAAGTAACAAAATATAAGCGACACGATGATCGTGTAATATTCCTTTTAAATATTTCATCTTTAGCTCCTTAACAAAACATCCAACCTTAATAATTAAGGTTGGATGTTTTTATTAACTACTTCAATGAACGCATTCTACGTTGTAATAACGTATTGGCTTCATCTAATGTTTTATCAATATCTGCTTTTTCAGCCAGAATTTTCTTAATAGAGCTATTTAAGATTTCATTCGCAATATTATCTATTGGCGAAGATAAATAAGGTTTATTTTGTTTAACAATTTCAGTATATAACTTCATGGAATGTTGACCACCAAAAGTGTCACTTGGTTGGTCAAAGAAAGGATCACTGTAGATTTCTGTTCTTGCTGGCAAGGTACCCGCAATTTTGGCAATATCTAACACACTTTCATTTTTCATTAAATGTTGGATAAATTTCCAAGAAGCATCTTTATGTTTGCTTTGTGTTGGAATCGCAAACACCGTTCCACCCGCATTGACATTGGTATTATTCGGAATACCTGCAACACGCCACAAGCCTTTTTTCGCTCCATCAGGATCATATTCTTGAACAACACGTCCTTCGATCCATGGGCCGTCAATGTCAGAGAAGAGCTTACCTTCACGATAAAGCTTAATGAATTTTTGATCGTTTGATGAACCATCTAAAGCTGCAACAAGTTGTTTGTCATAAAGCTCTTTGACTAAATTCACTAAGAATTTAATTTCTTTCGAATTGAGGTTCGGTTTACCATCTTTAAGATATACAGGCTGACCCGGCGCATTGTTAGTTCCCATCACAAGAGGGTTAATTAAACTCGTTGCAGCAGGAAGTACAAAAGCCCCCGATTTTTCTTTTAATTTTTCAGCGAAGGTCACGAAAGATGCCCAATCTTTTGTTGCTTCTTCAATAGTCATGCCAGTAGAATCAAGCAAATCTTTACGATATACCATCACAACCGGGCCTGTATCAAATGGCACACCAAAAAGTTGTCCTTTATCGTTTTGTGATAAAGTCAACATAGATGCATCAAACTGCCAGCCGGTTTTATCCATAGAATAAGGGGCATCGGTTAGATTCACCAAACCACCAGAGTCAACGAAAGTACCCAGTTTAATCGTACTGATAGTCACCACATCAGGAGCACCTTCACCAACAGCTAATGCCGTGGTTAATTTGTCATGACAATCACGGAATCCACAGCTCATTGCCACGACCTCAATATCTGGATTATCTTTTTTAAATCCTTCAATCATGGTGTTCACATAATCTTTAGAAAGATAATGAGAAAAAACAATTTTACTGTTGGCAAGAACTTGGGAAGAGGTTGCTAAAAGAAGGGTTGATAACGCAATACTTAGAAGAGACTTTTTCATATTTACACCTTAGACTTGAATTAACGACAAAACATGATCTTCTTGATCACCGGTATTCGTTAGATTAGCTAACGGAGTATTCCTTACTAAACTCTTACTTAAAATACTACTTTCGAAACAACTTGAAATTGACTACCACCTATAAAGTAGAGTTGGTGAAAATCCATTTTGGGAGGATTATACTGACCTAAATTTACACTTCAATGACATTGTTACAAATTCGTTAAATAGATCACATTTTAAACACACCAAACACTATAAAAACTATTGATTAAAACAAAACAATAGTTTTTTATTATTAATTCAATAGTTTTACACTCTTTCGCCTATCCTAGATAATTGACTGGCAAATAACTCCTATTAATTATTTTTGAAGGAAATTCACTATGTCTAAATGTCCATTTGATCATGGTTCAAAAACCTTAACAACAGCAGCAGGCGCGCCAGTTGTTGATAATGACAACACAATGTCTGCTGGTCCTCGTGGTCCACTTCTTTTGCAAGATGTATGGTTCCAAGAGAAATTAGCTCACTTTGCTCGTGAGCGTATTCCTGAGCGTGTGGTTCATGCTAAAGGTTCAGCTGCTTACGGTACATTCACTGTCACTGCAGATATTACTAAATATACTAAAGCAGCGGTATTTAAACCAGGTGCACAAACTGAAGTATTATTACGTTTCTCAACTGTTGCTGGCGAGCGTGGGGCTGCCGATGCAGAGCGTGATGTGCGTGGTTTCTCATTAAAATTCTATACCGAACAAGGTAACTGGGACTTAGTGGGTAACAATACTCCAGTATTCTTTATCCGTGATCCATTAAAATTCCCAGATTTTATCCATACACAAAAACGTAATCCACAAACTAACTTGCGTGATGCAAATGCAGCGTGGGATTTCTGGTCACGTCACCCTGAGTCAATGCACCAAATTATGACATTATTCTCAGATCGTGGTATTCCTGCGACTTTACGTCATATGAACGGTTACGGTAGCCACACTTATAGCTTTGTAAACGCAAACAACGAGCGTTTTTGGGTGAAATTCCACTTCAAAACACAACAAGGTCACAAATTCTTCACTAACGAAGAAGCGGCTAAAGTTGTGGGCGAAAATCGTGAATCTAGCCAACAAGATTTATATGAAGCGATTGAGCGTGGTGAATTTCCACGTTGGACTGTTCAAGTGCAAATTATGCCAGAAGCAGATGCTCACAAACATAACTATGCCTTTGACTTAACTAAAGTATGGCCACACGCAGATTATCCTGTAATCGAAGTGGGTGTATTAGAGTTAAATCGCAATCCACAAAACTACTTCTCAGAAGTAGAACAGGCAGCATTTGCACCATCTAACATCGTTCCGGGAATCGGCTTCTCGCCAGACCGTATGTTACAAGGTCGTCTGTTCTCTTACCAAGATGCACAGCGTTACCGTTTAGGTGTAAACCACCACCAAATCCCTGTAAATGCACCAAAATGCCCATACCACACGACTCACCGTGATGGTGCAATGCGTATTGATGCAAACGGTGGAAACCACCCTAACTACGCGCCGAACCGTTTTGACACTTATGTGCCAACCCACGATCAATTACCATTACAAATTGAGCGTGAAGCAGCACACTTTAACTTCCGTGAGTACGATGAAGATTACTACTCACAGCCAGCAGCACTTTATAACTTGTTTACAGCGGAAGAAAAAGATCGCTTAGCAGGTAACTTTGCAGCAGGTTTATCAGGTGTTACGGTTCCTGAAATCGTAGAAAGACAAATGGCTCACTTTGAAAAAGTTAGCTCAGAATTAGCAAATGCGATTCGTCAAAAATTAGCAAAATAAGCTAATTAAAGACTTATTTTCTCCTTACACTTGTATTTGCTATACTTTAAGCCCAACCGTTTTGGTTGGGCTTTTTTTCTTGGAAAGAATAAATATGGAATATCGCTATTACATTATCACCGCCGTTTCAGTTATCGCCCTGCAATTTCTGCTCTTTAGTTTTTCTAAAACAGTAACTTGGCTATGCGATTTATCAAATAAAAGTCGCAAGATCATCACATTTTCTGTCTATATCGCAGCAAATCTATTGATGATATTGCACGTTACACGCATTTTGCCAAATTTCCGCTTAATTGCTTTAATACTCACATTACTTCTATTTATCTTTTTTATCAGCTTCTGTTTTTGGGGAATTTATACTGTCGGCAAACAGATATTCTCGCCAAATAACCTTAATCGCTGGCTTAAAATAAGCTATTTATCTGTTTTATTAGGGTTAATTGGACTGACCATTTACAATGCCTATTCACCCAAAGTGGTTCACTATCAAGTCACCTTAGATAAGCCCATACAGCCACTCAAAATTGGTGTCGCAAGCGATTTCCACTTAGGGAAATTTTTCGGGGGTAAACAGTTAGATAAGTTAGCAACTATCTTTGACCAAGAACAAGTGGATTTAATTTTACTTCCAGGTGATATTATGGACGATGATGTTGAAGCCTATCTAGCTGAAAATATGCAACCAAGCCTTGAAAAATTAAAGGCTCCACTAGGCGTGTATGCTACCATGGGAAACCACGATCTTTTTGGGGCTGAAGCTGAAATCTATCAAGAAATCACTAAAGCAGGTATTACGGTGCTATGGGATCAAGCGGTCACTTTAGACGAAAAATTTACTATTATTGGTCGTAATGATGAATTAGTGAAAAATCGCCCTGAAACAGCAGAGTTATTGGCTCAGGTGGATACAAATTTACCTGTTTTCCTAATGGATCACCGCCCAACACAAATTGAGCAACATTCTCAACTGCCTATTGATATTCAAGTGTCGGGACATACCCATAATGGACAAATTTTCCCAGCGAATATCATTACTCACTTTATTTACCGACTTGCACACGGTTATGAAAAAATCGGCAATGGACATTTTTTTGTCACTTCTGGATACGGATTTTGGGGGATACCGATGCGTTTAGGTTCACAGTCGGAAGTGATGATTATTGAAGTGAGAGGAAAATAGATACAATACCTCATATAACAAGCGGTAAGATTCGTTCAATTTTTTGCAAAAAAATCTCAAATCTTACCGCTTGTTTACATCCAAATCCGTTTAGAACTTGTAGTTAACACCTAAACTTACATTTCGTCCCATTTGTGGAATATAAGGTAAGAAGGTTTCATGAGCATACACTTCTTCATTCAGTAAGTTATTCGCTTTGAGGAAGAGTTCGTACTCGCCTTTTGCTAATTTGTTCTGATAAGTGAGCCCAAGATTCAGCATATTATGCCCTTGAGTGACATTCTCAAATTTTGAAATGCGATGTTGCGTAAAGACACGATAATACTCTAATTCACCTTTGAGATTTTCAGTAAAATCACTTTTAATGCGAGCCCCGACCCGAATTGGAGGAAGACGTGGGGTGTACATTTTCGGTTGCTCTTCATACACTGGCTCTTGTACACGAATTTGGCGCTCAATTCCCATTTCATTTCTGACTTTAGAAGCTGCTCGCCATGCTTTCATTTTCGGGTTTTCCTGCATTAGTTTTTCGACTGCTTTGGCAAACTCTGGGTTATCCACATAACTTACTTTATCGCTAGTGCGAATATCGTGGGCTTTTAAGTAACCTTTCACATAATCACCGAATAGGCTGATATGATGTTTTGGTGTAACTTGATAGCCCAAATTAACTTCTACGCCATAGAAACGTGCAGGGGCTTGCATATAGCGATTAATGCGTAAATCGCTATCTTGCTTCATAGAAGCAGGACCTCTCCCAGAGTTGAGCGTATAGAGATAGGTGTAGTTGTCAAAGTTGTATAAGAATCCACTCAAATAATAGCTAAATTTATCGCCCTCATAACTTAGCCCTAAATCAAGATTATTAGATTTTTCTTTGCTTAGCCCTTTGTTGCCCATTTCAAATGAGTTTGTTGCCAAATGCATTCCGTGTGCATATAGTTCCTGCGCGTTAGGAAGTCTTTCTTGGTGCGAAGCGGTCAGAGAGAGCTTATGATTTTCTTTAAATGCCCAATGCACACCTAACGCAAAAGATCGAGCCGTTTCTTTATGTGCTTGAGTTAACGTATAGTAATTATCCATGGCATGAGCGGTCTCTGGTCTTTTACTATCAATATATCCAAGAGATAGAAACTCATTGCGTACTTTTTCATGATCGTAATCTTTGGTGACTTTTTGTTTTTCTAAACGGCTAGAAACCTCAAAGGTAATATCATTCCATTGATAACTTTCTAAACCGAATAAACTCCAGTTCTGCATTTTGTTATTGTTCAATAACTGCTGTACGCCACGATGTTTATGCTTATGTGTTGCAGAGTCTTCTGGTGATAATGCACTATTTTTTTGTTCGAGGTATTGAATTCCCCATATCCCCGTTAAATTCCCGATTGGGCTGTGTACAAATTCAAGGCGAGTGGTAAGTCCTTTATTTTTAAAGAGATTCGCCGTTCTTTCCCCTTCAATTTCGCCATGTTGATAATTCACACGGCTTGCATTAAATCTCAATTTATCCACATACTTAAAGGGTTCGATAATCTCACCTCTAAAATCGTAACGCTGACTTTTCAAATCAACATAAGGCGTAGCTGACAAACCATGGGCATGACAATCCGCCATATTTACGCCTGGGTTGGCCCAAAAGAGATGTTGATCATCTGCAAGTTCAGGGTAAGGGAATAAATAGGGGTATTGCTGTTTAACACTCTCATCAATAATACGTACTGCGCAACCTTCATAAATATGATTATGAGCGGGTAATCCATACTTATCTTGGCGTTCGGTATAGGCAAGCCCTAGATAACCTTTTTCATAAATCCAAGAGATACCCGCCGTGCCGACTTGTGATTTCGCCCAACTTTCAGGGACATACGAGAGATTTTGATAGCTCATCTCTCTACGATTAAAGGCTTTTTTATCTGCATAGGTGCCATAACGATAATGTGGCGTTTTGTAGTTACCAGCCTGCTTGGATAAGCCCTCCAGATGAACGGCAATACTCGGGTGAATCGCAAAGGTAATACCTGCAGTGGTCAATTTTTCATTGTTATTGGTATTAAAACGGAAACTAGCTTCGCCTTTAAGCCCGTTTTGTGGCATGAAATTCGGAATTTTATTATCAACGACATTGATTACCCCAGCGGCATTGCCTGAACTGTATAGCAAAGTAGAAGGCCCTCTGACGATCTCAACTTGCTTAGATAGGGTTGCGTCCACGGTGACGGCATGATCCGGCGACATGGTGGACATATCCACTACATCGCTATTATTTTGTAATATTTTGATACGTTTGCCCTCTTGCCCACGAATAATCGGGGCTGAAGCGCCACCACCATATTGATTAGAGTGAATACCCAGCTCACTGGATAAAGCATCTCCTAGGGTTGTTGATTTTTGTTTGAACACATTTCCATCAATTAGCTGATCACTGACATTAGAGCGATCTCCTAGTAAGTTACTCTCCGCCATTTTGGCTTCGACTTGAATTTCCTCAAGTTCTGCCACTTCTTCTGCATATACACATACAGAAAAAAGAGAAATCATGGAAAGCGTTATCGCATTTTTTTTCATTTTGTCTCCTTAGATAAATTAACCATATTTTTTTTATGGAATAATAAATAAAAGAGAGAATGAAATCAAATTAAAAACTTTAATTTTTTTATGGGTTTATATCCTTTAATACAGTTACACTAATTTTAGTTCATAAAAAAGACTTACAAGCGGTAAGTTCATCTCACTTTTTTGCAAAAATACTGTGAAATCTACCTGCTTGTAGAGTTCTTTTCTTCGCTAATTAATGTTATTCTCTTTCATACTTAACCTTATTTAGATGAGTCATTTCAATAATGAAGCCAATATTTCTTGAACTCCGTCACTTAAAAACATTACAAGCCTTAAAAGAAAGTGGTAGCGTTTCTTTGGCTGCAAAACGTGTACATTTAACGCAATCCGCCTTGTCTCACCAAATTAAACTACTTGAAGATCAATATGGACTCACGTTATTTGAACGTAAAACTCAGCCGATTCATTTCACCGTTGCAGGAGAGCGTTTAGTTCAATTAGCCTATGATATTCTGCCAAAAGTCATGGAAGCTGAGCTTGATCTCGCTCGTATTAAGCAAGGCGAAGTTGGGGAATTAAAAATTGCGGTTGAATGCCATACTTGTTTTGATTGGTTGATGCCTGCAATGGATGCTTTCCGTAAAAGCTGGGCTTTAGTTGAATTAGATATTGTCTCTGGCTTCCATACGGATACGGTGGGGCTACTATTAACACACCGAGCAGACTGGGCTGTTGTTTCGGAAATGGAAGAGAATGTGGGGATCTCCTATAAACCGCTCTTCTCTTATGAAATGGTGGCAATCTGCTCCAAAGATCACCATTTAGCACAAAAGGAAATATGGGATGCCGAAGATTTTCGCGATGAAACACTCATTCATTATCCCGTGCCTGATGATATGTTAGATTTACTGCGTAAGGTCCTTTTCCCTGCTGGAATAAACCCTGCTCGTCGAACAAGTGAGTTGACGATTGCGATTATTCAGCTAGTAGCAAGTAAACGAGGTGTTGCAGCATTGCCTTACTGGGCAGTAAAACCTTATTTAGAGCGAGGATATGTTGTCGCAAGAAAAATTACAGAAAAGGGATTATATAGCAAGTTATATGGTGCTATCCGTGAAACCGATTCAAATTGTGCCTATATTGATGATTTCCATAATACAGTTAAATCAGAAAGCTTTGCGACTCTGCCTGACTTGTTAGTGCTAGAATCTTAAAAATCATGAGGATGCCAGACTTTCATCTGTCTCACATTATCAGGGGAGGATAGCTTCTACATGATTATCTTCCCTTATTAAATATTATCCCCCCTCAATTTATCTTTTACTAAAATGCCATTTCACAGTATTTAAAGTAAACTTTTTAAACATCAAGCTCTCAATATTTACATTTACCTTACAACCCAACTCAATGTAAATTAATGATTGTTTTGTAATCCATTTAGTTGTATATTTTCTATGACGTAAGTCAAACCTTACTAAAATTAATATATTGCATGCAGGTATTTTATATGCAAAAACGAATTTTCTCCTTTATTCAAAAAAAATATCTCTGTACATTATGCTGTACTCAAAACAACCAACCTTGGGCAAACGCCTTCTATTATGTCTTTGATGAAGAAAATCGCCGTCTTATCTATGTAACAGGAGAACAAACTCATCACAGCAAAATCATGAAAGAAAACCCAAATGTTGCAGGAACTATATTCACTCCGACTCGCTTTCATCCGTCATTACAAGGTATTCAATTTACAGGTAAAGTGAAACTCCTCCAAGGAGAAGAGGCTGAAATAGCAAAAACACTATATAAAAAGGAATATTCACACGAACTAATCGATAAGTTATCTATTTGGGAAGCTCAATTAGAATATGTAAGATTAATCGATAATTCGCTTGGACTATTTGCTACTCTAGAATGGAAAAGAAACGATCAACTAGAAACAGTCAACCAAGATAAAACAAACTAATAACAAAGGGGAAGAGAACAGCTTCCCCTTATTTTATCTCTCATAGAGATTTAAAGAAAATGACTAATATAATAATAGGAATAACAAAACGCACATAGTTAAACCAAATATTGGTAAACGTTTTACTAGCTCTAAGTTCTTCTTTTGCTTCATCTTTTAAGACAAATCCGACAAAAATTGCACTACCCAAAGCAGTCAGCACAAACAAGATATTTCCACTAATATAATCAAAAGCATCAAAAATGCTTTTTCCCATAATGGTCACATCTTTCCAAACACTATCGCCTAAAACAGAAGGGATATTACCTAGAACAAAAATAAACGTCAGGGTGAAAAATATTGCCATTTTTCGGCTCATTTTTGTTTTTTCTTGCAAAGACGTAATGATAACTTCATAAATAGTTAAAGATGTTGTAAGTGCTGCCACTACAAGCAAACCAAAGAAGATAATAGCGAACAGCGTTCCTCCCCACATATTAGAAAATACAATAGGTAAGCTTTGGAAAACAAGTGTAGGACCTGAATTTGGGGCAATGCCAAAACTAAAGAGAGATGGGAAGATCATAAATCCAGCCATGACTGCAATCACAGTATTTAATACCCCTGTAATCGTTGCTGTTCTTACCAGATTTTCTTTTTTATCCAAATAGCTAGAAAGGGTGATTAAGACACCGAATCCTAAACTTAATGCAAAAAATACTTGCCCCAATACAAACACAAATAATTGAGGAGTAATCTTTGAAAAATCAGGCATTAAGTAAAATTTAATGCCCTCTAATGCCCCTGGTAAAGTCACATTGCGAATCACCATAATAATGAGAAAAACAAACAATAGTGGCATTAAGTATTTCACTGAACGCTCAATACCATCAACAATACCTTTTACTAAAATAAAGTAGTTTACTAAAACAAATAAACCTGTGTAGATCAAAATTGTGATAGGGCTATTAAAAATACTCTCTTTAAAAAAGGTTGAAGCATTCTCTACGGTAATAGGCGACGAGAGGTCTAAACTACCCGTAATAAGGCTTCCAATATAATTTAATACCCAACCACCAAGTACCATATAGTAAGCTAAAATGCCAAAAGAGCCGAGTAATCCCATATAACCTAGGAGTTTCCATGCGGGATGAATAGCTTTTCCATTCGCTTTACCTGAAAAAGCATCTATCGTATTAACTCTCATACGACGCCCAATCACATTTTCGACTAAGATCATCGGGATACCGATAACAATCATTGCGATACAAAATAGGGCTACATAAGCTCCACCACCATTTTCGCCAACTAAATAAGGGAAACGCCACGTTGCACCAAAACCAACGGTCGCACCCGCAACGGTCATAATATATGCCAATCTATTTGACCAAGATTGGCGTTCTTGGGAGTTTGTATTCATATTATTCCTACAACAAACAAAAGGAAGTTAAGAGAACAGAGCGAAAAGTTCGTCTACTTTAATTCGCGAATCACTGGATTGACCAATATGACGCTGCACTTTCAGTTTCTTGATTTTCGCTCCACGATAGATTTGCCGAGTAAATTCGGTGTCGTGATTTGAAATTAATACAGGGATTTTTGCTTGCTGAGCTTGTTTTGCTCTTTCTGCTAAAGCAATTTGTTGCTCAAGAGAAAAACCACCACCCGCATAATGGGTAAAATTGGTTTCTTGATTCAGAGGAGCATAAGGTGGATCACAATAGACCACATAATCACCGGGATTCTCTAACAAATATTGAAATACTTGATGAAAATCCTCACAGATAAAAGTTGCTTTTTGTGCCTTCTCTGCAAAAGAACGTAGCTCCTTTTCTGGGAAATAGTGTGTTTTATAATCGCCAAAAGGCACATTATATTCATGTTTCTGGTTATAACGACATAATCCATTGAAACCAAAACGATTTAAATAGAGAAATAAAACAGAACGACGAAATACATCTTGAGAAAGATTAAATTCTGCACGCCGCTCATAATAAAATATTGCACTATTAGCTTGGGGATCGTTAAAAAGCGTTTTTGCTTCTCGAATATACTCCTCCACATCTAATTTAATTACATTAAATAAATTAATCAGATCAGGATTAATATCCGCAAGAATATAACGCTCAAAATTGGAATTAAGAAACACCGAGCCTGCACCAACAAAAGGCTCTACAAGACAAGCCTTTTTTGGCAAATGCCGATTAATTTCATCGGTCAGGCGATATTTTCCACCTGCCCATTTTAAAAAGGCTCGCTGTTTCATTATTGAGGTTTAGAATTGAGTAAATCGACGAATGGCATCTAAAACTTGGTTTTCTGTCGCTTGAGCAGTAACATAAGCCTTACCAAGTGATTTTAATAAAATCAAGCGTAACTGACCGCTTAATACTTTCTTATCTCGCCACATATAAGGCAAATATTCTTCAGGTTGCATACCATCTGGCGAAATCGTTGGCAACGTTGCACGAGCAATCAATTTTTCTAAACGAGCCACATCTTGTTCCGTGAGATCGCCTAGAATATGTGATAAGGCTGCAGCTTCAAGCATACCAACAGCAACCGCTTCCCCGTGTAACCAGTTACCATAGCCCAGATGTGCTTCAATAGCGTGTCCAAAAGTGTGACCTAAATTTAACAAAGCACGGTCGCCTTTTTCTGTTTCATCACGAGCCACTACATCGGCTTTTAGTTGGCAACAACGTTGAATACAATACTCTAACGCAGACTGTTCAAGGGAAACGAGATCATCAATATGCAGTTCAAGCCATTCAAAAAATTGAATATCAAAAATCGCACCATATTTGATTACTTCCGCTAAGCCTGCACTCACTTCACGTTTGGGTAAGGTTTTTAAGGTATTGGTATCAACAATAACCGAAATCGGCTGATAAAATGCCCCAATCATGTTCTTACCAAGTGGGTGGTTTACTGCCGTTTTTCCCCCAACGGAAGAGTCCACTTGTGCTAATAAGGTGGTAGGAATTTGAATAAAACGGATGCCACGTTGATAAGACGCAGCGGCATAGCCTGCCACATCACCAATAACACCACCACCTAACGCAATTAACACCGAATCACGATTATGATTTTTTTCCAGTAATGCGGTAAAAATAAGATTTAGTGAGTCGAGGTTTTTATATTGCTCACCATCGGGAATCAAAACCGAATCGACTTTACAGCCAATAGTACTTAGCGTTTGTTCTACCGTTGCAAGATAATGGGAAGCAACCGTTGGATTAGAAACGATCATCACCTTATCCCCTGACTTTAATGGGTGGTAACTCTCTGGATCTGCTAATAATCCTGCACCTATCGAAATAGGATAACGACGCTCTTTTAACTCCACATTGACTTGCAACATATTGGCTTCCTTAATTACTGTAAATTATCAATCATTTCAATGATTTGCGTTGCAACTACTTTTGCACTTTGCTCATCAGTTTGCAAAACAATATCCGCAATTTCTTCGTAAAGCGGATTACGAATTTTTGCTAACTCTTGCAAAGTTTGATAAGGATCTTCCGTTTGTAATAACGGACGTTTTTTATCACGTTGTGTACGCTCAAACTGTTTATCTACGGTAGTTTCAAGATATACAACAATACCTCGTGCAGATAACACATTACGGTTTTCTTTTGAAAGAACAGAGCCACCGCCTGTTGAAAGTACCAAACCATGCGATTGAGTTAACTCATTTAGTACACGCTCTTCACGTTTACGAAATCCAGCTTCCCCTTCAATATCAAAAATCCAATCAATATCAGCGCCTGCACGCTCTTCAATTACAGCATCTGAATCTAAAAAATCCATATTTAGCATTTGTGCTAATTGACGCCCAATAGTACTTTTACCAGCACCCATAGGACCAATTAAGAAAATATTACGTTTTTCTGCCATTATTTTTCTAAAGAATAAAAATTAAAATTATTGATTTGTGATTATTTGAAAAAACAGACCGCTTGTGTAATACAAGCGGTCTGTTTTATGTTGAATTTTACAAAAGTGATTAAAATTAAAACACTTATTTACTGAATTTTCCACAAATCGCCCAAAAATAAAGATGGGCGATATTATCTCAATAAATCGCCCTACTTTTCAACCTAAACAAAGAGAATTATCACATTTTAGAATAATTCTTTTCCTTGGTGCTGTAAAACACCTGGAGGAGGTAAACCTAAACGCTGTTCTAGTGCTTCATGCTTCTTAGGTTGACCAGGCGCTTGAATCGCTTTTTCGACAATATAGCGTTTTGTTGGCTCGGTACCTTTAATGAAGAATTCGGTTAATCCATTGCCTAAAAAACCACTTGTTGGATCGATTTTAACTTCAATGATATTTGCCGGTAATACTTCAACACGCTCTTCTTTGTCAGCTAATGCGACCTTCATATATTTAATCCAAGCAGGTAATGCCGTTTGCGCTCCGGCTTCACCACGGCCTAATTCTCGCTTATTATCATCAAAACCAACATAGACTGCAGTCACTAAATTCGCCCCAAAGCCAGCATACCATGTCACTTTTGCATTATTGGTTGTCCCAGTTTTACCACCAATATCCTTACGCTTAATTTCATTAGCCACACGCCAGCTCGTCCCTTTCCAACTTTGACCTGGTTCCCCTGTAATTGCTGTCTTTAAAGCACTACGCATTAAAAAGGCAATTTCACCGCTAACAACTCTTGGTGCATAACGAATTTCTTGGCTTGTTGCAGCAGCATTTGCCATTAAACTTGGTGCATCTTGCTTCGCCGTTGGACTAATATCTAACTCTGGAATCGCATCATTATCATCATCCTTTGGAGACTCAACAACAACTTCTTCAGAAGACTGTTTCTTCTCTTCAATTTTTACAAAATCAAAATACTCAGGCTCAGGATAAATGACTGGCTTATCATCACAAGTTAAACATGCTATTGCAGGATTCGCTTTAAATAACTCATTACCAGAACTATCTAAAATACGATCAATAATATAAGGCTCAATTAAATAACCGCCATTATCAAATACAGCATAAGCTCTTGCCATCTCTAGCGGTGTAAATGATGCAGCACCTAAAGCTAATGCTTCTGTTGCTTGATATTGTTCTCTGTTAAAACCAAAACGTTGTAAGTAATCTGCAACATAGTCAACGCCAGCCATTTGAACCGCACGAACCATCATCACATTTTTTGATTTACCTAAACCTACACGTAAACGCAGTGAACCTTCATAAACATTCGGTGAGTTTTTAGGAGTCCACGGTTTTTGTCCACGTTTAGTAATGGTAATTGGTGTATCACTTAAAGTGGTTGACAGACTCAAGCCTTTATTTAATGCGGCTGCATAAATAAAAGGTTTAATCGATGATCCAACCTGAACCATAGATTGTGTTGCACGATTAAAACGACTTTGTTCAAAACTAAAACCGCCAACAATAGCTTCAATCGCACCATTGTCACTATTTAAAGAGACCAAGGCAGAGTTAACATCAGGAATCTGCCCTAACTCCCACTCACCTTTACTATTTTGACGAACCCAAATTTGTTCACCAACATTCACCACATCTTTTACCTGTGTTGGAGCTTTACCTTGGGCAGAATCATTAATAAATTTTCTTGCCCAACGCATACTAGACATTTTAATTTCTGCACGATCTCCTGTTGGTAGCATGATATTCGCTTTATCTTTTGAAATGGCTAATACGACAGCACCAATAAAAGGCTCTGAATTTGGTAATTTACTCAAATGATCAACGATCTTTTCTTCATCCCACGCTGAATCTTTTGGATTCCATAACTTTTCTGCACCTCGCCATCCATGACGACGATCATAATCAATTAAGTTATTACGCAATGCATCTTGAGCTTCTTTTTGATCTGCAGACAATACTGTGGCATACACTTGGAACCCTTTTGTATAAGCGACTTCCTCGCCATAGCGTTTTACCATTTCCTGACGGATCATCTCTGTGACGTAGTCCGCTTTAAACTCCAAAGATGAACCATAATATTTTGCTTTTATCGTCTCAGCTTTAGCTTGCTCATACTGCTCTTTCGTAATTTTGCCGACTTCTAGCATACGTCCAAGCACAACATTACGTCGATTTTCTGCACGTTTAACGGAAAAAAGCGGGTTCATGGTTGAAGGAGCTTTAGGCAATCCAGCAATAATTGCAATTTCAGATAACGTCAACTCATCTAATTTTTTACCAAAATAGGTTTTAGCTGCGGCAGCAACGCCATAAGAGCGATACCCCAAATAAATTTTATTGAGATATAACTCCAAAATTTCATTTTTCGAGAGATTTTCTTCAATTTCTAATGCCAAAATCACTTCTTTTAGCTTACGTTCCATTTTACGTTCAGGTGATAAAAAGAAGTTTCGGGCTAATTGTTGCGTAATAGTACTCGCCCCTTGCGTATCCCCTTGGCTTGAACGCCAAACAGCACGCATAATGCCTTTAGGATCGATCCCCTTATGTTCATAAAAACGGGTATCTTCTGTCGCAATAATCGCATCAATTAAGGTTTGCGGAATATCAGCAAGTTTCACAGGAATACGGCGTTGTTCCCCCACTTCCCCAATGAGCTTACCGTCTGCGGTAAAAATCTGCATAGGTTGTTGAAGTTCAACGGTTTTTAGGCTTGCTACATCAGGCAAATCTTCTTTTAAATGAACATAAAGAAACCCAGCAGCAACTAGACCCACAATTATTAGTGTAAGTAAAGCACTAAATATGATTTTTACGATCTTCATCGAAAAATTCTCTTTTGCTAAATGACGAAAGGATAATTCTAGGTCAAGATAACCTAAATCCGAAAAAATAATACTCTGTTTAAGAACATAAGCAGAATAAAAACGGCCAATTATAGTTTTAATTGACATCAGAATCTATTTTTTATTCAAAGGAAATATGAGTAAATTCTTTAAATTTCGTACAACACCTCAACTCAAACCGATTCAAGTTGGCTTTTTCTGGCAAGAAAATACCGCTTGTATCGTCTATTTTGAACAAGAACAACCTCACACCTTTTACTTTTCAAGCAAAGTAGAAGCGGATAGTTTCCTACAACAATTTCCCTTTAGCTATCAGATTATTCAAGCCGTTTCTTATTCACATATCTGGCGAAAAACACTCATATTACCTAACTTAGATTCATCATTAAGAATAGAGCAACAAGCGATACAGATTTTAAAGCAATCACTACCGTTAGACCTATCAGAAATAACCTTTGATTACCAAGTGACCCCATTAGATAGCAATAAACTCTATCAAATGAAACTATATGCACTAAGAAAAAATGAAATGTGGGAAGGCAAAGCTGTTTTAGATTGCGAGCTACATTGCCTTTTAAGAGCGATAGTCTATTTAAGTGAAATTACTCAGGAAGATACCGAAAAATACTGTTACCAATTTCAAGACAAATTTATTCAGTATAAAGATCAACAACTTACTATTGAAAAACAGAATCTAACAGACAAACCTATATTCGATGTGGAAACGCTTTCCCAAACGAACGATATCCCCCATTTTTATCCTTATCTCATTGCATTAGGAGCAAGTCTATGGAATGGCAAGGCATCAATCTAAACGGCTATCGCCATCAGCAATGGCTGACACAATCTGTAAAAAACCTCAGTTATCTCACCGCTTGTCTTGTGATCAGCACACTACTGGCGTTGCTTATCCATTGGCAAAATCAACAGCAACAACATCAATTTCACACTTTGGCTCAACAGCGACAACAAAGCCAAGAGCAACAAACCGCATTAACCCAGCAGATTGAACAACTGACTTTGCAATCACAAAATAAAAGCACACAAAGCCTAGAAAACAGACAGATTACCGCATTTTTGAATTATCTGTTAGGCATTCAATTATCAGGGATTATTGAGATAGCTCAACTATACCAAGCAGAAAATACCATCTTTAAACTCAAAGGCAAAGTGTCTAGCCCAACTCAATTTAGCCAGATTGAACAGCAATTAAAGACAATGAATTATCTTTATCAAATAGAACAATTTGAAACGCGTGAAAAAAGCGAGATTGAATTTAGCCTACATATTGATTTAAAGGAAAAAGAATGAAATTGTCCTTATCCAAGTATTATTTAATGCCACAACATCCATTATATCTTGGCTTATATTATTTAAACCAAAATAAAGGATTTATTCTATCGGGAATATTTTTATTAATTATGGCATTTCCAATAGGGAATTATCTTTATCTTAATCAGCAAATAGATCAACAACAAAAACAGCTCACTGAATTTAAACAGATTAACGAACATAAACAGCAACAATTAAAATTATTACAACAACGTTATCAACCTACTCAAGATAAAAGTGAATCATTAACCAAAATAAATCAACAAATTCAACAAATCTTGGATAAAAACAGCGTAGAAATTGACAGTATTCAATGGAATATGGAAGAAAGAAAAATCTATTTATTCATTAGCCAATCTACGCAAAAGGTACTTAATGTGATTGCTGATCTTAATCAATTAACCACGGTTAAATTTCAGGAAATCCATTTAACTAAAAAAACAAAACAGAAACATATTCAACTCAATGCCACTTTACTTTTTCAAGCTGACACAGGAGAGCCCTAATGCGATTATGCTTTTTCTATTTTATCTTTCTAAGTGCTGTCACTATGGCAGATCCTTTTTATCCTAAGGAAGACTCTCAAGATCAACCACAAACTGCAAAAAATCAAGAGGAAGTCACCGCTTGTTCGCCAATAGATAAGGTAAATGAAATTAATCTCACTACGGATTTTGATAAATTACAGCTCATCGGTATCATTCAGATTGACGATAAAATTCGAGCGATTTTTTTAGATGATAAAAAACAGCTTATAGATTTATATCCTGACGACTATTTAAGCCATTCCTTTATTCAAATTAAAGAGATTGATTTTAAATCGGTTCGTTATATTCATTGGCAAAAAACAGAAAATTGTCAATCCCCGAAATTATTTACTTTAAAATTTTAGGAGTATCTTATGCGTTATTTATTCCTGCTATTTTTTGCTACTTTTCCTGTATTAGCAAACCAACAAATTTCACTTTCTATAAAAAACGCCCCAACGGCAGAGATTATTGGCTATTTAGCTGAAGAAACAGGAAAAAACATTACGATTTCAGATGAGATTAAAGACACTAAAAACTTCAGGGTAGAAAAAAGCCACTTTGATGAAATCTTAAATAGTTTAGTTAAAACACACCAACTTCATTTAAAAAAGGAAAATAATATTTATTACCTTAGCCATAAAAAAGAAGAAGAAAATAAAAATATCGCTAATTTAACAAAGCCAATTATGGAATCAGCTCCGTCTATACCAAAACCACCTAAATTAATTACGAAAACGATCAAATTACATTATTCTAAAGCATCAGAAGTAATAGAATCTTTAACCAAAGGACAGGGAAATTTACTCTCTGAAAATGGCTATATTCACTTTGATGATCGTAGCAATAGCATTATCGTCAAGGATAGTGCGGCTTCCGTTAAAAATTTTACTCAACTGATTCAGAAGCTAGATAAACCAACAGAACAAATCGCGATTGAAGCCCGAATTGTCACCATCAGCAGTGAACATTTACAACAACTTGGCGTGCGTTGGGGCTTATTTTCCCCTAACGAAAATCACTATAAATTTGCAGGGAATTTAGAAGGAAATGGATTAACCACCAATAACTTAAACGTCAATTTTCCCGTAACACCGTCTGCTTCGATTGCCTTACAAATTGCATCAATCAATAGCCGTGTACTTGATTTAGAACTCACCGCATTGGAACGTGAAAATAGTATTGAAATTATTGCGAGTCCACGTTTACTAACTACGGACAAAAAGCCAGCAAGTATCAAACAAGGTACAGAGATTCCTTATGCCGTATATAGTAAGAAAGAAGAAATGACAGACATTGAATTTCGTGAAGCAGTTCTGGGGCTAGAAGTCACGCCACATATCTCTAAACAAAATCAAATTTTGTTAGATCTCGCTATCAGCCAAAATTCCCCCAATAACCAAATGAATAATACGATGGTGACGATTGATAAACAGGAAATTAATACGCAAGTCCTAGCTAAACACGGTGAAACCATTGTATTAGGCGGTATTTTTCAACACTTAATTTCCAAAGGCGAAGATAAAGTGCCTATTTTAGGCAGTATCCCTGTGATTAAAACCTTATTTAGTCAAAGCCAAGATAAAATCTCTAAACGAGAATTAGTGATTTTTGTTACGCCTTATATTGTAAAATCTGAAAAAATAGGAGCGGAGAAGCAGAAATAACTTAAGCATTTATTTTGCGGGAAAAGGCTACAATGTGTTAGAATTGCCGACTATTTTCATTTCGATAAATTGAGGTTTTATGAAAGTTTCTCCCCGTCGTCGTGCGAGAGAATGTGCGGTGCAAGCACTTTATTCTTGGTACATTTCGCAAAATAGTATTGAACAAGTTGAATTAGCCTTTGTGACCGATCAAGATATGCAAGGCGTAGATATGCCTTATTTCCGTAAATTGTTACGTGGTACAGTAGAAAATGTAGATGTTATTGATGATATTCTTCGCCCATATTTAGATCGTGCAGATAATGAATTAGATCCGATTGAACGTACTATCTTACGTTTAGCTGGTTATGAACTAAAATTTGAATTAGATGTGCCTTACAAAGTGGCAATTAATGAAGCGATTGAAGTGGCAAAAGTATTCGGCTCTGACGATAGCCACAAATATGTTAATGGCGTATTAGATAAATTAGCCCCTGCGTTAAACCGCAAATAAGGATTGCAATGGGCGAGTTTGATTTGATAAAGCACTATTTTAGCCGTGACAAGCGGTTAGATCGCCAGGATATTTTACTTTCCGTGGGCGATGATTGTGCGGTGACCGCCGTTCCAACGGATCATCAGCTCGCCATTACCACGGACACCTTAGTGCTTGGTACGCATTTTCTTCCTACGATTTCCCCTGCTGATTTAGCTTATAAATCTGTTGCGGTTAATCTGAGCGATCTCGCCGCAATGGGGGCAAAACCCGCTTGGGTTTCCTTGGCATTAACCTTATCCGACGTTGATCATCAATGGCTTAATAGCTTTAGCCAATCGCTTTTTGCTATTTTAGCCGATCATCAAACCGCTTTAATCGGCGGTGATACCACCAAAGGTCACTTGGCGATAACCTTGACCGCACAAGGCTTTCTGCCTAAAGGCAAAGGGTTATTCCGCCATAAAGCACAGATGGGTGATCTTATCTATGTTTCAGGGCATTTAGGCGATAGCTCGGCAGGGTTAGCTCTGTTGCTCAATCCGCCAGCTACATTGACCGACGCTCAACACGACTTAATCCAACGCCATTTACGCCCAACACCTAGAGTGACATTAGGACAATGTCTGCTCAACTACTCACAATGTGCGATTGATATTTCCGATGGATTGTTAGCAGATTTAGGGCATATTTTAGAACGAAGTAGTTGCGGAGCGGAAATTAATGTAGATAAGTTACCGCTTTCAGCACCACTGTTACAAACTTATTCACAAGAGCAGGCAGAACAATTTGCTTTAACTGGTGGGGAAGATTACGAACTCTGCTTTACCGTATCGGAAAAAAATCGTTCTGCAATGGAACAAGCCGTTGCAGATTTAGGCATTTCTTGCCATTGCATCGGTAAAATCACCGAAACAAGCGGTCATTTAACCTTACTAAAACACGGCACTGTTTATCCACAGCCTAATCAAGTTGGCTTTGATCATTTTAATTAACAATGAAGATAAATTTAAAAAATCCTATTCATTTTCTCGCATTCGGCTTTGGTTCAGGGCTAATCAAACCTGCCCCTGGCACTTGGGGAACTTTGGCTGGTTTAGGGGTGGCGATCTTGTTGTGGCATATCACAGAAAGTACGCTCTTTTTTGTATTTCTGAGCTTGCTCGCTTTTGTTGCTGGGTGCTATATCTGTGACAAAACCAGTCACGATCTTGGCGTACACGATGATGGGCGGATAGTCTGGGATGAAATTGTTGCAGTCTTTGTAATCTTCTGTTTTCTGCCTGAACACAACTGGCTCTATTATTTGCTGACCTTTGTCACTTTCCGCTTGTTTGATATTCTCAAACCCTACCCTATCCGCTATTTTGATGAACATCTGCAAGGCGGATTAGGCATTATGTTTGATGATATTTTAGCGGCCCTCTATTCGATTATTGCTCTCTATTTGATCTCTTGGTGAATTTAAAATGTGGACAATTTTTTTCGTACAATTACTAGGCTTAATTAGCCCAGGCCCTGATTTTTTCTATGTCAGCCGTAAAGCAATGGCAGATACTCGCCGAAATGCGATTTTAGGTGCTATCGGTATCTCTATCGGTGTTGCATTTTGGGCATTGCTCACTTTGTTTGGCTTGGCATTTCTCAATAAACATTTCCCTTCATTTCAATTTGTGCTGATGATTTGTGGCGGAAGCTATCTTGCTTATAGCGGCATTCAAATGGTGCAAATCACGAAAAATGCGGAAATTGGATCTACAAAACCTACTTCACAAGCTACTTCAGCTTTTAAAGAAATTTTAAAGGGGTTAATGATTAACCTCTCTAACCCTAAAATTGTGGTGTTTTTCAGTAGTGTACTCGCTGGCTATGTGGCTAATCTCTCTGAATTATCAGATTTATTCTCAGTACTAGCGATTTTGGTAGGAAGTGCAATAATCTATTTCTGGCTAGTCGCATTACTCTTTTCTCGCTCGAATATCCGCCATTTTTATGCAAAATATAACCGCTATTTAGATAATTTTGCTGGTGCAGTATTTATCTTATTTGGAGGGAGTCTGATATACGAAGGGATTTTAGCTCTTATCTAAAATCCCTAAATAAAGTCATGAGCAACCTAGATTTTAGGTTGCTCACTTTCTGGAATAGGATCTGATGCTGGAATAATCTCAATTTCTGAATCATCTTGACGCTCTTCTAAAACAGAAGGCGTTTTATTTTTCTCTTCTTTTGGCTCATCTTTAGTAGATGCTTTTTCTGCCTCAGCAACTTTATTTTGATCTTCTGTTCCATTTGTCACATCTACTGCCACAGTAACTTCATCTCCACCTTGTTTTGGAGGTGCATTCTCTAATGTTGGGTTTGTCGCAACTTCTTGACTACTTAACACATGAGGAGTATTCGCTGTATATTGCTGCTCTTTCTTCTCAATTAATTTACGCCCAATTTCCACTCTTGGGTCTAACCAAACAGCAACAACCGCATCATTAAATTCTCGGTTAAATTCTTCAGGAATAACCATATCATTCAGCACAAAATAACCCTTATCTTCCAACGCAATATAACTAAGCACGTCATCGGTTTTGATATTAGGTAAGATCTTACGTAAACGATCGACAACATCATCCTGATCTTTTAATGTAATCCCTAAATTTGACCAAGATCGTGCAAGAGAAATAGCAAAATCACGCCCATCAACAGGTTTGGCATATTTTAAGGTCAACATTAACGGGCGTGTATTCTCAACATAGCTCCCCGTTTCAGAAAATAGTGAGATATTATAGATTTTGAAGGGGCCCCACACATAATCTACATCATTAATTTTTTGCCAATTCGCTTGAACTGAGCTAATAAATAAAGAAGAAAACAGAGAAAGAAAAATAAAACGACGCATATTAAATGTTTTCAAGAGTAAAGTAATAGGCACATTATACCGTTAAATGAAGCGATTTAGCATAGGGATTTTCAATGAAAATTTTGTGATCCACTTCAAATTTTAAAGATTTTATCCATACGCAAAAAATGAAAGGTGATACTATTAGTCCAATTATTCACAACATAGGAGTCAATTATGTTTCCAGAATACCGAGAGTTAATTACAAAACTCAAAACTGAAGATGCTCACTTCGCCCGCCTTTTTGACAAACACAATGAATTAGACCAACGCATTAAAAATATGGAAGCCAATATTGAATTGGCCACCCACACGGAAGTAGAAATCCTCAAAAAAGAAAAACTTCATATTAAAGATGAACTTTATGCCATTTTGAAAAATAAGGAATAATTGATAGATAGAAGCATGAATCTGCTTCTTTCCACAAACAAAAAATCCTACTTTTCAGTAGGATTTTTTATTGCTATTTATCACTCTCAATTGTTTCAGGAAGTGCCAAAATAGGCTCTACAGGCTTCACATCTACCTCTTTGAGATTTTCTGCTTTTAAACGATCAACTAATTCAAGATCATTATCCTGCTCTGCCACATAAAGCGCCATAATGCGATCTTTATTCACACACTCTTTGTGATCTAATAACTGAACAAAGTATGGCTTAGCTAAACTAAAGCGACCTTCACGTGCGTAAATGTAGCCAAGTACTCTTGCATAATCATCTTGATAGCTTTCACGTGCTTTTTCGCTACGTTTTTTCAAGAGTTTTAAGAGTTTACTTTCTTCATCAACTTGTAAACGAGTTAATTGAGGGTATAAGAGATCCAACTGTTCATCTTGGAATTTCTTCACAGTTTCAAGAGCAAGTTCTTCTGCTGATGTATGATCATCTGTATCAATTAAACGCTTAATTAAACCAACACGGACATAGACAGAACGACGACGGCGACTTGGTTGATTATCCCACCATTTGAGCAAGCCTTCTTGACCTTCTTCATTCATGATTTCATCAAGTAAACCATCATCGACTTCACGCTCTAAAGCCTCATACTCGGCGACTGTAAGGAAACTACGTTGACCAATTTGTTCTAAAACATCATCTAAAGCATTATAAGCTTTTGATTTACGATAGATTTCAATCGCTAAACGCAATGCTTCTGTATTATTCGGCGCAAGAACTAGTAAGCTATCTACAGCACTACGCGCAGCTGGCAATTTACCTTGTTGTAATAGAATACGTGTACGTGCTAATTCTACTGCAATGCTATTTGGACCTGCGATTTTAGCTGCTTCAATTAAATGCTTATTCGCACTTAATTCATCACCACGTTGCTGTGCAGCTTCTGCGGCTTTAATGAAGTTTAATACTGGCTCATCAGAATGTTTTGCGTTTTTCGCAATCAATTTCTCAGCCTTAGAATAATCCCCTTCGGTCATTTTCATTAAGCCTTCGAGAGTCTGTTGCTGTGCTTTTTTGCGTTTACGTGCACCAAACCATTGATATGCTCCACGGCTTAAGCCAAAGAAACGACGGAAAATCCACTCTAAACTGTAAACTACTGCCATAGCAACCGCAAAGAAAATTACCAACATCACTAGGCTCATTTCAATCACTTTGCCTGCAGTTTCAATACGCACATAGCCTTGATGCCCTGAAATATAAGGCGCTAATACCAATCCTGCGAGAACCAGTATCATTAAAAAGAGAACTCGAAACATAATCTATCTCCTTATTGTTGTTCAGTTGCAGGTTTTGGTTCAGCAGTTGCAGGAGCTTCTTGTACAGGCTGTTCTGCTGGTGTTTGAGCTGGTTGTGCAACTGGAACTTCTGAAGGTTTCACACTCAATTGCTCCAATGATTTATCTGCTTCTAATTGAATCTTACCAATCGGCTGTGGTGCTTTATTTAATAATTGATCTAATAACCCTAAGCTTTGTAAACGGCTTGGTGCATCAATATAAATAGATTGTTCAATGAGATCATCTACTTCATTTAAAAATGCTTTTACTTGATCATTTTGTACATCAAAGTAGCTTCTTACCCACGTACTTACTGCTTCAAGCGATTGTTTATATAGCTCATTTTGCTGACGTGTAATGGTCAAAATCGCAATCTGTAAGCGTAAACGGATATTTTCACGTAAGTAAATCTCTTGGTTTGGTGCAATAAAGGCTTTCTCACTGACAGCCCCTTTGTCACTAATACGAATAAAGTGATTTAAGAATGAATCTGCACTTTTCTCGATATTTTTTTGCCAGTCGTTGATTGAATCACTCACTTCCCCACTATTTGTCGTGGCTTCTTCATCTTCAGGCGCTAAAAGTGGCATATCATCGACAGAATTTGCAAGTTGTGCTAAACGTTGCATCAAATTATTTTGGTCAACTTTATTCACACTCGCTAATTGGTTTAGATCGTTCTTAATCGCGTCGCGAACCGCAAGGACTCTTGTGTCTGAAACTTGACTCAGTACATTATCTGCTTCAATCAATAAGCTACGTGCTGTATCAATATCATTATCTAATACAACTTTACGTAGTGCGTTATTGAGTAGGAAATCGGCATCAGATAATAACCAAACGGTTTGATCTGTTTTTGGACCCGCACCTAATTTTTGAATTTGCTCTTTCAACGCATTAATTTGTTGCGTATAAACAGCCTGCTCACGCTCTAATTGTTCTACTTTCGATAATGATTTTTGGTAGTTACTCACTAACTCCGCAATCTGTGCTTTCTCTTGTTCAAAATTTGGAATCTCAACCGTAGCACTCTGAGCAGTTGTTGCTTTTTGTGATAATGTTTGGATCTGAGACTCCACCTCAGCAAATTTATTATTCGTTAGAAAATGCCCTGTAGCACCAATACCTAATGCGACTAATAACGCAAGTAATGCAAGTGCAGTACCACCTGATTTTGTTTTTTCGACCACTTTGACTTCTTTTTCCACGGGCTCACTCTCTACTCTGCTTTCAGATTTTTCTATCTCAACCTCTTTTGTAAAATGTTGAGAAGAACTCTCCGCTTGTTCGACTTCACTATTTACAGCGGATTCCACAGTTTCTGCTGTATTCTCGACAACAGTGTCATTCGCATGTTGTTTTTTGGTCTGTTTTGACATAGATCCCACCTGTTTTGTTAAGTTAAATTCAATGATTGATTAACAACTTCAATAAACTTTGATTATCTGCTTTCTCTGAAATTTGAATGTTTTCTGGCTTCCAGCCTAATTTAATCGCTAATTTAGCAATACGTTGCCCAACAACCACCAACCGACATTCAAATAACCAATCTCTCTCACTTTCTGCTGTCTGCTCAAAAAGCGTAAGCAGGATTTCACCACTTGTAATCACAATCACATCAATGCCGATGCGTTTTGCCAAGCTAATTTGTTCTGGCAAACCAGAAGCAATAATTCTCTGATAACATTCTAAAATGTGAACCTGAGCGCCTCTTAATTGTGCTTGTTCTGGGAATAACTCTCTCCCCGAATCTGCACGTAAAATTAATACATTTTTATTGCTTAAATCTTGCATTTGAGGCAACTCAAGCAAGCCTTCGCTATTCTCTGATTCTATCGGATAAATGACCTTTTGCTCTATCTGAGCACAAAAATATTGTGCAGTTCCTTGTCCTACCGCAAAATAATGTAAATCACTTCGCCAATGAAACCCCGTTTCTCTTAATGTTTCTTTAGCAAAATCCACCGCATTTTTAGATACTGCAAAAACATAATCATCGCGATTTAATCGAGCAATCGCAGAGGGTAATTGAGGTAAATCCCTCCCTGTTGCTACTGAAAAAATTGGCTGATGTAAGGCAAAAATCTGCTTTTCCGCTAATAACTCAACGAGCTGTTGCCCCCGTTGATCTGGGCGTGTCACTAAAACATTCATCTTATTCGCTTTGGTAAACCGCTTTTAGAATTTCGTCAGCGCCTTTTGCCAGCAACATTTCCGCCACTTCAACGCCTAGTTTCTCAGCATTTTTTACATGACCTTTGGCAGATGCTCTAACAATACTTGAACCATCTAATGCTCCTACCAAAGCATTTAATGAAATCTCATCGCCATGCAAAGTTGCATAACCGCCAATAGGCACTTGGCAACCACCTTGTAAACGCGTATTCATCGCACGCTCTGCTTGTACACAACAAGCGGTCGGTTGGTGGTTTAATTCTGCAAGATAGCCTAACACGCGCTCATCATTTAAACGGCTCTCAATGCCCACAGCACCTTGTCCACACGCAGGTAATGAATCTTCTACTGAAATAAAATCACGAATACGTTCAGCTAAACCTAAACGAATCAAGCCTGCAGACGCAAGAATAATGGCATCATACTCTCCATTATCAAGCTTTCTCAAACGTGTTCCCACATTGCCACGCAATGACTTAACTTGTAAATGAGGATATTTAGCAATCAGTTGACATTGACGACGTAAACTTGAAGTACCAACCACTGCGCCTTTTGGTAAATCAGCAAGGGAATTGTATTTATTCGAAACAAACGCATCACGAGGATCTTCTCGCTCACAAATAACCGCAAGGCCTAACCCTTCAGGAAATTCCATCGGCACATCTTTCATCGAATGTACTGCGATATCTGCTCGATGTTCTAATAACGCTAATTCTAGTTCTTTGACAAATAGACCTTTCCCCCCGATTTTTGCAAGCGGAGTGTCTAAAATGATATCGCCTTTTGTCACCATCGTGACTAATTCGACAGATAATTGAGGGAAACGCTGTTCCAATGCGCTTTTAACGAAATTCGCCTGCCATAATGCTAAAGGGCTTTGGCGAGTGGCAATACGTAGAATCTCTTTCATTTATTATACTTTTTATCAGCCATGAAAATAGTGCTTATCCTACCACTATTTGCCTCATCTGCCAAAAGATTACAGCGATTTTTCCGTAAATTCCCCATTGACTGATAAATAAAAATTGCTAGAATTTGCGCCCTTCTTATATGAAGAAGACAGTTCGGATGAAGATAGCTGGAGAGTAGGGAATCAACCCTACACCGACGAGGTAAAATCTTTCAGGTGCGACAGCGAGGACAGCTATTGGACGAACCCTTGGAGAGATCCACTCTGCAGAAGCAGAAAATGGACGCCGAAGGCGCAAGCAACGACATAACGATATACAGTAAGTCATGTGAAACGCTCAGGCAAAAGGACAGGGGAGAAAAGTAGAATCACTCAAGCGGTGACATTTTGCAAATTTTTTGCAAAATCTGACCGCTTGTCTTTGTCACTTTTCTTTCCTTGTAAGTAGTTTTTACGAGGAATCAATTATGTCAATCGACACCATTCTAAATAATATCAACAGTATCGTTTGGGGACCTCCCCTCCTCATTTTAATTTCAGGTGTAGGCATTTACTTCACCTTAAAATTAAAACTTATCCAATTTTTCAGCTTACCACGTGCTTTTTCTTACATGTTTAAACGAGAAAAAGGCGATAACCAATCCGGTGATATTTCCGCCTTTGGTGCGCTTTCCACTGCACTCGCTGCCACTATTGGTACGGGAAATATTGTCGGTGTCGCGACCGCAATTCAAGCAGGTGGCCCTGGTGCAGTCTTTTGGATGTGGATCATCGCTCTTTTTGGCATGGCTACCAAATATGCCGAATGTTTACTTGCTCTAAAATTCCGCACCAAAGATAAAGACGGCTTTATTGCTGGTGGCCCAATGTATTACATTGAATTAGGTATGGGTCAAAAATGGAAATGGCTCGCGAAATTATTTGCTATATTTGGCGTGATGGTCGCCCTATTTGGTATCGGGACATTCCCGCAAATTAACGGTATCACAACCGCATTAGAAGATACCTTTAGCCTACCAATCAACATTACTGCGGTTATTTTAACCTTAACCGTAGCTGCAATTACACTGGGTGGCGTAAAACGTATTTCTAAAATTTCGATGGTGATCGTACCATTTATGGCGATAAGCTATGTGGTAGCCTCTCTTTTTATCTTGATTACTCACGCCGACAGAATTCCTGAAACGATTGGATTGATTATTCATGCAGCCTTTAATCCGCAAGCTGCACTTGGGGGTATTTTTGGCTTTACTGTAATGCAAGCCATCCAAGCGGGTGTGGCCCGAGGTATTTTCTCGAATGAATCAGGTTTAGGATCTGCGCCTATTGCAGCGGCTGCGGCTCATACCAAAGAACCTGTACGTCAAGGGTTAATCTCTATGACAGGAACATTTCTCGATACCATCATTGTCTGTACGATGACAGGTTTAGTCATTGTATTAACTGGCGTTTGGAGTGGTTCAACAGAAGGCGCTAAATTAACCAATTTAGCCTTTTCAGAAGGATTAAATAGTTCTATTGGTGCATTAGTTGTGACAGTTAGCCTCGTCTTCTTCGCATTTACAACTATTTTAGGGTGGTGTTATTACGGTGAACGTTGCTTTGTCTATTTAACTGGTGGTAGAACGAAGTGGATCAAATTTTACCGCCTTGCTTTTATTGCATTAATTGCCGTCGCACCATTTATTAAATTAAGCACTATTTGGACGATTGCGGATATTGTGAATGGATTAATGGCATTCCCGAACTTAGTTGCATTAGTGGCATTACGTCACGTGGTAATTGAAGAAACGAGAAGTTATTTTGAGAGATTGAAGAAAGGATTGATTGAATAACTATCTTTAAGCTAAACAAGCGGTCGGTTCTCTCGAATATCTTGCAAAGCCCTCTCCCTCCGCAAATTCTGCGAATTTACTCCACCCTCTCCCGTAAACGGGAGAGGGGAACGATAATTCAACATCTTGCGATACATCACTCTCTCCCGCTTGCGGGAGAGAGACAGCTCAAAATAGCGAAGGCTATTTTGAGCAGAGAGAGGGCTTTCGGAGAAAAATACTAAGCTTTAAAGCAAGCAACAAAATGGCTGTCGTTGCCTTTCAGCACAGGCTTTTCCTTCGCACAATTTTCATCGGCAAGCGGACAGCGTGTTCTAAACACACAGCCTGACGGAGGGTTAATTGGCGATGGTAAATCTCCTTCCAATAATTGAATTTCTTTATTACGTTCCAATTTTGGATCAGGAATCGGCACCGCAGACATTAATGCTTTGGTATAAGGATGTTTAGTGTGGTTATACACTTCATCATCCGTACCTAGCTCCACCGCATTACCCAAGTACATCACCAACACACGATCGGAAATATGTTTTACCACTGCTAAATCGTGGGCAATGAAAATCAGCGATAAGCCCATCTCTTTTTGTAACGATTTCAATAAGTTCACTACTTGAGCTTGAATCGATACATCGAGCGCTGAAACAGGTTCATCACAAATAATCATTTTCGGTTCAATAATCAGCGCTCGAGCAATTCCGATACGTTGACATTGTCCGCCTGAAAACTCGTGGGGATAGCGGTTGATTAAGTTTGGTAATAATCCCACTTTCATCATCATCGCTTGCACACGTTCTTTCACTTCCGCATCGCTTAATTGTGGTTGGTAAATTTTCAACGGCTCTGCGATAATTTCGCCGATATTCATACGAGGGTTGAGTGAAGCCAGTGGATCTTGGAAAATCATCTGAATATCTTTTCGGGTATTCTTCCATTCTGCTTTTGATTGATGACTCAAATCTTTACCTAACCAAACGATATTCCCTGCTGATGATTGAACCAAGCCGATAATAGCTCGGGCTAAGGTTGATTTACCACAACCAGATTCTCCAACCACACCTAAGGTTTCACCTTCGTATAATTTAAACGATACGTTATTGACCGCTTTGAGCGTTTGCGGTTTGGCAAAAAAGAGGGCTTTTTTATCTTTAATTTTGAAGTTCACATCCAAGTTTGTGACTTCAAGAATCAATTTTTTCTCTGTCATATTTTGGCTCATAGGGCAAACTTCTCCACTGGAATCCAACAGTTACGTAAACGACCGTCATCTAAACGCTCGAGTTGCGGGGCAACCAAACATTGAGAGCTAAAATGTTTACAACGTGGCGAGAACGGACAACCTTTTGGTAATTGTAATAAATTCGGCGGATTACCTGGAATGGTGACTAAGGTTTCCGCTTGTCCGTCTAAACGTGGAATCGCATCCATTAAACCAATCGAATAAGGGTGGGTCGGGTGATAGAAAATTTGATCCGCCGTGCCGTATTCCATCGTTCTGCCTGCGTACATGACTAACACTTTATCGCAGATTCCTGCCACTACCCCTAAATCATGGGTAATCATAATAATAGCGGTATTGAATTCTCGTTTGAGTTCATTCAATAAGGTCATGATTTGTGCTTGAACTGTCACGTCTAATGCAGTTGTCGGCTCATCGGCAATCAATAATTTCGGGCGACACAGCAATGCCATGGCAATCATTACACGCTGGCGCATACCGCCTGAAAATTCATGAGGGTACATACCCATACGTTTTTTGGCTTCAGGCATTTTTACCGCATCTAACATTTTGACCGATTCATTGAATGCTGCTTCTTTGCCTAAGCCTTTGTGTAGCATTAACACTTCCATTAACTGCTCACCGACTTTCATATACGGATTTAACGAGGTCATCGGGTCTTGGAAAATCATTGCAATTTCATTCGCACGGATTTTATTTAATTCCGCCGTGGGTAAATTGACTAGCTCTTTACCACGAAATTTTGCCGAACCTGACACAATCCCGTTTGCCGCCAATAACCCCATTAACGCAAAGGCAGTTTGAGATTTACCTGAACCTGACTCCCCTACGATCCCCAATGTTTCCCCTGCATCAAGGGTAAAGTTAAGATCGTTTACGGCGGTTACCATACCATCGGGTGTTTTAAAATTGACACGCAGATCTTGCACGTCTAAAAGTAAATTGTGTATCGCTGACATGAGATCTCCTATCTATCTTTTGGATCGAGGGCATCACGTAAACCATCGCCAATAAAGTTAAAACAGAACAACGTTAAGCAGAGGAAAAAGGCTGGAAATGCCAATAACCACGGCGATGTTTCCATTTGGGCTGCACCATCGCTTAATAATGCACCCCAGCTACTCATCGGCTCTTGTGTGCCTAAGCCTAAGAAACTTAAGAAAGATTCAAATAAGATAAGAGAAGGCACTTCTAACGAAGCATAAACCACCACGATACCTAATACGTTCGGGATAATATGTTTCCAGATGATTTGGCGTTTCGGCACACCGCAGACAATCGCCGCTTCAATAAACTCTTTGTTTTTCAAGCTGAGGGTTTGTCCACGCACAATACGAGCAAGGCTTAACCATGCAATCATCCCGATTGCCACGAAAATCAAAAGAATGTTTTGACCGAAGAATGTCACCAATAAAATCACGAAGAACATAAATGGGAATGAGCCTAAGATTTCCAATAAACGCATCATGATCATATCCACTTTACCGCCGACATAGCCTGAAATCGCTCCGTAAATCGTCCCAATCACAACAGCAATTAATGCCCCTGCAATCCCGACCATCAAAGAAATACGTCCACCCATCGCAATTCGCACGAGCAAATCACGCCCTGAGGCATCTGTACCGAAATAGTGACCTGACTCCATATCTGGTGCGGCACTCATCATATTCCAGTCGGTATCTTCATAGCTAAACGGCATGAGCATCGGTGCAAAGGTAATAAACAGCACCACAAAGAATAAAATAATCAAACTGGCAACCGCCGCTTTATTGCGGAAGAAACGGCGACGAGCATCTTGCCAAAGGCTACGACCTTCTAAAATCAGATCGGCATTTTGCTCCGCCAATTTTTCAGCAAGCTCTTGATTCTTTTTGTTATTTAACATCTCACTGACTCCTTATGAATAACGAATTTTCGGATCAATTACGGCGTATAAAATATCCACAATTGCATTGAATGTGATGGTTAATGTTCCAACCAAAATCGTTAAACTTAACACTAAAGAGTAATCACGGTTTAACGCACCGTTTACGAAAAGTTGCCCGATACCTGGTAAACCGAAAACACTTTCAATCACCATTGAACCCGTAATAATTCCCACAAATGCAGGGCCTAAATAGGTGATAACGGGTAATAACGCAGGGCGTAAAGCGTGTTTAAAGATAATTCGGCTTAGAGGTAATCCTTTCGCTTTTGCGGTACGAATAAAGTTAGAGTGTAATACTTCGATCATTGAACCACGGGTAATACGTGCAATCCCTGCCACATAAGCGATGGTTAATGATAATACCGGCAAGACCATATAATAAAGTTGTCCGCCGTTCCAGCCACCCGCAGGCAGCCATTTGAGGTAAATCGCAAAGAATAGCACTAATAACGGTGCGAAGACGAAGCTCGGCATAATAACGCCCGTCATAGCAAAGGACATTACAATATAGTCCCACCTGCTATTCTGCTTCAAGGCGGCGACTGTGCCTGCCAATAATCCCAATGTGACCGCAAAGATAAAGGCGACAATCCCTAATTTAATGGATACAGGGAAAGCAGAGGCAATCAAATCATTCACTGTTTGATCTTTATATTTGAAAGACGGCCCAAAATCCCCTTTAGATAGGTTTTCCAAGTAAATGAAATACTGTTTATATAACGGTTCATTTAAGTGATATTTCGCTTCAATATTCGCCATCACTTCAGGCGGATAAGCACGCTCAGAGGTAAATGGACTACCCGGCGCAAGACGCATTAAGAAGAATGAAAATGTAATTAAAATAAAAAGCGTCGGAATTGCTTCTAAAATCCTTTTAACTATAAACTTAAACATAGGTAAATTCTCCAATCCACACTTATAAATAAAACAAGCGGGGCGATCTCCCCAAAAATTTGCAAATTTTTAAGAAGATCGCACCGCTTACAAAAAATTATTGTTTAATAATATATAAGTTTCTTAAGAAGATATCATCTTGTGGATCTTTACCTTCATAACCTTTCACGAATGGTTTGACTAAACGTGGGTTGACATAGTTATAGATAGGAATGATCGCATAATCTTTCGCTAACTGCTCTTCTGCTTTTGCATACGCTGCTGCACGTTCTTCTGCATTACCCGCTTTGTATGCTGCATTAATTTCTGCATCATAAGCTTCGCTCTTATAACGTGCAGTATTGTTACTTGAGTTAGACAAGAAGTATTTACCGAAAGTAGATGCTTGGTTATAGTCAGCTGCCCAACCTGCACGCGCTACATCATAGTTACCACTACGGCGAGTATCTAAGAAGGTTTTCCACTCTTGGTTTTCAAGCTTGATATCGACAATACCGTTTGTGTTTTGTTTTAAGATAGATTGTGCTGCAATCGCCACTTTTTTGTGGTTTTCGTTGGTGTTATATAACAACGTAAATTTAAGTGGATTTGATTTACTAAAGCCCGCTTCTTCTAACAATTTAACCGCTTCTGCTTTACGAGATGCCATATCCTGTTTTGAATATTCAGGTTGTTGGATTAAGTGACCTTCTGTAATGTACGGCGGTGTAAACACATAAGTTGGGGTTTGACCTTGACCTAATACTTTATCCGTAATCACATTACGATCTAAAGCAAGGTTCAACGCCTTACGTACACGCACATCGTTAAATGGTGCTTTTTCGTTGTTTGGCTCATAGTAGTAAGTAGAAAGTGTACGAGTTACAAACACTTCATTCGGGATTTCTTTTTTGAGTGTTGGGAACTGCTCCGGTGGTAATGCGTAGCTAGTGATATGTAAATCACCCGCACGATAACGTTGTACATCGGTACTTGAGTTTGAAATCATTAAGAATGTCGCTTTATTGATAACAGTTTCTTTATCGTTCCAATAAAGTGGGTTACGTTCAAATACGATTTTTTCGTTGATTACGTGTTCTGCGAGTTTATAAGCACCGTTACCTACATAGTTCTCTTTTTTCACCCACGCATCACCTAATTTTTCAACCACCGCTTTTGGCACTGGCAACATGGTTTGGTGAGTCATCATGCCAACTAAATAAGGCACTGGGTTGCTTAATTTGATTTCTAAAGTGTAATCATCAAGAGCTTTAACACCTAACTCGCTTGGTGCTTTTTTCGCATCAATGATGTCTTGTGCGTTTTCCACTTGAAGATAGTTTAGGTAACTTGCATAAGGTGAAGCCGTTTTTGGATCGCCTAAACGTTTCAGAGAGAATTCAAAATCGTGTGCAGTAACAGGGTCACCGTTAGACCATTTTGCATCTTTACGTAAATTGAATGTCCATGTTTTGAAATCATCAGAGTTTGTCCATGTTTCCGCCATACCCGGAATCACTTCACCCGCTGAATCCTTAGTCACTAAACCTTCTAATAATTGATATGAAACCTGCGCTTCTGGCACGCCTTCTGTTTTATGCGGGTCAAAACTTGATGGTTCTGAGCTGTTGTTAATAATCACTTCTTGCTTATCTGCAAGCACAGTACCTTCAGGCACTTTTGCTGCAAAAGCAGAAACAGAAAGACCAAGTGCAACTGCACTTGCCAATAAAGAACGGGTAAAAGTTGTTTGCATAGAAATGTCTCCATATGATGTTGTGAGAATTCTCTAATTAGTATCGTAAAAAGATACTTTTGTAAAGTTTTTGTTAAGACTTTTACAATAAAAATTTTAAGATATGAGAACTACTTCAAGAAATAGAAAGGATTTTGAATAAAAAACAAGCGGTTTGATTATGGGGAAATTTTGCAAAATTTTCTTAAAATCAGACCGCTTGTTGTTACGTAAGCTTGGCGGGAATGTGAATATCGTCGGGCATAAATGCCCGACCTACTCAATTTTACTTAGTCCAAAATGACTATAGGTCCGTGATGTAGCAATTCGCCCACGTGGTGTTCGCTGTAAAAAACCTTGTTGAATGAGATAAGGCTCAAGCACATCTTCGATAGTATCTCTCTCTTCACCAATGGCAGCGGCAAGATTATCTAGCCCAACAGGGCCTCCGTCAAAGCGTTCAATCACTGCAGAAAGCAGTTTTCTATCCATAAAATCAAAGCCTTCGGAATCCACATCTAACATGGTTAGGGCTTGCTTAGCAATATCAGAAGAAATGACACCATTGTTTCGTACGTCCGCAAAATCTCTCACTCGACGCAATAGACGGTTGGCGATACGAGGTGTGCCACGTGAACGGCGTGCAATTTCGTATGCCCCTTCTGGTGATAAATTTAAGTTTAAGCAGTTCGCACTACGGCTCACAATAGAAGTAAGATCTTCCACAGAGTAAAATTCAAGACGTTGGACGATCCCAAAGCGATCTCGCAAAGGAGAAGTCAATGATCCTGCTCTCGTTGTCGCACCTACAAGTGTAAATGGGGGAAGATCGAGTTTAATTGAACGTGCTGCAGGCCCTTCACCAATCATAATATCTAATTGATAATCTTCCATCGCAGGATAAAGCACTTCTTCAATCGCTGGCGATAAACGGTGAATTTCATCAATAAACAGCACATCATAGGGTTCAAGATTGGTTAGCATTGCCGCCAAATCCCCTGCTTTTTCAAGCACAGGGCCAGATGTAGTACGGATATTGACCCCCATTTCATTGGCGATAATATTCGCAAGGGTGGTTTTCCCTAAACCAGGGGGGCCAAAAATCAGGAGATGATCTAAAGCATCGTTACGCAACTTAGCGGCTTTAATGAAAATTTCCATCTGTTCACGCACTGATGGCTGCCCCACATAGTCTGCAAGCATCTTTGGACGAATTGCACGATCAATCGTTTCATCTTCATTTTTTGCTGTTGCACTGATAATTCGGTCTGCTTCAATCATAATTCGTTATCTATTTCTACACTATAAGGCATTTTTTAATGCTTCACGGATAAGCTGTTCGCTTGTCATACCCGCTTTATTCACTTTCTTAATCATTTTCTCTGCATCAGCTGGTTTATAACCTAATGCAATTAAGGCATCTTGAGCTTCATCTGCTGGATCTTGACTATCATGTGCCACAACATGATTTGTAGTAGTATGTTCTTCAAAGAAGTCACTTTGAGCCATACCTTTGAATTTGCCTTTAAGTTCTACCAACAGACGTTCGGCCGTCTTACGCCCAATACCCGGAATTTTTGTGAGCTTAGCTAACTCTTCTTGCTCTACTGCCGTAGCAAATTGGGAGACAGACATTGCAGATAAAATAGCAAGGGCAAGTTTTGGACCGACACCATTCGTCTTAATTAACTCTCGGAATAAGGTTCTATCTTGTTTTTGTGCAAACCCAAACAATAAATGCGCATCTTCACGCACAACTAAATGAGTAAAAATAGTTACTTCTTCATTCACTGCTGGCAGACTATAAAAACTTGTCATAGGTAACAGTAATTCATAGCCAACACCTTGCACATCTAGCACCATTTCTGGCGGTGATTTTTCGAGAATTTTGCCGTGAAGTCGTCCAATCATTGTATTTATCCATCTGATATAAAGGCGTTAGAATAGCGGAAAACTGGATAAAATAACAGAGCAAGCGGTGAGATTCTATAAATTTTTGCAAAATAAAAGCGGGCATCACACCCGCTTAGTAAAGAAAAAAGAAAGGTTAATCTTTTTTGCGTAACACAAGTTGGCTTAACACAACCAATGCTAGTGAGAAAATAATCATAATAGTCGCTAGTGCATTCACCTCAGGTGTTACCCCTGTTTTTACCAAGGAGAAGATTTTCAATGGTAAAACTTCGTAACTCGCACTGGTCACGAAAGAAGAAACCACAACGTCGTCAAGTGAAATTGTAAAACTTAATAACCAACCTGAAATAATTGCAGGTAATAAAAGTGGGAATAAAATTTTACGTAAAATGGTAAATTCACTTGCGCCTAAATCTTTCGCTGCTTCCAACATTTTTGAGTCAAAGTCATTTAAACGTGAAGATACTGTGACCACAACGTAAGGTAAGCAGAACGTAATATGAGCAAGTAACAATGACCAGAAGCCTAATGCAACACCGACTAACATAAATAAGGCAAGTAAAGAGACTGCCATAACAATATCAGGTGACATCATAACTACAAACAACATACCGCCTACGAATTGTTTCCCACGGAAACGGTAGCGATATAAGGCGATTGATGTTAATGCCCCAATTAATGTTGCAAAAGTCGCCGCAAAAAAGGCAATGGTAATTGAGTTCGTTGCTGCTTGAATGAGCGTATCATTGCTAAATAAACGCTCATACCAGTTCCAGCTAAAGCCCTTCCATGTCAAACCATAGCGATCTGCATTGAAAGAGTTAATGACTAAAATGATGATTGGAATGTACAAGAATGCGTACACGACAAACATAAAAAAGCTTTTCAATACGCGATTCATTATTCTAACTCCATTTTCTTATTCATCAGTTTATTTGCACGGTAGTACACATAAATCATTAATGCCATTAAGACAGTTAATGCAATACTGATTGCAGAGCCAAATGGCCAGTTACGTGTGACTAAGAACTCACTCTTAATAATGTTACCGACAAGTAATACTTTCGCACCGCCTAATAAGTCTGCCACATAGAACATACCCATTGCCGGAAGTAATACTAATAAACAACCAGCCACGATACCTGGCATAGTAAGTGGAATAATCACTTTAACAAAACGCTGGAATGCATTTGCCCCTAAGTCTTTTGCCGCTTCAAGTAAACGTCCATCAATTTTTTCAATAGATGAATAGAGTGGCAAAATCATAAATGGCAATAGAATGTACACTAAGCCAATAATAACTGCGATTTCTGTATTCAAAATACGAATTGGCTCGCTAATAATGCCTAAGGATAATAGTGTTTCATTCAAAATACCTTTCACACCAAGGAAAATTTTCATTCCATAGATACGAATAAGGGAGTTTGTCCAGAAAGGTAATACCACCAAAAAGAGTAAAAATGGACGATATTTTGCTGGCAATTTCGCAATCATAAAAGCAAACGGATAGCCCACAATTAAACAAATAATTGTCGCAATCCCTGCCATATAGAGCGAGTTCCACAACACTTGTGAGTAAAGTGGATCAATCAAACGTCCATAGCTTTCAAGTGAGAATGTAAATTCAATCAGATTGCTACTGTCTTTGGTCATAAAACTGGTAAACAACACCAGTAAGTTCGGGATTAATACAAAGAAAATTAACCAACCGAAGATAACCGCTACAGTAACGTTTTGAAATTTATTACTAGCAGTCTTCATCGTCGAGTACAACCTCCCAGCCTTCGTGCCATGTTAATGCCACTTTTTGCCCTACAGAGTGATCCATGTGTGGATCATCTTCGTTAAAGAATTCGCTGACTAACACTTTCATTTGGTTATGATCTAATACCACGTTAGATTCAAGTGTCATCCCTTTATAAGTACGATCACTAATGTGACCAATGACCGCTTTTGAACTTTCATTTTCGTCCAACTCTTCGATCACTATATCTTCAGGACGAAGTAAGACTTTTAATTTTTGATTTGGACGAACCGGTAAATCGGTATAAATTTCGCAAATACGACCTTCTACATTCGCTTTGACTGTTTTTTCAGTTACACGCTCAATCACCGTTGCATCAAACACGTTAATCTCACCGATAAAGCGAGCAACGAATAAGTTACTTGGCTCTTCATAAATTTCACGTGGAGAACCGTCTTGTTGGATCTTACCTTTGTTCATGACGATAATACGATCTGACATGGTTAATGCTTCTTCTTGATCGTGGGTAACGAAAATAAAGGTAATACCTAACTGACGTTGCAACTGTTTTAATTCATGTTGCATCTCTTTACGTAATTTATAGTCAAGCGCAGAAAGTGATTCGTCTAATAACAATACTTTCGGTTGATTCACCACCGCACGCGCAATCGCAATACGTTGTTGCTGACCACCTGAAAGCTGTGATGGTTTACGTGGTGCCATTTCTTCTAAACGCACCATACGCAACGCTTCCATGACACGAGGTTTGATTTCCGCTTCTGGCACTTTTTGCATACGTAAGCCGAAAGCTACGTTATCAAAAATAGTCATATGAGGGAAAAGTGCATAACTTTGGAAAACCGTATTCACTGGACGTTGCTCTGCATCGATATTTGATACATCTTGTCCATCAAGAATAATTGAACCGTCTGTTAAATCTTCAAAACCGGCAATTAAACGTAATACTGTCGTTTTACCGCAACCCGATGGACCAAGAATAGTTAAAAACTCGCCATCATTAATTGTCAGATCTAAACCATCAATAATGGTTTTCTCACCATAACGTTTCGTTATAGAACGAAGCTCAATAATTGGTTTTTGTTGCTCTAACTTTTCCATTGATTTTTGTTTTCCCCCTAGGGCATTGTTGAGAAAATGCAAAAAGCTGATTAAAAATTCAGCACGACTAAGACGTAATAAATACGCTTTGAAATAGCCTGTAATGATATAGTGAATGGGGGGGGAATGAAAGCAAAAATTGCAATTTTAGGGAAATTGTTTACGCATTTATTTAGCAAGATCAATAATCCCTTCTACGACAAAGCGAAGAAGGGAAAATCATATTAACGCATTGAAATTTATAATAACGACTCAATGTTATATTTTTCCAATCATTTATACCAAATTAACTGACTAACCAAGCTTCTACAAGCTCTTTCGTCGTTTCTTTGTGTCGCCACATACTGCCTAACTCGGGTTCAGGGAATTTAGTATGGTTATAGCCAACAAATTCACGGAAATCAAAGACGGCGTGTGGATAATCATTTAACAGCAAAAATGCTTTGTAGCCATCTTCTGACCAGCAGATCTGAAAACGGCGTGGCTCTTTTAGGGTTTCGGGTTTTACATCGCTGACACGATAGACAAATAAACTATCGACTACAGGTTGAGCTTCTTGATGTAAATCCATTGCGTAGAAATAACCTGTTTCACCATCATCTTCAAACATAACGACTAAATGTTCGTGCTTAATGGAATGAGCGCCGTTGCGATAGGGCGTGCCGAGCGTGATATGATCATTTAGGACTGAATAGAGCATTGTTCTTTTCCTATTTTGCAAATTTTTATCAAAATCTTACCGCTTGTAGCAGTAATGCTTTAACAAAAAAGCCACCTCAATTTCTCAAGGTGGCTATATTCAATAAATCAACGCAAATTATGCTTGACCTTTCACTTCTTTACGACCGTTGAAAGGTGCTGGTGTACCTGCAGCTGCTAATGCTTCTTCGATACGGATTAATTGGTTGTATTTCGCAACACGGTCTGAACGGCTCATTGAACCCGTTTTGATTTGACCTGCTGCTGTACCCACTGCTAAATCAGCAATTGTTGCATCTTCAGTTTCGCCAGAACGGTGTGAGATAACCGCTGTGTAACCTGCATCTTTAGCCATTTTGATTGCAGCTAAAGTTTCAGTTAATGAACCGATTTGGTTGAATTTGATTAAGATTGAGTTTGCGATACCATTTTCGATACCACGGCTTAAGATCTTAGTATTGGTTACGAATAAGTCGTCACCTACTAATTGAACTTTGTCACCTAATACTTTAGTTTGGTATGCGAAACCTTCCCAGTCTGACTCATCTTGACCATCTTCGATAGACACGATTGGGTACTCTTTGCATAAGCCTTCTAAGTAGTGAGTAAATTCTTGAGAAGTGAATGATTTACCTTCACCTTTCATTTCGTATAAACCGTTGTCTTTGTTGTAGAACTCAGAAGACGCACAGTCCATCGCTAAAGTTACATCTTTACCTAAAACATAACCTGCTTTTTCTACTGCTTCTTTGATACATGCTAAAGCGTCTGCGTTAGAAGCAAGGTTTGGCGCGAAACCGCCCTCGTCACCCACAGCAGTATTTAAGCCTTTCGCTTTTAATACTTTAGCAAGGTTGTGGAATACTTCAGCACCGATACGAAGTGCTTCTTTTAATGTTGATGCACCCACTGGTTGAATCATAAATTCTTGGATATCAACGTTGTTGTCTGCGTGCTCACCACCGTTGATGATGTTCATCATTGGTAATGGCATAGAGTACACGCCCGGAGTACCGTTAAGCTCTGCAATGTGAGCATAAAGTGGTAAACCTTTTGATGCTGCAGCTGCTTTTGCGTTTGCTAAAGAAACCGCTAAAATTGCGTTTGCACCAAATTTAGATTTGTTATCTGTACCATCTAAGTCGATCATAATTTGGTCGATCTCAGTTTGGTTAGATGCATCTTTACCTAAGATTGCATTAGCAATTTCGTTGTTTACTGCAGAAACAGCTTTTAATACACCTTTACCTAAGAAACGTGCTTTGTCGCCATCACGCAATTCTAACGCTTCGCGTGAACCTGTTGATGCACCTGATGGCGCTGCTGCTAAACCAACAAAACCACCTTCAAGGTGAACTTCTGCTTCAACAGTTGGGTTACCACGAGAGTCAATGATTTCACGACCAATTACTTTAACGATTTTTGCCATTGTTAATATCCTCTATGAGAGTTAATAGTTAATGTTGAAAAACGTGTATATAGTAATGGGATTTTTCTGTTTTGTCTTGTAAAAAAGTGATGTACTTCACAAAAACTTATGGGATATTTGATCGAACAAGGCATTTTGTGAATGATGAAAAAGGCAATATTTTGGAAATATTGCCTTTTTGTAAATATTGAATGAAATCCTACCGCTTACTTAAAGCCTTTTTGCAATAATTCGGTATAACCGCCCTGATTAGTGACGTTGGTATAACCTAATTTTTTCAATTCATTTAGGGCTAATTCAGAGCGTCTTCCTGAACGGCAATATACATTAATCGGCTCATCTTTATTTGGGCTGATTTTCGCAATCTGAGTGGCAATATCCGTATGTGGCACATTTAATGCCCCTTCTAAATGCCCCGCTTGATATTCTTCTGCACTGCGAACATCAATCCAGATCCCTTTAGCTTTTTGCCCTTGTGTCTGAACAGTTGGGAGTTCAGTGGCAAAGCTAGGTTCAATCACAGCTAAACTGATTACCGTAGCGACTAAGGAAGTCAATTTTTTCATTGGGCTAACCTATTTTTGTTCTTCAACGGCTTCTAAGGCTCTTAATGCGTAAGTGTAAGCTGCTCCTGCATTTAAGGCTATCGCTGTAGCTAATGCCCCTGCAATTTCACTTTCCGTTGCACCCGCTTTTGCTGCTTTTTCGGCGTGAACGCTGATACAACTTTCACAGCGAGTTGTGATAGCAACGGCAATCGCAATTAATTCACGGGTTTTCTCATCTAAGGCTTCGGCAGCCGCTGCTTGATCTAAACTGATGTAGGCTTGTAGCATTTTAGGGTGTTTCTTACCTAATTCACCGAATGATTTTTTTACGTGAGCGGTATGCTCTGTCCAATTTTGAAATGACATAAAAATTTTCTCCAATTATTAATAGAAGTAGAGTGCGAGTTCAATTTTACTGTTTTCAGGTAGCGTCTGTCACGTTTTTTGTTTAAGATGAAACACAATAATTTCTTTCTGAAAAGTAAAATAAAATGTCTTCAAACGAACTTCTTCGCTGTGAAAATATCAGCAAATTTTACCAAGAGGGCGAAAATGCTACTCAGGTGCTTAAAAACATATCCTTTTCAATGAATGCAGGCGAACTTGTGGCGATTGTTGGTAGCTCTGGCTCAGGCAAAAGTACCTTGTTACATACCCTTGGCGGTTTAGATCAGCCGAGTGACGGTGAGGTCTTTATCAAAGGGCAATCGTTGCAAAAGCTCAGTAGCAATGCTCTTGCAAAATTACGCAATCAACATCTTGGCTTTGTCTATCAGTTTCATCACTTAATGGCAGATTTCTCTGCGTTGGAAAATGTGATGATGCCAATGTTAATCGGACAACAAAACAAAACGGAAGCCAAAGATCGTGCCGAAAAAATGCTACAAGCGGTCGGATTGGCTCACCGAATTACCCATCGACCTTCAGCGTTATCGGGCGGTGAACGCCAGCGTGTCGCGATTGCCCGTGCGTTGGTGAATAACCCTGCGTTAGTTCTTGCTGATGAACCTACGGGTAATCTCGACCAAAAAACAACCGAGAGTATTTTTGAACTCATTCAGCGTTTAAATCAAGAACAGCAGATCGCTTTCCTATTAGTGACCCACGACTTGAATTTAGCCCACAAACTGAACCGTCGTTTAATTATGCAAGACGGCGTATTGCGTGAGGGTAACTAATGAGTACCCCATTTTTTATCAGTTGGCGTTATCAGCGTGGCAAACAGAAAAATCGCTTGGTGTCATTGATTTCGCTCTTTTCTAGTGTCGGCATTGCGTTGGGCGTTGCGGTGCTGATTATCGGCTTAAGTGCAATGAACGGCTTTGAACGAGAGCTAAATCAACGGGTGCTTTCCGTTGTTCCCCACGCTGAAATTATGGTGTATAACGAAAGTAAATCAGCGACCATTGCACAAGGTGATCGCCTTGTGCATATCGTAAAAGATAACCCCAATGTGACCGCTTTATCTCCGTTTGTCAGCTTTACTGGCTTGATTGAAAATGGTAGCCAGCTAAAAATTGCACAGGTTCGAGGGATCGATCCAACTAAACAAGAACAAGTGAGCCAGCTTACTCAATTTATTCCACAAGCTCAATGGCAAGCGTTCAAACAAGAGGGCGGTTTAATTTTAGGGGCTGGAATTGCTCGTTCTTTGGATATTAATGTCGGCGATGAAGTCACCCTGTTATTGCCACAACCGACCGACGACGGCAAATTGGCTCAACCTTTGCGTTTTAGCTTAACGGTGACGGGCATTTTGCGTTTAGATGGACAGCTTGATCACAGTTACGCACTGCTTCCGATTGCGAAAGCCCAAGAGCTGTTAGAATTGAAACCAAGCCAATATACAGGCATTGAATTAGCGGTGAAACAACCGTTTCAAGTCAGAGAGATTACCTTCCCTGAATTAGCGAATTATCCACAGCAACTATATATGCAAACGTGGATCGATAAATTTGGCTATATGTACAACGACATTCAACTGATCCGCACCGTGATGTACATTGCGATGGTGCTTGTGATTGGCGTGGCGTGCTTTAACATTATTTCCACCTTAGTCATGGCAGTCAAAGACAAACAGGGCGATATTGCCATTCAGCGAACCTTAGGGGCAAACAACCGCTTTATTCAACATATTTTCCTTTGGTACGGTTTGATTTCAGGTATGAAAGGGGCGTTATTCGGCGTAGTGTTAGGTGTGGTTGTATCAATGAATTTAACTGCGATTATTAAATGGTTTGAAAGTGTAATCGGAATGAAATTACTCTCAGACGGGGTCTATTTTATTGACTTTTTACCGAGTGAAATTCATTGGCTAGACATTGTTTGGGTACTTCTCGCTACTCTGATTTTAAGCCTAATCGCCAGCCTTTATCCTGCGATTAGAGCGTCTAAATTAGAACCTGCGAAGGTGTTGAGTGGGCATTAAATCCCTGTAATCTATACGATAGCGGTTAGAATCTTCAAACCAGATCAAACTCTCTATCAAACAAGCGGTCATTTACATAATAAAATTTGCAATTTTAGGCAGTAATCGGTAAGGTAACTGCCTAATTTCATTCTTTTTATTTTTTAAGAGGCTTTCCTATGAAAATTATCCTATTAGGTGCACCAGGTGCAGGTAAAGGCACACAAGCACAATTTATGATGAATAAATTTGGTATCCCACAAATTTCAACGGGAGACATGTTCCGTGCAGCAATTAAAGAAGGAACTGAATTAGGCAAACAAGCTAAAGCACTAATGGATGAAGGTAAATTAGTGCCTGATGAATTAACTGTTGCTTTAGTAAAAGATCGTATTGCTCAACCTGACTGCGCAAATGGCTTTTTATTAGATGGCTTCCCACGTACGATTCCACAAGCCGATGCATTAAAAGAGGCTGGCGTAAAAATTGACTTCGTACTTGAATTTGATGTGGCAGATGAAGTCATTGTAGAACGTATGAGCGGCCGTCGTGTTCACCAACCTTCAGGCCGTACTTATCACGTGGTTTATAATCCGCCAAAAGTGGAAGGCAAAGATGATGTGACAGGTGAAGATTTAATCATTCGTCAAGATGATAAACCTGAAACCGTATTAGAACGTTTAGCCATTTATCATAAACAAACCAAGCCATTGATTGCTTACTATACCGCTGAAGCAGAGGCAGGTAATACCCAATATCATCGTTTAGATGGCACACAACCAGTTGAAGCAGTAAGTGCAGAGTTAAATAAAATTTTAGGCTAATCTGCAAAAAATTAACAAAAACTGACCGCTTGTTTAGATTTCAGCGGTCTTTTTGTTTTAAAAATCTGTGAAGTGGTCAAAATTTTGTAAAAAAATAGTGAAAAGATACCGCTTGCATAAAAAAAAGTATTGCGATTCATAAAAAAACTTGTATATTTCGAATGGCTGGGCAGTCGTTTAGCCCCAACTAGCACAAAAATACTTTTGGAGTGAAATAATGAAAAAACTAGCACAACTTTCTTTAGTGGCTTTAGCTGTTGCTGCATCAAGCACAGCAATGGCATCAACAAAAACATTTATCTATTGTATGGAAGCATCGCCTTCTTTCTTTAATCCGCAATTTGGTACAGATGGTCCAACGCTAGATGCCTCTGGGCAAGCTATCTTTAACCGTCTAACCGATTTTCAGCCAGGTGAAACCAATGTTGTGCCTTCATTAGCAGAAAAATGGGATGTATCTGAAGATGGTAAAACCTACACATTCCATCTCCGTAAAGGTGTGAAATTCCATGAAACAAAAGATTTCAAACCAAGTCGTGATTTTAATGCGGATGACGTGCTTTTCTCATTTAACCGTCAATTAGACCCTAACCACCCATATCACAAAGTTTCTGGCGGTAACTACGAATACTTTATCGGCATGGATATGCAAAATATTATCGATAAAGTGGAAAAAGTAGATGATTACACTGTTAAAATTAGCTTAAAAGTTCCAAATGCCCCATTCCTTGCTAACTTAGCGATGGACTTTGCTTCTATTTTATCTGCGGAATATGCTGATAACATGTTAAAAGCGGGAACACCAGAAAAAGTGGATAACAACCCAGTTGGAACTGGTCCTTTCCAATTTGTAGATTACCAAAAAGATGCACAAGTACGTTATAAAGCGTTTGAAAACTACTGGCAAGGTAAAGCGAAAATTGATCGTTTAGTCTTCTCAATCACGCCTGATGCGTCAGTGCGTTATGCGAAACTGCAAAAAGGCGAATGCCATGCTGCGCCGTATCCAAATCCAGCGGATATTGAAAAATTAAAAAATGATCCAAACGTGACACTCATGAGCCAACCAGGCTTAAACGTGGGTTATTTAAACTTCAATACACAAAAAGCGCCATTTGATAATGTGAAAGTTCGCCAAGCACTAAGCTATGCAATCAATAAAGATGCAATTTTAGAAGCGGTTTACCAAGGTTCTGGTCAAAAAGCGAAAAACCCAATTCCACCAACAATGTGGAGCTATAATGATGCCGTACAAGATTATGAATATAATCCTGAAAAAGCAAAAGCATTATTAAAAGAAGCTGGATTTGAACAAGGTTTTGAAACAGACTTATGGGCAATGCCAGTCTCTCGTCCATATAACCCGAACGCTCGTCGTATGGCAGAACTTATTCAAGAAGACTGGAAAAAAGTGGGTGTAAATGCCAAAATTGTCAGCTACGAGTGGGGTGAATACCTTAAACGTATGCGTTCTGGTGATCACCAAACAGGTATGATGGGCTGGAATGGTGATAATGGTGACCCTGATAACTTCTTGAATACCTTATTAAGCTGTGCAGCAGTTGAGCAAGGTTCTAACTATGCGAAATTCTGTCACAAACCGTTTAATGATGTCGTAACACAAGCGGCTCAAGAAATTAATCACGAAAAACGTGTAGAGCTTTATAAACAAGCTCAAGTGATTTTCAAAGAACAAGCACCATGGGTAACGATTGCACATTCAACAACGTACTTCCCTGTACGTAAAGAAGTTACCGGTTATAAAGTGAGCCCATTCTCATTACATAACTTCTATGGTGTAGATTTAGCGAAATAATTCTAGCTAATGCCTATTTAGGCAATGTTGAAAGCGGTGAGATTTTGCAAAAAATTTGTAATATCTCACCGCTTGTAGTTAAAAATAGAGAATACTGAATGTTTCAATTTATTCTTAAACGTCTTTTAATGGTTATCCCAACCTTTATTGCGATAACCTTAATTACCTTTGCTCTCGTGCATTTAATCCCGGGCGATCCGATTGAGATCCGAATGGGTGAACGTGGTTTAACCCCCGAAGTTCACGCACAGATGATGGCACAGCTTGGCTTAGATCTTCCCTTATACGAACAATATTTTAATTATGTCAAAGGTGTATTTCAGGGGGATTTAGGTAATTCGTTTCGTAATAACGAACCTGTACTGAAAGAATTTTTCACCCTTTTCCCTGCAACCGTAGAGTTAGCCTTTTTTGCTCTGTTATGGTCGCTGATTGCTGGTATTTTATTTGGCGTGATTGCTGCGGTGAAGAAAGAGTCGTGGCTATCCCACGCTATTTCGTCGATCTCTTTAACAGGCTATTCAATGCCGATCTTCTGGTGGGGCTTAATTTTAATTCTTTATTTTTCAACGCCATTAGGCTTGCCAGCTTCAGGGCGTTTACCTGCAGAATATTGGATCGAAGCTGAAACGGGCTTTATGTTGATTGATACTTGGAATTCTGACGAACCAGGGGCATTTGTTGCAGCGATTAAATCGTTGATTTTACCAGCAATTGTTCTCGGTACTATTCCATTAGCCATTATTACCCGTATGACCCGTTCTTCAATGTTGGAAGTGTTAGGCGAAGACTATATCCGCACCGCCAAAGCGAAAGGGTTAAACACAACACGTATTGTAATTATCCACGCTTTGCGTAATGCGTTAATTCCGGTGGTGACCGTGGTCGGTTTAATTGTGGGACAACTGTTATCAGGTGCGGTTTTAACTGAAAATATTTTCTCTTGGCCAGGAATTGGTAAATGGATTATTGATGCGATTAACTCGCGTGACTATCCTGTATTACAAGGTTCGGTGTTGATTATTGCTACCTTGATTATTTTAGTGAATTTAACCGTAGATTTAATTTACGGCGTGGTTAATCCACGGATTAGACATACATAAAAATACCTTATTTGTTGGAGTAATAAATGTCTTCTCAAGTAGAAACAACCTCACCAGCCCCACTAACGCCTTTACAAGAATTTTGGCTCTATTTCCGCCAAAATAAAGGAGCGGTGATTGGTTTAACTTTTATTGTGATTGTTGGGCTTACCTGCATTTTTGCAGAATTTGTAGCCCCTTTCGATCCGATTACACAAAACCGCAGTGCATTGTTATTGCCACCTGCTTGGTTTGAAGGCGGTAATTCTGCCTATTTACTCGGCACGGACGACATCGGGCGTGATATTCTTTCTCGTATTATTTATGGGGCAAGATTATCAATCTTTATCGGCCTGTTGATCGTCGTGATGTCCTGTATTCTTGGGGTTATTTTAGGTCTGTTAGCAGGTTATTACGGTGGCACTATTGATATTGTGATTATGCGTTTTGTCGATATTATGCTCGCAATTCCAAGCCTATTATTAACCATCGGTGTCGTGACTATTCTTGGTCCTTCTCTACTGAATGCAGCGATTGCAATTGCTGTGGTGTCTATTCCAAGCTATGTTCGTTTAACCCGTGCTTCTGTGCTAAGCGAAAAAAATCGTGATTATGTGACCGCTTCTCGTGTAGCTGGGGCTGGTGTATGGCGTTTGATGTTTATTGTGATTTTGCCAAACTGTTTAGCGCCACTGATTGTTCAGATGACAATGGGGATCTCTAATGCGATTTTAGAGCTTGCGGCACTTGGCTTCTTGGGGATCGGCGCACAACCACCGACACCAGAACTCGGCACAATGCTTGCCGAATCTCGTGGCTTTATGCAATCGGCAAACTGGTTAGTGACAATCCCAGGTTTAGCGATTTTATCTCTCGTGCTTGCCTTTAACTTAATGGGTGACGGCTTGCGTGATGCACTTGATCCAAAATTAAAACAGTAAGGGGAACGAAATGGCATTATTAAAAGTAGATGAACTTTCCGTTCACTTTGGCGATAAAAAAGCCCCGTTTAGAGCGGTGGATCGAGTAAGTTATGAAGTCAATGAAGGCGAAGTGTTGGGTATTGTGGGTGAGTCAGGTTCTGGTAAATCGGTCAGTTCCCTTGCGATTATGGGGTTAATTGATTTCCCTGGGCGTGTAATGGCAAATTCGTTACGTTTCAATGGACATAATCTGCTTGATTTAAAACCAAAAGAGAAGCAGAAAATTGTCGGTGCTGATGTAGCGATGATTTTCCAAGATGCAATGACAAGCCTGAACCCAAGTTACACTGTGGGTTATCAAATTATGGAAGCTTTGAAAGTTCATCAAGGCGGTTCAAAAGCGTGGCGAAAAGAGCGTGCGATTGAATTATTGACGATGGTCGGTATTCCTGACCCAACATCTCGTTTAGAGGTCTATCCGCACCAACTTTCAGGCGGTATGAGCCAACGTGTGATGATCGCAATGGCGATTGCTTGTAACCCGAAATTATTGATTGCTGACGAGCCGACAACGGCGTTAGATGTGACTATTCAAGCGCAAATTATTGATTTATTGCTTGAGTTGCAACGCAAAGAAAATATGGCGTTGATTTTGATTACTCACGATTTGGCTTTAGTCGCCGAGTCGGCTCACCGCATTATCGTGATGTATGCAGGGCAAGTGGTGGAAGAAGGAAAATCTGAACAGATTTTCAAATCACCGCTTCACCCTTATACCCAAGCGTTATTAAAAGCGTTGCCTGAGTTTGCGGAAGGTAAATCTCGCTTGCAGTCACTACCGGGTGTCGTACCGGGTAAATATGACCGTCCGCAAGGTTGCCTGCTCAACCCACGCTGTCCGTATGCAACGGATTTATGCCGACAAAAAGAGCCGGAACTACGCACGGTAAACGGCAGACAGGTGAAATGCCATACGCCGTTGAATGAAAGCGGATTGCCACAACCAATTTAGTAAGAAGATAGATATGCAAAACAATACCCAAAACCCACCGCTTCTCAATGCGGTGGATCTCAAAAAATACTACCCTGTAAAAAAGGGAATGTTTAGCAAGCCGAAACTGGTAAAAGCGGTGGACGGCGTTTCTTTTACCCTTGAACGTGGCAAAACCCTTGCCGTTGTGGGCGAATCGGGCTGTGGTAAATCAACCTTAGGGCGTATGCTGACAATGATCGAGCCACCAACAGAAGGGGAATTGTTCTACAACGGACAAAATTTCTTAGTCAGCGATGCGGAAACAGAGAAATTACGCCGTAAAAAAATTCAGATCGTTTTCCAAAACCCTTATGCGTCGCTTAATCCACGTAAAAAAGTCGGGGCAATTTTAGAAGAACCCCTGCTTATTAATACTGAATTGTCTGCACAAGAGCGTAAAGCTCAAGTGTTGGAAATGATGGCGAAGGTCGGTTTAAAACCTGAGTTTTACGATCGCTATCCGCATATGTTCTCAGGTGGACAACGTCAACGTATTGCGATTGCCCGTGGTTTAATGTTGAAACCTGATATTGTGGTGGCAGATGAACCTGTGTCAGCCCTTGACGTATCCGTCCGTGCACAAGTATTAAACTTGATGATGGATTTACAAGAAGAGCTTGGGTTGTCTTATGTGTTTATCTCTCACGATTTATCGGTGGTAGAACATATTGCTGATGAAGTGATGGTGATGTATTTAGGACGTTGCGTAGAACAAGGCAACACCAAAGAGATCTTCGGCAACCCACGCCACCCTTACACTCAAGCGTTGCTATCAGCCACGCCACGTTTAGAAGCAGAACATCGCCGTGAACGAATTAAACTCACCGGCGAATTACCAAGTCCGCTTAATCCGCCGAAAGGCTGTGCGTTCCACGCCCGTTGTCGTTTGGCGACAGAGCGTTGTAAACAAGAGCGCCCTGATCTAAAAACCTATGAAAACGGCACGAAGATAGCTTGTTTTATGGTGGAATAACATTTTATTTATTCATCTGATGATACAAGCGGTACGATTTTGCATAAACTTTGCAATCGTACCGTTTCTTTTTGAAAAATTTGTAAAAATCACTTGCATAGTTATGCATTAAAATTTAATATCTATGCAAATTTAGAGATATGTATAGGATTTAACTTAAATGGCAATTCGTATTAGTAATGTCAATTTCTTTTATGGCTCAAGCCAAGCCTTATTTGACATTAATTTAAATATTGAAAAAGGGGATACTGTTGTTTTACTCGGCCCAAGCGGTGCAGGTAAAAGTACCTTAATTCGTACCCTAAATTTAATGGAAGTCCCACAATCTGGTCAGCTCGAAATTGCAAATCATAAGTTTGATCTGACCGCTAAAACAGATGCTAAACAAGTAGCATTATTGCGTAAAGAAGTAGGTATGGTGTTCCAACAATATCATTTATGGCCACATCTAAGCGTCATGCAAAACTTGATTGAAGCGCCAATGAAAGTATTAGGGTTAACTAAAGAGCAAGCCGTAGAAAGAGCCAAAAGTTTATTAGCACGTTTGCAACTTACGGCATTTGCAGAGCGTTTTCCATTACAACTTTCAGGCGGTCAGCAACAGCGTGTGGCAATTGCAAGAGCATTGATGATGCAGCCACAAGTATTATTATTTGATGAACCAACCGCTGCACTCGACCCTGAAATTACAGCCCAAGTTGTTGATATTATCAAAGAATTACAAAGCACGGGAATTACACAGGTTATTGTTACCCATGAGGTTTCTGTTGCGCGTAAAGTTGCCACTAAAGTGGTTTATATGGAACAAGGTAAAATTGTTGAAATGGGCGATGCTAGCTGTTTTGAGCAGCCTAAAACAACCCAATTTGCACAATATCTTTCCCATTCAGATTAATAACAAAATTTAGATTAATAGGAGTTTATCTTATGAAAAAATTACTTTTAGCGACCGTATTAGCGGCAACAACATTCTCAGCTTACGCAAATGATAAAATTACGTTTGCTATGGAGCCAAGCTATCCACCGTTTGAACTCACCAATGAAAAAGGCGAAATTATTGGCTTTGATGTAGATGTTGCAAATGCTATTTGTAAAGAAATCCAAGCAACTTGTGAATTTAAAGCTCAATCATTTGATGCATTAATCCCTAGCTTAATTAAAGGTCGTGGTGGTTTTGATGCAGCAATTTCAGCGATTGATATTACTGAAGCGCGTAAAAAACAAGTAGCATTCTCTGACCCATACTATGAAAGTTCTGCAAGTTTTATCGCATTAAAAGGTAAAGCAGATTTAACAACAGCAAAAACTGTTGGTGTTCAAAATGGTACAACCTACCAACAATATGCGAATGCTGAAGCAAAACAGTACCAAGCAAAATCTTATGCGAGTTTGCAAGATGCAATCTTAGACTTAAAAAATGGTCGTATTGATTTAATCTTTGGTGATACGGATGTATTAAGAGATATTTTAGGTAAAACACCTGAAGCAGATTTTGTTGGCGAAAAAGTGACTGATAAACGCTACTTCAACAATGGTTTAGGCATTGCTGTAAAACAATCAAATACTGCATTAGTTGAAAAATTAAATAAAGGTATTTCTGCAATCAAAGCAAGTGGTGAATATCAAAAAATCTATGATAAATGGATGACTAAATAATCATTATGTATTTTGATTATCTTCCCTTATTACAATCTGCTACCCTAATGACCTTAGGGTTAGCAGTTTGTTCGCTTTTAGTCGGAATGATTTTATCTATTCTGTTTGTTTCGTTAGAAACAAGCAAATGGGCAGTCATTCGTAAAAGCACCACCGTTATTCTTGCCTTATTACGTGGTTTACCTGAAATTCTCGTTGTTTTCTTAATCTATTTCGGCGCACCTGAAGTGATTGAAATGGTCACGGGAGAATATGTTGAATTAGGTGCATTTGGTTGCGGTGTTGTCGCACTTTCCATTATTTTTGCTTCTTATGCTTCTCAATCTTTACGGGGCGCTATTCAAGCGATTCCATTAGGGCAATGGGAGTCTGGCGCAGCATTAGGACTTAGCCGTAGTTATACCTTTATCAATATCGTTATGCCACAAGTTTGGCGCCATGCCTTACCCGGTTTAAGTAACCAATGGCTTGTCTTGTTAAAAGATACCGCGCTTGTTTCATTAATTGGCGTACATGATTTAATGCGTCAAACGGAATTAATTAATACCACAACTCACCAACCATTTACATGGTACGGTACAGCGGCATTAATTTACCTTGGTGTAACTTTAATTAGCCAAGTGATTATTCGTAAATTAGAGCTACGCTTTACTCGTTTTGAAAGAGGGGGTAAATAATGTTGCAAGAATACTTTATGGTGATTATCCAAGGTGTTCCAACCAGTTTACTTCTCACCTTTGTTTCATTGATTGTAGCATTTTTCCTTGCCGTAGGGTTAACGTTCCTACTCTCAATGGAAAATCGTGTGATTAAAGCGGTGATTAATGGTTTCTTAACCTTATTCACAGGAACACCATTACTGGTACAGTTTTTCTTGATTTATGCAGGACCTGGACAATTCCAATGGATTGTAGAGAGCCCATTCTGGTCGCTACTTTCAGATGCATGGTTCTGTGCAATGCTGACCCTTGCGCTAAATAGTGCTGCATACTCTACGTTACTGTTCCATGGTGCAGTAAAAGCCATTCCGAAAGGACAGTGGGAAACCTGTGCTGCATTAGGATTAAATCGATTACAGACACTAAAAATCCTTGTTCCTTATGCGTTAAAACGTGCATTACCATCTTATAGCAATGAGATTATCTTGGTATTCAAAGGGACATCATTAGCTTCAACCATTACTATTATGGATATTATGGGCTATGCTCGTCAGCTTTACGGAACAGAGTATGATGCATTAACGATCTATGGTTTAGCGGGGGCAATCTACTTAGTGATTACAGGGATTATGACCGTCATTTTACGTAAGGTAGAACGTAGAGTACTTTCATTTGAACGCTTAGAAGCAGAAAAAGCTTAAGTAACCAATAAATGAAAAGAGCAACGCAATCGCGTTGCTCTTTTTTATGCTTGCTTGCATAACTTAAGTGTTGCTTGAATCAGCTTTAAGGCAATAGTGCCTTCTGGTGGTAATTCTGGTAAGGCTTCATCACAATGAAACCATTTTGCATCGCAAATCTCTTCTTCCTGTAACCTAATCTCGCCACTCTCATAATCCGCCAAAAAGCCCAACATCAATGAATTAGGGAATGCCCAAGGCTGACTACCAAAATAGCGTAAGTTTTTAATTTTAATCCCACACTCTTCCCAAACTTCACGATGAACTGCATTTTCGATACTTTCCCCAGCTTCGACAAAGCCTGCTAAGGTTGTATAAATCGTACCTTTATGGCGTAAATGGTTGGCTAATAAAATCTGTTTATCTCGTCTCACCGCCACAATAATCGAAGGGCTGATGGTCGGGTAAATTCGATGATGACAATTTGGGCAATGTAGTGCCATTTCATTTTCAGCCATCACTAAAGGCGTTGCACAACGTCCACAATAACGATGCGTATTGAGAAAGTGATTAAGAGAAACCGCCCGATGCAATAAGTTTCGCAATGTTTCTTCACGAAAAAGTTGAGAGCGTAGATTCACAAAGGTTCGATGTTGATCCCGTTCATCTGCTTGTAGCAGAAAAACAGGTGTCGAATGATAGTCTCCAATTTGAATGGGCTGATGATGCTCAAAACCAAATTGAGTGATTGAACCTAAAGGAATGTCATCATTAACAAGGCAAATGTCAAAATCTCGGACTAAAATCCAGTATGCAGAACGGCTCATATCTTTCCTTATGAAAAAATGGGATAGTCCAATTATAAGATAAAAGTGACTTTATGCGTTTTTTTCTTTTAGCTTTGAGATAAATTCGGTAAAATAACACGCAAACGTTTGCGTAATTATTTACAAGCGGTCAGATTATCTCAATATTTTGCAAAATTTAACCTATGGGGAATATAAATGAATATTTTAATTATCGGTAACGGTGGACGTGAGCACGCATTAGCTTGGAAAGTTCGTCAATCTCCTTTAGCCACAAAGGTGTTTGTTGCACCAGGTAATGCAGGCACAGCTACAGAGTCAGGCATTGAAAATGTTGCGATTTCAGCCACAGATATTCCTGCGTTAGTTAAATTTGCTCAAGAGAATCAAATTGGCTTAACCATTGTTGGCCCTGAAGCACCGCTTGTGATTGGTGTGGTCGATGCTTTCCGAGCAAGTGGCTTAAAGATTTTTGGTCCAACCCAATCTGCTGCCCAATTAGAAGGTTCAAAAGCCTTTACTAAAGACTTCCTTGCACGTCATCAAATCCCAACCGCAGAATATCAAAACTTCACTGAAGTAGAGCCAGCTCTCGCCTATCTCAAAGAAAAAGGTGCGCCGATCGTGATTAAAGCGGACGGTTTAGCAGCAGGCAAAGGTGTGATTGTTGCCATGACATTAGATGAAGCGGAAGATGCTGTAAAAGATATGCTTTCAGGTAATGCTTTTGGTGATGCAGGTAGCCGTGTTGTTATCGAAGAATTTTTAGATGGTGAAGAAGCCAGCTTTATTGTTATGGTCGATGGTAAACACGTTGAACCAATGGCGACAAGCCAAGATCACAAACGTGTTGGCGAAGGCGATAAAGGATTAAATACTGGGGGAATGGGCGCTTATTCCCCAGCCCCCGTGGTAACCGCAGAGATTCACCAACGTGTCATGGAAGAAATCATTTATCCTACCGTTCGTGGCATGGCAAGTGAAAATAACGAATACACAGGCTTCCTTTACGCTGGATTGATGATTATGCCAAATGGTCAACCTAAAGTAATTGAATTTAACTGCCGCTTTGGCGATCCTGAAACACAGCCTATTATGATGCGTTTAGAATCCGATTTAGTCGAACTTTGCTTAAAAGCGTGTGACGGTAAATTAGATGAAATCCAATCTAAATGGTGTGAACAAGCCGCACTTGGCATTGTATTAGCGGCAGAAGGCTATCCAGGTGATTATCGTAAAGGGGATGAAATCACCGGTATTCCAACAGAAACGCAACAAGATGAAAAAGTGTTCTTAGCCGGTGTTGAGCTACAAAATGGAAAATTAGTTACTAATGGCGGACGTGTTTTGTGTGCAACCGCATTAGGCTCAACCGTCTTTGATGCTCAACAAAAAGCGTTGAGACTTGCAGAAAAAATTCAATGGCAAGGGCGATTCTATCGTCGTGATATTGGATATCGAGCTGTTGCAAGAGAACAGAAATAGTAATGAATACTCAGGTTTTTAGTCATACTAAAAACCTGATTTTTTATTCTACTTTTTCGTTTTATGTAATCCCAACGCCATACTTGCACCGATAATCACAATACCTGCAAAAACGAACTGCATGGGTGAAATGGTTTCATCCAACAACAGATAAGCAATAAATGCGGTTGAAATCGGCATTAATAATTCAAGCACTTGGTAAGTGATAATGCCTTGTTGCTGAATTACATGGAAAGTCAGTACCATGCCAGCGCCTATCGCATAAATACCGACTAAAATCAGGCTAATCAATAAGAACGTAGAGATTTGAGTTAATTCAGGTAATTTGCCGCTTTGTTGGCTTAAGAGTAGGCTTAATACCCCTGCTGTAAATGAAGTCAGAAAACTTAACGTGAAAACATTTATCTGATTATTCACGAATTTCACCATTAAGTTTTGCACGTTTCGGATTAAAATAGAGAGCAATAAGAAAAAAGAACCCAGTAGAAAATATTCCCCAACTTCGATCTGTTTGCCATACCAAACAAAGCCTAATGCCCCTAAAATCGTCAATAAACTTCCAAACCAAAAGGTTTTGTTTTTGAGCTTTTGCCGTTCATCTTGAAAGAAGATTCCAGCGACAGCGATCCCAAAGGGCATCGCTAAAACCCCAGAAACAGATGCCGTCACTGCATTCGTTAATGCCACACCTTTCAGCCAAAAGTACATATTGCCGCACATCATCACGCCCATCAGCACACCAATCAGGGCTAATTTAGGTTTTTCGATTAATTTACGGAAATCATAGCGGTGTTTTAACCACATTAACCCGAATAACACCAATCCACCCACCGTAAATCGCACCCCATTATTGTTTAACGCATCAATATGTAGGCTGAAATAGCGAAGAAAGACAATGTTTAATCCAATGGCAAGTACATAAAGAAGATTAAGGATCAGGGGATTTTTTAGCATAATCGGTATAAAATAGCGAGAGATACGCTATTTTAGCGGTAACCACACTAATTTCAAATAAAAAGGGCGATATGAAACAATTTGATGCAATTATCATCGGTGCTGGGGCGGCAGGTTTATTTTGTGCGGCACAGATCGGGCAAGGAGGAAAATCGGTATTGGTGCTAGATAACGGCAAAAAAATCGGGCGGAAGATTTTAATGTCGGGTGGTGGCTTTTGTAATTTCACCAATTTAGATGTCACTCCCAATCACTATATTTGCCAAAATCGCCATTTCGTCAAGTCGGCACTGGCTCGCTATACCAACTGGGATTTTATTTCGCTTGTGGCGAGCTATGGTATTACTTATCACGAAAAAGAGTTGGGGCAACTGTTCTGCGATGAAAGCTCGCAACAGATTGTCGATCTGCTACAAGCTGAATGTGAGAAAGGCAACGTAGATATTCGGCTTCGACAAGCGGTCAGTTCCATCGAAAAATTTGCAAATTTTTTCCACATTCAGACCGCTTGTGAAAGCTATCAAACGGAAAATCTGATTATTGCCACAGGTGGTTTGTCAATGGCTGGCTTAGGGGCAAGCCCATTCGGTTATAAAATTGCCGAGCAGTTTGGTATTCCTGTTATCCCCGTTCGTGCAAGCCTTGTGCCGTTTACTTGGAAAGAGTGTGATAAGATCTTCGCTACCTTATCTGGTATCGCTTTACCCGTTAGCGTAAGCAATCGTAATAAAATCTTTAGCAATCAGATGTTGTTTACTCATCGTGGATTATCTGGGCCTGCTATTCTACAAATTTCAAATTACTGGGATTTGGGTGAAACGGTAGAAATTGATTTATTACCGTCCAATTCTATCCTTGATATTTTAAACGAACTGCGTCAATCTTCGCCGAAATTGCAATTAAAAACCGTATTATCTCGTTATTTACCGAAAAAACTAGTCGAACTGTGGATTGAGCAGCAGATGATCAAAGATCAGATTATCGCTCAACTGAACAAAGCTGATCTTACCTTTTTAGATCACTTTATTCATCACTGGCAGTTTTTACCAAACGGCACTGAAGGCTATCGCACCGCTGAAGTCACAATGGGTGGGGTTGATACTGATTACATTTCGTCCAAAACAATGGAAGCGAAAAACGTTCAGGGGTTATATTTTATCGGCGAAGTGCTTGATGTAACAGGCTGGCTTGGTGGCTATAATTTCCAATGGGCATGGTCGTCGGCGTTTGCTTGTGCAGAGGGGATTTTACAAACCGACAAGCGATCAGATGAATAAAAAATTTTGCAATCCCTATTTACTGTTTATAAAAACAGACTTACTATATGCCCATACAGTATCTTGTATGGGTATTTTCTTATGCTAACTCAATTAACCATCAATAATTTTGCGATTGTTCGTCACCTAACCCTTGAATTAAATGAAGGAATGTCCGTGATTACAGGGGAAACTGGAGCAGGTAAATCTATCGGGATTGATGCTCTGGGACTATGCTTAGGCTATCGTTCTGAAAGTTCGATGATCCGTAATGGTGCAGATAAAGCGGATATTTCGGCGACATTTTCAATGCAACCTACTAGCCCTGCGTATTTATGGTTAAAGGAACACGAGCTACTCGATGAAGATAATCCACAAGAGTGCATTTTACGCCGTATGATTAATCAGGAAGGGCGTTCCAAAGCCTTTGTCAATAATCACCCAATCCCTGTTTCGCAACTGCGAGAGCTTGGGCAATACCTTATTCATTTGAATGGTCAGCACGCTCCACAGCTCTTACTGAAAAGTGAGTATCAGCTTGAAGTGGTGGATAATTATGCCAATTTACACCCCTTATTAGCGGAAATGGCAACGCAATATCATTGTTGGCGAAAATTGCATAAACAGGTGAAAAATTTCCATCAACAATGCCAAGAGAATGAAGCTCGCAAACAACTTTTGCAATATCAAGTGGAAGAACTCGATGAATTTGCGATTAAAGAGGGGGAATTTGAGCAACTCGAAGAAGATCACGCTCGCCTTGCGAATTCCGAGCAATTAACGGAGCTCTCACAATCTGTATTGAATTTGTTAAGTGATGATAATGCCAATGTGTATACCATGCTCTATCGTGCAATTCGGGATTTGGAAGCGTTAGTCGAAGTCGATAGCCAATATCAATCGGCATTAGAAATGCTCAATGAAGCCTTAATTCAAGTACAGGAAGCCAGTTCTGAAATTAATCATCTTGCCAATAAAATCGAACAAGATCCTGAGCTATTAAATGAATTAGATCAACGTATTAGCCAAACAATGCAACTGGCTCGCAAACATCACATTACCCCAGATAAGCTATGGCAAAAACATTTAGACTTAAGACAAGAGCTACAAACCCTATTAGATTTTGCGGAAAATGAAGAACAGTTAATTGCAGACGAGCAACAAGCCTATCAACAATGTGTTGAATTAGCAGAAAAAATTTATCGCAAGCGGGTCGATGCAGGGCAAAAACTGTCAGCCCAAGTGACCAAACAGATCAAACAATTAGCAATGGAAAACGGTGAATTTTTCATTGATATTCAGCATAATCTCGACAAATTATCCGCAAATGGGGCTGATTTCGTTGAATTTAATCTTCGCAGTAACTTAGGGCAAAATGCCCAACCATTAGCCAAAATTGCATCTGGTGGCGAATTATCACGGATTTCCCTTACGGTGCAAGTTTTGACGGCGAATAAACTTTCAACGCCAACGATTATTTTTGATGAAGTCGATGTTGGGATCAGCGGACCAACGGCAACGGTGGTCGGCAGATTATTACGCCAATTAGGTAAAAAATGCCAAGTGCTATGTGTGACCCATTTACCGCAAGTAGCAAGTCACGGTAATCATCATTTTAACGTGCAAAAACAAGTTGAAAATAATCAAACCGAAACCAAAATGAGCTTGCTGACACCAAAAGAACGAGTAAAAGCCTTAGCCCGATTGTTAGGGGGGGAAAAAATTACCGATGCGGTATTAGCAAATGCACAGGAAATGTTAGATTTGGCTGAGACAGCATAAAACAAAGGGATAGCACTCTCGCTATCCCTGATAAGATATAAAACAGAAGCCCGCTATTTATGTAGTACTTCTGTTTTTAGTTTACGAATCAAATCAGCATTCGCTGGCGGGAACTGCCCTTCTTCTAACTCAGCTTGTTCAATCCAGAAGCCTTCTTGCCCTTCACGTCCAAAAGGTTCTCCAATCCACTCTTCAACCAAATAGAAGAAAAATTCAATCACTTTTGTCGGATATTCAAAGCTAAAATGCTCATAGGGGAAAGCACTCAAAACGTGAATGCCTACCTCTTCTTCGAGTTCACGGCGTAAGGCTTCTTCAGGTGTTTCACCTGGTGCAACTTTACCGCCGGGGAATTCTAATGATTGGGCGAAATCTTGCCCTTCAAGACGACGACTTAGATAAATCTGTTTAAATTCGTTACGAATAATACCCGCAGAAACTTGAATGCGAGGTTTAGACATTGTGCGCTCCTGTCAATTTAAGCTGCAAGCGGTCAAATCTGCAAAAATTTTTGCAAAATCGACCGCTTGTAGGTTAAGCATATTTGGCTTTATTACCGTGGCAATGTTTGTATTTTTTGCCCGAACCGCATGGGCAAGGTTCATTACGTCCGATATTTAAATTGGAAAAATCGTCATCCTCTCCTTCTGCATGATAGCGTGCCGATTCTTGTTCAGCATGAGCTTGGCTCTCACGCTCCGCCTGCTCGACTTCTTCTTGGCTACGAACTTGAATACGGCTTAACACGCTGATGACGTTCGATTTCAGCTGATCAAGCATATTGGTGAACATTGCAAAAGACTCTTTTTTATACTCTTGCTTCGGATCTTTTTGGGCATAACCGCGTAAGTGAATTCCTTTGCGTAAGTAATCCATTGCTGATAAATGCTCTTTCCAAAGTTCATCAAGGTTCTGCAACATCACGCCTTTTTCAAAACTACGCATGACTTCTGCACCCACCATCGCTTCCTTCGCTTGATACTGCTCTTTAGCAATGTTGATGATACGTTCACGTAACGTATCTTCGTGTAAATCGCTCTCTTCATCCAGCCATTTCACAATCGGTAAATCCATACCGAATTCTTGTTTCAAGCGGTTCTCTAATGCGGGAACGTCCCACATTTCTTCGATTGATTGTGGCGGAATATACTGGTCAATTACCGCATTAAACACATCTTCACGCACGGTGTTGATCATCGCTGAAATATCGTCTGTTTCAAGTAAGTAGTTACGTTGCTCGTAAATCGCTTTACGTTGTTCGTTTGCGACATCATCGTATTGTAAAAGCTGTTTACGTCCGTCAAAGTTGTGCGCTTCTACTTTTGCTTGAGCTGAAGCAATCACTTTAGTCAGCAATTTCGATTCCATTGCTTCGCCTTCTTCGGTAAAGGCTTTACGCATCATATTGAGCTTACCTTCGTTGAGATAAATACGCATTAACGCATCATCTAATGACAGGTAGAAACGTGATGAACCAGGGTCACCTTGACGGCCTGAACGACCACGCAACTGGTTGTCGATACGACGAGACTCGTGGCGTTCTGTACCGATAATGTGTAAACCACCCGCTTGCATTACAATGTCGTGACGCTCTTGCCATTTTGCTTTGATCTCGTCAATTTGCTCTTGGGTTGGGTTTTCTAATTTTGCAATTTCTGCTTTCCAGTTACCGCCAAGCACAATATCCGTACCACGGCCAGCCATATTCGTGGCAATGGTAACTGCCCCTGGATAACCTGCATCAGCAACGATTTCCGCTTCTTGTGCGTGGAATTTTGCATTCAATACTTTATGCGGAATACCTGCTTGTTTTAGTGCTTCTGACAGTGCTTCTGATTTTTCAATCGAAATCGTACCGACTAATACAGGCTGATTACGAGCCATACAATCCTGAATATCCTTAATCACCGCTTGGAATTTCTCCGGTTCGCTCTTAAACATTAAATCGGTTTTGTCGTCACGGATCATCGGGCGGTTGGTTGGAATCACCACCGTATCTAAGCCGTAGATTTGTTGGAACTCAAAGGCTTCGGTGTCCGCTGTTCCCGTCATACCCGCTAATTTTTCATATAGACGGAAGTAGTTTTGATAAGTAATAGAGGCAACAGTTTGGTTTTCGCCCTGAATGTTCACCCCTTCTTTGGCTTCAATCGCTTGATGTAAACCATCTGACCAACGACGACCAGCCATTGTACGACCGGTATGTTCGTCAATGATCACGATCTCGCCATCTTTCACGATATAATCGACATTCACTTCAAACAGCTTGTGGGCGCGTAATGCCGCATAAACGTGGTGTAATAAGCTAATACGAGCAGGGTGATAAAGGCTTTCCCCTTCGTGCATTAAGCCCATTTCCGTCAAAATATTTTCGACTTTCACCTGACCACGCTCGGTCAAGTGGGCTTGTTTGCTTTTCAGATCAAGGGTGAAATCGCCATCGCCCGTGTATTCTTCGGTATCTTCTTTATCTTGCGCAATTAAATGCGGAATAACCTTATCAATCGCTTGATAAATTTGTGTCGCATCTTCGGCAGGGCCTGAAATAATCAGCGGTGTACGAGCTTCATCAATTAAAATCGAGTCCACTTCGTCCACTAACGCATAGTGTAACGGACGTTGGAAACGCTCTTCTTTTGAGTGAGCTAAGTTATCACGCAGGTAGTCAAAGCCAAGCTCGCTGTTCGTTGCATAAGTAATGTCCGCCAAATAGGCTTGACGTTTAACATCGGACGGAAGCCCTGGAATATTCACCGCAACGGTCATGCCTAAAAATTCAAATAACGGACGGTTAGTTTCCGCATCACGACGTGCCAAGTAGTCATTCACCGTCACAACGTGAACCCCTTTACCCGTCAAGGCATTTAAGTAACAAGGTAAGGTTGCAGTTAAGGTTTTACCTTCACCCGTACGCATTTCTGCAATATTACGTTCGGTCAGCACCATACCGCCGATTAACTGCACATCAAAATGACGCATACCTAGCACACGCTTACTCGCTTCACGCACAGTGGCAAAGGCTTCGTGTAATAAGCTGTCTAAGGTAGCCCCTTCCGCTAAACGTTGTTTAAATTCAGCGGTTTTCGCTTGTAATTGTTCATCGGTTAATTTTTCAAATTCAGCTTCTAAACGGTTAATTTGTGCGACACGCTTGTTTAAACGGCGTAAAGTACGATCATTGCTACTACCAAAAATAGCGGTCATTAATTTTGTAAACATATCAATTTTTTCCAGTTAATAAAAAGAGTTATTGGGTGAGGTTTTACCCACCACTAAAATATGGATTGAAATGGTGGGTCAAGCCCCCCTACAAAGAGTTATTTAAGCTAAATCAAAAATAGGTCCAGCCCGAATCGGCGGATTAGACACTTGATACAAGCGGTATGATTTTGCAAAAAACTCGCAAAAAATCACCGCTTGTTTTGTGGGAATAACGAGAGGTTGTTGTTCTAAATGCAATAAATGTGCCGACTCTAGCTCTACTTTTTGAACTGAAGAAAAATCACTTAAACGTAATACAAGCTGATTTGTAGGCAATGTTTCACTTTCATTTGCTAACGGCTGAACCGTAGGCAACGCAAAAATCGCAACGATTCCTAGTAGGAATTGCGATAAAAATGCAGGTTTATGAAAGTGACGAAAAAAATTCATTTAGAACTCAATAAAAAAAATAATGTCGATTATACGACAATTTTTGTAGAATGGCTCAGTTAATTGGGGCAAACTCCCTAAAAACAAGAGATAAACGTACAAAAGATGAAAAATTCAGCAACTAAAAATATCCATGAAATTTTGCAGAACTCTAGTCTGACTAAAATTGTCCAACGAGCGAATGAACTAAATGCATTGAATCAAAAAATTCAGCATTTGTTGCCAGAGCAATATCGCCATTTTTACCGAATTTTAAATTTATCCGATAATCTACTGACATTCGAAGTACAAAATGCTACGATTCTCCAAGGATTATTGTTACAGCAAACTTCTTTGCTTAAACTTATTCAAACAGATTTTCCACAAGTGACGGAATTACAATTTAAGGTGAATCCAAACTTTAAATCTGTTTAAACGAAAGAGGATATTACAATGAAAAAAATCGCATTCGCTACGCTTGTTGCAATGTTAAGTGCTTGTTCTATTTTGCCACAGAAAAATGTTTCTGGCACTTATCAAGGAACATTACCATGCGCAGATTGTGAGAAAATTGAAGCTGAATTAGTATTAAACAGTGATAAAACCTATCAATACAATACCGTTTACTTCAAAAACAAAGAACAGCATCCCTTTACTGAAAAAGGGACTTATACTTGGGATAGTAACAAATCTGGCGTAATTCGTTTAACAAACTCAGATAACTTAGCATTGAAAGTTGCTGATACCTTTGTTGAATTTTGTGATGCATCAGGCAATACCATCAAAAGCCAGCACAACTACAAATTACAGAAAGTAGCAAAATAATTCACTAGGCATCGCAAGATGCCTTTTGTTTTTTAGAGATAAAAAAATCCCTAAACTTTCGTTTAGGGATAAAACTAAAAAAGAAAAAAGTATAAATACTTTAACTTAACCAAGGAAATATCTATGAAAACAGTAAGGAATCTCTCTAATACTGAATGGCGGTGAGAGAGGGATTCGAACCCTCGATACAGTTTCCCATATACACGCTTTCCAGGCGTGCTCCTTCAACCACTCGGACATCTCACCGAATCAATAAAAAATGTGCATTAAAATGCACATTTGAAAGACGTGCGAACTATACTGATTTTTTACAGTCTAATCAAGTATTTTCTTCATTAAGAAAAATAATTTAATTAGTGCCCATGCCCTAGACAATTTGTAGAAGCTGGAATTTGTTCGTTTCTATCCGCCCACTCTTCAGGGGTATAAAGATGTAACGCTAGTGCATGAACGCCATTTTGTAATTCTTCGGCTAAACAGGCATAAACCGCTTGGTGACGAGCAACGGCTCGCTTGCCTTTAAATACGTCTGTTACCATGGTCACTTTGAAATGCGACTCTGCCCCTCGTCCAGAACTATGGCGATGGCTTTCGTTTTCAATATAAAGGGCTTCTGGTGCAAATTGCGCTTGCAATTTTGTCACAATAATCTGTTCAACTGACATTTTTATTCTCTCCTATTTGGCAATTTTTGCAGATGATACTATACTTTAATACATTTCTACTCACATAATGAAGGAATCTATCATGAAATTAAATAAAAAAGTGATTTTAGCTGTAACAACCCTAACTGCTGCTTTACTCGCAGGTTGTCAAAGTCAGTCTAATACGTTGACATTTACCACACCTGCGCCAACAGCAATGTTTAATACCAACAATCAAACTGCATTAGTTAACGTTAGCACACAAGACTTACGAACTTCAGCGGAAGTGGCAAGCTATACCAGTGCAGGAAATGTGAATCGCTTAACCGCAGTACCAAGTGTGACACAACTTTTCCAACAAGCGATGCAACAAAATTTAAACAGCAAAGGCTTCACCGTAGTTAACGGTGCAGGTAATGCGAACGTCATTGTGAACATTCGTAAATTCTTTGCCGATGTTGAGCAAGGCAATCTTCGCTATAAAGTCACTGCCAATGTGAATGTTGAAGTGGTGGTACAAGGTGCTCGTGGTAACTTTACGAAAAACTTTAATACATCACGTGGATATGAAGGTGCGTTCGGTGCAGATAACAACGAGATCCATAAAGTGCTAGGGCAAGCGTATAACGACGCAATTTATGCGATCTACAATGACAACGAAGTTGGCAACGCCATTCACCAATTCAAATAATGCCAAGACAAGCGGTCAGATCTTTGCGCTTTTTTGCAAAAAAAGAGAGCAATCTCACCGCTTGTTTCAACCGCTCAACATAGAGCGCTCAACATAGAAATAACATGAGAATTCCAAGAATCTATCACCCAGAACAACTATTGGGTAAACAGCACTGCATTTTAAGTGAAGATGCGACCAACCATGTTGGACGTGTTTTGAGAATGAATGAAGGTGATGAGCTTGTCTTATTTGATGGTTCTAATCACATTTTTAATGGGATCATTGATCAGGTGAGTAAAAAGCAGATCAGCGTTAAGATCACGCAAAGTCAATTCGATGATCGTGAATCTTCACTCCCGATCCATTTAGGTCAAGTGATTTCTCGTGGCGATCGTATGGAGTTTACCATTCAAAAATCGGTTGAACTCGGTGTTACGACTATCACACCTTTATGGTCTGAACGCTGTGGCGTTAAACTGGACGGTGAACGCCAAGACAAAAAGATTCAGCAATGGCAAAAAATTGCGATTTCTGCTTGTGAACAATGTGGGCGTAATGTTATTCCAGAAATTCGTCCAATCATGAAATTGACAGATTGGTGTAAAGAACAAGACGGTATGTTAAAACTGAATCTGCATCCACGAGCCAAATATACCTTGAAATCTCTGCCTAATGTACCCAAAGAAGGTATTCGATTGCTGATTGGTTCTGAAGGCGGGCTATCACCGGAAGAAATTGCCATGACAGAAACTGAAAATTTCACGGAAGTTCTGCTCGGCAAGCGAATTTTAAGAACGGAAACCGCTTCTCTTGCGACCATTACAGCATTACAACTGCTTTATGGAGATTTAAGTTAGATGATGAATTTACAAGGTCAATTTCTTATTGCCACCCCCGATATGAATGACGACTATTTTGATCGTTCTGTGATTTATATCTGCGAGCATAATGAACAAGGTGCAATGGGGATTATGATTAATTCCCCTACGGATTTATCCGTCATGGAATTACTCGCTAAAATGGATTTTCTCATGGCAAATGAGCGCAATTACACAAAAGATCAATTAGTGCTTAGTGGCGGTCCTGTTGGGCAAGAGCGGGGATTTATTTTACACACCGCAACGGATCAACTGTTCTTACATAGTTATCCGACTGCAGATGAGCTGATGCTAACCACTTCTGGAGATATTTTAGATACCTTTGGTAAAGAGAATGCACCAGAGCATTTTATTGTTTGTTTAGGGTGCTGTACTTGGAAAGCCGACCAATTAGAACAAGAAATTGCTCGAAATTATTGGGTGACGGCACCTGCTTCCAATAAAATTTTATTTGAAACAGGCTATTTAGATCGCTGGAGTGAAGCGAATGCGCTACTGGGCATCGAAGGTATTCTCGCAAAAGCAGGGAGAGCCTAATGAGCCAAACCATTCTTGCCTTTGACTTCGGTACAAATAGTATTGGTTGCGCTATCGGACAAAGTATTACAGGCACGGCACAAGGTCTGCCCTCATTTAAAGCTCAAGATGGTATTCCAAATTGGGATCAAATTGGTAAAGTGATTGCTGAATGGCAACCCGATCTCTTGGTTGTTGGTTTACCACTCAATATGGATGGTACTGAACAGCCTTTAACGCAACGTGCTAAAAAGTTCGCAAACCGTCTTAATGGACGTTTCAATTTACCCGTGGAAATGCAAGATGAACGGCTTACCACCGTAGAAGCTAAAGCGGAAATTTTTTCTCGGGGTGGTTTCAAAGCCTTAAAAAAAGATAAAGTCGATTCGATTTCTGCTTGTCTGATTTTAGAAAGCTGGTTTGAAAACCAATAAAAATAGGATGCAACTCGCATCCCATTTCATTCATATCATATCTTATTGTGCAATGAGTTTTTTCACTAAATCAATCACTTGCTGATTCTGTGTAGGTGATAATTTTCCTTCTGATGTAAATTGCACTTTGCCATTTTTATCTAAGACCGCAATAAAGCTCTCTTTTTCTTTTAATTTCCACGCATTTTTCACACTGCCCTTTTGATCAAGTACAACTTGTGAATGTGGGTTATCTAACTTGCCATCTTCCGCACTACTCTTGACAAATGCACCCGTGGCAACAATCGCATCATCGGCATTAATGATCGTTGTGGTTTGATATTTAGCACGATCAAAACCTGCATTTTTAATCGCATCCATCAATGGCTGATTTTTTTCTTTCACACTACTTCTGCCCGCAAGATGATGAACTATTCTCACTTTTCCTGCTAAAGATGATGACTGCCATTGACGATAATCCACTTTTTTACCATTGGCAATTAACTCGCCATCTTGTGCAACTACGACATTAGGCAAGGTTTTATTGATCTGAACGTTATGCGCTAAGGCGACATTTGCAAAAAATAAGCTAAAAATACCCGCTTGTAATACAATTTTTTTCATTTTTTATCCTTTTACTATTGAATTTAAAGTAAATTGAAACAATATCTAGCCACCATACAATAAAAAATCATTTAAACAGAGCCGATGAGTTTATTTCCTGAATTTCTACTCGTTTAATCTTTGATTTTGTGCTATTTTATTGTGCGTTTTTCCTATGATGTTGGAAAAATCTATTTTAGTTTATAACATATTCATTTTTAAGGAGTTTATATGCAACAAGGCGGCGGAATGGAAATGATCTTTATTCTGATTGTTTTCGGTCTTATCTTCTATTTCATGATTTATCGTCCACAAGCAAAACGTCAAAAACAACAACGTGAGCTTTTAGCGGGTTTATCAAAAGGTGACGAAGTGCTAACAAGCGGTGGTTTAATCGGTAAAATCAGCAAAGTGACCGCAGATAGCGACAATATTGTTATCGCATTAAATGATACAACTGAAGTGACGATCAAACGTGATTTCGTGGTTGCAGTGTTACCAAAAGGTTCACTCAAATCTCTTTAATTCTTTCCGTTGAGAAAGGGGACTTATTGTGTTAAACCGTTTCCCTCTTTGGAAGAACCTAATGGTGATCCTTGTGGTCGCCATTGGTGCTTTATACGCCCTTCCAAATTTATATGGTGAAGACCCATCGGTACAAATTTCAGGTACGCGCGGTCAACAAGCGTCACAAGAGACGCTCACCCAAGTGCATTCTGCACTCAATACATTAAATATCACACCTAAATCAGCAATTCTTGAAAATGGTTCTATTCTCGTTCGTTTAAACAAAGACGAAGAACAACTTCCTGCTAAAGAAAAAATTGCTGAAGTATTAGGTAACAATTATTCCGTTGCATTAAACCTTGCACCAGCAACGCCTGAGTGGCTGAGATCCATTGGTGGTGAGCCAATGAAACGTGGTTTGGATTTACGAGGTGGTGTTCGCTTCTTAATGGAAGTGGATATGAACACCGCGCTGACTAAACAGCAAGAGCAGCTACTAGACACACTACGCAACGATTTCCGTAAAGAAAAATGGCAGTATAAATCAGTTAAAAAAGCAGAGAATTTTGCTAACGAAGTAGAATTTAATGATACAGACACTGCAGATAAAGCCGTTCGTTATATTCGCCGAACAAATCCAAGCTTAGAAGCGACTTTTGTTTCTCCAACCGTTGTGCGTTTTACCCAATCAGCACAAGGTTTAGCGGAATCAAGAGATCTCGCGATTGAACAGAACTTGTCGATCATTCGTAAGCGTGTCGAAGAGTTAGGGGTTTCTGAACCAACTATTCAGCGTCAAGGTGCAGATCGTATCGTAGTGGAATTACCGGGCGTACAAGATACCGCTCGTGCAAAAGAAATTTTAGGGGCAACTGCAACACTAGAATTTCGTTTAGTTAACACGACTGCAAGCGTTGAATCTGCAAGCCGAGGTATTGTTCCTGCTGATTCAGAGATCAAACATAGCCGTGATGGTGTACCAACCGTTCTCTATCGTAAAACTATCTTAGGCGGTGAACATATTATTAATGCGACATCTGGAAAAGATGAGCGTGGTTTACCAAATGTTAGTATCAATCTTGATGCTGCTGGCGGTGATTTAATGTCAAATGCGACTAAATCCGCTGTTGGTAAACCTATGGCAACGCTTTATAGTGAATTTAAAGACTCTGGTCGCCGTGATGCAAATGGTAAGGTAATCTTAGAAAAACATGAAGAAGTGATTAACGTTGCAACAATTAACTCTCGTTTAGGAAGCTCTTTCCAAATTACAGGGATTAATAGTGCCGCCGAAGCACAAAACCTTGCTGTATTACTACGTTCAGGTGCATTAATTGCGCCTATCGTGATTGTTGAAGAACGTACTATCGGTGCATCATTGGGGGCAGATAACGTTGCACAAGGTATGGATGCAGGTTTATTAGGTTTAGGCTTAACGATCTTATTCTGTGTGGTGTTCTATAAAGTCTTCGGTTTATTTGCAACCGCAGCATTACTTGCAAACTTAATTTTAACCGTAGGTTTAATGTCGTTAATCGGTGCAACACTCACAATGCCAGGCATTGCAGGTATCGTGCTTGCGGTAGGTATGTCGATTGATGCTAACGTATTGATTTATGAACGTATCAAAGAAGAAATCCGTAATGGACGATCTATTCAACAAGCGATTCATGAAGGATATAACGGTGCGTTTACCAGTATCTTCGACTCAAACTTAACAACCGTTTTAGTTTCATTAATTCTCTATGCCGTAGGTACAGGCCCAGTTAAAGGCTTTGCTGTTACCCTTGCATTAGGGGTAATGATTTCTATGTTTACCGCAATTACAGGGACACGTATGTTAGTGAACCTTGTTTACGGCGGCAAACGCGTGAAGAAACTTTGGATTTAAGGGGAATCACATGACTGTTCAAACAACAGAAAAAGAGGTAGAAATTAAGCTACCATACCGCTTGATTCCTTTTATGAAATACCGAATGGTTGCATTTGCTTTCTCCATTATTGTGACGGCATTATGTATTTTTTCGGTCGTTACAAAAGGATTCAACTGGGGATTAGACTTTACGGGCGGTACGGTTATTGAAACCAATTTCTCTCAACCTGCTGATCTCGGTAAAGTGCGTGCTGTATTAGATGAAAATGGCTATACCAGTGCATTAGTGCAGACTTTCGGTGGACAAAAAGACGTTATGATTCGCTTACCTGCGTCCGCTGGAGATATGTCGCTCGGAAATAAAGTGATGGATATCATTCATCAGAAATTGGATCCCGATGCAAAAATTCAAAGTATTGAATTCGTTGGTCCGAATGTAGGTGAAGAGCTCACACAGGGTGCAATTTACGGTACACTAGCCACATTAGCAATGCTATTACTTTATGTTGGTCTTCGTTTTGAATGGCGTCTTGCTGCTGGGGGGATATTAGCACTTTTCCACGATGTAATGGTAACTATCGGTGTCTTCTCTTACTTGCAAATTGAAATTGACTTAACATTTGTTGCTGCAATTTTATCTGTGGTAGGTTACTCTTTAAACGATAGTATCGTTGTCTTTGACCGTGTACGTGAAAACTTTCCAAAAATTCGTCGAGGAACATCGCAAGAAGTCATTGATATTTCATTAAGCCAAACACTTTCTAGAACATTAATGACATCGGTCACAACATTATTTGTTGTATTAGCACTTTATTGGCTCGGTGGACCGACACTACACAGTTTCTCACTCGCATTATTGATCGGTATTACTTTTGGTACTTACTCATCCATTTATGTGGCAGTAGGTGTTGCACTTGCACTAGGCTTGAAACGTGAACATATGATTCAGCCTGTGGTTGAAAAAGAAGGTGCAGATCAAAAATCTCTCGCTGATTACTAGCAAAAAAATAACTGGGTTCTATGACATAGAACTCAGTTAACTTTTCTCACAGTCTTAAATTAAAAGGCATGGTAGACAAAGTTGTTGCTAATTATTACTACCCAAATATATAAATCGTGCAGAAAACAGCCCAAACATACTCATCTCATAGGGAATGTTTTTTAACAATTCATTCACCGATTTATCTCTGATATTTGCTATACTGACAAAAATTACTTACCAAGCAATACATCATGAACCAAGAACCTACTCCAAGTATTACCATCATTAGTGTCACTGGCCATCAAGACTACGCCCAAGGCTCTGCCTATGCCATCGAACGCAGCTATACCGAGCTCCAAAAGAAACTGCCCAAAGACAGCCTAAGCTGCATCCTAGTCTCACCCACCAAGCCTGAGCATTTGCCTGAGCATATCATGCATTTGGTGTGCAAGCCGTTTAGCTATCTTGAATACAATCTGTTTATTTTGTACGCATTGGATCAGCTGGTGGAGACGGATTTTGCGCTAATTGTCCAAAATGATGGCTTTGTGGTGGATGGCAACAACTGGCGTAATGAGTTTTTTGATTATGACTATATTGGTGCGCCTGTGTATGGCGTGTATGAAGTTTTAGAAAATGGCATAGTCAAAAATCATCAAGGGGCTGAATGCGAAGCTTATTTGCGCAATATGCCACCAAATTTTATCGATGTGCAAAATGGTGGTTTTTCATTGCGTAGCAAAAAACTACTGGGTATGCCTAGAAAATTGGGCATCAAATGGCAGGTGAACATTCCTAAGTTTTTTAGCACACAGCCTTTGTCGCTTGACTTTGAATCCATATCGCACAATGAAGATCTGTATTTGTGCGTGATGATTCGCAATCAATTATTGGCCCAAGGTATTCGCTTTGCACCAGTAAAGACGGCTTGTTATTTTGCTTGTGAATCGACGACTGTACATCAAGCTTTGGATATTCCACGCAAACAAGTGCTTGGCTGTCATGCCTTTGGGCATTTGGTGCTGACCAGCACCAAGAAGCTTTATATGGCCAAAAAATTGCGTATGAGTCAGAACAACCCAGCGACCAATGCCCTGTGCAATTGGCTACTTGGTACGGACTTGTCCATCAGCGTGCCAAAGGCTTTTTTGGATGATAACAATAATGGATAGCCAGCTGATTTTAAATAAAAAGAGTTGGTAATAATTAGAGAAAATAATTAAAACCAACACTTTTGTCTACTATATCCTTTTAAGCGATCTTAAATAAACATCATCAAACTAGTTATTTTTACTATTCCAAGGCGCTACCCAAAATAAACACAACATTCCTGGAATTGCTAAGAAGAAGCAGATCCAATAGAAATGGTAGAAACCAACACTCTCTGCCAATGCCCCAGATGTTGCACCAATCAATTTACTTGGAATCGCGGTTAAACTGGTAAAAATCGCAAATTGTGTCGCAGTATAAAGTGGATTTGTTTCACGAGAAATATAGGCAACAAAGCAGGCAGTGCCTAAGCCAATCCCGATATATTCACCAATAATGACCGCAGATAAAGCGAAGCGTTCGTAAGTGCCTATGGTTTCAAACTTACCGTGACTTGCAAGCCACGCAAAGCCAAGTAGCATTAGCATTTGGAATACGCCGAAAATCCATAAAGAACGGTTTACGCCAATACGCAGCATCAATACACCGCCAACCATACCCGCCACAATAGAAGCCCATAGCCCATTGATTTTGACTGCTGTGCCTAAATCGGTGCGACTAAAGCCCATATCCAGAATAAAGGCACTTTGCAAGGTAGCAGCAAAGGAGTCTCCTAAGTTATAGAGCAACATAAAAGTTAGTGTACCAATCGCTGCCCATAAACCTTTACGTTGGAAGAACTCTTTAAATGGAATAACAAAGGCTTCGTGGAAAGGAAGATTGCGGTTATCTTGTAAAATTTTTGGCTCTTTAGCTAAAAATAAACTCAGAACAATCCCCGGGATCATAAAGAGTGCGGTAAACAAAAAGACTGTTTCCCAAGGATAGTGGTCAGAAACAATCAACGCTAATCCACCTGGAATTAACCCTGCAATACGATAGCCGTTGATATGAATGGAGTTACCTAAACCCAGTTCTTCATCAGACAAAATCTCACGGCGATAAGCATCGACCACAATATCTTGAACAGCAGACACAAAGGCAACTACAATGGCTAGCATCATTACAGGTTTAATATCTTGTGCTGGATTGAAGAAACCAAAGCAAGCAATCAATCCCAACAAGGCTATCTGTGTAAAAAACATCCAACTACGGCGACGACCAAGGAAATTTGGGTAATAACGGTCAAACAGTGGTGCGACCAAAAATTTCCAAGTGTAAGGCAAACCAACGATAGCAAAAAAACCAATGGTTTTTAAATCTACCTGTTCAGAGCGAAGCCACGCTGGAATTAATTGATAGATAAAATATAACGGCAAGCCAGATGTAAACCCTGTAAATACGCAGAGCAACATTTTGTAACTGAAAATTTGCCGCCAAAGAGAAACCTGTACTTGCTCGCTCATTGTTACCCCTTATATCCATTTGGATTATTTTTTTGCCAATTCCAAGTGTCTTTCATCATTTTTTCTAAATCAAGCTCTGTTTTCCAGCCCAATTTTACAAATGCTTTCTCTGGATTAGAATAATATGAATCAATATCTCCTGGGCGACGATCTACTAATTTATATGGAACGGAAATATTATTTGCTTTCTCAAACGCTTTTACCATATCTAATACAGAATATCCGATACCTGTACCTAAATTATAAACATGAAAACCGACATCACCTTGGTGTTTTTCTAATGCTTTTAAATGTCCAATCGCAAGATCAACAACATGAATATAATCACGAACACCTGTTCCATCGTGCGTGTTATAGTCACTACCAAACACGGACAGCTCTGATAATTTACCTACTGCGACTTGACTTATAAATGGCATTAAATTATTTGGGATACCATTTGGGTCCTCTCCAATCAAGCCACTTGGATGAGCTCCAACTGGATTAAAATAACGTAAAACAATCGCTGTAAAGTCAGGATTTGCTGTTACTGTATCAGCCAATACACGCTCAACCATATATTTGGATGTTGCATAAGGGCTAGTTGTATCACCCACATGATTATCTTCTGTAACAGGAATAACATCAGGAACACCATATACAGTAGCTGTTGAGCTAAACACAATCGTATTGACATTGGCTTTTAACATCTCTTCAACCAACACAATGGAACCTGTCACATTGTTTTGGTAGTAACGCAACGGCTCTCGAACACTTTCTCCCACGGCTTTTAAGCCAGCAAAATGGATAACCGAATCAATCTGATTTTCTGCGAAAATACGACGTAACATTTCACGGTCTAAAATATCGCCTTGATAAAAGCGAACGGATTTTCCCGTAATCTGTTTAACCCGTTCTAAAGAGATTTCAGATGAATTAGATAAGTTATCTAATACCACAATCTCTTTGCCTTGATTTAATAATTCTACTACGGTATGTGAGCCGATATAGCCAGCTCCGCCTGTTACTAAAATTGCCATAGACTGTCCTTTTTTAAAATAAATTTGGATGTAGTTTACTCTTTTTGCTTAAGTATTTGCAAAAAATTCACATCATCTTACCGCTTGTACTCTGTTAATTTGAGCTGTTTAAATAACGCCGATTTCTCCCTATTATCTAAAATGCGATATTTACCTGAGTCAAGAGTACCTAATGTAAACTGCCCTATCCTCACACGGATAAGACGTAAGGTCGGAAAACCAATATGAGCTGTCATTCGGCGAACCTGACGGTTCTTTCCTTCTGTAATTTTCAACTCAATCCACGATGTCGGAATGTGCTTTCGCTCTCGAATTTTGGGGGCTGTCGCCCAATCAAAATCAGGTTCAGAAATGATTCTAACTTTGGCAGGCTTAGTTAAACCATCTTTTAATTCAACCCCTTGAGTGAGTTTTGCCAAATCATCTGCATTCGGAATCCCTTCTATCTGAACCCAATAGGTTTTCTCTTTTTCAAATTTGGGATTGGCTAAACGGTGCTGAATCTCGCCATTATTTGTCAATAACAATAAACCTTCACTATCTCGATCTAAGCGTCCAACTGGGTACACTTGCGGAATGGGAATAAAGGCTTTCAAGGTTTGCCGATTCTGATCGTCAGTAAATTGGGTCAGTACGTCATAAGGTTTATTGAACAACAGCACAATCGTTTCATCAAAAGAGAGTGTTGGTTTGGTTGTTCGTCTGATTGGACGCTTCTGTAATGTTGATTTCGGTTTAAACATAGTCAAAAAAGGACGCCATCAGAGCGTCCATCTTCATTTTATAATTTCACAGGCTCAATAATTTCACTTGGATAGCACCCCAATACTTTTAAGAAGCTCGTCACAGTTTTAAGTTCTTTCAAGGCATTTTGGGTATTTTCATGGTGAATATTGGCATCTAATTCCACATAGAACATCTCTTCCCACGGCTTACCATAAATAGGTCGAGATTCAAGTTTAATCATACGAATACCGTGTTGCTTGAACACCATCAATGCATCAACCAAAGCACCCGCTTGTTGAGTCGTTGTCATTAATAACAAGGTTTTAGTCTGCACTTGTGGCGAAACATTGACAGGTTTTTTAGACACTACAATAAAGCGAGTAATATTGTTTTCTTGATTCGCAATACCACTTTTTAACACGCTTAAACCGTACAATTTTCCGCCATCTTCATTACCTAACGCAACGCAATTTGGTTTATTTAAACGAGCGACTAACTGCATAGCGTGAGAACTACTTTCGCAGTATTTGATATGCACTTTATCTAAACTCTGAATAAATTGACTACATTGTTGTGCAGGTTGTGGGTGGGTATAAATGGTATCCACTTGGGCAAAATCAGCATTATTTGTGCCTAAAACACAATGTTTAATGGGATAAGCCAATTCACCGACAAGGGTTAAGTCTGTATGTTGCAACAAATCATAAACTTCATTGATAGAACCTGATGTGGTGTTTTCTAACGGCAATACGCCATAATCGGCTTCACCTTGCTGAACTTTTTCAAAAACGGCATCAAAAGATTCGCAACTGAGCTCCACTAAAGAAGCCGTACTGTTTTTCATAAACTGGCGAGAAGCGAGATGAGAATAAGAGCCTCGCATACCTAAAAATGCAATGGCGACGTTCTCTTGATTCTGATTTAGTTTATTTTGCAAGTAATGCTGTTGAGTTAAAACAGAGTCTTCAATGATACGTTGGAAAATTTGCGTCACATATTGTGGGTCAAGTTGATAATTTTCCGCTTGAGCAAAATTCACTAACTCTTGTAACAGCTGTTTTTCACGCTCCACATCTCGCAGTGGCTTTTTTGTAATCTCTTTACTTCGCACGACATCGAACGCAAGTCGATGACGCTCCGATAATAATTTCAATAAGTTACGGTCAATTTGAGTGATTTGTTGTCGAATATCCGATAAATCTAAAGACATTGCGTTTTCCTAAGCGGTCAGTTGTGTTTAATTTTTTGCAGTTTGTATAAAGTTGAAATTCTAACGACTTCCCCCATAAATCACAATCAACTAATGAAAATAATCACTAAAATGGTAAGATATCGTGCTTTTATCAAATAAAGAGGAAATCGAATGTCAAACCCACTTTTAAACAACACAGGTTTACCTAAATTCTCTCAAATTCAACCTGAACACGTTGTGCCTGCTATTGAACAGTTAATTCAGCAATGCCGTGATACCATTGAACAAGTTTCTCAAATTGATGCACCAACTTGGGAAAACTTCTACCTACCGCAAGCGATCACAGGGGATAAACTCTCTCGTGCTTGGTCGCCTGTTGGGCATCTCAACGCCGTAAAAAATAGCCCTGAACTGCGTGAAGCCTATCAAGCGTGTTTGCCGATGTTATCCGAATACAGCACTTGGGTCGGGCAACATCAGGGGTTGTATCAAGGCTATGTCAAACTGAAAAACAGCCCTGAGTTTGCCACTTATTCGCTCGCTCAGAAAAAAGCGATTGAAAACAGCTTGCGTGATTTTGAGTTATCAGGGATCTCATTGCCGGCAGATAAACAGAAACGCTATGGCGAAATTTCTGCTCGCTTATCTGAACTCAGCTCACAATTTAGCAACAATGTCCTTGATGCGACAATGGGGTGGGATATTGTGATTGAAGATGAAGCGGATCTGAAAGGCTTGCCAGAGTCGGCACTTGAAGGGGCAAAACTTTCGGCTCAGAGCAAAGAGAAATCAGGCTACCGCTTTACCCTTGAATTTCCAAGCTATTTGCCTGTGATGACCTATTGTGAAAACCGTGAGCTTCGCAAAAAAATGTATGAAGCCTATAACACACGAGCGTCAGATCAAGGTCCAAATGCAGGTAAATGGGATAACTCCGCAATTATGGCGGAAACCCTAGAGTTACGCTTAGAGTTAGCCAAATTACTCGGTTTTGAAAGCTATGCTGATCTTTCCCTTGCGACCAAAATGGCGGAAAACCCAACACAAGTGGTTGATTTCTTGGAAGGTTTAGCAAATCGTTCTAAAGAGCAAGGCAAAAAAGAGTTAGCTGAGCTAAAAGCCTTTGCAAAAGAGAGCTATGGCGTAAACGAGTTACAGCCGTGGGATATTGCGTTTTATAGTGAAAAACAGAAACAAGCTCTCTATGCGATCAACGATGAAGAGCTTCGTCCTTATTTCCCTGAAGAACGTGTTCTTTCGGGGTTATTTGAACTGGTGAAACGCATTTTTGGTATGCGAGTGGAAGAGCAGAAAGCGTTTGACAGCTATCACGAGAATGTTCGTTTTTTCAATATTTTTGATGAAACTGACCGCTTGCGTGGTTCATTCTATTTGGATCTCTATGCCCGTGAAAACAAACGTGGCGGTGCTTGGATGGACGATTGTATCAATCAAAAACGTCTAGCGGACGGTTCCTTGCAAAAACCTGTTGCCTACTTAACCTGTAACTTCAATAAACCGATTGGCGATAAACCTGCGCTGTTCACACACGATGAAGTCACCACCCTGTTCCACGAGTTTGGACACGGTATTCACCATATGCTGACCGAGATTGATGTAGGTGATGTTTCAGGGATTAACGGCGTGCCGTGGGATGCGGTTGAGTTACCAAGTCAATTCCTTGAAAACTGGTGTTGGGAAGAAGAGGCTCTTGCCTTTATTTCAGGGCATTACCAAACAGGTGAGCCACTGCCAAAAGAGAAATTGACCCAGTTGCTGAAAGCGAAAAACTTCCAAGCGGCAATGTTTGTGTTACGCCAGTTAGAATTTGGTTTATTTGATTTCCGCCTACATATGAGCGAACCGAAAGAAAATATCGTGTTAGATACGCTAAAAGCGGTCAAAGCACAGGTCGCTGTGGTGGAATTGCCGACTTTCGTTCGCACCCCTCACAGCTTCTCCCACATCTTCGCTGGTGGCTATGCCGCAGGCTATTACAGCTACTTATGGGCGGAAGTATTATCGGCAGATGCCTTTGCACGTTTTGAAGAAGAAGGGATTTTCAATCGTGAGGTTGGTCAGTCTTTCCTAGATAACATCCTAACCCGTGGCGGTTCGGAAGAACCGATGGTGTTGTTTGAACGCTTCCGTGGTCGTAAGCCAACGTTAGATGCGTTATTAAGACATAAAGGCATCGGACATTAATCTAAAAGAAACTGATCACAAGCGGTCAGTTTCTCTCTATTTTTTGCAAAATAGTCAAAGAAAAAGGAAGAACAATAAATGTTCTTCCTTTTCCATTATTTCTTCACAATATCACCATTTCGAACTTCTGTACTAACAGCCGTATTTCGATTTTTTGTCGTAAAATCAGCACCTTCAAATTCACCTGTTTGATTTCCTAAGAAGAAACTACGGTATTCTTTTACCCACATCGCCGTTGCACCACAGACTGCAACGGGCATGACCACTAAATTAACAAAAGGTAACATAGTAAACAGGCTAACTAATGCACCAAAGGTAAAATTCATAGTTCGGTATTGCGCTAATGCATTTCGCATACGCTGAAATTGGATTTTATGGTTATCAAAAGGATAGTCACAGTACTGAATCGCAATGAGCCAAGCCCCGAAAATAAAGGCTAACACAGGCACTACGGTTTGCCCTAAAACTGGTACAAAACCTAACAAAAACAGCGCAATAAGACGGGGAATGCTATACCACATTTTTTGCCACTCACGCTTTAACATTCTCGGCACATCTTTAAGCATCTCCGCAAAGCCCATTTCTGTTAAATTTTCACCCGATAATTGCTGTTCAACTTTTTCAGCCAGTAAGGCGTTAAACGGTGCAGCGATAAAATTAGCAAGGGTTGTAAAGGCAAAATAAAATGCCACGAGAATCATCAAAAAGATCAGCGGAATAAGCACAAAGCTTAACCATTCAAGCCAAGAAGGTAGAAGCGCATCAAGTAATCCACCGACATTCGCAAAGAAAAACCAAATTAATCCTATCATTAATACCGCATTAATAATGACGGGAAAAATGATAAAAGGCATTAACTGACGCTGTAACATTAAACGCCAGCCATAGATAAAATAATGGAAGCCTGCCCCAATTTGAGTATCAGGCGTAGAAAATGGTGAAGACATAATCAACCTTTCTGTTCAAATTTTTAAAAGAAATATGGTAAGCTATACACCTACATTTCGCAAAGGACGAAATTTCAAATTTGATGTTTTTTTTAGCTAAAGAGGACAAAATGGACACGCATATTCTTTTCTTTATTTTAGCAGGGGTATTAATCGCTGTTTTAATTGGATACAGTATCTGGTCTGCACGCCGTGAAAAATCACGCGTTTTTTCTAATACGTTTACTACTCGTCCACCTTCAGCACCAATCAATAATGAGATTACGACAGATATTCCAGCAAGCTTAAATACTCAAGGAATGCATACGTACACATCTGCTCACCAAGATATGCCAGCACATGACATAGCACAAGTGCAACAAGATGTGCAAGAAAATGTAAGTAAAATCCGTATTAGCTTACAAGATCAACCGCAAAATGCGCCAGATTCAAGCTATCAAACAAGTGGTTTTGAACAAGCATCTTTTGAAGCACAGCCACAGCCTGAAGTGCAATTGAACGAATCATCAGCATCACAGCAGATGCAACAGGCAGCAGAACCGAGCATTGTTACACTTTATGTGGTTGCGCCTGAAGGTACTCAATTCCGTGGTGATGTTGTGGTACAAAATTTAGAAGCACTTGGCTTTTTATATGGCGAATACCAAATTTTCCACCGCCACTTAGATAATCCAGCAAGCCCTGTTCTCTTTAGTGTGGCGAATATGATGCAACCAGGTGTCTTTGATTTAGCTAAAATTGAACAATTTGCGACAGTAGGTTTAGTGTTCTTTATGCACCTTCCTTCTGCTGGCAACGATCTTGCTAATCTCAAATTGATGATTAGAACGGTGGAAAGCTTTGCTCAATCTGTGGGTGGCTTTGTTTTAGATGAACAGCAACAGCTGTTTGATGATGAAAAACGTCAACATTATCTGTTACGTGTAAAATCCTAATTTGCCAAAAATATATTAAATCTGACCGCTTGCAAGCGGTCTTTTTTATCGAGAAATTTACAGATGCCAAACTCTATTGAAACTCAACTTGAACATTTGCGTGAAAAATTGCATGAATATGAATACCACTACCACGTTTTAGATAATCCGCTTGTACCCGATTCAGAATATGATCGCTTGATGAACGAGTTAAAAAATCTGGAATGGCAACACCCCGAATTGATTACGTCCGATTCACCAACGCAACGAGTTGGGGCAAAGCCGTTAGAGGGTTTTGCTCAAATTACCCACGAAATCCCGATGCTTTCTTTGGACAATGCCTTTTCCGATGATGATCTCACAGGCTTTTTGCGTCGCATTGAAGATCGTATTGCAATCAACAGTAATCAAATTGAATTTTGTTGTGAGCCGAAACTCGATGGCTTAGCTGTGAGTATTCTGTATGTTGATGGAGTGCTAACTCAAGCTGCAACTCGTGGCGACGGAACAACAGGGGAAGATATTACCGCCAATATCCGCACGATCCGCAATATTCCGTTAAAACTAAAAAGTAGTAATCCGCCACACCGTTTAGAAGTGCGTGGTGAAGTTTTTATGCCACAGCAGGGCTTTGAACAATTAAATGAAAAAGCACTGGAAAAAGGTGAGAAGACCTTTGCCAACCCTCGTAATGCAGCGGCAGGTTCACTTCGTCAGCTTGATCCGAAAATCACTAGCCAACGCCCGTTAATGTTGAACGCATATAATATTGGGGTTTATGAAAGTGATGATGAACTCCCAACGACACATTTTGACCGCTTGCAGTGGTTAAAAACCTTGGGGATTCCTGTCAATGCTGAAATTACCTTAGCAACGGGTTCTCAAGCCTTGACTGCGTTTTATCAAAAAATCCAAGCCAAACGTAGTTCGCTGGGTTACGACATTGATGGCACGGTGTTGAAAGTCAATGAGATTGCGCTGCAAGAACAGCTTGGCTTTATCTCAAAAGCACCTCGTTGGGCAATTGCTTACAAATTTCCTGCACAAGAAGAGATGACGATTCTGAACGATGTTGAATTTCAGGTCGGCAGAACAGGGGCAATTACCCCAGTGGCAAAATTAGAACCTGTCTTTGTAGCTGGGGTAACGGTGAGCAATGCCACCTTGCATAACGGCGATGAAATTGAGCGTTTAGGGATCGCAATTGGTGATACCGTGATTATTCGCCGAGCAGGTGATGTTATTCCGCAAATTGTGGGGATTGTGGCTGAACGTCGCCCTGATAATGCAAAAAAAATTGCTTTTCCGACCGCTTGCCCTGTTTGTAATTCAGCTGTGGTGCGTGTCGATGGCGAAGCAGTTGCTCGCTGTACAGGCGGATTATTCTGCGAAGCCCAACGCAAAGAAGCGTTAAAGCATTTCGTTTCACGCAAAGCAATGGATATTGACGGCGTGGGTGAAAAATTGATTGAGCAACTGATGGAACGTGAGCTGATCCGTACCCCAGCAGATCTATTTAAACTCGATCACACCACCTTGATGCGTTTAGAGCGAATGGGGGAGAAATCTGCCAATAACGCACTACAAAGTATCGAAAAGGCAAAAAATACCACCCTTGCCCGCTTCTTATTTGCTTTGGGTATTCGAGATGTGGGCGAATCTACCGCACAAAATCTCGCTAATCACTTTGGTACGCTTGATGCGATTCGCCAAGCAGATTTAGACACGCTAAAACAAGTACAAGATGTAGGGGAAGTTGTGGCAAACCGCCTATTCCAATTCTGGCAAGAACCACATAATGTTGAAGTCGTGGAAGATCTGATTGCTCAAGGGGTGACGTGGCAAGATGTGGTGCAACAAGAGATTGCCGACAATCCATTAAAAGATAAAACAGTGGTACTAACAGGGACATTAACACAGCTCACCCGTGATCAAGCAAAAGCCTTATTACAGCAATTGGGTTGTAAAGTATCTGGCAGTGTATCAAGTAAAACGGATTATTTGATTGCAGGGGAAAAGGCTGGCTCGAAACTGGCGAAAGCACAGGAATTGGGAGTGAAAATTTTGAGTGAACAAGACTTAGTGAATTTAGCAGGGCTATAAAATGGCAGATCCGCATATTCAATCACCAATGGACGTTTGGGACTATATTACGGTTATTCTATATCGGTCAGGTTTCGTATTGGCAACTATAATGCTTGGGCTATTTCCGTTTTATACGGATACCACCCAACTTGGTTTGTTAATTGCAGGCACAATGCTCGCATCTTCATTGCATTTATACTTAAAGCAATTTCGCTATTTGTTTCAATTTGCGATGTGGATCGGTTTACTTTGCCACATATTCGGTTTAACTGAATTAGCGATAGGTGCAGTCTTTCTCGTACTTGGCGGACTTAGCTATAAAGAATATTTCTGCTTTCGGGTCTTTGGCTTAAATTTCCAACCGTTGTTATTGGCTATGTTATGGTTCTGTTGGATATTTGAATGGCATCTGCTAACGCTCATCTTAAGCGGAATTTGCGGTGTATTACTGCTGTTTCTTTCTATTCAGAAATGGAAGATGCCACTGCATTTTGATATCGGGGATAAGAGTAAGTATCAGATCTAAAGCTGATCTGATATTTACTTATCCTTCTTGGATATCCGCAAATTGTGCACCAAGCAACTTTGCCAAATCTTGCGGATTTAACTCCACATCTAACCCACGTTTACCGCCAGAGACAAAAATGGTTTCAAACTGCTCCGCAGATATATCAATGACGGTCGGTAAACGCTTCTTTTGCCCCAATGGACTAATACCACCAAGTAAATAGCCTGTGGTTTTCTGGGCAATTTCTTTGTCTGCCATTTCCGCTTTTTTGACATTCAAGGCTTGAGCAGCACGTTTTAAATTGAGCATTTTTGATACTGGCACAACCATTACCGCAAGCTTTTTCTGATCACCATTTTCAGCCACAAGCAATGTTTTAAAAACTTGATCTGCATTTAAACCTAATTTATCTACGGCTTCTTGTCCGAAATTGGTGTTATTCGGATCGTGATCGTAAGGGTGAAGTTGAAAGGCTATTTTCTGTTTTTTCAATAAATTGATCGCTGGTGTCACGGTTTTTTCCTTTCGCAATTGCGACAAAAAAGAGTAAAATTAGCCTTTATTTTGACGAGAGAGAAACAAAATGGCAAACATTCGTTTAGCAATTGCAGCAGATTTTTTATTAGCCGAGAAATTATTAGAAGCCTTAGAGCAAAGTAGTTTGGATTTTGAGCAAATTTCAGCGATTGAGCTGGAAAGTTTTGGTGAAGAACATTCTCTGCGTTTTGGTGCAAAAGCTGTTGAGCAAATCGCTGTTGAAGATGTCGAGTGGTCGCAATTTAGTCACGTTCTCTTTGCAGGCAAAATGGCAAATGCAGAGTTACTGGCTCAGGCTGTGCAAGCAGGTTGTGTAATTTTAGATCTCTACGGCATTTCTGCATTAATCGGCAATGTGCCTGTGATTGTGCCAAGTGTAAATAATGAAATGATCGCCAATGTGCGTGAGCGAAATATTGTTGCGTTAGCAAATCCACAAATCAGCCAATTAGCACTTGCCTTAAAACCGTTGTTGGACCAGCCTATTCAACATATTTTTGTTACATCACTGTTACCATCGGCCTATTTTGGTGATGAAAAAGTGCGTGAGTTAGCAGGGCAAACTGCTCAGTTATTAAATGGTATTCCCCTTGATGATGAAAAACCTCGTGTGGCGTTTGATGCTGTGCCTGCCAATGTGCAAGGTGATGAAAAACATCTGCCGTTCTCTCGTGCCTTTGAGTTACAACTTACAAAAGTCCTGCCAAATCTAACCGCTAGTGTGACTTTTCATTCTGTGCAAGTGCCTGTTTTCTATGGTATTTCGCAGATGATTAGCGTGCAATCTGAATATGCTTTAGATGCAAGCGCATTAAGTGAACAGTGGCAACAACAAGCGTGGGTAAAATTTAATTCAGATAATGTGGTTACCCCTGTTAAAAATGGCGAAGATGAAGAAACAAATGTCTTACAGATCAGCCAGCTACTCAATAAAAACGACAATGCACTACAATTCTGGACAGTGGCTGATGAACAACGTTTTAGCTTAGCGTTCTTGGCGGTGGAGTTGTTGAAAGAAGTGTTAGTGTATGAATAGATTTTAAAAAATAATCGGTTAGGATTAACTTAACCGTTTAAAATTTATGAAATAATAGCTACTTCTAATTAGTAAAAAACGATTAGATTTGATTGTTAGTTCTTCACATTCAACCAAGCTAATCGTTTTTTATTAGAATAGAGAAACTACTATTAGAAATTATAACGCAAACCAATATTAGCGCCCGCTGAATATGCATCAGAAGCAAGTCTGTTATATTCAATATTTGCATTTAAAGCCATATTGTTAGTTAATTTATATTGCACACCCCCCAATACACCTAATCCAATTCTTGATACACTATCAGATCCAGAAACTGAGTTATAGCTATTATATGCCTGTACATTAACATCAGCTTTATTATGAGCAAGTCTTACACCGACATAAGGAGTAAAATTACTAGATGATTTAAAATCGTAAAAACCTGTTACACCTAATGACTTCACTTTTAAAGATACATCTGCTGAATAATAACCATCGCTATAAGTATTCTTAATTTTTCCAAAGTTAGTATAATCCACTGCTACACGAAAATTATTTTGGAAATCATAACCAACGCTTAAACGTTGAGTGAAGACAGTACCACTAAGAACTTCTTCTCCACCTGCTTCATCTTCTAAAGCAACTCTTGATGAGCCTAAATCTGCTTGAACATATACCTGTGATTGGGCTGATAACGCAAAAGCAGATAACAATGTTGCAATAAGTAATTTTTTCATAGTATAAGACCTCTAAATATGTGAAAATAACACTGTCGCATTACCAAAATGCGTAACAATTTTATATAACTTAACGACACAACAACAGCAACAAACAAGGCAGATGCTCGCCCTGTTTTGACAAAAAACACTCAAATTAGACAGGAACATAAAAATGGGAATGCACGATAAAATTCGTATGATGAGAGAGCTCCATCAATGGTCACAGGAAGATATGGCTGAAAAAATGAATATGTCACCTAGTGGTTATGCCAAAATTGAACGTGGAGAAACAAGACTTCAATACGATAAACTAGTGCAAATTGCTCAAATTTTTAATATTAGTTTGGCTGATTTAGTTGATAGTGAAAAAGGTGTCATTTTTTGTATGAACGATAACAGCGATTATATCTATACAAATTATGGTTCAAACAATGAAGGGCTATCTTTCGAAATAGAAAAACTAAAATTGCAACTAGCTCATAAAGATGAATTACTTTCACAAAAAGATAAGGAATTGGAATCTCTACGTAAAATGGTTTGTCTATTCGAAAAACAACTATCATAAATAACTGTACATATTATAATAACATTTACGCAAACGATTACCTCTTTACATTCTATCCCTTGAGTAATCCTAAGATTTTGGCTACACTCTGAACGAAATAGCCAAGACTTCCTATCTTCTTGTGCATTTAGCACTATCGGTTGCCTTCGTCGATTTCATTTCCATCTTATTTCCTAAAATTCTTTATACTATTAAGAGGCACTATGCTTGAACGTTTGTTTCAATTGAAAGAAAAAGGCAGTAATGTCAAAACTGAAATTGTGGCAGGGATTACCACATTCTTCACGATGGTTTATATCGTTTTCGTCAACCCATCTATTTTAGGTGTGGCTGGTATGGATACCCAAGTTGTCTTTGTTACCACCTGTTTAATCGCTGCATTTGGTACTATTGCGATGGGTTTATTTAGTAACTTGCCTATCGCACTCGCCCCTGCAATGGGATTGAATGCATTCTTTGCTTTTGTTGTCGTACAAAAACTTGGTTATAGCTGGCAAACAGGAATGGGAGCAATCTTCTGGGGTTCTGTCGGTTTATTTATCCTCACGATATTGCAAGTTCGCTACTGGTTTATGTCAGCCATTCCACTTGGTTTACGCGTGGGGATTGGTGCAGGTATCGGCTTATTTATTGCGTTAATCGGCTTTAAAAATATGGGGCTTGTTGTCGCAAACCCTGCAACCTTAGTGGCTTTAGGTGAATTGCACGATCCAAAAGTCTTAATGGGTATTTTAGGCTTCTTTATTATCGTGGTGCTTGCTGCAAAAGGTATTCATTCTGGCGTGTTAATTTCAATCGTTGTGGTGACTACATTAGCGTTAATCTTTGATCCTGATGTCAAATTCTCAGGTGTGATTTCAACACCACCAAGCCTTGAAGCTGTCGTTGGACAAGTTGATGTTGCAGGGGCATTAGATACCGCATTGCTGGGGATTATCTTTTCCTTTATGTTGGTTAATTTATTTGACTCATCAGGTACATTAATTGCAGTTACGAACAAAGCTGGAATTGCAGATGAACAAGGTCGTTTCCCCAAAATGAAACAAGCACTCTATGTCGATAGCGTCAGTGCTATGGCGGGCTCTTATATGGGAACATCAGCAATCAGTACCTACATTGAAAGTGGTTCTGGGGTTTCTGTTGGCGGACGTACAGGTTTAACCGCTGTTGTTGTGGGTGTGCTTTTCCTATTAACGATCTTCTTCTCACCACTTGCAGCTGTTGTTCCTGCTTATGCAACAGCTGGTGCCTTAGTGTTTGTTGGCATTTTAATGGCTTCAAGTTTAATTGAAGTTAAATGGGACGACTTAACCGAAGCGACACCTGCATTTATTACTACTGCAATGATGCCATTTACCTATTCGATTACTGAAGGGATTGCCTTTGGTTTTATTAGTTATTGCATTATGAAACTCTGTACAGGTCGAGTAAAAGAGATTAACCCTGCTGTTGCGGTGGTTTCACTGCTCTTTATTGCCAAATTTGTTTGGGTCGGCTAATACGTGATGTGGATTTGGTTTACGCTATTGGCTGCCTTCGCCCAAGCAGGACGCAACGCCTTTCAGAAACAACTGAGTAAAGACGTTGCGGTTCTTGGTGTCACGCTCGCCCGCTTTTTGTATGCAGTTCCAATCGCAACAGGTTATCTTTGTTTTTTATATCAAAGTCAGCCTGATTACCAAATTCCACATTTTATACCCGCTTATTATGGCTATATTTTAGGGGCTTCACTGGCACAAATATTAGCCACCGCTCTGATGGTAAAACTTTTTCATCTAAAAAATTACGCTATCGGTGTTGGGCTTGCTAAGAGTGAAGCCGTTCTAGCTGCTATTTTAGGCGTGTTATTTTTCTCCACTCACATCAGTTTTATTGGCTGGATCGGAGTATTAATCGGCGGTCTAGCCATTTTCTTACTGACAGGAGCAAGCAATTTTCGTCAAGTCTCTTGGCAAACCCTACTCATCGGTCTTGGAAGCGGTTTAAGTTTTGCCCTAACATCATTATGGGTAAGGGAAGCCAGCCTTCAACTCAATAGCCACTATCTACTCTCTGCCGCTTGGGTGCTGTTTTCTGTTATTAGTTTAGAAGCTATTTTGCTTGTGGGTTATTTATCGTTAAAAGATCGAGAGACATTAATAAAACTATTAAAACGTCCTAAACTTGCTATAGCGACGAGCCTTTTCTCCTTTTTAGGTTCTTTTGGTTGGTTTAATGCCATGAGCTTAAATGATGTCGCTTTTGTCAAAACACTAGGACAAGTGGAAGTCTTTTTTATGCTTCTAATTTCCTACTTTATTTTTAAAGAACGCCTAAAAATTCAAGATATGACAGGGCTTATTCTGATTGTTATTGCTGCCGTCCTTGTTGTATGGGGATAACAAGCGGTCAGATCTTGCTGAAAATTTACCAAAATGATGTCTGAATTAATTTTTCTAACAAAAAAATTATGCAATCGTTTGCGTTTTCTATATAATGTTCGCCTGAGCTATGTCTTTGTAGCTTGGCGACTATCAAACATTATTAGAGAGTTGAAAAATGACAACAGAAAATATCAGTACGCCCAAACAGGCGTTCGTTGGCTTACAAATGCTTTTCGTGGCATTTGGAGCATTGGTTCTCATGCCATTGATTACTGGCTTAGATCCTAACACAGCACTTCTTACTGCCGGTATCGGTACTTTAATCTTCCAAATCTGCACCAAAGGCCAAGTTCCTATCTTTCTCGCTTCTTCTTTTGCTTTTATTGCACCTATTCAATATGGCGTTCAAGAATGGGGAATTCCTGTCACAATGGGCGGCTTAGTCTTTACTGGATTAATTTATTTTGCGTTATCTGCATTAGTAAAAATAAAAGGTGTAGCGATTTTAGATAAATTATTCCCGCCTGTAGTTGTTGGCCCTGTCATCATTATTATCGGCTTAGGGTTAGCTCCTGTTGGGGTTGATATGGCAATCGGTAAAGGGACAGATATTCCGTATTCTACGGCAGTAACAGTATCCATGATTACCTTAATCACGACATTAATTGTTGCTGTATTTGCAAAAGGCATGATGAAACTTGTGCCAATTATGTTCGCAATCGTGGTCGGTTATATTGTTTCACTTTTCTTTGGCTTAGTGAATTTCCAACCTGTTTATGATGCAGCATGGTTCAGCTTACCAAAATTAACAGCACCAGAATTCAAACTTGAAGCGATTCTCTACTTACTTCCAATCGCACTTGCTCCAGCAGTAGAACATGTGGGGGGCATTATGGCGATTAGCTCGGTAACAGGGAAAAACTTCCTAAGCAAACCAGGTTTACACCGTACATTATTAGGTGATGGCGTGGCAACATCTGCGGCGGCAATGCTAGGTGGTCCACCAAATACAACTTATGCGGAAGTAACCGGTGCAGTCATGCTAACGAAAAACTTCAATCCAAAAGTGATGACTTGGGCGGCGTGTTGGGCTATTGCAATCTCTTTCTGCGGAAAAGTGGGTGCATTGTTACAAACCATTCCTGGTGTCGTGATGGGCGGTATTATGATGTTAGTATTCGGCTCTATTGCGGCTGTAGGTATGAGCACCTTAATTCGTGCGAAAGTAGATATGAGTGAAGCTCGCAATCTCTGTATCGTATCTGTGGTAATGACATTCGGTATCGGCGGAATGTTAATTAACGTAGGTGAGTTCTCGTTAAAAGGCATCAGCTTATGTGCGATTGTGGCCATTTTATTGAATCTTGTTCTTCCAAAAGAAAAAACGAATAAAGAAGAGTAATTAGTCATTAAAACAAAAAAACGCGTGGATTTATTCACGCGTTTTGTTTTTTTAAAGCGCTAATTTTTGACCTAATTTAGCACTTTCAAAGGCTCTTTCAATAATAGATAACACCGTTGTGGCTTGTTCGGCAGTGACCGCTAGCGGTTGATGTTCGGTGATTGCCAAATACAGATTATCGTATAAAGCTTGATAACTCGTCTCCGTATTCTGAAACGGCTGTCGAACTACTTCGCCGTCGATCTCCGTATGCAAAATGCCCCAATCTTGCTCTGCTTCCCGATTGTAATTTTTATGTGGAATCACACCGCTTGCAAGCAAGCCCTCTTGAATATCCGGCTTCTCTTTCACATAAGAACCCAGTTTACCGTGCAAAACAAAATGCTTACCGGCTTCACGAGCATATTTTGACGCATAAAGCGCCACTTTTAAGCCTGACTCGTAATAAAGATGTAGGGTGAAATTGTCATCACTCAACGCGCCTTCATGTTGATAGCGAATATCGGCAAATACTGCGCTCGGCATGCCAAACAAGTAAAGGGAAGCATCGATCAAATGCACGCCCAAGTCATATACTAAACCCGTGCCTTTTTCGCCTGTTTCTTTCCAAGCCTTGACATTTTTGCCTTTAGCATAGCGTTCAAAACGGATTTCACAATCCACGGGTTCACCAAGTAAGCCTTGAGCCAAAATCTGTTTTGCAGTGGCAATAGCGCTATCCCAACGGCGGTTTTGATACACCGATAAGATCACATTCTGCCGTCTAGCCAATTCATTCAGTTCCACAGCTTGCTGTACGTCTACGACTAACGGTTTTTCAACCAATACATGTTTACCCGCCAAAATAGCTTGCTTTGCAAGCTCATAATGCGTTTGGTTCGACGTAGTAATAATGATGAGATCGATCTCATCACTCAATAAATCATCAAATTGGCGTACAATCTCCACATTTGGCAAGACGGCTAATGCCTTGTCTGTCGAACGTTCATACACTTTGGCAATATGAAAACGCGGATCTTCTTTCAAAAACGGCACATGAAAAACGTGGCTGGAATAGCCAAAACCGGCAATGCCGACATTCAACACTTGGCTCATAGTTGCTCCGCTTGTTCTAAAATTTTTTGCTGCTCTAGCGCCAATTTTTTCAATTTACGCTGTTCTCTGCGTTGTTCGTCTTCCGCTTCCCATACATCGTAAGCTTGGACGATTTTTGCCACGACGGGATGGCGCACGATATCTTTGCTGTCAAAGAAATTAAAACTCAATTCTGGTACATCTTTTAACACTTCCATCGCATGTTTTAGCCCAGATTTTTGGCTACGTGGCAAGTCAATTTGTGTCACATCTCCTGTAATCACCGCTTTAGAATTAAAGCCGATACGGGTTAAAAACATCTTCATCTGCTCCGTTGTTGTATTTTGGCTTTCGTCCAAAATAATAAACGCATCATTGAGTGTCCGCCCACGCATATACGCAAGCGGTGCGATTTCAATGACATTTCGCTCCATCAATTTTTGAGCTTTCTCAAAGCCCAACATTTCAAATAACGCATCGTAAAGCGGACGAAGATAAGGCTCGATTTTTTGCCCTAAATCCCCTGGTAAGAAGCCGAGTTTCTCACCTGCTTCCACTGCGGGACGAGTGAGCAAAATGCGACGAATCTCTTGGCGCTCAAGGGATTCCACCGCAGCCGCCACGGCTAAAAAGGTTTTACCCGTACCCGCAGGCCCGATACCAAAGCTAATATCATGGCTGAGAATATTGCGCAAATAGGCTTGTTGATGCTCTCCACGAGGTTTAATCACACCACGTTTGGTTTTAATGGCAATTTCATGAGCTGAACTTGTCCACTGATTTTGCAACAACATACGGCTTTCTTGAATCGCCAAATGAACATCTTCCAAATCCAGTTCTTTTACTTTGCCTTTAATCGGTGCAGTTTCGTTGTAAAGCTGTTGAATTAATTTTGCTGAATTTTTTAGCAACGTAGCGGAATAGTGATTCTCTTCGGCGGGTTGAAGGGTAAAAGAGAAAGCATTGCGAGCAATAATCAGGTTAAAACTCTTTTCAATTAAGGCAAGATGTTCGTCAAACGCACCGCATAATGATTGCAGACGAGCATTATCTTGCGGTTCAAGGGTAAAAATCAGTTCGTTCAAGTGTGTTCCTTTTCCACGGATTTTGCAAAACAGACCGCTTGTAATATGGTCGGATTTCTGCATTTTAAGCGATTTTTTGTTTAAATTATAGTAGAATCCCGCCTGTTCTCATTGGGGTGCTTTGTAACAAAGGCTGAGAAATACCCATAGAACCTGATCTGACTAATATCAGCGTAGGGATTTGAGACAGACAATTTATCTTCGCCTGTTTTAGATCCTTCTATTTTTACTTTTAGAAGGAATATTCAATGAAATTCAAATTTTTCACCCTTTCTGCGTTAGCCGTTGCAACCACCACTTTTGCTCAACAGCCAACACTCACGGTTTATACCTATGATTCTTTTGCTTCAAAGTGGGGAGCTGCAGCTGAACTTGAGCCACTATTTGAAAAACAATGTCAATGCGATCTGAAATTTATGCCTTTTGAAGATGGGGTGACAATGTTTAACCGCATTCGCTTAGAAGGCAATAAAACCAAAGCCGATGTTATGCTCGGTATTGATAATTTTGTCATTCCAGAAGCAGAAAAGTCAGGCTTATTTGCTGAACACCATGTGCAAAATTCTGCCAATAACTTACCGCTTGCATGGCAAAGCAATACCTTTTTGCCTTACGATTTTGGTGAATATGCCTTCATTTACAATAAAGAAAAAGTCAGCAATCCGCCGAAAAGCTTAAAAGAGTTAGTCGAGCGCCAAGATTTGAAAGTGATTTATCAAGACCCTCGCACTAGCACTGTCGGTCGTGGTTTGCTGTTTTGGGTCAATCAAGTCTATGGCGAACAGGCAGAATCCGCTTGGCAGACTTTAGCCAAACATACGGTTACCGTCGGGAAAGGTTGGTCGGAAACCTACGGCGCCTTTTTGAAGGGCGAATCGGATTTAGTATTAAGCTACACTACTTCACCGTTGTATCATCAATGGCATGAACAAACGGATAAATATGTCGCAGCGGATTTTGCCGAAGGGCATTTAGTGCAGGTGGAAGTCGCTGCAATGACTAAAACCAGTAAACAACCTGAGCTTGCCCGCCAATTTTTACGCTTTTTGCAACAGCCAGAGGCACAGAAAATCATTTCTTATCACAATGTGATGAAACCGGTGGTAAATACTGATGTTGATCCCTTGTTTAAAACATTGCCAAGTTATAAAACAATAGCATTTAACCAACCTGAGACAGAAAAAGTTAGAGCGTGGTTAAACACGTGGCAAAAAGCGGTAAGTCGTTAAAATACCAACGACAGGCGGTGAGTTTGGGCGAAAATTTTGCAAATTTCCGCAGAAATCTCACCGCTTAGTTATTTTTTCAAATTCGCCCAAGCGACAGAGCCGATAATTAAGATACCGCCAATAATCATAGATAACGTCGGCACATCACCGAACCAAATCCATGCTGCGATAATGGCATACACAGGCTCAAGGGAAATAATCATAGCGGCGGTTCGAGCGTTAATCACACTTAAACTGGACACATACAAGGTATAAGCAAAGGTTGTGCAGAAAAGCCCGATAAAACCAATCCAAAGCCAATCCATTGCACTCACACTCGGTAAAGCTGTTGCAGAAAATGGCAACAAGACGATAATCACCGCCACATATTGCCACCAACTAGACTCTATACCCGATAATTTACTCGCATTTCGGCGGTTTAATACCGCAAGTACCGCATAGCTGATTGCCGAGAAAATCCCCCACAATAGCCCTTGCGTTGCTTGGTTGCCGAATTCAAATTCAGGGGTAACTAAAATCAAACCGACAGAAATTGCCAGTAGCAAAATATATTCACGGAAATGCAATTTCTCTTTGAACACAATCATTTCACACAAGGCAACAAACGCAGGGAAACTAGCAAAACCGAGCGTGCCGACTGCAACACCACCGATTTTTACGCCTAAATAAAAACTGACCCAATGCAATGCAAGTAAACTGCCTGAAATTAGCTGAGAGAGTTTTTCTTTTGTAGAGAGCTTCGTTAACGGTTGCCTTTTCCATAAGAAAAACAATGAGATACAAGCAAAGGCAATCATGGCTCTGCCTAAAACGAGTACATCAGAGCCACTTTCAATCAGTACACCAACAACGCCCGATAAACCGAAGAAAATTGCAGTACCGTGGACTTTTAATAACGCAAGTTGATAAGTATTCATTATTTCAACCACTTATCTTCATCTTGCTTACGTTCAAACTCCGCATCAAATGTAGTGTTATGTTGTGATGACCCCTGATGCGTTGAGCCAAAAGACATAAACTTAACTCGTTTTGCAAACAGTTTCATAAACATTGCTTGGAGTAACTGACGAGTGACTGGCAATAGAAGCAATAACGCTAAAATATCACTCAAAAAGCCAGGGATAATCAGCAATACGCCTGCGATTGCAAAAAAGATAGAAGAAGTGACCGCTTGTGCAGGGATTTTACCCTGTGCAATTTCACTGCGAATTTGCATGACCGCCATAATTCCTCGTAATTTGACTAACCATAATCCCACCGCAGAAATGGCGATCATTAATAAAATTAACGGTAATACGCCGATAGTCGAACCGACACTCACAAGTAGTGAAATCTCAATATAGATATATAAAAATAATCCAGCAAAGACGAGTAATAATGGCATAGCAGTTCCCCTATAAATATGTGCAAGTATAGATTGGACTAATTCTATAAATTTTCAACTTTTTTTCAGAAATTTTATAGTGAAGGTTCAAAATTTATCAAAACTATGTTATCAATAACAGCTTATATTTTGAGAAAAACAATAAAGGACACAATATCCATGAACGGTGCAAATTTGGTCGTTGAGTGTTTGAAAGCTCACGGCGTCACTTCTCTTTTTGGCTATCCAGGCGGGGCAATTATGCCTGTCTATGATGCAATTTACGATTCAGGTTTAGATCATCTACTTTGTCGCAACGAGCAAGGTGCTGCAATGGCAGCCATCGGTTATGCTCGAGCAACAGGCAAAACTGGCGTTTGTATTGCAACTTCAGGCCCTGGTGCAACTAACCTAGTCACGGGCTTAGGCGATGCGTTAATGGACTCTATTCCTATCGTAGCAATCACGGGGCAAGTGGCTTCAGCCTTTATCGGCACAGACGCTTTCCAAGAAGCAGATGTCTTAGGCTTGTCCCTTGCGTGTACCAAACACAGTTTCATCGTGCAAAACATTGATGAACTACCTGAAATTATCGCCAAAGCGTTCCAAATTGCACAAAGTGGTCGCCCTGGCCCTGTGCTTGTTGATATTCCTAAAGATGTGCAATTCGCACCGACATCACTTTCTCCTATCGTCTATGAAAAAGTGGCGGCTAAGGCACAAAATCCAACCGCACTTGAACAAGCCAAAGCCTTGTTAGCACAAGCAAAACGCCCAGTGCTTTATGTCGGCGGTGGCGTGGGTATGGCAAGTGGCGTGCAAGCGGTCAGATCTTTCCTAGAAATTGCAAATGTTCCCTCTGTTTCTACCTTAAAAGGCTTAGGCACAATTCCGCCACAACACCCACTCTATATGGGAATGATCGGTATGCACGGCACAAAAGCAGCGAACTATGCGGTACAAGAGTGTGATTTACTTATCGCTTGTGGAGCAAGATTTGACGACCGCGTGACAGGCAAACTTGATACCTTTGCACCGCACGCTAAAGTTATTCATATTGATATTGATGTGGCTGAAATCAACAAGCTACGCAAAGCAGATGTAGCATTGCAAGGGGATTTAATTGAGGCTGTGACCGCACTTACTCAACCGCTAGAGATCGAAAACTGGCGAGCTGATGTGCGTAAAATGAAAGCGGATTTTGACTTCACTTATCAAGAAAATACAGGCGAGGGCGAAATCGACCCTTGGGCATTGTTACACACCCTTTCGCAACGTAAACCACACAACGCCATTATCACCACCGATGTAGGGCAACACCAAATGTGGTCAGCACAGCATATGCAACACTATGCCCCTGAAAACTACATCACCTCTGCTGGCTTTGGCACAATGGGATTTGGTTTGCCTGCTGCAGTGGGGGCAGTCAAAGCTCGCCCAGCGGATCCAACCATTGTGATTACGGGAGACGGCTCTTTTATGATGAATGTTCAAGAACTTGGCTCAATCAAACGTGGTAATTTACCTGTCAAAATTCTGTTACTCGACAACCAACGTTTAGGAATGGTGCGTCAATGGCAATCGCTCTTTTTCCACGGTCGCCACAGTCAAACTATTTTAGATGACAACCCAGACTTCGTAATGCTTGCTAACGCCTTTGATATTCCAGCAGAACGCATTGAAAAAGCAGGGGAAGTTTCAGCCGCATTAGACCGCTTGCTCAACAGCAAAGGAGCGTATTTATTGCACGTTTGTATTCCAAATGAAGAAAATGTGTGGCCACTTGTTCCGCCAAATGCATGTAATAATGATATGTTAGATGAAGATATCGGGGTTTAAGGAGAAAAAATGCAACAATATCAATTCGTTATCAAAGCAAATAAACGCCCTGAAACCCTTGAGCGTTTACTCAGAGTGATCCGCCACCGTGGGTTTGAAGTGCTGTCGCTCCATGCAGAAAATGATGGTTCGGAAATCACGTTAAATGTTACCGTTCAGAGTGAAAGAGCGGTAGAATTACTGTTTAATCAGTTAGTGAAATTACCAGATGTGTTGACTATTTCATAGCTATTCTGAGGAGAAAACTATGCAAATCTTAAAACGCTTTTTCTGTTACTGCTTGATTTTATGTTTTATGACCGCTTGTACTAAAACAGAATATCAAGATGAAAATACCAAAACAGAAACCATCCGAGCATTTTTTATTGCCGATAATAAATTATATGTTGTCGGAGATTTGCATAGTTATCAATTTGAAAGCAGTAACAAGGATAATGCTGATTATAAAGAGCGAAAAACCACAGAATTTATTCGTTTGCTTAAATCTGAAAAAATGAAATCTGTCACTAAAGCAGCGATTATTTATATTAGAAATCAAGTGAACACGCCTAATATTGAGTCTAGAGTAAAACTCACTTATGTACATGATAATAAATCGTCAAATCAGTTTTATGACATTTATGGAAAATTAGTCAAAATTGAAAACCATGATGCCGTCCTCAATAAAGCCAAATTAGAACCGTCACTACAAACAGAATTTATAGAATATTCAACTGAAACAGTTTTAGATAGTGAAGCGACAGAAATGGCTCTTGGTTTGGGTATCGCAGGTATTGTTGCCATCCCTCTTTACATTATCTTCTTACCATTTGCGTTGATACGTGAAATATCGGATTAAGTAGCCTTCATAAGTTGATCATTATTAAAACTTAATGAATATTTTTCTTTCAAATGTTGTTGAAAGTTTAATTTATTTAGATAACATTACATTTTTTTAACACTTAAGGCTATTTTATGAATCAACTTCTAAAATTTACTAACTTTGTCAGCAAAACATTCGCCATTTGGGTGATTGTTTTTGCTTTTATCGCAGCACAATTTCCTGAAACATTCAAACAGTTTGTACCTTGGATTCCTTACTTACTCGGTATTGTCATGTTGGGCATGGGGTTAACACTCTCTTTCAAAGATTTTGCTGAGGTCAGCAAAAACCCGAAAGGTGTGATTATCGGCGTAATTGCTCAATTTGTGGTGATGCCAAGTATCGCATTTTTACTCGTTAAACTCTTCCAACTTCCGCCAGATTTAGCGATTGGTGTAATCTTGGTGGGAGCTTGCCCTGGAGGTACATCATCCAATGTAATGACATATCTTGCTCGTGGTAATACGGCATTATCTGTTGCTTGTACAACCATTTCGACATTACTTGCACCAATTCTTACACCTGCCGTTTTCTATCTATTTGCAAGCCAATGGCTAGATGTTAATGCAAGTGCTATGTTTATTTCTGTGCTTCAAATGGTTTTATTACCAATTTTTATTGGCTTGATCATCCGCTCTATCTTCAAACAACGTATTGAGCAATTTAGTCAAACAATGCCACTTATTTCTGTGGTTGCGATCGTGTTAATTGTGACGGCTGTTGTTGCAGTAAGCAAAGATCGAATCATCGAATCTGGATTACTCGTTTTCTTTATTGTTGTACTACATAATGGTTTAGGCTATGCATTAGGTTACTTAGTTGCGAAAGCATTTAAGCTACCATTAGCTGATAATAAAGCGATTGCTATTGAAGTAGGTATGCAAAACTCAGGTTTAGGTGCAGCATTAGCGGCGCTTCACTTTAAAGCAAACCCATTAATTGCAGTACCAAGTGCGGTATTTAGCTTCTGGCACAATATTTCTGGCCCAATCTTAGCCATGATTTTTAGTGCCATGAAAGAGAAAAAATCAGATAAATAATCCATAAAACAAGCGGTCAGTTTCCTCTTATTTTTTGCAAAATAGAGGGGGAAACTGACCGTTTGTGATGATGTGAAATGTTTATTTATCTTCTTCTGTCTCCGAATTATCTTTCTCAGCTTCTTCCAATTTCACCATTGCACCTTGAATGGTGTGTTGAATTTCGACTGAAATGAGTCCTCGAATCAGCGCTTCCGTTGTTTTTACTTTCTCAACAACGGTATTACCATCTTCGTCAAAATAGCCTTGCTCTTTTAGTGTATTACTGAACGTTGAGAACAACGCTTTATCAAAGAACTCAGGGGCATTAATACCATGTAAAACAGATAGACGTTGAGCAATCGAACGGCTCTCTTTCTCTAAGGTATTACGGCTGATTTCAGGCTGTTCAATTAAAATGCTCAAACTGATGTAGTAACGTTGTAATAGCTCACGTACACCCGATGAATGTAACTGTAAAGAACGAATACGTTGACGATTAATCATAAACATGTCGCTTTCATTCTTAATCAGATTTTGAGCCACAAATTCCGCTAGAATTGCTTCCACATGAGTACGCACGTCTTCTGCTTTAAAGTGCATAAAGAGCTCTGCTTGTAAGAACGGATAAATGCGATTCACACTTTGAATAATCAGATCTTTAGAGACTGCCTCATGGTGTAACACCATACTTGCCACCAAAGACGGTAAGACAAAGAGATGCTGAATATTGTTGCGATAATAGGTCATTAAAACCGCAGACTGACGTTCTAAGCGAATAATTTCACCAAAGTTATCTTTTTCAGAAACAACGCCCGAACGTGGTAAAGTAATCACATGTTCTAACATCGCTTCCGCAGAATCTGTTGGTAAGGTGATATCTGTCGTATAAGGCACATTTTTAAACAACTGCATATAGCTTTCTACTTGTTCTATCAGTTGCTCTCTTGTGAGTGAACGCTGACGAGAAGCCAATAGCACAGATCCAATTAAGTTTTTGGCATTTACGGCTGCTGCATTATTAATATGCACCATCACTTGTTTAGAGACAGATTCAACGGCACTATTTAGCCATTTTGGACGACCGCTCTCACCTGCATGTGGCTCTTTCCATTCAGGAAAATGCTGATTTAAGTAGTGGTTTAATGGGATAGGTTCACCGAAGTTAACGAAACCTTGCCCAAGGTTACGTAATTTCTTAATAACTCGTAACACTAAACCTGCATTTTCTTTCTCTTTTTCCGCTCCGCGTAACTCTTTTTCGTAAGTGTCCACTTCCAAGACATGCTCATAGCCAATGTAAACTGGCACAATACTAATTGGACGACTTAAACCACGTTGTAATGCCTGTAAAGTCATCGACATCATGCCTGTTTTCGGATCAAGTAAGCGTCCTGTACGTGAGCGACCACCTTCAATAAAATACTCAACGGAATAGCCACGATAGAACAGCTCTGCAAGGTATTCACGGAAAATCGTAGAATAAAGGCGATTACCTTTGAAGGTACGACGAATAAAGAATGCGCCCCAACTTCTAAAAATTGGTCCTGCTGGCCAGAAGTTAAGGTTAATACCTGCTGCAATATGTGGTGGCACCAAGCCTTGGTGATAAAGAATATAAGAGAGCAATAGATAGTCCATGTGGCTACGGTGACATGGAACATACACTAACTCATGCCCTTCCAATGCTAATTTACGCACACGTTCTGCATACTGCACATTGATCCCTTGATAAAGTTTGTTCCACAGCCAACTCAATACACGGTCTGCGGTTCTTAAGCTGTCGTGACGAACATTTGCAGCAATTTCATCAAGGATTTTTTCTGCTTCTTTACGTGCTTTTTCAGGCGAGCCTTTTGGCTTTTTCGCTTCATCTTCAATCGCGGCTAAAATGGCTGGCGATTGGAGTAATTTATTAAACATCGCTTGGCGATCAGGTAATTGTGGACCTGTTGCAGAATAACGCTGTTTCGCAAAGTGCATTTTCGCCACACGAGCTAATTTCTGAGCAAGATTCTTATCTGAGCTATAATTTGCAATCATATAGCGTAAAGAGACCGCTTGCGAAAAGCGAATAAAGTTATCTCGTCCAAACCATAACATCGTTACTAAACGTTGAAATGGTCCTAATAAACGTAAAACAGGTAGGCCTTTTTCTTTACCTGGCGCACGTCCCCACAGGACGGAAACAGGCATAACCTGAATATTGAGATTTTCATCTTGGCGATTAAGATCTAAATAGCGATAAAACACCGATTCTGTTTCTGATTTCGCCCCTTTGGATTTAAAAAAGCGACGACCTTCGTCCAAAAAGACAAATCGAGGTAAAGATTGCCCTTGAATTTCGTTATTTATTAGCGGATCTGGCAAACCTAATTTTTCACAATTTTTCTGTAAGATAAGTAAATCAGACTGTGAGGTGTAAGGCAAAACATAAACAATAGGTTGCTCCAAACTTAGTCCAAGTTCTTCAACAGGGTTAGTTGGAATAGCACGAGATTTGACAAGTAGTGAAAGTGGCAAATTTAGCACTTTACGATAAAGATTTAATAGGCTAGACATTTTTATATCCTTTTAATAGTTATGATCGGATTAAAACGGTGTGCAGTTTATCATAAATTTCCTAAAGAAATCTGAAATTATTTCATTGCAAACAAAATTTTACTGTATATAATGTCATTGTTTTCTGTATATAAAGACAGTAAGGAAATAAATAATGAAACGTCAACACTTAACTGCTCGTCAGCAAGAAATTTTAGACTTCGTCAGAAATTACATTGAAACAACAGGAATGCCACCTACTCGCGTTGAAATTGCGCGAGATATTGGCTTTAAGTCTCCAAATGCAGCGGAAGAACACCTCAAAGCACTCGCCCGTAAAGGCTATATTGAAATGCTTTCTGGTACTTCTCGTGGTATTCGTATTTTAGTAGAAGATGAAGCTGCGAATGATGCGGAAGGTTTACCACTTATTGGCAAAGTCGCTGCAGGCACGCCGATTGAAGCCATTGAACATGTCGAAAGACATTATCCAGTCAACGGAGCCATGTTCACACCTACTGCAGATTATCTGTTGAAAGTAAATGGTAACTCCATGGAGAAAATTGGCATCTTAGATGGTGATCTACTTGCGGTACATAAAACTAAATCCGTTCGTAATGGGCAGGTCGTTGTCGCTCGTGTTGATGATGAAGTCACCGTCAAACGTTTAGAGAAAAAAGGCGATTTAATCTATTTACATCCAGAAAATGATGAATTAGAGCCGATTGTCGTCGATCCTCGCCAATCGTATATTGAAATCGAAGGTATTGCCGTAGGCGTTATTCGTAGTAATGCGTGGATGTAAGATTCAGATTTTAATTGAAAAAATGTTCAGAAAAATCCAAAATAACGCTTTTCAAATTTTGGCTTTACGAAGAGATTATTTATGAATTTAGCAGAATTCCATCAAGCGATTGAACAAGTGTGGGAACACATCGAAGAGCAACTTGAAGAGCAAGGTTGTGATGTCGATTGTGAAACACAAGGGGCAGTTTTTACGATTACTTTTGATGATGATTCACAAATTGTCATTAACAAGCAAGAAGCTATGCTTGAACTCTGGCTGGCAAGTAAATTAGGTGGTTATCACTTCGCTTACCGTGATGGCGATTGGGTCAGTGCGGAAGGGCGTTCATTTTGGACACATTTAGAAGAGGCTGTCGCTCGTCACGGCGAAACGATCTCTTTTAGCTAATGTCAGTTACACCGCTTGCCAAAGCTGAAACGGTTTTACATAACGTTTTCGGCTACCAATCTTTCCGACAAGGTCAATCAGAAGTGATTGAAGCGATCTTGTCGGGTAAAGATTGCTTGGTGATTATGACAACAGGGGGCGGAAAATCCCTTTGTTATCAAGTGCCAGCACTCTGTTTTGAAGGCATAACCCTTGTGATCTCGCCTTTAATTTCGCTCATGAAAGATCAGGTAGATCAACTGCTTACCAATGGTGTTGAAGCTGGCTATATTAATTCCACTCAAACCATTGAAGAACAACAAGCGGTTGAACAGAAAGCGATTTCAGGGCAACTCAAGCTACTTTACCTTTCACCTGAAAAGGTAATGACATCCAATTTTTTCCAATTTATCTCCTTATGCAAAATTAGCCTGATTGCAGTTGATGAAGCACATTGTGTATCTCAATGGGGACACGATTTTCGCCCTGAATATACTTTATTAGGCGGTTTGCGAAAAACTTTCCCAAACATACCGCTTGTTGCTTTGACTGCAACCGCAGATCCGACAACTCGTTTTGATATTATTCATCATCTTAAGCTAGAAGATCCCCACACTTATTTAGGAAGTTTTGATCGTCCTAACATTCGCTATACGGTGCAAGAAAAATTTAAACCTGTGGATCAACTGATCAAGTTTATCAGTAGTCAACAAGGGAAAAGTGGGATTGTTTATTGTAATAGCCGTAAAAAAGTCGAAGAACTCACAGAAAAACTTTCTGCTCGTCGTTTCTCTGTGATGGGCTATCACGCAGGAATGACGGTGCAACAACGGGAAACCGTTCAAAACGCTTTTCAACGAGATAATATTCAAATTGTCGTTGCTACTGTTGCCTTTGGAATGGGGATCAACAAATCCAATGTGCGTTTTGTCGTGCATTTTGATCTTCCAAGAAGCATTGAAGCCTATTATCAAGAAACAGGGCGAGCTGGGCGAGATGATCTTCCTGCAGAAGCGGTGTTATTTTACGACCCCGCGGATTATGGTTGGCTACACAAGGTATTATTAGAAAAACCAGAAAGTGAACAACGTCAAATTGAACAACATAAATTACAAGCCATCGGTGCTTTTGCCGAATCGCAAACTTGCCGTCGCCTTGTGTTACTCAACTATTTTGGTGAAACACGCCAAGTTGCTTGTCAAAATTGTGACATTTGCCTTGATCCACCGAAAAAGTATAACGGCTTGGTTGATGCACAAAAAGTGATGTCTGTTATTTACCGCACGGGACAACGCTTCGGCTTACATCATATTATTGCGGTTCTTCGGGGCTTAAATCAGCAAAAAATCCGTGAATATCAACACGACACGCTATCTGTTTATGGAATTGGCAAAGATAAATCTCAAGAATACTGGATTAGTGTCACTCGCCAACTCATTCATCTCGGATTTATTCGCCAAAATATTGTTAATCATTCTGCGTTACAACTCACAGAACAAGCTCGCCCTATTTTACGTGGTGAAACAGCCTTAGCACTAGCTATGCCTCGTTTAAGTTTTTCAGCAACATCTTATGTGCAGAAACAACAAACTAGCAAACGTTATGATAAAGATCTTTTTGCCCGTTTACGCTTTTTACGCAAACAGATTGCCGATAAAGAAAATATCCCCCCTTATGTCGTTTTCAATGATGCCACCCTACAAGAAATGGCGGAATTTATGCCAACAACGGCAGATGAAATGCTTTCTATTAACGGTGTAGGTGAGAGAAAATTAGAGCGATTTGGTGATGCGTTTTTAACGTTGATTCGGTCACATCTAAATTTAAATTAATTTTTTGGAATATATTTCTTTACGTTATACATCAATAGGCTTTTATTTCAAAACTCTGTAAAATAGAGTGAAAATGATATTACTCATATATTTAAACAATGAAAAAAATATTCTTCCTTTTTGCAATTTTTTGCTTAAATCTCACCGCTTGTTCGCCAAAAGTGCAACTTGAAACACCGCCTGAAGGTATTACAATCAATATGAATGTGGTGGTAGATCACAAAATTGAGGTCTCGATGGATGAAAAATCTAGAGCGGTGATCAAAACCATTGATAACACAGAAACCAAAAAATAACCGCTTATTGAAAACTCAACAAGCGGTCACTTTCTCTTAATTTTTACAAATTGACTTCTAATTTATCGTAAGCACGTCTCGCTTTTTCAAGGGCTTTTTCCACATTTTCATCACGGGCCAAAATCACCCCTAAACGACGATGCCCGTTCACTTCCCCTTTACCGAATAAACGTATGTTGGTGTGCGGTTCAGCTAATACTTTTTCTAAATTACCGAAGGTCACTTGAGTTGATTTTCCTTCCACCACAATAGCTTTTGAAGCTGAAGGGCTGATTAAAGTAATCTCAGGAATTGGTAAACCTAAAATCGCACGGGCGTGTAAGGCAAATTCAGATAATTCTTGGGAAATCAGCGTTACCATGCCTGTATCATGCGGACGTGGCGACACTTCGTTGAAGATGACGTCATCACCACAAATAAAGAGTTCAACTCCGAAAATACCACGTCCGCCTAATGCGGTGGTAATTTTTTCAGCCACATCTTGTGCTTTTTTCAGTGCGGTTTCAGACATCACTTGCGGCTGCCAAGACTCACGATAATCACCTTCAATTTGGATATGACCAATCGGGGCTAAGAAAGATGTGCCGTGAATGTGGCGAACAGTTAATAAGGAAATTTCATAATCAAACTGGATAAAGCCTTCTACAATCACTCGACCGCCGCCTGCTCGTCCACCTTGTTGGGCATAATCCCACGCTTGTTGAATATCCGCTTCGGATTTCACCACGCTCTGCCCATGCCCGGATGACGACATAATTGGCTTCACAACACAAGGAATGCCGATTTCATGAATGGCTTGAGTAAATTGCTCAAAACTATCCACAAAACGATAAGGGGATGTTTTTAGTCCTAATTCTTCTGCTGCCAAACGGCGAATGCCTTCTCTGTTCATTGTAAGTTTGGTCGCTTTTGCCGTAGGAATAACGTTATAGCCTTCCTGTTCAAGCTCGACTAAGGTATCGGTCGCAATGGCTTCAACTTCAGGCACAATAAAATCAGGTTTCTCTTTTTCAACCAATTCACGTAACGCCTTGCCATCTAGCATAGAAATCGTATAAGCACGGTGTGCCACTTGTTGAGCAGGGGCATTCTCATAGCGATCAACAGCGATAACTTCTACGCCTAAACGCTGTAATTCAATCACCACTTCTTTGCCTAATTCACCAGAGCCAAGCATCATTACTTTGGTTGCTTTTGCTGTTAATGGTGTGCCTAATGTTGTCATAATTGTGTTCCTTTTATTGAGAATTTCGCAACATTATAACAAAAGCAAACGTTTGCGTTTAGTTTTTTTGTAAGAAAAAAGGACAAAGTCAAATGACTTTGTCCCAACTGGCAGTAGATTACTTCTTCCACCCCTTCAACGCATCTGCAAAAGCATTATTACCAAAACTTTGGCGTTCAGACTTCTGCGAGCGGTCGGATTTGCCAAATTCTTTGCGTTTCTCACCGCTTGTATCACGTTTATCCGTTGGCTTATCGTCTAGACGCATTGTTAAGGCAATACGCTTGCGAGCTACATCCACTTCTAACACCTTCACTTTAACCACATCACCCGTTTTCACCACTTGGTGCGGATCTTCAACAAAGCTGTTCGACAACATTGAAATATGCACTAAACCGTCTTGATGAACGCCAATATCCACAAACGCCCCAAAGTTCGTTACGTTAGTGACAGTGCCTTCTAAAATCATACCGACTTTCAAATCGCTGATTTCTTCTACGCCGTCCATAAAGATCGCCGTTTTGAACTCACCACGAGGGTCGCGCCCTGGCTTTTCAAGCTCTTTGAAAATATCGTTTACCGTTGGTAAACCAAACTGTTCATCAACAAAATCTTTGGCGTTCAAACTATGAATTTTCGTTGAATTACCCATCAACTCACCCAATGTGGAAGCGGTTGCTTGCAAGATTTTTTCCACCACAGGATAGGCTTCTGGGTGAACACTTGAGGCATCAAGCGGGTTCTTTCCGCCTAAAATTCGCATAAAACCAGCACACTGCTCAAAGGCTTTTGGTCCTAAGCGAGCGACTTTTTTCAGGTCAGAACGAGAATTAAAACGCCCATTTTCATCACGGTAAGCCACGATATTTTGAGCCAAGGTTTTCGTCATACCCGCCACACGCGCAAGCAATGGTGCAGAAGCGGTATTTAAGTCCACGCCCACCGCATTTACACAATCTTCGACCACCGCATCAAGTTTACGCGCCAGTTGCGACTGATTGACATCGTGCTGATATTGCCCTACACCAATCGCTTTAGGTTCAATTTTCACCAATTCCGCCAACGGATCTTGCAAACGGCGAGCAATCGATACTGCACCACGCAAGGATACATCAAGTTCAGGGAACTCCGCCGCCGCTAATTCTGAAGCCGAATAAACAGATGCTCCAGCTTCGCTCACCACCACAGTTTGCGGTTTATTCTCTTTGATCTCTTTAATCACTTCTTTGGCAAAACGCTCCGTTTCACGAGAAGCCGTGCCGTTACCAATCGCAATTAAATCAACATTATGCTGTTTAATCAGCTTATAAATGGTCACCATTGCCGCGTCCATCTGTCCCGTATGCGGATAAATCGTGGCGGTATCTAATAATTTCCCTGTATTATCTACCACAGCCACTTTCACCCCAGTACGCAAACCTGGGTCTAATCCCATCGTATTTCTTGCCCCTGCCGGTGCAGCCATTAATAATGCGGATAAATTACGCGCAAACACATCAATTGCTTCTTCTTCCGCTTTTTCTCGCAACGCCCCCATTAATTCCGTTTCAAGGTGTAACAACGCTTTGATTTTCCACGTCCACGCAATCACCTGCGAACGCCAACTGTCTGCTGGTTGCTGGCGAAGTTGTACGCCTAAATGCTCACGAATAATCTCTTCACAATAACTTGAACGGCTACCTTCTTCCGCATCAGGATCAGCATTCAAATTGAGCGACAAAATACCTTCATTACGCCCACGGAACATTGCTAATGCACGATGTGACGGCACATTTTTCAACAGCTCACTGTGAGCAAAATAGTCACGGAATTTCTCGCCTTCTTCTTCCTTACCTTCAATCACTTTTGCTTCAAGGGTGGCATTAGCGGTCAGATATTGACGTAATTTTGCAAGCAGATCCGCATCTTCGGAAAAACGTTCCATCAAAATATATCTTGCCCCATCAAGTGCAGATTTCACATCTGCCACACCTTTTTCTGCGTCCACATAGGCTTCAGCGACTGTTTCTGGCACTTGGCTAGGATCGTTCCAAAGGCTGTCCGCCAACGGTTCAAGCCCTGCTTCAATCGCAATTTGTCCACGGGTACGGCGTTTTGGTTTATACGGCAAATAGAGATCTTCAAGTTCCGTTTTACTCTGCGTTTGTTCAATTTTCTCACGCAGTTCATCGGTGAGCTTGCCTTGCTCTTCAATGGATTTCAAAATGGTTTGACGGCGGTCGTTTAGCTCACGCAAATAGAGTAAACGAGTTTCAAAATGGCGAAGTTGAGTATCGTCCAATCCGCCTGTGACTTCTTTACGATAACGAGCTATAAACGGAATGGTATTTCCTTCATCAAGTAAAGTCATCGCTGCAAAAATTTGTTCAGATCGCACCGCTAGCTCTGCGGCAATAATTTGGCTGATTTGGTGGTTGAGTTCTGTCATTGGGTATCCTGTAAAAACAACATCAAATTTACAGGGATATTTTAACAGGGAAATGGAGAAATATCTGAAAAAGATATCAGTCTAATCTGAATAAAATAGGGGCACACTTCAGTGAGCCCCTACAATTAAATGTTAATCTTATGAAAGAACTATGCCACTTTGAGCTGTTCTTCAATAATTCCACCGCCTAAACAGACTTCGCCTTGATAAAATACGGCGGACTGCCCTGGGGTGACAGCGATTTGCGGTTCATCAAAAATTACTCGAATGGTTTCGTCATCAATCGGCTCAATAACACAATCGATATCCGCCTGACGATAGCGTGTTTTTACAGTGCAACGTCGTTTTTCACGGATCGGTTGGCGATCTACCCAGTGAAGTTGGCTGGCTATCAGACCGCTTGAAAGCAAGGCGGAGTTATCCTGACCTTGAGCGACAATTAGCACGTTGTTCACCAGATCTTTTTCCACTACATACCACGCATTTTCACTTGCTCCTTTGACACCACCGATACCTAAGCCTTTGCGTTGTCCTAAAGTGTGGTACATTAAACCATCGTGACGACCAATCACTTGCCCATCGACGGTTTTAATATCCCCAGCTTGTGCAGGTAAATAACGAGCAAGAAAATCTTTGAATTTACGTTCACCGATAAAACAGATCCCTGTCGAATCTTTTTTCTTTGCTGTCGCTAAACCTAAGTCTTCTGCAATAGCTCGGACAATCGGTTTTTCAATATCACCAACAGGGAAAAGACTTTGTGCGACTTGTTGCTCGCTCAGGGTGTAGAGGAAATAACTTTGATCTTTGTTGCTATCAAGTCCACGAAATAATTTTGGCTGTTGATCAAGCGGTGGGCGACGGACATAATGCCCTGTGGCAATAAAATCCGCCCCAAGATCTTCGGCTGCATATTCTAAAAAGGCTTTGAATTTAATCTCTTTGTTACACAAAATATCAGGGTTTGGTGTGCGTCCCGCTTTATATTCGGCAAGGAAATGTTCAAACACGTTATCCCAGTACTCTGCGGCAAAATTAATTTTATGTAGCTTGATACCCAGTTTATCACAAACCGCTTGTGCATCGGCTAAATCTGCCGCTGCTGTGCAGTAATCCGTGTCATCGTCTTCTTCCCAGTTCTTCATAAACAAGCCTTCTACTTGGTAGCCTTGTTGTTGAAGAATAAAGGCTGAAACCGAAGAATCCACGCCCCCCGACATTCCGCAGATCACTTTTTTCTTTGCATTTTCCGCTAATTGTTCATCGGTAAGTGCAGGAAAATGTTGTTGGTAAGTTTTTGAAATCATCATTTACTTCACTTCGTAAAACTGAGCCTCTTTCTTGGCAAATTTTTCTTCATATTCAACTTTAGCTGCTTCATCACCAGCTTCTAATTTTGCTTTTAAATTATCGCAAGGCTCATCACAGTCACAAACTTTTTTCATTCCTAATGCAGAAATACCGCCACAGCTACCTTTAATTGTTTTACCTTTGATAATAAAGCCGATTGACATCATAAATACAATGGCAACGAAAAAGCCAAATGTCAGTAAAATTGTTTCCATTTTATATTCCTGTTATTTCTGATTAATGAGTTTTTCAAAAGCACTCGACATTTTAGTCTCATATCCTTGTCCTTTTTTAATAATCAAGAAAATCGCTAAATTTTCACGCTCGGCAATTTCCAATGCTTTATCAGCCCCAAGAACAAATAATCCTGTTGAAAGCCCATCAGCAGTCATTGTCGTTGGTGCAAAAACAGTAATCGACGCAAGATTATGGCTAATTGGTCTTAATGTTTTTGGATCGATAATATGTGAAAGACGATTGCCTTGCTCATCTTCAAAATAATTACGGTAATTGCCCGATGTAGCCATACCCAAATTATTTAGAGGAACGGTAATCTGACTCGCAGTACCTTGAGCAAATTCAGGCTTTTCAATCGCAATGCGCCAAGGTTGTCCTTTTAGATTTTTACCTTTGCCTTTTAACTCTCCACCAATCTCAACTAAATAGTTTTGTAAGCCTAATTGATCAAGATATTCTGCTAATTTATCAACACCAAAACCTTTTGCAATCGAAGAGAGATCTAAATAGAGACCAGCTTCTTTTTTTACCAAAATACCTTTGCCATTTTTATCGTTATTTTCAAACGAAACTGATACTTTCTCAATTCCTACCGATTTGGCCTTTTCATTGATTTGTTCTACTGTTGGCTCTTTATTTAAACGCTTATCTGGTCCAAATCCCCAAAGATTAACAAGTGGTCCCACCGTTATATCTAAAGCACCTTCTGTCACTTTATTTAAACGAATAGCCTCTTCTACAACAAGAGCAAAATCTCTTGATACCGGAAAAGGAGTATCTACCTGACGAGAACTATTAAACTCTGAAATCTGTGAGTTTTTTTGATACGTGGACATCTCATTATTAACCATCTTTAAAAGAGAGTCTAACTGGCGTTGAATTTCATCTGGCTTAGCCAGATTTTCTATACTCCCATCATCAATATATTTAATATGATAAGTTGTTCCCATTGTTTTGCCTTCTAATGCGATCTGCTGTGGCTCTTTATTACAAGCAGAAACCAAGAGAACTAACAATGCCGAAGTTGCCCACATTAGTAACGTTTTGATTTTCATACGTCCTCCCAAAACGAATAATTAAATTAATAATGGAAAATAGACAAGGGCAATATCCTTATCTATTTTCCATTACACATTAAATCTCTTAAACACATTATAACACAGAATACTTTGTGGGCTAGGGACAAGGTAAAACCTCATACTTCTGTAAAATAATTTGTTTGAAACTCTCACTACAACTTGCCCAGTCAATTAAATCTACTTTAAATGGCAAATCTGAGTCTGAAAAAGCCAGTTCAAGCTGAACTTGTTGGTGAATTGTTAAGGGGGTATCGGTAATCAATGCAAGGTCAAGATCGGAAAATCGCTTTGCCGTTCCTTTAATTCTTGAGCCAAATACCCATACGGGAATATTTGGTAAATGTGTCGCTAAAATGCGTTGAACAAGGTGTAACTGTTGTTCTGTTAAATCTATCATTGGCTACGTTTTTGAAGTTGGACAATAGGCATTATGTAGCATTTGCGCAAATGCATAATTTTCTCGTAGGGGTGGGGTTTATCCCCACCCGACTATCGATAATTGTTTACGGGCGGGGATAAACCCCGCCCCTACACAACCTTTCTTAAAATTGATTTTTGTGCAACGGTTACATAATACCGTAAACTAAGCGGTCGGATCCGCATATTTTTTTGCAAATCCGACCGCTTGATTATAGCTAATTAGCCACCGAAATCATCTAATAAGATGTTTTCATCTTCTACACCAAGATCTTTTAACATCTTGATCACAGAAGCATTCATAATTGGTGGACCACACATATAGTATTCACAATCTTCTGGTGCTTCGTGATCTTTTAAGTAGTTTTCATAAAGCACGTTGTGAATAAAGCCAGTGTAACCGTCCCAGTTATCGCCTGGTTGTGGATCAGAAAGTGCCACATACCATTTGAAGTTGTCGTTCTCTGCTTGTAAGCCATCGAAATCTTCTACATAGAACATTTCACGTTTAGAACGAGCACCATACCAGAAGGTCATTTTACGTTTAGATTTCAGACGTTTTAACTGGTCAAAAATGTGTGAACGCATTGGTGCCATACCTGCACCACCACCGATGAAGACCATTTCTGCGTCGGTATCTTTAGCGAAGAACTCACCAAATGGACCAGAAATTGTGACTTTATCACCTGGTTTGAGTGACCAAATATATGAAGACATTTGACCTGGCGGTACATCTGGGTTATTTGGTGGCGGAGTTGCAATACGCACGTTAAGCATAATAATGCCTTTCTCTTCAGGGTATGAAGCCATTGAGTACGCACGGATAATTGGCTCGTCCACTTTAGACACATAACGCCATAGGTTAAATTTGTTCCAGTCTTCGTGATATTCTTCGTCGATTAACGATTTGTAATCTTCATATCTCACAGTGTGAGCAGGTGCTTCGATCTGAATATAGCCACCTGCACGGAACGGAACTTCTTCGCCTTCTGGAATTTGAAGTTTAAGCTCTTTGATGAAGGTTGCTTTGTTATCGTTAGAGATAACGGTACATTCCCATTTTTTCACACCAAAGATCTCTTCTGGTAATTCCACATCCATTGAGCTTTTCACGTTGACTTGACACGCTAAACGATAGCCTTCTTTTGCTTCACGTTTAGTAATGTGTGAAAGTTCAGTCGGTAGAATTTCGCCACCGCCGCTTTTCACTTTAACCACGCATTGGCCACAAGAGCCACCACCGCCACACGCAGATGAAACGAATATACCTTTACTTGCTAACGCACCAAGTAATTTACCACCTGCTGGCAAAGTAATTGCTTTTTCTGGATCATCATTGATAGAAATGGTGATGTCGCCTGAATCGACTAATTTTGATTTAGCCACAAGGATAAGTACTGCAAGCACTAATACAAGGGCAGTAAATACCACGATACCGAAAATAAAATTATCCATTCGATACGCTCCTTATAGTTGAATGCCCGAGAAAGACATAAAGCCAAGTGCCATTAAACCTGCGGTGATAAAGGTAATGCCTAAACCGCGTAAGCCTGCAGGAACATCTGAGTATTTCATTTTCTCAGTTAAACCTGCTAACGCCACAATCGCCAACATCCAACCTGTACCTGCACCGATACCATATACCACAGATTCACCAAAATTATATTCACGTTGAACCATAAATGATACTGCACCGAAGATCGCACAGTTTACCGTGATAAGTGGTAAGAAGATACCTAATGCACTATAAAGTGCAGGGAAAAACTTATCCAAAATCATTTCAAGAATTTGCACTAGTGCAGCAATAACGCCGATAAAGGTGATAAAGTTAAGGAAAGTTAAATCAACACCTTCAATTAATGCACCGTCTTTTAAAACGTTTTCGTAAACGATTTGGTTAGCCGGAACCGCAATACCGAGTACAACGATTACCGCAATCCCTAAACCAAATGCAGTTGAAACTTTCTTAGATACCGCAAGGAATGTACACATGCCAAGGAAGAAAGAAAGTGCCATATTTTCAATGAATACGGACTTAACAAATAGACTTAAATAATGTTCCATTGATTATTTCTCCACTTGTTCCGGTTTCCACGTTCTTAAGCCCCAAATTAAGAAGCCGATAATAAAGAACGCACTCGGTGCTAATAAGAATAAACCGTTTGCTTGATACCAACCGCCGTCTTGAATCGTTTGGAATACCGTCATACCAAAGAGTTTACCTGAACCGATTAATTCACGAATAAAGGCTACAATCACAAGGATTGCACCATAACCTAAACCGTTACCAATACCGTCGACAAAACTCTCTACAGGACCTGATTTCATTGCAAAGGCTTCTGCACGTCCCATTACGATACAGTTAGTAATGATAAGACCTACGAATACAGAAAGCTGTTTTGATAAGTCATATGCATACGCTCGTAAGATTTGGTCAACCAGAATTACCAAAGAGGCAATAATCGCCATCTGTACAATGATACGAATACTATTTGGGATATAGTTACGGATCATTGCAATGAACATACTTGAAAAGCCTGTTACAAAGCTTACTGCAATCCCCATTACCACGGCAGTTTCTAGTTTAGTTGTTACCGCTAGTGCAGAACAGATACCTAGAATTTGCAATGCAATCGGGTTGTTATTCACAACAGGTGATAACAAGAGATCTTTAAGTTTATTGCTTGCCATTAGTTAGTCCCCGCTTTTAATTTCGCTAAATATGGACCGAAGCCGTTCGCACCAAACCAGTATTTGAATGAACCATCAACACCGTTAGAGGTGAGTGTTGCACCTGATAAGCCATCAATACCGTGATCTTTATCAGCTGAAGCACCTTTGGCAATACGAATTGCAGATTCACCCTGAGCATTTTGTAATTTTTTGCCCACAAAGTTTTGTTGCCAACGTTTGTTTTCAATTTCACCACCAAGTCCCGGTGTTTCACCGTGTTCATAGTAAGTGATACCTTTGATTGTATTGCCATCTGGCTCAACAGATACGAAACCATACATAACAGACCATAAACCTGTTCCATAGAATGGAAGCACGATTTGATTTACTTGTCCGTTTGCATCTTTTACAAGGTAAATTTCTGCATATTTTGCACGAACTTTAATACCTGCTTTATCGTCTGCTGGATTGATAGCGATGCTTTGAGCTGGATTTTTAGCTGCTACTTTTGCATCAAAGTTATTAACACCTTCAACATAATCACCTGTGGCAAGATCAACGATTTTAGATTCAATGTTTTTCACATAGATATCTTTAATTTCGCTTTTCTTCGTGCCTTCAGGTAATAAACCAGCAACACTTAAAATGTTTTTCTGTTTATCAAGGGCTTTTTGCTCTTCTTGTGTCGATTTTAACAACACTGCAGAGCCTGCCACAATTAAAGAACAGATTAAACTTAATAAAACCACGACGGTAAGTGTTCCGCCAATGCTATCTTTATTAAACTTAGCCATTGCGTGCCTTCCTACGTTTGATGTTACCTTGAACGACGAGGTAATCGAAGATTGGTGCAAATAAGTTAGCGAATAAAATTGCTAACATCATACCTTCTGGGTACGCTGGGTTTGCTACACGAATCAGTACGCACATTACCCCAATTAAAATACCGTACCACCATTTACCTTTGTTGGTAAAGGCTGCAGATACCGGGTCAGTTGCCATAAAGAACATACCGATAGCAAAACCACCTAACACTAAGTGCCAGTGCCATGGCATCGCAAATAATGGGTTTGTATCTGAACCAATCATATTGAAGAGGGTTGCAGTTGCAGCCATACCAATCATTACACCCGCGATAATTCGCCAAGATGCAATGCGAGCAAATACAATAATTGCAGCACCGATCATTAATGCGACGGTTGAAACCTCACCAATAGAACCTGGAATGTTACCTAAGAACGCATCCATCCACGTGATTGTTTCACCTGTTGCAACGTGTTTAAGTGCAGCTTGGCCACCGACTGCCCATTGAGAAAGTGCTGTTGCACCTGAGAATCCATCTGCCGCAGTCCAAACTAGATCACCCGAAATTTGTGCTGGATATGCGAAGAATAAGAACGCACGACCTGCCAACGCTGGGTTCATAAAGTTTTTACCTACACCACCAAAGACTTCTTTTGCAACCACAACACCAAAGGTTGTTGCTAGTGCTGCTTGCCATAATGGTAATGTTGGCGGAACGATTAATGCTAAAAGGATAGACGTAACAAAGAAACCTTCATTGATTTCGTGTTTACGTACCATTGCAAATAATACTTCCCAGAAACCACCTACTGCAAAAATAGTTAAGTAGATCGGAAGGAAGAAGATCGCACCGATTAACATTTTTCCAAATACGCCAGCGTCTTGCGATAACACACCGAATGCATTTGCCAATGCAAAGTGCCAATCGTTCGCAACGTTTTGAGCTACGTTTTGTGTAAAGTCACCTACGCCTAATGCAAGGATAGATTGCGCACCCACGTTATACATACCGTAGAACATCGCTGGGAATAACGCCAACCATACGATTAACATCATACGTTTAGAGTCAATCGCATCACGTACATGAGCATCTTTTTGAGTTACTGTACCCGGTGTATAGAAAATCGTATAAGCTGCTTCAAACAGAATATAGAATTTCTCATACTTTCCACCTTTCTGGAAAGCCGGTTCCATTTTATGGAAAAGATCTTTTAAAGCCATTTGATTAACCTTCCTTCTCGATCTTATCTAACGCTGCACGCAACATTGGTGCATAGTTATTTTTGCCTGGGCAGACAAACGTACATAACGCTAAATCTTCCTCATCTAACTCTAAGCAACCTAATGCTTGAGCAGAATCGGTATCGCCCGATGCTAAATCACGTAACAACAATGTTGGTAAAATATCTAACGGCATGACACGCTCATAAGAGCCGATTGGCACCATTGCACGCTCACTACCATTAACAGCCGTGGTAAAGTTAAACAATTTCTTACTAAACGCACCTAACACAGTACGAGTAATAGAGAATTTGTGTGAGTATGGTGCAATCATACCTAAGAATTCTTGCTCACGACCTTCTGCAATCACAGACACTTGTAATGCATAACGACCTAAATAATCATGTGCACCAACTGCTTTCGCACCGCTTAACACAGAGCCTGAAATTACACGGTTTTCGCCTTCTGCTAATTCGTTTGCAGTGAATTGAGAAAGATTTGCACCGAGTTGTGTACGCACTAAGCGAGGTTTTTTCACTTGAGGGCCAGCTAAAGACACGACTCGACCAGTGTATAACTCACCTGTTGTAAATAATTTACCAATCGCAATCACATCTTGATAATTTAAGTACCATACACTTTTCGTTACAGAAACAGGATCGATAAAGTGGATATGCGTACCACTTAAACCCGCTGGATGTGGACCAGAGAAAGAGGTTACTTTCACATTTGGTACTTCTGCACTTGGTGTATTGCTATCTGGTGCACGACATAAATGAATCGTTTTTTTGCCTTCAAATAAGCGACTTAACACCGTTAAACCATCAACAAAATCTTGTTTGTGCTCATTTAAGATCACTTCAGGATCTGCTGCTAATGGGTTAGTATCCATTGCGTTAACAAAAATAGAGGATGGAACAGCATCTAGTGCAGGTACTTTACTAAATGGACGAGTACGGAACGCAGTCCATAAACCTGAATTCACTAAATTTTGCTTCACTTGGTCAGCAGTTAATGAACTTAACTCAGCAACGTTATAACGCTCAAAAGTAACCTGTTCATCACCTTCAACTTTAATCACGACGGATTGAAGAACACGTTTTTCGCCACGGTTGATTGCAATAATCGTACCGCTTGCAGGAGCAGTAAATAAAACGCCAGCATTCTTTTTATCTTCAAAAAGTACCTGACCTTTTTTCACTACATCACCTTCACGCACCTTCATAGAAGGACGCATACCCACATATTCTTCGCCAAGCACAGCAACTTCATTAACGGTATTGCCGTTATGGATTACTTGCTCAGGTTTCCCCGCAATAGGAAGATCTAAGCCTTGTTTAATTGTAATCATATTGTTTGCACTACTAGTTGGGTTAAAAGAATGATTGTAGAAACTACAATCGCTATATTGAGGCGTAGTTAAATCAAATATAAACGTTGATTCCCCCACTTACATTTGACTACTACATTAAGTTCTCAAATCAAGTTTTATCCTGAAATATACAAGATAAAATAAACGAGGCATTTTACCTGAAAACCCCCTTTTATTTCTAGTTTAACCACATTTTTTTAACATTTACCCCCTAAAAATTTGAAGTGAATCAAATTTTTTTATTTTTTAAAGCCATCAAAGGTCGAAAAACATGCAAAAGATGTATTTTATTTACCTTTTTGTAACTTTTCTCTGAGATATAAATTTGATGCTAGTCAAAAAATCAGGATAGGGATAGAATAACCTCATCATTCACAATTAAAAAATGGATTAAAATATGAACATTACTATTTCTGATACAGCGCAAAGCCACTTCCGTCGCTTACTTGATCAACAAGAGGAAGGAACAAATATCCGTATTTTCGTAGTAAACCCTGGCACACCGAGCGCAGAGTGTGGGGTTTCATACTGCCCACCTAATGCTGTTGAAGCAACCGATACGGAAATTAAATTCAATCAATTTTCTGCCTTTATCGACGACATTAGCTTGCCTTTCCTTGAAGATGCTGAAATTGACTATGTCACTGATCCAATGGGTTCACAGCTCACCTTAAAAGCACCAAATGCTAAAATGAAAAAAGTGGCAGACGATGCGCCTTTCATTGAACGTTTAGACTATGTGATTCAAACGCAAGTTAATCCTCAACTGGCAAGCCACGGCGGACGAGTTACCTTAATTGAAGTCACTGAAGATAAATATGCGGTGTTACAATTTGGTGGCGGTTGCAACGGCTGTTCAATGGTTGATGTCACCTTAAAAGAAGGTATTGAAAAACAGTTGCTTGCTCTGTTCCCAGAAGAACTTGTTGGCGTGAAAGATGTGACTGAGCACCAGCACGGCGAACATTCTTACTACTAATTCCCCTCTCTTTACAAGCGGTAAGATCCTACGAAAAATTTGCAAAATTTAACGTGGATCTTACCGCTTGTCTTATTCTCCCTTTCAAATCTCTTCTATATTTCATTTTTTAACAATTTTTCATACAAACATCTTGATCAAATTTTTATTGCGAATTATTATCAATATAAAAATCCCCAAAAGGATATTAAAATGAAATTCGCAAAAAAGCTGTTTTTGACTTTTTCTATCGCAACGCTATCCACAATAACAATAGCACAAGAACGTATTATCAGTATTGGCGGTGATGTGACTGAAATTATTTATGCATTAAATGCAGAACAACATTTAGTCGGTCGTGATAGTACCAGTATGATCCCACAAGCAGTTAATGCCTTGCCTGATATTGGTTATATGCGTCAACTCAATGCCGAAGGGATTTTGGCATTAAAACCGACCAAAGTCATCGCAACTGAAGTCGCACAACCGTCCATCGTATTGGAGCAGCTGAAATCCGCAGGGATAACCGTAGATACGATTCCGTTTAAATACAGTGCTGAAAATGTGGTTGAGAAAATTAAAAAGGTGGGCGAAAGCCTTGGCAAGCAAACGCAAGCGGTCACTTTAGCTGAAAATTTTGCAAATGAGCTTAAAGCCATTCCCAATTCGCCTTTAGATGTTCGCATTTTGTTTGTGCTAAATCGTGCAGGAGCAAATCAAACAGTGGCTGGGAAAGATACCGTAGCCGATGAAGCGATTAAATTAATCGGTGCTAAAAATGCAATGGGAAATAATGTCCGCTTTGTGCCGATTTCACAAGAAGGCGTGATTGCGGCAAATCCTGATTTAATCGTGATGACCCGTTTAGGTATTCAAAGTTTAGGCTCAACCGAAAAAGTGTGGGAACTCCCTGGTATTGCACATACCAATGCAGGCAAGAATAAACAGCTTGTGATTGTAGAAGATATTGCCTTTATGTCCTTTGGTTTAACCACACCCAAAGCCCTTTTAACACTTCGCCAAGCTGCTGAACAGGTGAAAAAATAATGGCTAATCGTGCGGTTTGGTTAATCGGCTTGTTGATCTTTTTGCTGGTCGAAGTGTTAATCACGTCAAATATCGGGGCGTTGTCTTTGACTTGGCACGATCTTTGGCATAGCCAGATCAATGATAACCAATGGCAAATTTGGCTCAATATTCGTTTACCCCGTATTTTATTGGCAATTTTAGTCGGTTTAGCCCTTGCACTGTCAGGTTCACTATTTCAAGGGCTTTTCCATAATCCGATGGCAGATCCCGCATTAATTGGGGTAAATAGTGGTGCTGCTTTAGCGGTTGGGTTATCGATCTTAATTCCTAGCTTATTACCTACGGAATTTACTCTTTACAGCACTATGGTGGCAGCGTTTATCGGGAGTTTGATCGTTTCAACGCTGATTTATGCTTTAAGTTACCGCTCACACGCTTCTGTCAATAAATTATTACTGGCGGGCATTGCCGTCAATGCCCTTTGTTTTGCCGCAGTCGGCGTTTTGACCTATTTAAGTAACGATCAACAGCTACGCCAATTTAGCCTTTGGACAATGGGAAGCCTTGGACAGGCACAATGGAAACCGGTTTTCGTTGCAACTTTTGTCATTATTCCGACCGCTTGTTATTCGCTGCTACTGGCAAAGCAACTCAATTTATTACAACTCGGTGATGAAGAAGCTCACTATTTAGGCGTTAATGTCATTCGCTTAAAAAAACAGCTCATTCTACTAGGGGCATTACTGGTTGGGGCTGCGGTTGCAGTAAGCGGAGCGATTGGCTTTATCGGCTTAGTGATTCCCCATTTAGTTCGATTCAAATTAGGAGCGGATCATCGCTGGGTTTTACCTGCATCCGCTTTATGTGGCGCAATTTTACTGTTAATCGCTGACACTATCGCTAGAACCGTGATTGCTCCAGCCGAATTGCCAGTCGGTATGCTGACCAGTCTTATCGGTGCACCCTATTTTTTATGGCTAGTGGTTCGTTATAAGGAAGGAAGCCGATGATTTGCAAAAATTTCTCAGAATCTGACCGCTTGTTAGTGGTTGAAAAGCTCTCTTTCCAACTACAACAGCAACCGATTTTGCAAAATATTTCTTTTCACGTGCCACAAGGGCAATTAACCGTGCTTATTGGTCCAAATGGTGCGGGTAAATCGACTCTGATGCGAATTTTATCAGGCTATGTAACAGCTCAAGGACATTGTGAGTTTAACCAAAAGGCACTGAGCGAATATTCCCCCATAGAACTGGCTCAGCAACGTGCGGTAATGCGACAACATAGCCAACTGAATTTCCCGTTTTCTGTGGAAGAAGTGATCCGTATGGGCGGTTATCATCGCCGCAAACAAGAAGTTGAACAATGGCTTGAAACCGTGATTGAGATTACCGATTGCCAATCGCTACGCCATAAAGCCTACCGCCAATTATCTGGTGGCGAGCAGCAACGTACTCAACTTGCAAGGGCATTATTACAGCTTTGGGCAGAAGAGATGCAAGGCAAACTGCTGTTTCTTGATGAACCGACATCAGCCTTTGATCTCTACCACCAACAGCAATGTTTACGCTTGATGAAGCAGCTTTGTACGGAAAAAGGGCTGACGGTATTTTGCATTTTGCACGATCTGAATCTCGCATCCCTGTATGGCGATCACATTTTATTACTGGCAGACAAGCAGATTCAGGCACAAGGAAAGCCACAAGATGTACTGACAGAAACGCTGATTCAGCAATGGTACAAGGCAGAAGTTAAAACTCTGCCCCACTATGCCACCCAAACCCCACAGTTTCAATTTTGCTATTAATAAAGGAGTTTACATGACAAATCTTTCACAACAAGTTGCGGATTATTTAGCGCAAAATCCGAATGCGATTACTTTAGAGATCGCAGAACAGCTACAACAACCTGAAGGACATATTCTAATTTCGCTACCTAAAACGTTCGTCAAATTGTTTGATGCGAGCCGAGCGGAAGAGATTCTCACTGAAATCAGCCAATGGGGCACATTTACTACCATTATTGAGAAAGAAGGCTCGATTTTTGAGATCAAAGACCGCTTTCCAAGCGGTATCTTTGGACGTGGTTATTACAACTTAAATATGAAAGAGGAAGAAGGCGCACTTCATGGACATTTAAAACTAGACAATATTGCGCACATCGCTTTCGTTAGCCTGCCTTTCCGTGGCAAAGAGAGCTATAACATTGCCTTTATTGCTCACAACGGACAGACCATTTTCAAAGTCTATCTCGGACGAGATGAGCAACGCCAATTATTCCCTGAACAAGTCGAAAAATTTAAAGCATTTAGTTAAAGGAGTTTCTATGTTACAAACTAACCGTCAAGAAGTGTTACAAAATCGTTTAGGCCCTGAAATTCAGGCGTTCAAACAGCAGATGAAAACCATTTTGCTCTCTACCGTTGATGCCGAAGGCAATCCCAATGTGAGCTATGCCCCTTTTGTTATTCACAATGGCGAATATCAAGTGCTGATTTCAACCATTGCCCGCCATGCACGGAATTTACTTGAAGTGCCTAAAGTTTCGCTCATGTTAATTGAAGATGAGAGCCAAAGCCGTGAGATTTTTGCTCGTCGCCGTTTAACCTTTGACGCATCAGCACGTATGGTGGAACGCCATAGTGCAGAATGGGAAGAAGCAATTCAAGCCCTTAAAGCGCGCCATGGCGATACGATCTCTAATTTAGCTAAAATGGAAGATTTCAAGCTTTTCTGCTTCAAGCCAGAAAAAGGGTTATTTGTTAAAGGCTTTGGACAAGCATTCCAAGTCAGTACAGACGATTTAGTCAACTTCGTTCATTTGGATGAAGGTCATAAACATATCGAAGAATAACTACTTACCTAAATTAAAAAAATCATATATGGAGATTTTATGAATAAAAAAACACAACTCGCTATCTTCGTGGCAACCATCTGCTCTACCTATGCCTTCGCTAACCCGTCGGCAACCTTAGAAGCTGTTAATGTTGTTGATTCAACTACTATCAACGAAACAATCAGTAAAAAGCAGATTCAACAGCAACAATCTAAAGATTTAAAGGATTTACTGGCAAATCAACTTGATGTACAAGTCAATGACCTTCAACGTACCCGTTCAGGCAACGATGGAATCAACATTCGAGGCTTACAAGGTAACCGTGTCGCAAGTAGTATTGATGGCATTCCACTACCTGAAACTCAAGAAAATAAATTAATGACCACCTTAGGATTAGACTTTGGCGGAGCAAACAGTGTAGAACCCACATCATTACGCTCTGCCACGGTTCAATATAACGGCTCTTATCAATCACTTTCAGGCAGTGTTGATTTTACGACATTAGAACCGACCGATGTCATTAAATCGGGTAATATCGGTGGTTTTGTGGCAACGGGTTATAACAGCGTTGATAAATCATTCTACGGCTCTCTTGCTGGTGCAGCTAAAAATGATCGTTACGAAGGGCTTGTTTTAACTACGGCTCGTTTTGGGCATGAAACAAAAAATCAAGGTATTGTAGGCGGTGAAGGCGCAACAAGAACAAAAGCCGATCCTGCCGATTACAAAAACAACTATGTCTTAGTCAAACAAGCCTACCAACTCAATGATGAACATAAGATTAAACTGACCTTTGAACATCAACAAAAAGCGAAAACCACAGAACTTCTCTCTAGCAATGGCGCATCTATTGATAGAGCAACAGGCACACAAGTCTCTGGTTTTACCGATGATGAAAATCGTAGAACAAGAGTTTCTTTAGGGCATGAATATAAAAGTGAAAAAGGTTGGCTAAACCAAGCCAATACCCAAATTTACTTCCAAAATGCTCAAAATGAAAATTACCGTCAACGTCTATCAAGCCGTTCAAATCGTACAGAAGTCGGTGAAGTGAAACAGAAAACCTATGGTATTGCGTCAAATCTAACCACCTTGATTGATAGCACCATACCACAAGTATTACGTTATGGCATTGCACATCATCAAGCAGATTTTGGTGCGGATTTACATTGTAATAGCTGCTCTAGCGGTTTAAGTTTTGACCCAATGGCAACCACCAAACAGAACAAAACCCATCTCTATCTTGAAGATGAATTAGCTTTGGGTAACTTTATCATTACGCCACATTTAGGTTTATTACACTATCGCTTAGCGCCATCAAAATCAGGCTATGTGCAAGCAGCGGAACAATATGCTGCAGTGGAAGGTCAAAAACAGACGATTTTCTTACCTAAATTAAGTATGAACTGGAAAATCGCCCCGAGTTTTGAACCCTATTTCCAATACTCTAAAGGCGTTAAAACACCTTCGGCACAGCAGTTGACATCTTCATTTGGTAATACAGTTGCAGTTGGAGGACGAATCATTCGACAATATGCCGTCGTCGGTAATCCCAACTTAAAAGCAGAAACTGCAAATAACTTTAGTCTTGGTTTTAAAGGTCAAACAGCATCGGTTAAATATGATGTCGTAGGATTCTACAATCAATATAAAAACTTTATTGATTGGGAATCTCGAGCGACAGCAACACATAATCCGCTAATTCAATACCAAAATTTAGATAAAGCGAAAATCTATGGTATCACCGCAAATGCAAGATGGAACTTTGTTGATAACTTCTATTTCTTAGGTGGAGTCGCTTATTCAAAAGGTAAGTCCGAGCATAATGGCACAAAAGCACCAATCAATACCGTTCAACCTTTGAAATTAAAAGCAGGGTTTGGCTATGAAGGTGAAAGTTTCGGAGGAAATATCCAACTAACCCATGTGAAAGCCAAAGCGAATAAAGATATCAACGGAACAATTTACAATCCGACTGGAACAGTTAATTTGGTTGATTTAGGTATTTATTGGAAACCGATTAAGAGCCTGACATTGACTGCCAATGTAAATAATCTCTTTGATAAAAAATATTGGAACTGGGCAGATATTTCCTATTTTGCTGTACAAAGTTCGTCAGCAGCGACAGGCGGGCCTAATGCATCAAGTCTTTCTGCAACAAATGCGGATACTTACACAGCACCAGGACGTAACTTTAATCTAGGGCTACGATACGAGTTCTAATAGAGTCACAAGCGGTAAGATCTGACGGAAAATTTGCAAAATTTAACGAGGATCTCACCGCTTGTATTGATTACTGATTTTTCAAAATGTCATTCATTAATTGAATATCAATGTGGCAGTAGCCATTTGGATTTTTATCAAGATAATCTTGATGGTACTCTTCCGCAGGGAAATAGTGTTCAAGCATCTCATTCTCTACGGCTAAAGGTTCTGCATATTGTGTTTGTAACGTTGCTAACGCTTGTGTCACCACAGGTGCATCTTGCGGATCAACATAATAAATCCCAGTGCGGTATTGAATACCTTTGTCTTCCCCTTGTTGATTAATGCTAATCGGGTCAATGACTTTAAAATAATAATCCAATAATGTGGAAAGGGCGATTTGCTCTGCATCATAAGTCACCTTAACCACTTCTGCATGCCCACTTCCCTTACAAACTTCCTGATACGTTGGGTTTAAGCTATTGCCATTGGCATAACCTGACTCAGCATCAATTACCCCTTTAATACGTTGCATAAACGCTTCCGTTCCCCAGAAGCAACCGCCCGCTAAATAAATTTCTTTAATACTTGCCATATAAACTCCCTTGCAAAATTTATGCTAAATCTGACCGCTTGTAACGACTAAAAAGTGTTGCGGTATATTGAATAATCCAACCGACACAGAGTGCAAAAGCCAAAGTGCTAATTCCCACTGTGCCACCTAATAAAAAGCCTAACACACAGACTGTCACTTCAATGGATGTCCTAACAACACCTACTCGCCAGCCATATTTTTGACACATTCCCACCATTAAACCATCTCTAGGTCCTGCACCTAAATGGCATGAAAGGTAAAAGGTTGTGCTAATTCCAAACAGCAGAATCGCTCCAATCATCAGTAAAAAACGTGAAGCCAAATGCTCAGGTGCAGGGACATATTGCACCGTTAAATCAATAAAAAGTGCAATCCAAAAAATATTTAAAATTGTGCCTAAACCGAAACGTAATTGGAGTGGAATCCAAAGTAATAACACAATTACACTAATAATTGCCACCACCGTACCAATCGATAACCCAGTTTGCAATGCTACGCCTTGAGAAAAAACAGTCCAAGGGCTTGAGCCTAAATGCGCTAAAACCAGTAGCCCTTCGCCAATTCCCATTAAAATAGTGGCAATCGAAATCATCAACAAAGCACTTGGTTTAAGTTGCCATTGATGTTCTGCCGTCCAAGGCATATTTGGAATAGGCGATTTTCTACTCATAGCGTAAGGCTTCCGCAGGTTCGATTTTTGATGCACGATAGGCCGGGTACAGCGTGCAGACCAACGATAATACAACCGAAGAAAGTACAATCACGATGACTTGCTCTGATACAATCTCTGTCGGCAACATCATTCCCGTAGGGTTAATTAAGCTAATGAAATCCCCTAAGTAAACCGTTGCTAACACACCTAATAATCCCCCGACTAATGCGCCAATCACCCCAACAATCGCGCCTTGAGCCACAAAAATTTGCGTCACTTGTCCTTTGGTTAATCCTTGGGTTTGCAAAATCGCAATTTCCCCTTGTTTATCAACCACCATTAAACTTAATGATGTCACAATATTGGAAATCGCCACAATAATAATCAGGCTAATTAATAAGCCCATCATATTTTTTTCCATTCTCACCGCTTGGAAAAATTCCCCTTTCTGCTCACGCCAATCGTTCACTAGCCATTTATCCGCAGGAAATGCCGAAGGTAATTCCGTGACTAAAAAAGGATCGGTTAAAAACAAACGAGCACCTTGGCTCTTACCTTCTTCAATACGCAACAAACGCCCAACATCCGCCAAATTTGCAAATAAGGTATAAGCGCTCGCTTCATTATTTGAATAATAAATATCTGAAACGGTAAAAAGGCGCTGGACAGGCACGCGACCAAATGGGGTATATTGGCTATTTTCCGTGATCATTAAACGGATTTTATCCCCCACATTCAGATCCAGCTGATTGGCTAACCTTGAACCGATCAACACATTAAAATCGCCTGAGGGTAACCGTTCTGCTAAATCACTTACTTCCGTTAATAACGGATCATCGCTATTTTTCTCAACGCCAATTAATTGCCCTGCATTCATGCCATGCTGACTTTGAATCATCACATTGGCTCGGCTAATTGGGACAGATTTTTCCACATAAGGAGGTAAATTTAACTGTTGTTCTTTGCTCCAAGCTTCATCTATGGGTGAAATAATCGCATGGGGTAAGGTAGAAAGCAGATTGCGTTTCTGCATATTTTCTAAACCATTCATCACAGAAAGGACGATAACAAGTGCCATCACGCCTAATACAATGCCTAAACTTGCAAGGTTTGTGACTAATCGACCAAAACGGTCGCCACTTTTAGAACGCCAATAGCGAAAGGCAATAAATAAAGGAGTTGTTAAGTTCATAAAAATTAATACGAGTAGAAATTGGTAAAATTCTACCAAAATCTACCCGCTTGTCTTAGAGATTTCTGTTATATCAACAAAAAATTAGTTAATAACGCCACAAGCCATTCTTGCTCCGCCACCGCCAAGTGGTGCTGGGTGGTCTGAATGGTTATCGCCACCTGCGTGGATCATCAACGAACGACCTTTAACTTCTTCTAACTTTTTCAAGCGTGGCGCAAGAACAGGATTTGTCGCATTACCCTCGTGATCAACCGTTAATGCTGGTAAATCACCTAAATGAGCATCATCTGCCCAAGGGAATCCATGTTTCTTCGCCTCTTTAGGATCCCAGTGACCGCCTGCACCTAAGCCAGCGACTAATTTGCCATCTTTCTCTTTTGGTTCACAGCTTGGTTTCTCGTGAATATGGAAACCGTGTAAGCCGTGTGACAATCCTTTCAGATTTGGGGTAAAAACTAAACCGTAAGGCGATTCGGTAATCGTCACCGTTCCCACATCTTTGTTGCCATTTTGTAAATCAAGTTGTTGAACTTTCACTTCAATTTGGGTAGCTGAATTTGCTATCGCTGAAGTTGAAAATCCGAAAAGTGCTGTTAAAGCAAGGGTTAAAACTGTTTTTTTCATAGGGACTCCTAAGTTAATCACAAATTATTTGCCTGTTTTGACAAATTCTTCAATATTCTGAGCTACTTTATTGACTAAAGTTGTTACGGCTGAATCGCTCGCCCACGCAACGTGTGGCGTGATCAATAAATTCGGTAAACGTTTTGCCGCTTGAATGAGCGGATTATCAATCGCTGGTGGTTCTTTAACTAATACATCTAGTGCTGCCCCTGCAATTGTGCCATTTTCTAGTGCATCAAGTAAAGCAACTTCATCAACTAAAGGACCTCGCCCCGTATTAATTAAATAAGCGGTCGGTTTCATTAATGCCAATGTCCCTGCATTAATCAGGTTTTGGGTTGTTTCAGTTAATGGGCAATGTAAAGTAACAATATCTGCCTGTTTTAATACTTCTTCAAAAGGAGTATAGCCATCACGAATCGTGGTTGCTCCCTTATGTTCTGCATAAAGCACTTTCATCCCCACCATTTCAGCCAAACGCCCGACTTCTGTCCCTAAACAACCTTTACCAAATACCCCGAGAATTGAACCTCGCACATCAGTAATCGGATAATCGACATAGCAGAACTGCCCACAGGTTGCCCAACGGTCGCTGATGACTTGATCACGATGGTAGCTCATTAAACTGTGTTTTAATGAAAAAATCATCCCTAAAACGTGTTCTGGCACTGTCACACTGGAATAGCCCGTTACATTTTTCACCGCAATGCCCAACTCTTTAGCAGCAACTAAATCAATATTATTTGTCCCTGTCGCCGTAATTGCAATGAGCTTCAGTTTCGGTAATTTCGCTAATAATTCTCGGCCGAATAATACTTTGCTGGTAATCACAATATCGGCATCTTTTGCTCGCTCGTAGGTTTCTTCAGCAGAAGTGCGATCGTATTCAATCCAATTATGCGGAAAAGAGGGACGTGGAATGTTGTGAGTGGCAGGAATGCCTGTGCGGTCAAGAAAAACGATATTCAACATATTAGCTCCTTGTTTGGAAAGAGAAAGTAAAAGTGAATATACAACAAGCGGTGCGTTTTAACAAAAAATTTACGAAACGCACCGCTATATTTTTACTTCTACATCATTAACTTAAATCCACATTTTTTGTTGCAAAGAAGTAAGTTGTTATGAACCCAACAACATAAGCAGTCAATGTGCCACATAAATAAATTGCAATTGCAGGGAAAATACCATTTGCAGAAGTCATTAATGGAATTGCCAATAAACCTGATGGACCAAATACCGTATTTAACCCCATAGGATAACCTAAGAAAGCAATCAAGCCGATAACAAAACCTCCCGCAGCTCCACCTATACAAGCGGTAACAAATGGTTTTACTCTTGGTAATGTAACACCATAAATCAAAGGTTCTCCAATGCCTAAAAAGCCTGGAATAATAGCCCCCTTAATTTGCGTTCTGAGAACAGAGTCCTTATTCGCACGAACATATAATGCTAATGCCGCACCGACTTGACCTGCACCTGCCATCGCTAAAATTGGGAATAATGCATTAAAACCTTGTGTTTCAACTAATGCGAAATAAACGGGGACAAAGCCTTGATGAATACCAAACATTACAGCTATTAAAAATAGCCCTGCAAGAACCGCACTACCAAGTGGATTACCATTTAGGTGAGAGAACAACCAAGACATTCCATCAAATAACACCACACCAATTGGCATAATAATTAAGAAAGTAAATACTCCCATAATTAACAATGTGATTGTTGAAGTTAAGATCATATCCAAATTATCAGGAATAAATTTACGAACCCATTGTTCAACTTTAGCGCCTACAATCGCCGCGATTAATACGCCTATGATATTTCCTCTAGGATCAATCCCTAAGCCAAAGAATGTACTCATTCCTGAATAAATACCCGCTTTCGCCTCTGGGTTATAGCCTAAAATAAATAGTGAAGCGATAATTGCCCCATTCACACCTGAGCCACCAAATGCTTTTGCTGCATTGTAGCCAATTAGAATACTAAGAAAGCTAAATAGGCCTTTACTAAAGACTTTCATATAATTAACTAATTCAACAATAACAGTGTTTGGCTGTTCAACACCCGTGATAAAAAGCTGCTGAAATAGTGTAGCAAACCCTAATAACAATCCTGCTCCAATAAATCCAGGTATTAATGGGGTAAAAATAGTTGCGAATTTAGTAAGAAATTGATGTATTGAAGAAGTTTGCTGTGATTTTATTTGCTGCTTATTCGTTTTTGCAATCTTGGCTAGATCTTGCCCCTCGGATAACATACTTTTCATCAGTTCAGCTGCTTTTGCCGCTTTACCAGGGCCTAAAATAATTTGGAATTGTTCTTGTGCTTCAACAATCCCTAATACGCCAGAAATCTGTTTAAGTTTAGATTGTTGAACAAGAGATGCATCATTTAACGTTAGACGTAATCTTGTCATACAATTACTCACGGTATGAATATTTTCCTTACCACCAAGTAATTGGATAAAAGAATCTATCATTTCTCTATTTATCGCTGTCATCATATTCTCCTTAGATGAGTGATTATTCAACCAAGCATATACAACCGCTTATAAATAGTTTAATCTTTATAGTGAAAAGCAAAAGGAAAATCACTGTAATTTGTGATCCACTTCTCAATAAAAAAGCCATTTAACCTATACAGCTAAATGGCTTGTTATTCAAAATAAATTAATTAGATGTGTCAATCTCTTCAAAAGATTTTACGAGATCATCAATCGCTTTCATTTGTGAAACAAAGGCTTCTAATTTAGAAAGCGGAAGTGCAGATGGGCCATCACATTTGGCTTTGTTTGGTTCTGGGTGAGCTTCTAAGAATAAACCAGCTAAACCAATCGCCATACCTGCACGAGCCAGTTCAGTCACTTGATCACGGCGACCGCCTGACGCAGCACCAAATGGGTCACGGCATTGTAATGAATGGGTGACATCAAAGATCACAGGGCAACCTTTTGACACTTTTTTCATTACATTAAAACCAAGCATATCCACGACTAAGTTATCGTAACCAAAGTTCGTGCCACGGTCACATAAAATCACTTTGTCGTTACCGCACTCTTCGATTTTTTCCACGATGTTTCCCATTTGCCCTGGGCTTAAAAATTGCGGTTTTTTCACATTGATAACCGCACCTGTACGAGCCATTGCTTCGACTAAATCTGTTTGACGAGCTAGGAATGCCGGTAGCTGGATAATATCCGCCACATCTGCAACTGGCTGGCATTGATAGATTTCGTGTACGTCGGTGATAATTTTGACGCCAAACGTGTCTTTCAATTCTTGGAAAATTTTTAAACCTTCTTCCATACCAGGTCCACGATAAGAATGGATAGATGAGCGGTTTGCTTTGTCAAACGAAGCCTTAAAGACATACGGCACACCTAATTTTTGCGTAACTTCGACATATTTTTCACAAACTTGCATTGCCATATCACGGCTTTCAAGTACGTTCATTCCCCCGAATAATACGAAAGGTTTGTTATTTGCAATGTCGATATTAGCGAGAGTGATTGTTTTTTGTTGCATAAAGTATCCTTGTTTAAATTAAAATTAGTGTACTACACTTGCCTTACTCTGTTTCTCAAGCCCTGCAATTTCAAGTTTTAACATCATTGCAGACGGATCGTCTGGGCATTGATCGATAAAATAGCTCAAATCATCATACGCTGCCTGATAGCAATCCATACTCGCTAAAATCATTCCACGATCACGGATTTCATAGGGATCTTCAGGGCTAATAGTCAAACGATATTCGATTAAACGTAGTGCTTCTTCATATTTGCCTTCACGGGTTAAAGCCATTTTAAATACCGTTTCTAACCGCTCTAATAGCTCATCTTCTTCCGCAATACGCAAATACTCTTGGCTTAATTCCACGCCGTAGCCCATCTCCCCTTCGAGCCATTTTTCTAATTTTTCACGGCTTAACTCAGAGCCGTCCCACGGATTGATAAATTTCACCTCCGTTCTGCCTTGCTCATTTTTCAGTTCAGCACGCAAAATTAATTGCGTCGGGAAATTGACAGGGTACAAAGGCAAATTCAGCGAAGCCGCCAAATAAAGCACTACTGCCCCTAAAGAGACCGGCATTCCACGAAATTTACGAATAACCTTATTAATCAATAAGTTATCTGTATAGAAATACTCAGCGTGATGACAATGAAAGCCCCACTCTTGATAAACTAATCTCAATAGTTGGTTTAAACGTTCTTCATCGCTTTCCCCATTCACATCATAGCGAGCTTTTTTGACAAGTGCCGACATCAAGCCTAACACTTGTGGTTCAGACAAGTTATCGTCAATCATCAAGGTTAAGCGAACTAACTCACGGTAAAGAAATTTCTGAAGCTGAACTTTACTCACCACGCTTTTGGGCTTTTTAATCTCTTGGAAAATATCGTTAATTATGTTGTCCATATTGCTACTGTTACTCTATCATTACCGCCATAATCTTGGAATGTGGTGACTGCATTCCATTGATTTTGTTGGAAAATATCTTGAACACTCGCCGCTTGTTGCCAGCCGTGTTCTAACATTAATGCCCCGTTTTGGGTTAAATAAAGCGGTGCGTTTTGGATAATTTTTTGCAAATCGCTCAGCCCGTTTTGTTCGGCAACCAGTGCGGTTAATGGTTCAAAACGAACATCGCCTTGTGTTAAGTTTTCATCGTCTTTATCAATGTAAGGCGGATTACTCACAATAAGATCAAAGTATTGATTTTTCAAGGCTTCAAACCAATCGCTTGGTAAAAAGCGGACATTTTCAAATCCTAATTTCTGGCGATTTTTCTCTGCCAGTTGCACCGCATCAGGCTGTTTATCTACCCCAATAATATCCGCTTTTTTGCCTAGCTCACTTGCTAAGGCTAAAGCAATCGCCCCTGTGCCAGTGCCTAAATCTAAAATATGCAATTTTTCTTGAGTATCTAGCCGCTTGTATGCCCATTCTAACGCAACTTCTACCAAGCGTTCTGTATCAGGACGGGGAATTAAAGTTGCCGTTGAAACCGCCAAAGGCAACGACCAAAACTCTTTTTCGCCCAAGATGTATGCCATCGGTTCGCCTTTGGCTCGGCGAGCAAGTAGCTCAGCAAGTTGACGTAGCTCGCTTTCGTTCAGTTCTGTTTCAGCAAACGCAAAAATTGCAGATTTTGAACGTTTTGTTACCGCTTGTAACAGAATGTTGGCATCGGCTTTGGCGTTTAAAAACGGATCTTGTAATCCGTTTTCAAGCAAGGTTTGTTCGGCAAAGGTGAGCCATTGTTGGTAGGTTTGAACCATTAAGATAACCTAAATGATATGGGGCTAACTGGATTGCCCCCATAAAAACTAATTCTGATCCGACAACGCCGCCAATTGATCCGCTTGATATTCGGTAATAATCGGCTGAATTAATTCGTCGATTTTGCCGTTCATCACTTCGTCTAAACGGTAAACGGTTAAGTTAATGCGGTGATCGGTGACACGCCCTTGTGGGTAGTTGTAAGTACGGATTTTGTCTGAGCGATCGCCTGAGCCAAGTAGGTTACGGCGAGTATCCGCTTGCTCTTGTGCTTGTTTTTCTTTCTCAACTTGAACAATGCGTGAAGCAAGTACCGCAAGTGCTTTGGCTTTGTTTTTGTGTTGTGAACGCTCATCTTGGCACTCTACCACAATGCCTGTCGGAATGTGGGTGATACGCACTGCAGAGTCGGTGGTATTAACGTGCTGACCACCTGCTCCTGATGAACGGTAGGTATCAATACGCAGATCCGCTGGGTTGATTTCTGGCATTTCGCTTTCTGGTAATTCAGGCATTACTGCAACCGTACAAGCGGATGTGTGAATACGCCCTTGCGATTCGGTTTTTGGTACACGTTGTACACGATGACCGCCCGACTCGAATTTGAGCTGCCCGTAAACGCCTTCGCCGCTGATTTTGACGATAATCTCTTTATATCCGCCTTGTTCGCTTTCGTTAGCACTTAATTCTTCAATTCTCCAGCGTTTGCTTTCCGCATAGCGACTGTACATACGGTATAAATCGCCTGCGAAAATACCTGCTTCATCACCGCCTGTTCCAGCTCGGATTTCAAGGAAGCAGTTATATTCATCATTCGGATCTTTTGGTAATAATAAGATTTGCAGATGTTGTTCAAGTTGTTCGATTTCGGCTTTGTTTGCTTCAATCTCTTCGGCTGCCATCTCTTTCATATCGGGATCATCTAGTAAGATTTGTGCTTCTTCGATGTCGCTATGTAATTTCTTCCAACGATTAAAGGTGCTAACCACTTCTTCCAACTGAGAGTATTCTTTGGAATAAGCACGGAATTTTTCTTGATCGCTGATGATTGTTGCGTCGCCCAATAAGGCTTGTAGTTCTTCGTGGCGTTCGCTTAGGCTGTCTAGTTTATTAATAATAGATGCTTTCATTGTCTTGTTTATCTGTATTTCAAATATCGCTATTGTAACGGAAAATCACAATCTGATAAACGCAAAAAAGCCTAGATATCTCTAGGCTTTAATTAAAATTCGTTATAAAGAAATTATTTTACTAAATCTTTTAATGCTTTACCTGCAACGAATGCTGGCACGTTAGCTGCTGGGATTTCGATTGCTTCGTTAGTTTTTGGGTTACGACCTGTACGAGCTTTACGGTGATTTACTTTGAAAGTACCGAAACCGATTAGTTGAACTGCATCACCTTTTTTAAGACTTTCAGAAATTGCATTTAAAGTCGCTTCTAATGCTGCTTTAGCATCTTTTTTGCTTAATTCTGCACCTGCTGCGATTGCATCGATTAACTCAGTTTTGTTCATAGTTTTATCCTCTAAAGATATGATCAGTAAGACGGCATGAATTGCCTAAATAAAAAATTGCGTAAAAGCATTGCTTAGCTTAATTCAAACCGCCTTATTCTCAAAGTAAATAATGCAGAATTTGTTAGCTAAGTCACACTTATTGATTAAAAATTAACCCAATATTACTAATTCCACTACTTCTAATCTCATTTTTTAACCCTAAAATGAGTTCAATGTCCCTTTCTTCACATTCATTAAGCAAACGATAAACCTGCCATTGCACATCTAATTCGTCTTGAATTTCTGGTGCATTTTTCAGTTCTTGTTCATTTAAACTGCGATCAGCTTGTGTTTCTAAATAGGTTGCCACAGTCAAAAGTGAAATTTGGCTAATTTTAATTGCCTGCTCCAACGTTTCTCCTGCGATAATACTATGTAAAACTTCTGCTAATGCTTGGCAAGCATCTTCGGCAGGGAATACGCCGTAAAAATCAAATTCATTGACATCAGGAATAATGCTTTCCAATTTTTCGAGTTGGTTCTCAAAATTGATTTTCGCCCCTTTGACAGTTAAATGTTCCCAGACTAAATTTAAGATATTTTGGAAAATTTTGACATCATCTGACCGCTTGCTAACTTCACAGAAGAGCTGGAAGTTAGGGTACATACGTTCGCATAAACACGCCATAAAGGTAAGATGTTGCCAAGTTTCAAAACGCTCGATACGTTTATGAATAGGGTTTCTCATTCGTTATCCTTATTTGTGATACTGCTGTGAAAAGGCGTGAATGCTATCCACAAACACTTTCGGGCTTTCCACTGGAACATCTTGGTGAATACCGTGACCAAGGTTGAAAACGTGACCTGAGCCTTGCCCAAAGCCGGCTAAAATCGCTTTTACTTCTTGTTCAATACGTTCAGGGCTTGCATAGAGTACGCTTGGATCCATATTGCCTTGCAATGCAACTTTGTGTCCAACACGGCGACGAGCGTCAGCAATATCCACCGTCCAGTCTAACCCCACTGCATCACAGCCTGTGTCAGCAATGGCTTCCAACCATAGACCTCCGCCTTTCGTGAATAAGGTCACAGGCACTTTTCTACCTTCATTTTCACGGATTAAGCCATCGACGATTTTGTGCATATAACGTAGGGAAAATTCGTTATAATCACGGTGTGCCAATACGCCACCCCAAGTGTCAAAGACCATTACTGACTGAGCACCTGCTTTAATTTGTGCATTCAGGTAAAGAATAACGCTGTCAGCCAGTTTGTCTAACAGAGCGTGTAGCAACGCAGGCTCAGCATACATCATTTTTTTGATTTTGGTAAAGGCTTTGCTACTTCCACCTTCAACCATATAAGTCGCTAATGTCCACGGGCTACCCGAAAAACCAATCAATGGCACTTCGCCTTTCAACTCACGGCGAATAGTACGCACCGCATTCATCACATATTGCAGTTCTTGTTCAGGATCAGGAATAGGCAGATGATCGACATCGGCTTTACGCTCAATCGGACGAGCAAATTTAGGGCCTTCCCCTGCACCAAAACTTAAGCCTAATCCCATTGCATCTGGAATAGTTAAAATATCAGAGAATAAAATTGCCGCATCTAACGCATAACGACGTAAAGGCTGAATAGTCACTTCGCACGCTAAATCCGCATTGCGACATAACGACATAAAATCCCCTGCTTCTGCACGGGTCGCTTTATATTCAGGCAAATAACGCCCTGCTTGACGCATCATCCAAACAGGTGTCATATCAACAGGTTCACGCAATAATGCTTTTAAATAACGATCATTTTTTAACATTGTCATACTATTCTCTCAAAATAAAAATGCCCCATCGGGCTTGATAGGGCAAATCATATCATAAATTACAGGGATTTGACGCTAATCTTCATGCTAACTTGTTCACCTGATTGCACTAATTGATGAATACGAGCAGTTTCAACGCACACCATCGTGCGGTATCCCGTTTCACTCATTCCGCTCATTGCCTTATGCCACGGGTTCCAAACCACCACTTCGCTGGCATTTTGATGTTCAACCATAATTTGACGGGAATAGCCAAGATCTTGGATCAACGTTGGTTGTTGATTAGCACGATAAATCTCATCTACCAATTCTGCAATTTTGCGTGGTGAACTGACCGCTTGCTGTTGCTGAATAAGGGAATTAAAGGTCTGTTCTGGTAAGCCGAACAGCTCCACTTGCTCAACATTTTTAACATTGAAATAACTATGTAACGCCACTTGTGCTTCGCCTTCGGCTAAATGGGTAAAACGCAACTGGCAAGTTAGCCCTAGTTCCATCTCCATTTTGGCTTCCAATTGCTGATTTTCATCAAACAGACTAAATTCAAGTTTGACCTGATCTGCTTGAACTTGATAGTGAGATAGCTCCCACAAGCGATTACGAGCGGTGCCGTGTGGTGGCTGTTTTGCACCGCCAAACCACGGATAACAAATCGGCACACCGCCACGAATAGCATTGCCTTGCTCAAATGGCTCAACTTCACTCAGCCAAAATACATCTTGCTCGGCATGAATCGGTTGCCAGCTCAATAAATGCGCTCCCTGTAAAGCCACCTTCGCTTTCACTTTCGGGTGCGTAATTTCAAGGACTGGAATTTGGTTATAATCGACCAAGACAAGCTCTGGGGTAAGTTGTTTTGTCATATTTACTCCTTTTATATAGACAAAAGGGATGTATCGCTACATCCCCATTCTTATTATTAATTTAGATTTTGTTTTGCCGCTGCAATCGCCTCAGCCACACGCTCTAAGTTCACACCACCCTTGGCACAGCGTTTTGCCAAGCAAGAGTCTAACGATAAAATCGGGTAAACATCATCGCTAATCACTGAATGGAATTGCTTGAATTCATCTAAATTCAGTTCTTCTAGGGCTTTCTTCTGGCTAATTGCATAAACCACCGCTTCACCGACAATGTGGTGTGCTTCACGGAACGGAATACCTTTTGCGACTAAGTAATCTGCGAGTTCTGTTGCATTTGCATATCCTTGTTGTGCTGCTTCTTTGGTGCGTTCGGTATCGACTTTAATGTCTTCTAACACTAATGCTGAAATATTGACGCACGCTTGCCACGTTTCAATAGCATCGAAAATCCCTTCTTTGTCTTCCTGCATATCCTTGTTATAAGCTAACGGCAAGCCTTTTAAGGTCGCTAATAAACCGCTTAATGCACCAAACACACGCCCTGTTTTACCACGCACTAGCTCACAAGCATCAGGGTTTTTCTTCTGTGGCATTAATGATGAACCTGAAGTCACACGATCCGAAAGTTCGACAAAGTGAGATTCGCCACTGTTAAAGATGATGAGATCTTCTGCAAAACGGGAAAGGTGCATCATACTGATAGACGCTGCTGCCAAAAGTTCTAAAACGTGATCACGGTCAGATACACTGTCTAAACTGTTACGAGTCGCCATTTCAAATCCAAGATCTTGTGCCAGTAAATCACGATCGATTGCATAAGCCGTACCAGCTAACGCACCTGAACCCAATGGGCAAGTATTCATGCGTTTATAAGCATCAGTTAAACGGCTGTAATCACGTTCTAACATTTCGTAATATGCCATACACCAATGTGCAAAGGTGATCGGCTGAGCGCGTTGCAAATGGGTATAACCTGGCATTACCGAAAGTTGATTAGCTTCCGCAGTTTCCACTAATTTTTCTTGTAACGCACGGATAGACTCTTGTAGTGAAAGCACTTGGGCTTTACACCATAATTTCATATCGACGGCAACTTGGTCGTTACGGCTACGTCCTGTGTGCAGTTTTTTACCGAGATCACCGACTTTCTTAATCAGTTGAAGCTCAACCCAGCTATGAATATCTTCAGCATCTTCTTGTAGCACAATGGCTAAATTAGGTGCAACCTCAGCTCGTAACTGTTTTAATGCTTGAATAAGATCGTTTAATTCAGTTTGATTGATAATCCCAACAGAATGAATCGCTTTTGCCCAACCGATTGAGCCATCAATATCTTGTAATGCTAAACGGTAGTCAAAGCGTAATGAATCGTTGAAATATTTAAATTGTTGATCTGCTTGTTGTGTGAAACGTCCACCCCAGAGTGTCATATCAGTATCCTTTGTACTAAAAAATGATTTGCAAATAAAAAAGCGGTTCTCACCGCTTGTTATGGCGGTCATTATGCATAATTATGCAAATTAATTCAATAATTATTTATCTTTTCTGCTGCTTTTACTGTTAAATTTTCTGCACCCGTCGCTCTCATCACTATGTTATCTTCCGTCCGAATACCGCCGTAGCGTTTAAATTCATCGATTTTCTGCCAGTTAAAGAAACGAGCAAGCGGGTGGTTTTTCCATTGATTTAGCAACATCTCAATAAAATAGAACCCAGGTTCAATGGTAAGCACCATACCTTCGGCTAAATCACGAGTGCAACGCAAACTTGGGTAAATCTCAGGCGGTGCTTTGCGTGTGCCACGGTGATTTTGTTGGAAACCTGCAACATCGTGGACTTGCAAGCCGAGCTGATGCCCCAAACCGTGTGGGAAGAAGGTACGACTAATACCCTCTTCAAAAATCTGATCGGCAGGTAATTTCACAAACTCAAACTGGTGAAGCATTTGCGAGATCCAACGGTGCATTTGAGTATGGTAACTCAGATAATTCATCCCCACTTGCATATCAGCAATCGTATCCAGTTTAAACTGTTCCATTTGAGCAATCATTGCTGCAAATTCACTTTGTGGATCAAAGGCATAAGTTCGGGTGAGATCAGAGGCATAACCAAAATAGCTTGTGCCAGCATCAAGTAAAAAACTGTGGCGTTCGCAAGGCGGCGTGAAATCCAATTTTGTGTAATGTAAAATTGCACTATGCTGATTGATTGCGACGATATTGCCGTAAGGTACATTATTATCCGATTGCTTGGTCGCTTGAAGATAGGCTAAATTAATTTCAAACTCACTTTTACCGGCAAAGAAAGCCTCTTTTGCCGCTTGATGTCCAGCTAAAGCGGTGAGTTGAGCTTGATAAATGCACTCAATTTCAAATTCGCTTTTGATCGAACGCTCAAAATGCAGTACATTTAGCACTTTCTGTGGATTGATATGCTCAAAACCTAGTGATTTTGCCAACTCCGTTTGTTCACCAATAAAGGCACAACGGGTCGGATTAATGATATATTGTTGAATTTGTTGGCTATCCGTGAGCATTTGCCACTCAAACTCATCAGCAAAAAATGCCGATGTCGGCGGATTTGGCGTACAATGCCAATAATCTTGCGGGGCATAAAAATAGAGTTTCGGTTTATTTTTACCGTCTAAAAAAAGCCAACTTTGTTCTGCGGTGGGATCAGGGAAAATATAATTAAAATGCGGATTGATTTTAAATGGCGATGTTTGGTCGTCTAAAAAATGATATTTTGCCTGCCCTGCATAAATCCAAAGCCCGTCAAGACGAGCCAGCTCTAAGGCGTGCTGTACGATTTGTTGAATACGTGCGATGTGTTGAGAAAAAAGCTGTTGCATATATATCCTGTAATTTTTAATTTTGAATAATAACGATGACCGAACTAACCATTAACCACACTTTAGATACCCTAGGGCTACGTTGTCCTGAACCCGTAATGCTTACTCGTAAAACCATTCGCAATATGGCAGATGGCGAAGTGTTGCTAATTATTGCTGACGATCCTGCAACTACTCGTGATATTCCGAGTTTTTGTCAATTTATGGATCATCAGCTATTAAAAAGTCAAACAGATACTAAGCCGTATCAATATTGGGTAAAAAAAGGGTTATAGAGAACAAGCGGTCAGATTTTGCAAAACATTTGCAAGATCTCACCGCTTGTCTATTCAATTAGTGACGACGTTCATCGTCAAAATCATCCTCTTCGTCATCGAAAAATTCGCCGTCATCGCCATATTCATCTTCATCGCTGTTCGGGTCTTCAAAATAAGTGCCCCAGCCTTCATAGACCGCACCCGATTTTTCGATTAACGGCAGTAGCTCTTTTTGTTGAGCGGTAATAAGTTCCGCATCTAATTTAATTTCGCTGACAATATCGCACACAAACACAAGATCGCCATTCTCTTCTTCCACTTCTTCCGCTTCAGAAATCTCATAGCCCAACTTATAAGCATCTACCACTAATTTTTCGAGTTTATCGAAATCGTGGTGAGCAACGTGGTGTTCGATAATATAAAGGGCTTCAGGATCGCTTCCATCGGCTAATAAAGATTCAATGATTTCATCGGTTTCTTGGCGTAATTCGGTTAAGTTGTACATAAGATTATCCCTCTTGGGTTTGTGTAAAAATTTCGGCGAACCAACTATCTAATTTAGTCGCAAGTTTATCAATACCAATACGATTTAATGCAGAATAGGCTTCGACTTGCACATCGCCTTGAAACGGTAAAATCGCTTCACGCACCATTTTAACGGTTTTGCTTCTCGCACTTTGGCTGAGTTTATCCGCTTTGGTAAGTAGCAATAACACAGGTAATTCTGCGGATACTGCCCATTCGATCATCTGCTGATCGAGATCTTTCAACGGGTGGCGAATATCCATTAAAATTACTACGCCCCGTAAACATTCTCGTTTCTGCAAGTATTCACCTAAAGAGCGTTGCCATTGAAGTTTCATCTGCTCAGGCACCGCCGCATAGCCATATCCAGGTAAATCGACTAATTTACAACTTGGTTCTACTTCAAATAAGTTAATTAACTGCGTACGCCCTGGTGTTTTAGACGTACGAGCCAAGTTTTTTTGATTCGTTAAGGCATTTAATGCTGTCGATTTCCCTGCATTTGAACGCCCTGCAAAGGCAATTTCCACGCCACTGTCTTCAGGTAAATGGCGAATATCAGGTGCAGAGGTTAAAAAATGGGTTTTGTGGTAATTAAGTTTTATTTCGGTCATTTTGAATTTGTTTGTTATTAAAATTCGTAACTAGCTCCCCCTCTTTGAAAAGAGAGGAACTCATATTATCTAAATCTCACGCTCAATCCTTTCTCACCATACTGATTCGTCTCAGGGTTTCCTGCAAATACACCCCACTCCATTACTAAGATTGTCGAGATAAATACTGGCATCATAATACCAAGTAACCACGCCATTGTCCCTTGTGCAGCAAGAGAGGCGAGATAACATAAAATCGGCACGCCTACCATCAGCAGTGCTTTACCCGAGCGGTTGCGATCATGTAAGCGTTTCACAATAATTGCTGACAGACTAAAAAATGAAAGCGTTAAAGGAAGAACACTGATCCAACTGAAAGCGGTCGGATTTAAGATAAAATTTGCAAAAATAAATAAAAATGTAAAATTGATCCCAAAACCGATCCAAAAGCCTTTACGGTTTAGTCTTCCATGAAAGGAAAATAACGCTTTATGCCAGATCATTACTGTAACGCCTTTTCAATTTTTTCAAACAGATCACGAGCAAGATTATCCAAGCCTTTCAAACGCTCTAAGCCACGACGCATCAGGGTTTGACGTTGAGTGTCATAGCGAGAAAGTTTAATTAACGGTTCAATTAAACGTGCCGCCACTTGCGGATTACTTTCGTTCATCTTAATCAACATATCGACCAAGAAACGATAACCTGAGCCGTCAATGGCGTGGAACGCACTTGGGTTTTGACTTGCAAATGCCCCAACAAGTGAACGTACACGGTTTGGATTTTTAAAGTTAAAACTTGGGTGCGTTAATAAATTTTGCACAATTTCAAGCACATTTTCATCAGGGCGTGTCGCCTGTAAAGCAAACCATTTATCCATCACTAAGCCATCGTGTTGCCATTTTTGTTCAAAATCGGCAAGAAGCTGATCTCGGCAAGCAAGTTGTGCTTTGGTTGAAGCTGAGAGTGCAGCCAAAGAATCTGTCATATTGTTTGCTTGATGATAATGCTTGTGTACCAAGGTATTACCCACTTCGGTAAAGGCAAGGTAAGACAAGCAAACATTGCGTAATGCACGTTTTGCCAAATCCTCGGCAACCACACGGTATTCCGTTAATTTATTTTGGTTGTAAACGACTAAGAAACGATCTTTTAATTCATCAGCAATCGCTTGTTGCATAAAGTGGCGAACATCCGCAATGCCCGTAGGATCAATTACTTTAAACAACTCCGCAAATTCCGTTTCTTTTGGCAAGGTTAAGGTTAAAGCGGCGAGTTCCGGATCTTTATTTGCATTGTCGATCACAAAGGTGAGTGCTTCTAACAGACCTTGTGAGAATGCCATTGCTTCGCCCTGTTGGTAGCGACTTAGATTCTCACGCAACTCATTGTTAAACAACATTTGTGCCACATCCCAACGCACAAAATCATTCTCAGCAAATTTCAAGAGCGTCAAAAGCTGTTCTGTTGAATAGTCATAATCTAAACGAACAGGGGCAGAAAAATCACACAACAGTGCAGGCACTGGACGTTGTTGTACATTATGGAACTCAAAGGTTTGGTGTTCGTGGACTACATCTAACACATCACTGACGGTTAATAATTCGTGTTGTAAATTGATTTTCTTACCATCTTGACCATATAACGCCACTTTCAACGGAATATGTAAATTCACTTTTTCAATCTGATCGGCGGTTGGAGGCGTACTTTGAGAAACATGTAAGCGGTAAGTATGATGTTTTTCATCATACTCATCAGAAATTGTTAATTCAGGTGTACCTGATTGGCTATACCAACGGCGGAACTGAGTTAAATCAACCCCCGAAGCACGTTCCATTGCAGACACAAAATCTTCGCAAGTTGCTGCCGTACCATCATTTTCTGCTACATAGAGTTTCATTCCTTTTTGGAAACGCTCTTCGCCGAGTAAGGTATGGATCATACGAATAACTTCCGCCCCTTTTTCATAGACGGTAACTGTATAGAAGTTATTCATTTCAATCACTTTTTCAGGGCGAATAGGGTGTGCCATCGGGCTTGCATCTTCAGCAAATTGTACCGCACGCAACAAACGCACATCTTCAATTCGTTTTGCCGATCTTGACCATAAATCTGAAGTAAACTCTTGGTCACGGAAAACCGTTAAACCTTCTTTTAAACTGAGTTGGAACCAATCGCGGCAAGTAATACGGTTGCCTGTCCAGTTATGGAAATACTCGTGAGCAATCACCGCTTCAACATTCAAATAATCATCGTCCGTTGCAGTTTGAGGATTAGCCAGCACAAATTTCGAGTTAAAAATGTTTAACCCTTTATTTTCCATTGCCCCCATATTAAAGAAATCAACCGCCACGATCATATAAATATCTAAATCGTACTCTAACCCAAAACGCTCTTCGTCCCATTTCATTGAACGTTTTAAGCTCTCCATCGCCCAAGTTGCACGGTCAAGATTTCCTCTATCCACATAGATTTCAAGGGCAACTTCACGTCCACTCATCGTGATAAACTTATCTTGCAACAGGTCAAAATCCCCTGCGACTAAGGCAAATAAATAGCTTGGTTTAAAGAACGGATCTTCCCACTCCACCCAATGACGACCATCGTCCAATTCCCCTTGCGCAATACGATTACCATTAGAAAGCAGGTATGGATATTTACTTTTACAAGCGGTGATTTTGGTGCGATATTTTGCAAGTACATCAGGGCGATCAAGCATATACGTAATCTGACGGAAACCTTCAGCTTCACATTGAGTACAGATCCCTTCACCCGACTGATATAACCCTTGTAGTGATGTATTGGTTGATGGATTGAGCTTGGTCTGAATTTCCAACTCAAATTGATCCGCAGGGAAATGGGCTAAATTTAAGGTCAAAGACTCATCATCTTTTTGATATTCTTTAAATGGCTCGCCATTAAATTTAATCGATAAAAACTCAAAGCTATGCCCATCTAAACGTAATGTAGTCGCGTCCGCATTTTTACGCACGACCGACAAAGTCGATGTGACAATCGTCTGCTCAGGATCAAGCTGAACATCAAGATAAATTTGATGAATAGTAAAATCAGGCTGACGGTAATCTTTTCTAAATTTTGCTTTAGGTTGCATAGCTTTTCCCTTAGTTTTTTTGAATATGGAAAGGATAAGAATATTTGTCTTTAAGTGCAATCAAATTTAAGATCTTGCCCCAAAAATCGCCGTGCCGATACGCACCATAGTTGAACCGCATTCAATCGCGCTTTGCATATCATCAGACATTCCCATTGATAGCGTATCAATCCCTTCAAATTGAGATTGTAATTGAAGAAACAGTTCATTCATTTGAGCTAAGGCGATTTTCTGTTGCTCAGGCTCACTTTCAGGCTTCGGAATTGCCATTAAACCACGCAATTTTAAACGTGGCAGTTGGCTAATTTGAGTGGCTAATTCTAACATTTCTTTAGCAGAAATACCCGATTTAGATGTTTCATCACTGATATTAATTTGAATTAAGACATTCAACGCAGGCAGATGATCGGGGCGTTGTTCGTTTAAACGTTGTGCAATTTTAAGCCGGTCTATCGTTTGAACCCAATCAAAATGCTCCGCCACGACACGAGTTTTATTCGATTGTAATAAACCGATAAAGTGCCATTCTAATGTGTCGTTATCCGCAAAATGTTGAATCTTTTCAATGCCTTCTTGCACATAATTTTCTCCGAAAGCACGTTGTCCTGCTTCAATGGCTTCGGCAATGGCTGAAATGGGTTTGGTTTTGCTCACCGCAAGCAGTTTCACACTCTGTTCAGGGCGATTAGCTTGCTGACAATGTTGTTGAATTTGTTGAGAAATTGTCGCTAAATTTTGAGAAATCGACATTGGTTACTCCAAAAGGCTATAATGGGCAAGATCATAAAACTCCACCTAACTGAAATCAAGGATACTTATGCAAAGACTAACAAAAATTAAACTTGTGATTACCGATGTGGACGGTGTACTTACTGATGGGAGCTTATATTATTCTGAAAATGGCGAAGCATTAAAATACTTCAATGTGAAAGACGGTTTAGGGATCAAAATGCTCCTTGCTTGTGGTATTCAAGTTGGCGTGCTATCAGGTGGCGATACTCCGATTTTACGCCGTCGCATTAAGGATTTAGGCATTCCTCTTTTCCAACTTGGCAAAATGTCTAAGCGAGATGCCTGTTTTGAATTAATGCAACAAGCGGGGGTTTCAGCCGAAGAAACTGCATTTTTAGGCGACGACACGCTGGACTTACCTGCATTTGAAGTCTGTGGGTTAGCGGTTGCTGTGGGCGATGCCTTTGATTATGTCAAAAATCAAGCTGATTTAGTCTTAACACGTAAAGGCGGACATTCCGCATTCCGTGAGCTTTCCGATATGATTTTAAAAGCTCAAGGCAAAGAAGAAGTTTATGCCACCGCGGATGGGTTTATGAAAGTGGTACATCAGATGGCGCAGTAGATTAAACATCTCGGTATGCTCATCTACCGCTAGCCCTACCTACTTATTTGAGCCTTCAGGGTGTAAACCTATGCCCTGATGACGTTCTTTTAATTTTGCAATCACATCTTGCCAAGCAAGCCCTTCGTTATGCAATAACACCGTGAGGTGATAGACCAAATCTGCTGCTTCGCCCACGAGTTCTTCACGATCTTTCGCCATAGCCGCAAGTGCGGTTTCAACGCCTTCTTCACCGACTTTCTGTGCAATTTTCTTCGTGCCTTTCGCATAAAGTTTTGCTGTGTAAGAGCTTTCAGGAACGGCATTTTTGCGTTCGGCAAGGGTGCGTTCTAATTTACTGAACCACGTCCAATCGCCTTCGGATTGCGTTTCAAACTGATGAAAACAACTTTCCGCCCCCGTATGACAGGTTTCCCCAATCGGATTGGCTAAAATCAGCAAGGTGTCGTTATCACAATCCAAGCTCATATCCACCACATTTAAAAAATGCCCCGAGGTTTCCCCCTTCGTCCATAAACGTTGTTTGGTGCGAGAGAAAAAGGTCACTTTTTTCTCGGCTAATGTTTTGTCTAGTGCTTCTTGGTTCATATAACCAAGCATTAGGACTTCGCAAGTTTGGGCGTTTTGGACGATAACGGGGAGTAAACCGTCTACTTTTTGCCAGTCTATTGTGTTTATCATTCTTTAATCCTTGTTTTGCCCTAGCACGGCAAGCCGTACTAGGTTACGCATAATTGGGTGGCTTTGCCACCCTTTATAAATTTCTTTCAAAATATTGTTCATCATATTCAATACCATAATCTGTGAGCAAAAATTTAATTTCATCCACAAAATTTTGACTTTTATGATGCTCTTTTTGATTTTTAATGTAATTGATGATTTGTGCTTTTTCTCGTACGCTATAAGTTAAAGCACAATAACCTTTCGACCAGGCATAGAAATCAGGAAAATAATCACGATGTTGCTCTAAAAATAAATGAGTACTATTTTTCAAATGTTTCACAAAATCTGCCACATTAGTAGTAGCTTTTAATTCGACCAATAAATGCAAATGATCTGGCATACCATTTATTCGATAAAGAACCGCATCCTGCTCTTTTGTATAGCCCCAAATATACCGATACAAAATTTCTTCGTGTTCTTCCACAATAGTTGGCAAACCGTATTTTGTACGAAAAACAATATGATAAAGCAATCTTGTATAGCTCATTTTATATCCCAAAACGGTGGCAAAGCCACCGAACTATGCGTAACCGATTGCGACAAGGTCGCTGTCGGTACTAACGACGAATCTCAACATTTTGCTGAGCTAAATACTCTTTCAATTCCCCAATATTGATAATCTGCTTATGAAACACACTCGCCGCCAGGGCTCCGTCCACATTCGCATCCACAAACGCATCACGGAAATGCACCATTTCGCCTGCGCCGCCCGAAGCAATCAAGGGCACGTGGCAGACTTCACGCACTTTTTTCAGCTGGACTAAATCATAGCCGTTGCGTACGCCGTCTTGGTTCATCATATTCAACACAATTTCGCCTGCGCCACGTTTTTGCACTTCGGCAACCCAATCAAGCAACTGCCAGTTGGTTTGACGGGTGCGGCTTTCATCGCCAGTGTATTGATTGACCCAATACTTACCTGTTTCTTTCTCAAACCAGCTGTCAATCCCCACCACAATGGCTTGCACACCAAAGCGATCTGCAAGGCGAGAAATCAGTTCAGGATCGGCAAGTGCGGGCGAATTTATAGAGATTTTATCTGCACCAAAAGCAAAAATTTGCTCCGCATCCTCAATGGTTTTAATACCGCCCGCCACGCAAAACGGAATATCGATCACTTCCGCCACACGCTCCACCCAGCTTTTATCCACCGTTCTACCGTCTGAAGAAGCGGTAATATCGTAGAACACCAATTCGTCCACCCCTTCCTCCGCATAGCGTTTAGCAAGCGGTACGATGTCGCCGATAATTTCGTGATTGCGGAACTGCACGCCTTTGACTACTTGCCCATCACGCACGTCTAAACAAGGGATTATCCGTTTTGCCAACATGAAATTGCCTCCGCCACATTAAATTTTCCTTCCAACAACGCACGCCCCACGATCACACCCGCCACGCCCGTGCCTTTTAACGCTTGAATATCGGCTAGCGAACCGATACCGCCCGATGATTGGAAATTTACATCAGGGTACTTCGCACAAATCTCTTTGTATAAATCCACATTCGAGCCAGCCAACGTGCCATCACGGGAAATATCTGTACATAACACGTGCTGCAAACCGACCGATTGGAAATCGTCAATCAATTCTTCCAACAACACACCGCTCGCCTCTTGCCAACCGCTAATCGCAATGATTTTTCGACCGCTTGTATCGATGTTTACGTCCAACGCTAACACGAATTTTTCCGCACCGTATTTGTTAAACCAGCTCTTAACCATTTCACGCTCTTTGACCGCTGTTGAGCCAATCACCACACGGTTCGCTCCAACCGCCAATAAATCCGCCACATCTTGCTCGGTGCGAATACCGCCCCCCACTTGGATTTTACATTTGGTCGCTGCAATAATCTCGCCGATAAGTGCGGTCTGTCTTTTGGCAGGATCTTTCGCCCCAGTTAAATCTACCAAATGCAGCTGCTCAGCCCCTTGTGCCACATAGTCTTGAAATTGCGTAATCGGATTATCGCTATAAGTCGTCTGTTTGGCATAATCGCCTTGGTGCAACCGCACCACCTGCCCGTTAATCAAATCAAGGGCGGGGATAATTATGGATTTTTTCATGTTGTGTTTCCTGTTATCTTGTTGGCGCACGTGTCTTGCTCGTGCCTTTGTAAATTTATTCTAAAATCTGACCGCTTGTAAAAGCCTGGTCGGTGATTAAATATTCTCCACAAAATTCTTTAATAACTGCGCACCGTTTTTGCCCGAGCGCTCAGGGTGAAATTGCACGCCGTAGAAATTTTTACAGCCCAACGCTGCGGAAAACGGCACGCCGTAATCTGCTGTGGCGATAGTGTTTTCATTCGGCAATACCGCATAACTATGTACAAAATAGAAATGGCTGTCTTGTTCAATACTGGCAAAAAGCGGATGATCCGCCACATAACGCACACGGTTCCAGCCCATATGCGGCAACGGCAAGCCTGTATTCGGGATAAGCTCCGTTTTGCCGTTCATCAGGCGTAAAGTTTCCACATTACCTTCGGTGGAAAATTCCGTCATCAGCTGCATCCCCAAACAGATACCAAGCATCGGTTGAGTAGCGTTTTGGATGGTTTCAATCAGCTTACGATCCTGCAGATTTTTCATCGCCGCAATCGCCGTCCCCACACCTGGTAACAGCAATTTATCCGCCGATTTAATTTTCGCCAAATCACGGCTAATTTCTGCTTGAATATTCAAGCGGTCGAATGCAAATTTTACAGAAGACAGGTTTGCACAGCCTGTGTCGATGATGACTAGGTTGGTCATTTACAACACCCCTTTACTGCTCGGCAACTCATTCCCTTCAATACGGATGGCTTGGCGTAAGGTTCTGCCGAAGACTTTAAACAGGCTTTCGATTTTGTGGTGGTCATTGTCGCCTTTGGCTTTGATGTGCAAGGTGGCGAGCATGGTGAAAGCGATGGATTGGAAGAAATGTTCCGTCAATTCTGTGCTGAAATCGCCGACTTTGTCACGTTTAAAATCTGCTTTGAATTTGATAAAGGGTCTGCCGGATAAATCCATGGCACATTGGGCTTTGCATTCATCCATTGGTAAGACGAAACCAAAACGGGCAATGCCACGTTTGTCGCCGATAGCTTGTTTCAAAGCGGTACCGAGAGCAAGGGCGGTGTCTTCAACAGTGTGGTGTTCGTCAATCCATAGGTCGCCTTTACACGAGATATTCATACGGAAACCGCCGTGGGTGGCGATTTGGTCGAGCATATGGTCGAAAAAGCCTACGCCAGTTTTGATGTCGTTCACACCGGTTTCGTCCAGCCATACTTGCACTTTGATGTCGGTCTCTTTGGTTTTTCGCACCACTTCAGCATAGCGTGGTGTACGGTCGCCGATGTTTGTCACCGCTTCGCCTAGCAGTTTTTCTGCGATTAAATCCCAATTTAATTTTTCAGGGTGATATTGCAACGCACGAATACCGAGATTCTCCGCCAACTGAACGTCCGTAGCACGGTCGCCAATCACAAAACTGGTGGCAGGATCGAACAGTTCACGCTCAATGTATTTTTGCAACAACTTAGTTTTCGGTTTGCGGCAATCGCAGTTGTCTTCAGGCTTATGTGGGCAAATTAACACTTCATCAAACTCAATGCCTTGCGAGCAGAATAGTTCCATCATCGCATTGTGCGGTTTGTCGAAGGTCTCTTGCGGAAATGAGCTCGTGCCTAAGCCGTCCTGATTACTCACCATGACAAAACGGTATTTGTGTTTGAGCTTGAGCAAGGCGGGAATGACATTCGGCTCAAATTTGAGTTTTTCTAAACTGTCGATTTGAAAATCGGTTTTCGGTTCGTCAATTAAGGTGCCGTCGCGGTCGATGAAAAGGGTTGGTTGCATAATTTTTTCCTTTTTTGCTGTTGTTTTTCCCCGTATTGCATACGGGGTTAATCTAGTGAGAGTGCTCTGCACTCTTGCTACATAAATTATATGTCTCTTTCGAAATATTTTTCGTTAATTTCAATTCCTGCTGATGTCAGTAGAAATTTAGTTTCATCCATAAAATTTTGTGATTTATGGTGTTCTTTTTGTTTTTTGATGTAATTCTTAATTTTTTCTTTTTCCAACTCGCTATATGTCAATGCACAGTAGCCGATCGACCAAGCATAAAAATCAGGAAATAACGTCTTATTTTGATCAATCCAGTTATGTGAACTGATCTTAATTTTTTGCACAAATTCGCCGATTGAAATCATCGGATGTAAATCGACTAATAAATGAAGATGATCAGGCATTCCATTTATTTGGTATAAATCACATTTTAACTCTTTGATTATGCCCCAAATGTAGTTATATAGCTGCTTTTCATTTTCTTCACAAATTGTTGGAGCGCCGAATTTTGTACGAAAAATAATATGGTATATCGCTTTGGTATAACTCAAGATGTACCTCCAATCCTGCATTGCAGAGCAATGCAACTAGATTAACCCCGTACACAGTACGGGGCTGTGCACTTATACTGCCCCAATCGCCTCCACCACCCTCGCATTTTCCTCTTTCGTTCCCACCGTAATCCGAATACAGTTTGCCAATCCCAATGCTTTATGCTGATCCCTTAAGATAATCCCTTGCTCCCACAATGCTTTGAATACTTTCGGGCCATCTTGGAATTTAACCAACAAATAGTTGCCGTCGCTTTCAAAGACTTTTTCTACAAGCGGTAAGTTTTCAAGATTTTTTTGCAAATCGGCGCGCAGTGTTAAAACCTCTGCCACCCGTTGTTTGACTTGTTCGATACCTTGTGCGCTCAAGGCTTGAGTGGCGATATCGGCGACAGGTACAGGGAGCGGGTAAGGGGCGATGACTTTTTGTAGCACGTTAATCAATTCAGCGTTAGCAAGGGTAAAACCACAACGCAAGCCAGCAAGAGCGAAGGCTTTAGAAAGCGTGCGGATAATGGCTAAGTGCGGATAATTTGGCAGTTCATTGACCATTGTCGCTTGCGGACAGAATTCGATATAGGCTTCATCCACCACCACAATCGCTTTGCCTGCGGTGATTTGCAAAAGTTTGAGCAAATCCGACCGCTTGACGAGCGTGCCTGTCGGGTTGTTCGGGCTACACACAAACACCACTTTCACGCTGTCTAAATTGCGTTCGATTTCAGGTAAGTTCAGTTGGAAATCAACAGTTAAAGGCACAGTCTTCAGCGCAATACCGCAGGTTTCGGCACTCACCGCATACATTCCGTAAGTCGGCGGGCAGTACAACACGCTGTCGGTCGGCTCGCAAAAAGCACGGATAATCAATTCAATACTTTCATCACCGCCACGGCTAACCAATACGTTTTCAGGTGCAACGCCGGCATAGGTGGCGTAACCTTCAATCACCGCTTGCGGTTGCGGTTCAGGATAGCGGTTAAACGCCGATAATTGCACATCAATAGCCGGCGAAGTCGGGTATTCATTGGCATTCAGCCACACATCGCCATTGCCCCCCAAACGGCGTGCCGATTGGTATGGGGTAAGGGCTTGGATGTTTTTTCTGGAGAGTTGTGAGATTTGCATATTTTATTCCTTGTAGGGGCAAATTACATTTGCCCTAATTACGTTTTGCTTTGGGGCTAATGTGATTAGCCCCTACAATTATTTTTCGATCTTTGCCAATCGAATCGACACCGCCTGCTTATGCGCTTCTAACTGTTCCGCACTTGCCATCAGTTCCACCGTTTTTGCCAAGTCTTTAAATCCTTGCGGAGTGAGTTCTTGCACGGTCATTCGTTTGCTAAAATCCGCTAAACCAAGGCTGGAATAGGTTCGGGTGTAGCCGTAGGTTGGTAGTACGTGGTTAGTGCCGCTGGCGTAATCGCCCATAGATTCAGGGCTGTATGCACCGAGGAAAATTGAGCCGGCGTTATCCAGTTGCTCGAGCAAGCCTCTTGGATTTTCCACTTGCACTACCAGATGTTCGGGAGCGTAGGCATTACTGATTTGAACACATTGTTGTAAGTCTTCAGCAATAAATACCCGACTATGCGAAAGTGCCTTACAAGCGGTCTCTTTACGCGGTAATTTTGCAAGTTGGCGTTCGATGGCTTGTTCGGTGGCTTGAGCAAGCTCAAGGCTATCCGTGACCAAAATCACTTGACTGTCGGCGCCGTGTTCCGCTTGGGAAAGCAAGTCGCTGGCGACAAAATCAGGATCGGCAAATTGATCGGCTAACACCAACACCTCTGAAGGCCCTGCCGGCATATCAATCGCAGCACCGTTGAGCTGTTGGCTGACTTGGCGTTTGGCTTCGGTCACAAAAGCGTTGCCCGGCCCAAAGATTTTATCCACTTTCGCCACCGTTTCCGTGCCGAACGCCATCGCCGTAATCGCCTGTGCTCCGCCTACGGCATAAATCGTTTCGACCCCACATAAATTGGCGGTGTAGAGAATTTCATCGGCAATCGGTGGCGGTGTGCAGAGTACCACTTTCTGACAGCCGGCAATTTTGGCGGGAATGGCTAGCATCAACACTGTCGAAAACAGCGGCGCAGAACCGCCGGGGATATATAAGCCCACACGTTGAATCGGTCGAGTCAGCACTTGGCAACGCACGCCCGCTTGGGTTTCCACATCCACGACTTGCGTTTTTTGCGCTTCGTGGAAGGTTTTGATATTGCGGTAGGCATTTTGAATTGCTTGTTTTAGTTCATCTGGAATGCGTTTTGTCGCTTGTTCGATCTGCTCTTTTGATACCACAAGGCTGTTAAGTTCGGTTTTATCGAATTTTGCTGTTAGTTCAAATAACGCCTTATCACCCTCGATTTTCACTAAATTGACAATATTTTCCACCGCACTTTTGATGTCGCTTGATGCGGAAATCGCAGGGCGTGTTAGGGCTTGTTGTTTTTCCGTTTCGGTTAAATCGTTCCAAATTAGGGTTTGCATCGTATCGTTCCTTTTTTGCCTAGCACGGCAAAGCCGTACTAGGTTACGCATAATTGAGCCGCTCTGCGGCTCTATTTTCCCTTCTGAGCCCCCTGAGCGACTTTGAATTTGTAGGAAAAATTTAGTGTTTGAGCTTGCGTAGCAAGCGAGTTTTAAATTTTTCCGTTAAGCAAATTCAAATAAAGCGAAGATCAGGGGCGAAGTAGGGTTGCCTTTCTTTTGGTTACTTTTCTTTGGCAACGCAAAGAAAAGTAACAATAACTACTCCATCATCTTCTCAATCGGTAACACTAAAATCGAGCTAGCCCCGATCTCTTTGAGGCTTTCCATCGTTTCCCAGAATAAGTTCTCTTGGCTGACCACGTGCATAGCAACTTTGGAATTATCGTGTGCAAGAGGGAGAATCGTCGGATTTTCAACACCCGGTAGCAATGCGGTGATTTCTTCGAGTTTGTCTTTCGGAGCGTGGAGCATAATGTATTTAGATTCGGCTGCTTGTTGTACGCCTTGAATGCGGGTGAGCAGTTTATCGACGAGGGCTTGTTTGTCGGCGCTCAACGGTTCGGCACGTTGAATCAGGCAAGCTTTGGATTTATAGATTACTTCGACTTCTTTTAAACCGTTTGCTTCAAGAGTTGCGCCAGAGGAAACCAAATCGCAAATCGCCGAGGCAAGTCCTGCGCTTGGCGCCACTTCTACAGAACCGGTTAATAGACAATTTTTAAACGGCACGCCTTGTTCTGCCATGTAGCGTTTGAGTAAGTTTGGGTAAGAGGTGGCGATACGGGCATCTTTGAAATCTTGTACGCCATTGTAGGTGCGGTCACGATCAATCGCTAATGATAAACGACAACCCCCGAAATCTAAGGTACGGAGCTTTTTATATTCGACCGATTCGCCAGCATATAAACGCCCTAATTCTTCCTCTTCCAACACGTTTTCGCCGATGATACCGAGATCCACCACGCCGTCAAACACCAGCCCCGGAATGTCGTCATCACGTACACGTAAAATTTCAATCGGCAGATTTTCGGAATAAGCGATCAAACGCTGTTCATTCCAAGTAATTTTTACCCCACACTGTTTGAGTAATTCACTGCAATCTTTGCTTAAACGTCCTTTTTTCTGCATTGCAATGCGAAGTCTGTTGTCTGACATATTGTGTTCCTTCTGTTTTTATTTTGAATAAAGAAAAACCCCTCGATAGTTGTCTTCCGAGGGGTTGTGAATCTGTGCTGTTAGCCTGCTATTCGCTCTCGGAAGTTATCTTCCGAACACGCCAAATGCCCGAAAGATTAGTCGGTCAAATGGTGATGATGGTGAGTGCGAATAAAAGTTGTCATAGTTTTGCTCCAAAAATGAATGGTTCACAAAATACGATAAAAAGAGAAAGATGACAAGCTTTTTTTGTTTTAAAGATAAATTATTTTTATGACAAATAGCAAACGTTTGCGTAAGTTGCTATAATTAGCCTGAATTGTTCAATCTAATAGGAATCCTGCCATGCAAATCAGCCTAAAAAAAATCTATTCGGGTAAAGTCCGTGACCTTTATGAAATTGATGATAAACGTATGCTTATGGTAGCAACGGATCGCTTATCCGCTTTTGATGTCATCTTAGATGATCCGATTCCACGCAAAGGGGAAATTCTGACCCAAATTTCTAACTTTTGGTTTGATAAATTAGCGCACATTATGCCAAATCACTTTACGGGCGATTCTGTCTTTGACGTGCTTCCAAAGGAAGAAGCGGAAGCGATTCAATACCGAGCGGTCGTGTGTAAGCGTTTAACCCCTGTTAAAATTGAGTCGATTGTTCGTGGCTACTTAACAGGCAGCGGCTTAAAAGATTACCAAAAAACAGGCACAATTTGTGGTCTTGAATTACCAGAAGGTTTAGTTGAAGCAAGCAAATTGCCTGAACCAATTTTTACACCATCAAGCAAAGCGGAAGTAGGCGATCACGATATCAATATCAGTTACGCTGAATGTGAACGCCAAATCGGTGCAGAGCTTGCCGCAAAAGTGCGTGATGCGGCAATTCGTCTTTATAAAGAAGCGGCAGATTATGCCTTAACAAAAGGCATTATTATCTGTGACACCAAATTTGAATTTGGTTTAGATGAAAATGGCGTATTAACATTAATGGATGAAGTATTAACCCCAGATTCAAGCCGTTTTTGGTCGGTTGAAACTTATAAAGAAGGGACAAATCCGCCATCGTTTGATAAACAATTTATTCGAGATTGGTTGGAAAACAGCGGTTGGAACAAACAAGCCCCAGCGCCTAAAGTGCCTGCCGATGTCATTGAAAAAACCGTGGCAAAATATCAAGAAGCACTCGATTTACTCACTAAATAACGTCATTAAAACGGCATAAGCAATCTGCATCTTAGCTCAATTAAGATGCAAATTGCTGTTGGCTGTTTTAACTAGGCTCTCGCCGAATAGACCTTAAACTTACTCGACTTCGCTAACACTTGATGTCTGCCAAATGCCTTATCCAATAAATCGGGGTAAGGTAAAAAAGCGTTGGCAACAATGCGTAGCTCACCACCACGGTTAAGGTGTTGTTTAGCTTGGGCAATCAACTCTTCTACCGCACGATATGCGGTATCTACACCGTCGTGGAAAGGTGGATTTGACACAATCAGATCAAAACGCCCATCAATATGGGAAAAGACATCACTTGCTACCACATCGCCTTCCAGCTGATTTTCCACCAGTGTTCGCTTACTTGATTCCAATGCCATGGCGTGAATATCTGACATCGTCAGCTTGATTTTCGGAAATTGCTGTTTTAGACATGCCCCAATCACCCCAGCCCCACAGCCAAGATCTAACACTTTCCCTTTCAATCCATCGCCTTTATTAAAAGTGGAAAGTAACAATTTAGAGCCATTATCCAGCTCTGCCGAGCTAAATACCGCAGGTAAAGCAAACACATTGAGATCATTCAAGCGGTAAGATTTCCAGAATTTTTTGCTATCAAAAGTAGACACGTTTTCCAGCCTAAAATGGTACAACCCACAACGACGAGCCGAATCAATTTTGGCAATCTCGCCAAACGGTTCAAGTAAGGTTTCCACTGAACGCACACCGACACGATTTTCACCTATCACCAGCAGTTCCTGCCCAACTGGAACGGTTGCAAGCCATTGTAACAACTGAAATTGACACTCTTGCTTATTCTTTGTCCAATAAAAAACCGCTAAATCTGCTTGCTGATAACATTCCAAGCCAAATTCCACGTTATTATAATGGCTAGCATAATCAAAATAGCTACTGAACACCGCCACAGATTTTGCTATCGGCTGAATCAGACCTGAAAAATCATCACGCACATCGCCAAATAACAACACATTTTTTTGCTCAAAGACGCTCAGGTGGCGTTCAAGCACTTCGCTTTCGATTGATAACATAAATTTCCAAATTTAATGCAAAATAATTTCTGCATTTTACCGATTTTTGCTACTATTCCCCAACTTTTTATGAGGAAAAATGATGAATCGCCGAGATCTGCTTCTAACAGAAATGAATATAACCCAATGGATACTTGTTAAACCGCAAGTACTCAAAGGTGATGCACAAATTCGCTTGGCGGATACGGTGAAATTAGTGGTGATATGTGAAGAAGATCACCAACAGACAGGGTTATTTCAAGATGTTTTACGAGCCTTGCAATTAAATCACGAGCAATATCAATGGATTAGCCTTGAGCAAGCAATGCGTTTACAGTTCGATCATCAACCGATTTTCTGGCTGATCCAACCTGAACAACAAGCGGTGCGATTTGCAAAAAAATTTGCAAATCAGACCGCTTGGAAATGCGAGTCTTGGCAATATCTCTGCCAAGCTCAACAAAAACGCCACCTTTGGCAACAAATGCAATCTTTTTGCCCGCAACTTGAGGAAACTTTGTGATTACCCCCGTTTTAGAAAACGACTTCGACCGCCTTTTTGAGATCGAACAGCAAGCCCATTTAGTGCCGTGGGCGAAAGGGACACTGTTAAACAGTCAAGGCGAACGCTATTTGAATTTGAAATTATCCGTTGAAAACCGCATTGTTGCCTTTGCGATCTGTCAGTTTGTACTTGATGAAGCAACACTGTTTAATATTGCAGTTGATCCTGCCTATCAAGGAAAAGGCTATGGCAAGCAACTGTTGCAAGCGTTGATCGCTCAGCTTCAACAAAAACAGATCACGACATTATGGCTTGAAGTGAGAGCTTCAAACACAACAGCACAAAAACTTTACTTCTCACTAGGCTTTAATGAAGTGACGGTGCGGAAGAATTACTACCCGACCCAAGATGGTGGGCGAGAAAATGCGGTGGTGATGGCATTATATTTGTAGCTATCACCCATTTTATATGAAAGAGAACAAAATGAACAATTTAACCACTTTTGAAGAACTTGATTTAAGCCCTGAGCTGTTGCAAGCGTTGGATAAAAAAGGCTATAAACGCCCAACGGCTATTCAGCAAGAAACGATTCCGCCTGCAATGGAAGGGCGAGATGTGTTGGGTTCGGCACCGACAGGCACAGGAAAAACTGCTGCATTTTTATTGCCTGCGTTACAACATTTGCTCGATCACCCACGCCGTAAACCCGGTCCACCACGTATTTTAATTTTAACGCCAACCCGTGAATTAGCGATGCAAGTTGCACAGCAAGCGGAAGAGTTGGCACAATTTACCAACTTGAAAATTGCCACCATTACAGGCGGTGTCGCTTATCAAAACCACGGCGAAGTGTTTAACACTAATCAAGATCTTGTGGTGGCAACACCGGGGCGTTTACAACAGTATATTCAAGAAGAAAATTTTGATTGCCGTTCTGTCGAGATTTTAATTTTTGATGAAGCAGATCGTATGTTGCAAATGGGGTTCGGGCAAGATGCCGAAAAAATCGCGGCGGAAACCCGTTGGCGTAAATATACTTGGCTCTTTTCTGCCACCTTGGAAGGCGAATTGTTAGTGGATTTTGCTGAACGCATTTTAAATGATCCCGTTCAGATTGACGCAGAGCCAAGTCGCCGTGAACGTAAGAAAATTCAGCAGTGGTATTATCACGCAGATAATCTTGAACATAAAACCAAATTACTTGCTCGTTTGATAAGTGAATTTGAGATTGAACGAAGCATTGTGTTTGTTCGTCGCCGTGAAAGTGTGCGAGAGCTAAGCGAGACCTTACGTAAACGTGGTATTCGTTCAACTTATCTGGAAGGCGAAATGGCACAGACACAACGTAATCAAGCGATTGCTCGCTTAAAAGACGGTGTGGTAAATGTGTTGGTGGCGACGGACGTGGCAGCTCGTGGGATTGATATTGATGATGTCGATTTTGTGATTAACTTTGACCTGCCATACAGTGCGGATACTTACCTACACCGTATCGGGCGTACAGCTCGTGCAGGTAAAAAAGGTTCAGCCGTATCGTTAGTCGAAGCTCACGATTACAAGCTACTTGGCAAAATTAAACGTTATACGGAAGAGCCATTAAAACCACGTATTATTGAAGGCTTAGCACCACGCACCAAAGCCCCGAAAGATAGTGAAGTGAATACGGTATCGAAAAAAGAGAAAGCGCGGATTAAGAAAAAGAAAGAAGAGAAAAAAGAGAGCTTGAAGAAAAAAGTGAAAGTCCGTCACAAAGATACGAAGAATATTGGTAAACGGAGAAAGCCGACGGGGCAATCGGTAAACCAAGAAAGTGAAAAATAGTGTATGATGACAAGTTAAATAAGCCAATGTAAGCTTATCGTATTAATTTGAATGAGATGTAAAAATGAAAAATATTCCAATCCGAACTGATGCAGAAATTGAGAAACTACGTGTAGCCTGTAAACTTGCTTCCGATGTATTAGTGATGATCGAACCTTACGTAAAAGAAGGCGTGACCACAGGCGAATTAGATCGTATTTGTCACGAATATATTGAAAAAGAACAGCAAGCAATTCCTGCTTGTTTAGGCTATCACGGCTATCCTAATGCGACGTGCATTTCTCTCAATGAAGTTGTCTGCCATGGTATTCCAAGTCCCGATAAAAAGCTAAAAAAAGGCGATATCCTAAATATTGATGTGACGGTGATCAAAGACGGTTATTTTGGCGATAACTCAAAAATGTATGTCGTTGGTGGGCCTAGTGTTAAAGATAAACGCCTTTTAGATGTAACATTAGAATCACTCTATATTGCTTTACGTACCGTAAAACCAGGTATTCGTTTAAATCAGATTGGAAAAGTTATTCAGCAATATGCGGAAAAAGAAGGCTTTTCAGTGGTTCGCGAATATTGTGGGCATGGTATCGGCGATCAATTTCATAGCGATCCGCAAGTACTACATTATTACGCTGATGATGAAGGGGTTATTTTACAGGAAGGTATGGTCTTTACGATTGAACCAATGATCAATGCGGGTAAGAAAGAAATTCGTTTAATGGGCGACGGTTGGACAGTAAAAACGAAAGATCGTAGCCATTCTGCTCAGTATGAACATCAAATCGTGATTACCAAAGATGGGTGTGAAATTATGACCATTCGAGATGAAGAAATTGCATCAGGCAGAATCCAGCGTTTTATGAAAAATAGTTAATCTTTTACGCTAATTAAAAACGTCATGTATTCCAAATTACATGACGTTTTTTTATCTTTACAGAAGAGATTGATTAATCTCTAAAATTGTTAAACTGGAACGGCTGCCCTAATTCTGCCGCTTTTACCAGTTGAATGGTCGCTTGTAAATCATCACGAGATTTACCCGTTACACGCACAGAATCCCCTTGAATTTGGGTTTGCACTTTGATTTTGGAATCTTTAATCAGCTTCGTGATTTTCTTCGCCATATCTGACTCGATCCCTTGTTTGAGTTTGATCTCTTTTCTATACAGTTTACCGTGATGTTCACTTTCAGTCGGGATATCTAGCGAACTGTGTTCAATTCCACGTTTTACACAAGAACCGATTAAAATCTCAATCAACTGTTCAAGTTGGAAATCCGACTCAGTTGTTAATTTAATACTCTCATTTTTCTCATTAAGCTCAATCACCGCTTCTACACCACGGAAATCATAGCGAGTGCTTAGCACACGGTTAGCATTTTCAACTGCATTACGCACTTCGTGCATCGTAATTTCTGAAACAATATCAAAAGATGGCATTTTTATTCCCCTTATTCATTAAAAATTGTTTTGGCATTAAGTAATAGAACCAACGCCGTTAAATCCCCAAAGTTTACCACAAATTCTGCCTGTTCTTGTACTTTTGGTTTGGCGTGTAAGGCAACGCCAAGACTAGCAGTTTTCAACATCGGCAGATCATTTGCTCCATCGCCTACTGCAACCCATTGAGAAGTCGGGATCGCAAAATGTTCCGCTAACGATTTTAAGGTTTCCGCTTTATATTGTGCATCAACAACTTTTCCTAGCACTTGCCCTGTCAGTTTTCCTTCTACGATCTCAAGCTGGTTAGATACCGCATAATCTAAGCCATAAGTGTCTTTGAGATAATCCGCAAAATAATCAAATCCGCCGGAAGCAATGGCTAATTGCCAGCCGTGCGATTTTAGGATTTTAACCATCTGCTCAAAGCCGTCCATAAGCGGTAAGTTTGCTCGCACGGTTTGTAAAATACTCTCTGGAGCATTTGCCAACGTGCCAACACGCTTACGCAAACTCTGTTCAAAATCTAGCTCACCACGCATTGCACTTGCGGTAATCGCCGACACAATCTCGCCTGTGCCAGCCAGTTTAGCGATTTCATCAATGCATTCAATTTTGATTGCCGTTGAATCCATATCCATCACTAACAATCCTTTTTCTGAAAGAGTTGGTGTAATGTCGAGCGCACTGAAATCGGCTTGTACCGTTTGTGCCTTTTCCCGTAAGCAAGCGGTCAGATTTCCCTGAAAAAATGCAATATGATAGCCAAGATATTCTGCTTGCTTGATCAAGGTTGAAGAACTGCTTTCAGCAAATTGTGCAATCTGTTCATCGGTTAATGTTTTGCTATAAATAAAAAAAGTGTGTGGCATAAGGCTTCCAAGATGTTGTGTTGAATTTTTGCTAATTTAACAAAATTCCGTGTTACAATCACGCGTAATTTATGAGGGCAACTATGTATATTTCTCGTGAAAAAGCGGTAAAAAGTAGCATTATTGCAATAATTGTTGTGCTTTGTTGCGTGATTGTTGCAATTATCTTAAATGGCATAAACCATTTTAAAGTTGGTTCGCAACTTGCAGGTGTTAATCAAGTCACAAACCTTTCTCATTTGCTCGTGCGTCAGCAAGCAAAATTATTTTCGTTAATGCTAGTAAAAAATGCAAAAACCGAAGAGCTAGTCGAAGCATTAGATACCTTTGCCAAAGAAGAGTTTGTGATTGATGCCAATCTTTATTCACCTTCTGGTACGTTGTTAGCACAAAGTAGTAATGCATTGGAATTTAAACCTAAATTAAGTCATGAAGAGCAAAATGAGCTGAAAACAACACAACAAATTGTCGAACCCATTTTGGCTCAGGATGATTTAGTCGGTTTTTTGAGAGTCACCTTTAATTCTCAATATGGCCAAACAACCCAAAGTAAAATTAATGAGCTGTTTCACTTACTTTACGGGGAGTTGGTTATATTATTTTTAGCGGGTGGATTGTTTGTTAGCTGTTTTTTCTATTTTTCAGGCAGAAATCATGCCATTGCACCATTGCCAATTAAATTGCCTATTGCGACATTGAAAAGCCAAACTCAACGTTTTCACTCTCGCCGACGGGCTTTTCGCCGTAAATGATTGTAATTCGGGCTAGGGAGAGTATAATATCGCCCGTTTTTTGCCGAAATTGGCACTATTGATAAACTAAACTTAAACCTAATTCAAAGAGGAATAAATGGCTAAAGAAGATTGCATTGAAATGCAAGGTACAATTTTAGAAACCTTACCTAATACGATGTTCCGTGTGGAACTTGAAAACGGACACGTCGTTACTGCACATATTTCAGGAAAAATGCGTAAAAATTACATTCGTATTTTAACGGGTGACAAAGTTACCGTAGAAATGACACCGTATGATTTAAGCAAAGGTCGTATTATCTTCCGTGCGAGATAATAGATAGAAAACAAAAAAACGGAAACCAAAAGGTTTCCGTTTTGCTTTATAGCTTTTCCGCTTTCTCTGGCAACAACACAGGAATGCCATTTTCAATTGGGTAAGCGACATTCGCCGAACGGCTAATTAAACGGTTGTTTTCCTTATCCCACTCTAATTTTGTTTGAGTGATTGGACAAGCGATAGTATTAAGCAGTTTTTCGTTCATTCTGTTTTCTCACTAATTCAAGGACGGGTTCTAATAAACAAGCGGTATCTTGTGCTGAAAATTTTGCAGAAACAGGCACATACCACCAATTCGGTTGAGCAAAGCTACGGCATTTTACCGCATCTTTTTCGGTCATTAATAGCGGTAAGCCGTCTTTCTGCAAAGGTTCGATGATGTCTAACGCATAAGGTTGATGATCGGCGAAGCCATAACTCGCTTTAAGCTGAATGCCAAGCTCTTGTAACATCATAAAAAAACGAGGTGGATAGCCAATGCCAGCAAGGGCAATCACTGGCTGATGATAAAAATCGGTTATCGGTTTTTTCTCGCCTGTTTTTAGATTGATCACCCATTCAGGTTCTAACTGCATTAGATGTTCGCCTGCTTGTGCAGATTTTCCGTTGCAAATCACCGCTTGCACCGACTTTAAACGGCTTGGAAGTTCTCTCAAGCTACCTGCTGGCAGGACAAAACCGTTACCAAAACGACGCTCGCCATCAACGACAACCCACTCCATATCTCGTTCAAGGGCATAATGTTGTAAGCCATCATCAGTAATAATTAGATCTAGCTCAAATTGGCTTAATAATAGTTCAATACTTTGTCGGCGGTTTGGCGAAATTGCCACAGGGGCGAGTGTCCGTTGAGCAATGAGTACCGGCTCATCGCCCATTAATTCGGGATCGCTATCGGCAGTCACTAACTGTGGGAATTGCTTGTTTTTCCCACCATAACCACGCGAGATAACCCCAACTTTCACGCCACGCTGTTGAAGCTGTTCGACCAACAACACAACCACAGGTGTTTTGCCATTTCCGCCAACGGAAATGTTTCCTACCACTAAGACTGGTACTGGCGAGCGGTAAGATGTTAGGATTTTTTTGCGATATAACATCACTCGAATTTGGCTAATCAACCAAAAAAGCAGAGAGAGTGGGGCAAGTAGCCAAGTGATAAAAGATGTTGTTTGCCAGATTTTCATACTTTCTTCTAATGATAATGGGGCATAAATGCCCCTTATTAAGTTATTCCACCTTCGGCTTTTCACCTTTCTCAATGCAGTTTTTACCCACTGTCACTTTAGTTGCTTTCAATGATGGTAAATCATACATCGTGTCGAGTAACAAGTTTTCTACGATAGAACGTAGCCCCCTTGCCCCAGTTTTGCGAGAAATCGCTTTTTGAGCAATCGCCACTAAAGCATCTTTGGTGAATTTTAATTCCACACCTTCCATTTTGAACAAGGCTTGATACTGCTTGATAATCGCATTTTTCGGCTCTGTCAAAATGTTAATAAGTGCTTTTTCATCAAGTTCTTCAAGCGGTGTGATAACAGGCAAACGCCCAATTAGCTCCGGAATTAAACCAAATTTCACCAAATCCTCAGGCTCAACTTGTTTGAATAATTCCGTGAGTGCCTGACGATCTTTATCTTTCTTCAATTCCGCTTTAAAGCCAATTCCGCCTTGTGTGTTAGTTCGAGCTTCGACAATTTTATCTAGCCCAGCAAATGCACCGCCGCAAATAAAGAGAATTTTAGACGTATCAACTGGAATTGTTTCTTGTTTCGGGTGTTTGCGTCCACCCTGTGGATTGATATTCGCAATAGTGCCTTCAATCAATTTCAGCAACGCTTGCTGAACCCCTTCCCCTGATACATCACGGGTCAATGATGGATTTTCTGATTTACGGGTAATTTTGTCGATTTCATCAATAAAAATAATGCCACGTTCAGCCTGATCTTTATCAAAATCACACTTCATCAGCAATTTTTGGATCACATTTTCAACATCTTCACCCACATAACCTGCTTGCGTCAGCGTTGTTGCATCAGCCACAGCAAAAGGCACATTTAAACGGCGTGCCAAAGTTTCTGCCAACAATGTTTTACCACTTCCTGTCGGGCCGATAAGCAAAATGTTACTTTTACCTAACTCAACGCCTTCGCTCTCTTTATTGTCAGACAGTGCATTGCGTAAGCGTTTGTAGTGGTTATAAACCGCAACCGACAACACCTTTTTAGCGTGTTCTTGTCCGATCACATAATCATCTAAATGTGCGTGAATTTCGTGTGGGGTAGGCACATTGCCTAACACATCTTGGCTCTCAGCTTCATTTTCATCAATCAATGGTTCGTCTGTTCCATTAATTAACGCATAAGACTCTTCAATACATTCGTTACAAATATGTCCTTCTGTACCTTCAATTAACGCATCGACTTCATTACGACGCTTCCCACAAAAGCTACAATGTGGTTCTTTCTCAAAATTTGCCATTATTCACTATCTCTTTGTTACAACGTCATCAATTAAGCCGTAGGCTTTCGCTTCTTCCGCAGACATAAAATTATCACGTTCTGTATCTTGAGCCACTTTCTCAAAAGGCTGTGAACAATGTTCTGCCATTTTGCGTGTTAGCATCTCTTTCAATTTTAAAATTTCTTGTGCGTGAATTTGAATATCCGTCGCTTGCCCACGATAACCGCCTAAAGGCTGGTGGATCATCACACGAGAGTTAGGTAATGCAAAACGCTTACCTTTCGCCCCTGCGGATAATAAAAACGCCCCCATTGAACAGGCTTGCCCCATACACAATGTAGAGACATCAGGTTTAATAAAGTTCATCGTATCGTAAATCGCTAAACCTGCCGTGACCACACCGCCAGGGGAATTAATATAAAGATAAATATCTTTTTCAGGATCTTCTGCTTCTAAAAAGAGCATTTGAGCAATAATTAATTTTGCCATTTCATCTTCAACACCGCCATTTAAGAAAATAATACGCTCTTTCAACAGACGGGAATAAATATCATAGGCACGTTCGCCTTTTGAGCTTTGCTCAACGACCATAGGGATTACAGACATTTTCTATTCCTTTTATAAATCGATAAAAATCGGGGGATTTTAACAAAAAATCGCAGTATGATATAGCCTTTTATCGTTGATATACTTACTAGGATTTTATGACATTTGATGAAATCAATGCCCAGTTTGCCCTTTGCAAATCTTGGGAAGAAAGATACCGCTTGTTAATTCAATTAAGCCGTCAATTACCCAAACCGACCGAACAACAGCTTGAACAGTGGCAAGAAATTCACGGTTGCGAAAGCCGTTTATGGTTTGATTTTCAGCTTGAGCCACGTCAAGTACAAGGTTATAGCGAAGCTCGTTTAATGCAAGGATTGTTAGTGGTGTTGATTGCTTTTGTTACGGAAAAATCAGCTGAAGCATTGCAATCATTTGAAATTCAAATGCTTTTTGATGATTTGCAGATAACTCGTCATTTGACTAGTACGAGATTAAATGGGCTTCAGCAATTACAAAACATTATTCGAGGAAAGTCCCATCACGCTATTTAAAAAGCGGGCGAAGTTTATCTGCCCTTGTTTGAGCTAATTTCGCCAAAGCCTCTAAAGCCTCATTTTGTTTAGCCACATTCTTTTCCATATTGGCACATAAGGCGATATTTTCTAGTGTATCTGCTTGATTGTAATAGGATTCTTGACTGGTTAATGCCGTTTCAAATTGCCGATAGGCTTTGTCGAACTGTTTTTGTTTGCAGAGAAACGTACCGTAGTTATTCAATACATCAGGGCGAACTTGATTATTTTTGCTCTGTGTTTTACTTAACTCAAGCGCTTGTTGGTAGGTTTCTTCTGCTTTTTGGCTATCGCCAGTTTGTTGGTAATAATAGGCAAGCACAGAGTGCGGTAAATAGTCTTTTGCATCGTGTTCCAGCGCTTTGTCGATGTTCTCTTTCGCTTTTGGAAAATCAGATTGCTCAAGGTAAGCAAGTGCTAAATTAATACGAGCTTTGACGGCTTCTGAACGGTTAAAATCCACCTTTGCGGTTTGATTTGTACAAGCAACAAGCCATAACGCCACGCTACAAGCGGTCAAATTACGGAAAAATTTTGCGAAGGTCATCATTTAACTCCTAGATTTAAAGCAAATTGTAGGGACGCCACGCTTGGCGTCCTTTAAGTATTACTTTTACACAAGCCTAGATTAAACGGACGCCAAGCGTGGCGTCCCTACATATCTTTCTTATATCTGTCTTTATTGATTTTGAACCGCAATCCCTTCGCCAAATTTACGTTTTTCAAGGGTGCGTTTAGTGCGGTCAATCACATCACCTGCAAGCTGTCCGCAGGCAGCATCAATATCATCACCACGAGTTTTACGCACTGTCACCGTAAAACCATATTCCATTAAAGTTTTTTGGAAGCGATCAATACGCGTATTTGAACTCTTCGCATAAGGTGCTTCCGGGAACGGGTTCCACGGGATCAAGTTGATTTTACTTGGGGTATTTTTTAACACTTCAGCAAGCTGATGGGCGTGTTCCACATCATCATTGACGTGACTTAACATCACATATTCAATCGTCACTTTACCGTGATTAGCGTTTGATACTTCCAAGTATTTATTCACCGAATCAATCAACATCTTGATATTGTATTTTTTATTGATTGGTACTAGTTCGTCTCGTAATTCATCATTTGGTGCGTGCAATGAAATTGCCAACGCCACATCAATCTGCTCTCGCATTTTATCCAACGCAGGTACAACCCCTGATGTAGAAAGGGTTACACGGCGTTTAGACAGACCATAAGCAAAATCGTCTAACATAATTTCCATTGCCGGAATAACGTTATTCATATTCAGCAACGGCTCACCCATCCCCATCATTACCACATTGGTAATCGGACGAATACCTGTTACACCAAAGTTACCGATAATTTTTGAAGCTCGCCACACCTGCCCGATAATTTCAGATACGCTCAAATTACGGTTAAAGCCTTGCTGCGCCGTTGAGCAGAAAGTACAAGCCAAGGCACAGCCTACCTGCGAAGAAACACACAAGGTGGCACGATCATCTTCAGGGATATACACCGTTTCAATTTGCTGGTCGCCAACCCACATCGCCCATTTGATTGTACCGTCGGCAGAACGTTGTTCTACGGCAACTTCAGGTGCTTTAATTTCAGCGATCCGTTTTAATTTTTCACGCAACACCTTGTTGATGTTGGTCATATTATCAAAATTATCTTCACCAAAATGATAAATCCATTTCATCAGCTGATCGGCACGGAATGGTTTCTCACCCATTTCCGCAAACAGTTCACGCATCTGCTGACGGTTTAAGTTTAATAAGTTAATTTTTTCAGTTTTGGTTGAATTGCAACTTGCGTCCGTTGCTTGAATTTGTTCAGACATTGTTTGAAAGCCTCGTTGTTACACGGTTTGTGGCAAAAGGTTAGTTTTGCTAGGGTTTAGTTAAATTAAAGTCGGCAATTCTACTGTTGTCTGCTTGTTTAGGCTAGTGATTTTTACAAGATTTGAAAAGTTGAAATAATGAATTTTTCGACGGGGATCACAAAAATAACAAAATTGAAATACAAGGAACCAAATAAAAAAATCTCTAAAATAAAAAGGTACTTGATGGAAAGTAGTAAAGTGGTGGGCGATACCGGTCTCGAACCAGTGACCCCCTCCTTGTAAGGGAGGTGCTCTCCCAACTGAGCTAATCGCCCGAATACCTTGCGGTTTCGACTAGTTTAAACACTTGGATTAAGTGGTGGGCGATACCGGTCTCGAACCAGTGACCCCCTCCTTGTAAGGGAGGTGCTCTCCCAACTGAGCTAATCGCCCACTTTAAGATAAGCATTTAAACTAATGGGAAGTTTGAAAGGTTGGTACTTTAAAAAAGTGGTGGGCGATACCGGTCTCGAACCAGTGACCCCCTCCTTGTAAGGGAGGTGCTCTCCCAACTGAGCTAATCGCCCTTTTCAAACTAAATTAGATTGTAACAACGGACTTCAAAAGTTGAAGTGGTGGGCGATACCGGTCTCGAACCAGTGACCCCCTCCTTGTAAGGGAGGTGCTCTCCCAACTGAGCTAATCGCCCGTCGTTGTGGGGTGGCATTATAGAGTTCAAAAATTTTCAGTCAATCCATTTTTGCTATTTTTTACTTGTTCGTTGAATTTTTCGCCCAAATTGCTGATTTTCTACTAGGATTTCCGCTCAAGAGGGGTAAAATATGGAAATCTTTTTGTTTATCAAAATCAAAAAAACATAGGCGATAATATGAAAATTGAAACCCTTTTCCCTTTAGATCCAAATGTGAAAGTGCGTACTCGTTTCGCACCAAGCCCGACAGGCTATTTACACGTTGGTGGTGCAAGAACAGCACTTTATTCTTGGTTATATGCTAAACATAACAACGGCGAATTTGTATTACGCATTGAAGATACCGACCTTGAGCGTTCTACCCCGGAAGCAACGGCTGCGATTATTGAAGGTATGGAATGGCTTAACTTGGCGTGGGAACACGGTCCTTATTTCCAAACAAAACGTTTTGATCGTTATAACCAAGTGATCGATCAAATGATTGAAGAAGGCACAGCATACCGCTGCTATTGCTCCAAAGAGCGTTTAGATGAATTACGTGCAAACCAAGAAGCAAATAAAGAAAAACCACGCTATGACCGCCACTGCTTAGGCGATCATTCACACGACCCAAGCGAACCACACGTTGTTCGTTTTAAAAATCCAACGGAAGGCTCTGTTGTCTTTGATGATGCGGTGCGCGGACGCATTGAAATCAGCAACAGCGAATTAGACGACTTAATTATCCGCCGTACTGATGGTGCGCCAACCTACAACTTCTGTGTAGTTGTAGATGACTGGGATATGGGCATTACCCACGTTGTCCGTGGCGAAGATCATATCAACAACACGCCACGCCAAATCAACATTTTAAAAGCGTTAGGGGCAGAAATTCCAACCTACGCACACGTTTCGATGATTAACGGCGATGATGGTCAAAAACTCTCTAAACGTCACGGTGCAGTCAGCGTAATGCAATATCGTGATGATGGCTATTTACCGGAAGCCTTAATTAACTATCTCGTACGTTTAGGCTGGGGGCACGGCGACCAAGAGATCTTCACTCGTGAAGAGATGATTGAATTATTCGATATTCATTCGGTAAGCAAATCGGCAAGCGCCTTTAACACTGAGAAATTACAGTGGTTAAACCAACACTATATGCGTAGTTTACCGGCCGAGCATGTCGCTAAATACTTGGCATGGCACATGAATGATCAAAATATTGATACAGCAAATGGTCCAACATTGGAAGAAATTATCCCTGTATTAAGCGAACGTGCAAAAACCTTAAAAGAGTTAGCGAGCCAAAGTCGTTATTTCTATCAAGAATTTGATAGCTACGATGAAAAAGCGGTAGCGAAAAACTTCAAAGCGGAAGCGATTGCACCACTTGCAAAATTATTGGAAAAACTGACCGCTTGTGATGACTGGACCGTTGAAAATATCCACGATGTAATGAACCAAACAGCGGCAGAACTTGAAATCGGTATGGGTAAAGTGGGTATGCCATTCCGCCTTGCCGTAACCGGCTCAGGTCAGTCACCATCTATGGATATTACCGCAAAATTAGTTGGCAAAGAGAGAACGCTCGCGCGTATTCAAAAAGCGATCAACTTTATTGAATTACAATAATTCATTTATTTAAAACAAACCTCGACTACCATTGTCTGCACCCAAAAGTTGGACTAAAAAAACAACTCATTAAGGTGCAGATTTTTTATTCATTATAATAATAAAAATTGAACATTCTTTCCTTTATATAATCTTATACAATAAATAAACTATTCTATAACAAACTAAATAAGGAGATTTTCTATGAAAAATTGGATAAAAGTAGCAACAATAGCAGGGTTATTAATAGGATTAAGCCCAATGAGTAATGCAATAGAAAAAAGAACTGAACTAACCGATCAATCTTTACTTCATGCAGAAAAGGGCAATCTAAATTTTAATAATACATCTATACCTAGCAATTTAGTTGAAGAGCTAAAGAAAGGTGGCCATGTAATTGTATTTCGTTATACTGGTGCTGGTGGTAAAAGTACTCCAGTTGATCCGAAATTAAAAAACATTATTGATGATGGGCAACGCATTTCAGAACGAAGTAAAGTCATGATGCAAAACTATGGTAAAAAATACCAAGAACTCAACATTCCAATAAATCGAGTTCTTTCGTCTGAGTACTTTTTTGTATGGCAACATGCATTATCTGCTTTTGGAGAACCAATTCAAATTACTAGGGATTTAACTGGCTCTTTATATTTTAGAAATCCTCAAGAACTGAATAAATCATTACAAAACCTACGTGATAGAACTGTGACACCACCTGATGCAGGACAAAATACTATTCTCTTCACACATCAAGGTAAATTTGATAAAGCTTACGGATATTATATCCCTGCTGGTAATACCATTATTTTTAAACCTAATGGTACATCTACTCCACAACTGATAACTGTACTTTCCTATGAAGAATTCATGACGCTTAAAGATGAATAACCCAGCTAATTTTTAAGCAAATAAACTCTTTAGCATGTTTTAAGATTGACAGAAAAAAAGCGAAAGAATATTATTCTTCAAGGATTAGGGGATATAGCTCAGTTGGGAGAGCGCTTGAATGGCATTCAAGAGGTCGTCGGTTCGATCCCGATTATCTCCACCAAATTAACCTAAACAGACGTAAACGGACATAACATAAAGCCTTGAAGCACAACGTTTCAAGGCTTTTTTCTCTCTCATTCTAATAACTAACAAGCGGTCAGTTCCCCTCACTTTTTTGCAAATCCTTTCACTCCTTCCACAAAATTCTCTCACCATCCCACCGCTTGTATGAAGCATATCTTCGGGATGCTTAGCCCCAAACGCAAAAAC